>JAJDVG010000001.1 GCA_022826245.1 Gammaproteobacteria bacterium
GCAACCGCTCCCGCTCCTGCAACGTCAGACGCACCACATACAGTTTCTTCATGGCATACCTCTCAACAAGTTGCTCCAACTCATTGAGAACATACATTAACATACTGCATTATCTGATTGACGGAGTAATCTGGCCGGCGACAACTTCCAGTTCGGTACGAACATCGGCATGCTCGATACGGAGTTCGTCGATCTCGGCGACGCCGCGCTCGGCACGGTTCCGGCCTACTCCGAAGGCGACAAGTTCGCCGGCGCGCCGGACATGACCGCCAATCTATGGGGTCAGTTCGACTGGTCGGTCGGTGACGGCGCATCGATGACCTTCAGGGTCGACTACACCTGGACCGACGACTACACCACGTTCGCCGGCGGGCCGCTGCAGCGCACTCAGGAGTCCTTCGGGCTCGTGAACGCGCGGCTGATCTACGACGCGGGAACGAACTGGCAGGTCGTCCTGGCAGGCACGAACCTGACCGAGGAGTACTACAGCCCGGCGTTCTTCTACACCGTGTCGCAGCAGTTGTGGGACGGCTCGGTGGGTCGGCCCCGCGAGGTTTATCTCGGCCTGAACTTCAACTTCGAGTGATCGACAACGCTGCCGGCGCCGCCCGGCGTCGGCAGCGCTCGAGACCCGGATAGCTTGCGGGAACGGGCATCGAACTCGGGTAATTCGTGAAGCCGGACCTTGCCTGGCAGGGTCCGGCTCTCTTTTGCGCGCCGTGTCCGGCGGGCGTCTCATCGGTCTCGCCGCGAAGCGCAGTTCCGCCACCGGCTGCCGGAGCGCGGTACAATCGCGCTCGTCAGGCCAAAACTCACAAGAACGGATTGATCCCATGAAAAGATTCGCTGCCCATGCGGCGCGGACATGTCTCTGCGCCACGCTCGGGACGCTGCCCATCGCTACCGGCCAGGCCCAGCAAACGGCGCCCGCCTTTTCCGGCACCGCACTCGTGCAACCCCCGACCGACCACTGGGCGACCAACGGCGGCAACTGGTACAACCAGCGCTACTCGCCGTTGACCCAGATCGATCGCGACAACGTCGGCAATCTCAAGGGCGTCTGGCGTGCCCGGCTCAACGGCTCGGGCGTCGGCGCAGAGTATTCGGGCGAAGCGCAACCGATCTTCTACGACGGCGTGCTCTACGTCGTCACGGGCGCCGACGACGTGTTCGCGATCGACGTCGACAGCGGCGAGATCCTGTGGAGCTACGAAGCGAACCTCGAGGAAACTATCGATACGATCTGCTGCGGCTGGACGAGCCGAGGCGTCGGGCTCGGCGACGGCAAGGTCTATGTCGGCCAGCTCGACGGCCAGCTCAAGGCGCTCGACCAGCAAACGGGTGAAGTCGTCTGGGCCACGCAGGCCGAACGCTGGCAGGAAGGCTTTACGATCACGAGCGCGCCGCTGTACTACGACGGCCTCGTCATCACGGGCTTCGCCGGCGCCGAGTATGGCGTTCGCGGCCGAGTCAAGGCCTACGATGCCGAAAACGGCGAGCACGTCTGGACGTTCTACACGATTCCGGGACCCGGCCATGTCGGCCACGACACCTGGCCCCAGGACAACGAACTGTGGATGCACGGCGGGGCCACCGTGTGGCAGACGCCGGCCGTCGATCCCGAACTCGGGCTGCTCTACTTCTCGACCGGCAATCCGGGGCCTGATTTCAACGGCTCCCTGCGCGCGGGCGACAATCTCTTCTCCGCCTCGATCGTCGCCGTGGACGTTCAGACCGGCGAGTACCGCTGGCACTTCCAGCAGGTGCGCCACGACATCTGGGACTATGACGCGCCGAGCCCCGTGGTCCTCTTCGACATCGAAATCGACGGCGTCGAGCGCAAGGGCCTGGCGGAGCCGAGCAAGACGGGCTGGGTCTACATCCTCGACCGGACCAACGGCGAGCCGCTCATCGGCATCGAAGACCGGCCCGTACCGCAGGATCCGCGCCAGGCGACAGCGGCCACGCAGCCCTTCCCCGTAGGCGACTCCTTCGTGCCGCAGTCCATCGACATCGCACCTGAAGGCTACCGCCTCGTAAACGGCGGACGCATCTACACTCCGTACTGGACGGACGAGTACGTCATCGCGAAACCGGCCATCAGCGGCGGCGCGAACTGGCCGCCGAGTTCCTACGACCCGGCGACCGGCTATCTCTACGTCTGCGCCGAGGATCGCATCGGCGTTTTCATCGCCGAAGAACTCCCGGACGGGCGGCCGCCCGAGGGCGAGCTCTACACGGGCGGGACCTTCGGAGCGCCGCCGCTACCTAGCCTCGGCACGCTGACGGCCATGGACATGCACAGCAACAAGATCGCCTGGCAGCAGCAGTGGGCCGAGCCCTGCTACAGCGGCTCTGCGGCGACAGCCGGCGGGCTCCTGTTCGTCGGGCGGAGCGACGGAAGGCTCACGGCGCTCGACTCGAGCAACGGCGACATGCTCTGGGAGTTCCAGACGGGCGCCGGCATGAACGCACCGGTGTCGGTCTTCGAGCACAACGGGACGCAATACGTCGCCGCCTACTCCGCCGGCAACCTGTTTGCGGGCTCGGTCAAGGGCGACAGCGTGTGGCTCTTCGCGCTCGAGGGCGAACTTGAGGCGGTCGACCCCGGAGGTACGCTCATGAGCTTCCCGGAGGATCTCGAGGGCGAGGCCGATCTCGTCAACGGCGCGTCCGTATACGCGCTGGCCTGCGTCGCCTGCCACGGCGAGGTGGGTGAAGGCGGCCATGGCGGCGGCATCGACATCCGCGACTCGGACGTTCTCGGCCCCGTCATCCAGGTCGTCTATGAAGGGCGCAACGAAATGCCAGGCTTTTCCGTTACGCTGACTCCGGAGGACATCCGGGACGTGAGCCAGCACGTCGTGGAGGTGCTCGCGCAATGAAACGCGCGCCGCGCGCGCAACCGGGGACCGTGCATGCCGCCAGCGCGTTGCGGTACCCGGCGGTGCGCAAGGACCGGCGAGGCATACGCCCGACAAGACAGGAGTCGTGAGCACATTGGGCACATTCGGGCGACGAGCAACGCAGCGACGACGCCCGATACGTCGCCTCCGGCAAGGCCGTCACTCCGCCGTTGCAGCAGCGCGGCTCTCAACTCAAGCCGCCGGAGCACGCAGCATCGTCGCGACACTCGCGCTTTTGGCGGGTACCGCGACACTCGCGGCCTGCGGCCCGGCGCTGCAGCCCCACCCGCTCACGGCCGCGCCGACCGACGGCTGGCCGACCAACGGCGGCGACCTCTACAACCGCCGCTACTCCCCGCTCAGCGAGATCGACCGCGGCAATGTCGGGAACCTGAAAGGCGTCTGGCGCGCCCGGCTCGACGGTTCCGGCATCGGCCCGCAGTATTCGGGCGAAGCGCAGCCGATCGTCGCCGACGGCGTCATCTACGTCGTCACGGGCGCGAACGACGTGTTCGCGCTCGATGTCGCGACGGGCGAGCGCCTGTGGGACTACCGCGCCAACCTCGACCCCGAAATCGACGCCGTCTGTTGCGGCTGGACGAGCCGCGGCGTCGGGCTCGGCGACGGCCGGATCTACGCAGGCCAGCTCGACGGCAAGCTCCTCGCCCTCGACCGGGCCACGGGCGAGATCGTCTGGTCGGTGCAGGCCGAACGCTGGCAGGAAGGCTATACGATCACGAGCGCCCCGCTCTTCTACGACGGGCTCGTCATCACCGGTTTCGCCGGCGGCGAGCGCGGCATCCGCGGCCGGGTCAAGGCCTACGATGCCGCCGACGGCGCCCTCGTGTGGACCTTCCACACGATCCCGGGCCCGGGCGAGATCGGCCACGAGACCTGGCCCCAGGACAACGAGATCTGGATGGACGGCGGCGCGCCGGTCTGGCAGACGCCCGCGATCGATCCCGAACTCGGCCTGCTCTACTTCTCGACGGGCAACGCGGCGCCGGACTACAACGGCTCGATACGCGCGGGCGACAACCTGTTCGCGGCGTCGATCGTCGCCGTGGACGTTCAGACTGGCGAGTACCGCTGGCACTTCCAGCAGGTGCGCCATGACATCTGGGACTACGACTCGCCGAACCCCGTGGTGCTCTTCGACATCGAAATCGACGGCGTCGAGCGCAAAGGCCTCGCCCAGGCCGGCAAGACCGGCTGGGTCTACATCCTTGATCGGACTAACGGCGAACCATTGATCGGCATCGAGGACCGGCCCGTACCGCAGGACCCGCGCCAGGCCACCGCGGCCACGCAACCTTTCCCCATAGGCGACGCCTTCGTTCCGCAGGAGATCGCGATCGCGCCCGAAGGCTACCGGGCCGTCAACCGGGGCCGCATCTTCACGCCGTTCTGGACCGACGAGCCCGTGCTCGTCAAGCCCGGCGTCGGCGGCGGCGCGAACTGGCCGCCGAGTTCCTATGATCCGACAACCGGGCTCTTCTACGTCTGCGCCAGGGACGCAAGCTGGGGCTATATCGCCGAGGAAGTCAGCGACGAGCGTCCGCCCGAGGGCGAAAGCTACATCGCCGGCGGTTTCGGCGGCTCCGCACTGCATTCGCTCGGCGTTTTCGCGGCGCTCGACATGAGCACGAACACGCTCGTCTGGCAGCAGCACTGGCGGGACATCTGCTACAGCGGCTCGCTGACGACGGCGGGCGGGCTGGTCTTCGTCGGCCGCAGCGACGGCCGCCTCACGGCGCTCGACTCGAGCGACGGCACGATGCTCTGGGAATTTCAGACCGGCGCCGGCATGAATTCCGTGCCGAGCACCTTCGAGCACGACGGCCGCCAATACGTCGTCGCCTACTCGGCCGGCAACATGTTCGCAGGCTCCGCCAAGGGCGACAGCGTCTGGCTCTTCGCGCTCGACGGCACGCTCGACGAAGTCGAGCCGGGCACGGTCGAACCGTAGCTACCGCTCGGGGACTGACGCGTTTCGCTCGCGCAATGCGCAGGAGCCGGCCGCCGAAGTCAAACGCTACATGTCGATGCGGATGCCGAGCCGTATCCGGTAGACCGAGCGCGACGCATACGGAAACGCCGAGTCGATGTCGCGGAAACTGTTGAAGCGGTAGACGCAGTCGCTCTGCCGCCGGCAGGTCGTGCGGGGGGCGTCGCCGGTCAACGCCGGCGCGCCGTCCACGCCCAATGCGGCCACATCAGCGGCATCGATGAGGTCCGCGCGGACGATGGCCGCCTGCCCGAAACTCGGCCCCGCGTCGAACGTGCCCCAGTCGTCGTTCAGCAGGTTGAGCACGTTCTCGATGTCGAGCACCAGGCTCGCGCGGTTCTCGCCCACCCACCGGTCGAGCGCGCCCAGGCTCGGCAGTTCGAGCCGCAGGCGGAGGTCCCAGATCTGGTTGATGCCCGCGTTTGCGGAATACGGCGCGTGAATGCCCGCATCGACCCCGTTGTCGCCGACGTAAGCGAAGAAGGCGTCCTGGTCGAACGAGGACGCGTACACCACCGCGGGGTCGTTCCGGCCCATCGGTACGTAGAGGGGGTTGTTGTCGTAGGGGCTCTCGCCCGCCCCCGCCCGGCCGAAGAGCGCATTGCCTCGGTCGATGTCGAAGCTGTAGGTGAACCGATCCGCGGACCAGGCGCGCGCGAAGAGGTCGGCGCGAGCCCGGAAGCCGCGGCCGAAGCTGCGTTCATAGCCGAGGTTCAGCTTCAGGGAATGCGTGACCTGGTGCGGCGACGTGCGCGGCGACGGGCGGTTGCGGTCGGAATCCTGGATGCCGCGCCAGTTGGAGATGCCGCGTGAGGACAGGCCTTCGGTGACGACCTCCACGTCCTGGCGCGCATAGCTCACCTGGAAATCGAGCCCCGAGTCGTAGCGCTTGCCCAGGGCCGCGGTGAGGACCCTGCCGCGGCCCTCGCCATGGTTGCCGAGCGCCACGAGGTTGAGGATTCCGAGGTCGTCGAGATCGGCGTAGATCGTGCGGCCGTCCGGGGCGACGCCGGTGGGCTGCGCCGCGGCCAGCCGGGTCTGGGCGAAGTTGCTCCAGAGGAAGCCGTCGCGCGTCCACGTCATCAGGGCCTGCGCCGTGAACGTGTAGCCCGTGCCGAGGTCGAGGCTGCCCAGAACCAGGTCGACATCCCGCTCGACGCGCAGCGACGCCTTCCAGTCGGACGGCACCTCGAAACCCGGAGCGATCGCATCGATGGCGACCGGGCTGCCGGCCGCGACCGCGGCGCGCAGTTCCGCCGGCACCGTCGTCGGCGATACGCCGCTCGCGGTCACGCGCGAGAACACCGTCGGTACCTGGAACGCGTTCGACGTCCAGACTTTCGGATCGCCACCCGAGAACCGGCCGATTCCGCCGCTCAGCACGGTGCGCTCAAGACCGCTCCAGCGGAAACTGAAGCGCGGCATGAGCAGATCGAGGCCGTCGAGCCCCGCGTCGGTCCGGATCCCGTACGTGTCGGCGATCGGCCGGCTGAACGCGGGCGGGTCGTCCTGCGCGTAGCGCTCGTAGCGCAGCCCCGCCGTGAGCTCGAGATTCGGCCGCAGTTGCCACGTGTCCTGCACGAAGAACGTCTCTCTGCTGTAACCCCACGCGGCGGCGCCGTCGCGGACATCGTTCGACGGCACGTTGACGTAGTCGACGCGGGCGGTGCGGTCGACGATGGCGGCAAAGTCGGGGAACACGAACCGGCCGTTGGAACTCGGCACGAACAGGTTGTACAGGTCGAAGGACTCGTACTCGCCGCCGACGCGCAGGATGTGGTCGCCGGCGAAGTAGTCGAGCGCGCCGTGGATCTGAAGCCGTTCGTCACTGTAGGCGTTGGCGTGCCGGAAGCGGTCGCAGCCGGCGATGACGTCGACGCTGCCGGTCAGGAGTCCCTCAAGGGGCGTGCCGACCGCCTCGGTGGCGTTGAGGTTGTCGAATTCCAGGGCGCCGACGCCCTGCGCCCGGCAGTTCTGACCGCGCGTGAATTCCTTGCGGTTCACGCGCAGCGTCGTGGAGACGCGGTCGGTCCAGTCGGAAAAGAGTTGGCCGGTATAGGCGGTGAGGTCCACGGGCACATCGATCCACGCCGAAGCGAGCCGGTCGGCGCCGACGGACGTGCCGATCTCCTGCGTGCTTTGGCGGGTCAATGACACGCGGTGCGCGTCGCCCACGTTCCAATCGAGCTTCAGCAGCGCGCGCTCGGATCCTTCGGGCGTTGAAGCGGATGCCGGACGGCCGCCCGGATCGTATCCGTAAACGTCGGTAACCACGCCGCGCAGGGCCTCGAAGAATCCTGGCCGGATGCCGTTGTTCGCGTCGAAGCCGCCGAAGTCCACCGGTTCCACGGCCTCGAACTCGTCGTAGGAGAAGAACACGAACAGCCGGTCGGTGACCAACGGACCGCCGACCGAGAAGCCGTACTCCTTCTCCTCGAACGCGGCGGGCGAGAACTGCCGGTCGCCGTCGTAGGTATCGCCGACCTGGTCGTCACCGTGGAAGTAGTAGAACGCGCTGCCGTCCCACTCGTTCGTGCCCGACTTTGTGGTGATGTTGACGAGACCGCCGGTGAAACCCGAGGCGGCGACGGAGTAGTCGGAAGCCACCAGCGAGGCGGACTCCACCGCGTCCAGACTGATGGGGGAACGGCTCGTCGCGTAGGTGCTGGTGCCCAGGCCGAAATCGTCCTGCTGCAGCGAGCCGTCGATGGCGAGCCCGTTGAAGCGCGGGTTGACGCCGCCGACAGACAGATTGCCCACGCCCGCGGATTGCGCGAGAGGGTCGCGCAGCAGCGTCCGGATGACATCGCGGGTCACGCCGGGCTGGTTGGCGATGTCGTCGGCGGAGTACGCGGAACCGACGCCGTTGTTGAGGTCGCGCTGCGAGATCGCGGCGCTTGCGGTGACGAGGACCTCCTCGACTTCGAGCGCGATCAGCGTCAAGGCGAGCGGCGGCTGCGTTCCGGCCTTGAGCATGATGGAATCGAGCCTGAGTTCCCGGTAGCCATCCGCGGTGACGCGAATCTCGTAGGGACCGCCGACGCGCAGGCCGGGCTGGTAGAACGCGCCGTTGTCCGCGGCGACGGCCGCGGCGGTCGTGCCTGACGGCTCGTGGACGATCCGCACGCGGGCGGCGGCGATGGGCTCGCCGGCTACGGTACGGACGAAACCGTTGACGGTGGCCGAGGTGGTTGCGGCAATCGCCGCAGGCCCGGCCAGGATCACGAAAGCCAACAGCAGACCGCGCAGGGCGTCGGTGGCGCGTACGTTCACGGTGAGTCTCAGGAGTGGATGCATTCTTGACAGAGCCCTCAACAGCCGGCACTGACGGTTTGGCGAATCTCCGCCGCGGCGCGTACGTTCACGGTGAGTCTCACGGATGCGTGCATCTTTGGCAGGGCCCTCAGGAGACGTCGCGAATGGTTCGCTGAATCTCCGCTGCGGCGCGCAAGCTCAGCGCCGCGATGGTCAACGTGGGGTTGGCGGTGGCCGACGTGGGAAACACGGTTGATCCGAGCAGAAACAGATTCGGGTGGTCATGGCTGCGGCAATGGCGGTCGACAACGGACGAGCCGGGGTCATCGCCCATCTTACAGGTTCCGATGATGTGGCCCGCGCCCTGAAACTCCTCATGATGCCGAATTTTGGAAGCGTTCAGGCGGGAGAAAATCTCGTCGTGGACCTGCCGTGCGGCGGCCAATCCGCGAGAGCAATAATCGCCGACGCGGTAATGGATTTGCGGCAGCGGCACACCGTACGGGTCCCGCGCCTCGGGATCGAGCACAATCCGATTGGCGGGATCCGGCAGTTGCTCCATCAACGCCGCCAACTGCACGTGACGTGCGGCCTGCTCGCGCAGCGCGCGGCGCAATGCCGTGCCTGTAAGTCCCTGACTCACCAGGTCCCCGGCCAGCGAAATGGGCGCGCCGCTCGGCCAGGACCAGCCGTCGTTGCTGATCTGAATGCGAAAGGCCGCCCGGTCGCCGCGGAACGGACCGTCGCGCAGGTTTTCGATGCCGGACGTCGACAGCGGCCCTCGATACGGCCAGACCGGCTCTGCCGACAGCGCCCAGCTCAACTGCACCGGGTGGTCCATCAGGTTCCGGCCGACCTGGCCGGAGCCGTTCGCGACGCCGTCGGGCACGGCGTCCGTACGGGAATTGAGGAGCAGGCGAGGCGTCTCGATCGCATGCGCGGCGATCGCGAAGACCCGTCCCCGGACCCGCCCGCCGCTGCCGTCCGGGCGCCTGAAGCGAATGGCGGCGATTCGCCCGCCCGGCCCCGTCTCGACGAATGTCGCCGTGGTTTCTTCGTGCAGGACCAGGCCCTTGCGCTGCGCCCTGTCCAGGTGCACGGTGGCGTCGTACTTGGCCTGAATCGGGCAGATGGGAATGCAGCTTGCGCTGCCGCAACACGGCGGCCGGCCTTCGCGGAGCACCGAATTGCGGGCCTGCGGCGTGGCCTGCACCCGGTAATCGGTACCGTCGAGTGCCCGGTCCATCACCCGGTCGAGCCAGGTCTGGGCAATGGCGGGCATGGGAAAACCGCCCGACCTCGGAGAACCCAGGTCCTCGTTCGAATCGCCGGCCACGCCCAGCTCCGTTTCGGCCTCGAGGTAATAGGGTTCGAGTTCATCGTATGCGATCGGCCAGTCGACGCCTTGCCGGTACCGGCTGCGCAGGCGAAAGTCGGCAGGCAGGTTGCGCAGACAGGTGCCGAGCCAGTGCCAGGTGGTGCCCCCGACGACCTTGATGTACGTGCTCTTGAACGGATCCGGCCCCGACTGCCGGTACCAGTGATCCGGATCGTGACTGAGCGGATGGTCCGCGGCCGGCGTCGGCGGGTAGGGGCTTTCAGGGGTCTTGATCAATGCGTCGTGAAAACGCTGCAAGGCTGCGGCACGGTCCACACGCCGCCCGGCTTCGAGCATGGCCACGTCGATGCCGGCGCCGGCAAGACGATCGGCAAGCAGCGCGCCGGCAACGCCGGAGCCCACAACAATCACGTCGGCCTGGATATCCACTGCTTCGGTGCTCGGCTCAGGCGCCCGGCGGCTGACTCCAGTGCCCCGGAGCGCCGCCGCAGACGCCTTGGGGACGGGCGAAATCGAGTGCCGTCCAGATGAGCGCCTCGGCGTACGTTCCGACGAGCTCGGCCGGGACCGGCGTTCCTCCTCCGCTCGGGTCGGCAGCCAGAGCGGGGTGGATGCCGGAATACCAGGCAACGATCAGATCCCCGGAAATCCCGTCGTCCGCGGTTTCGGATTCCTCCGCCAGCAGCCGTGCGAGTTCGTCGCCACGGCCCATCGCGGCCAACGCCGTCATCAAGCGCTCGGCCATGACCGGATCCAGCGCGGATGCCGGAACGCCCGTCAGACCAGCGCTCACGGCGATAAAGCGGTCCATGCGCGCGCCGTCGAGAACGGTTGCGCCATCGGGAACAGTCGCCCGCTCCATGACGCTTGCGCCGTCCGGAACGCTTGCGCAGGCCGCAACCTTCAAGGCTACGGCGGACATCAGGCAGCGCTGCGCGAAACCGCGGCGAGTCAACCGCCGCGCCGTACCGCGCCGATAGCTGTCGTTCGATTCCATCGCGTATCCGGGTTCCGTTCAGAGGATCGGTTCAGCAGGAGGCAGACCGCGATGCCGCTCATGACATCGCCCGGCTCGAAGTTCGTGCGTGGCCTGTCCCGCCGGCGATTGTGGCAGGCAACCCGCGCTGACGCCACCGCCAAATCGACTGACATTGCCGGGGAACGATCCACAAGGAAGCGGACACCAATCCCCTCCGATCCACGAAACGTTCCTGCAGTATTCGGAGGCGCAAGTTGGCGCGGGCCTTGGCGCCCACCCAACGTGCGACAATCACCGCTCCGGGAAAACGTAGTGATCCGGCAACGCCAGCCTGCTACCATGCCGTCATATTTCATAGAAAAATGACGACATGGTAGCCAACGAGACGTATCCCCGGCTGACTCGCGTCCCCGCACGGAGCTTCTTTCTGCTCGGCGTGCGCGGCGTCGGCAAGAGCACCTGGGCGCGGAGCCAGATTCCCGACGCGCCGCACATCGATCTGCTCGACGAAGGCCTCTACCAGGACTACCTCGCCGACCCGTCGTTATTCGCTGCGGATCTGCAACCCGTTGCACCGGGCGGCTGGGTGGTCGTCGACGAAATTCAGCGCCTCCCCAATCTGCTCAATGAAGTGCACAGGCACATCGAGAGTCGCGGGCTCAATTTCGCCCTCCTCGGATCGAGCGCACGCAAGCTCAAGGCGGCGGGCGTGAACCTGCTCGCCGGCCGCGCGCTGCACAAGACGATGCATCCGCTGACGCCGAAGGAACTCGGCGACGACTTCGACCTCGATGCGGCTCTTGCGACGGGAACCATTCCCCTGGTTCTGGCCGCCGAGGAACCGCGCGCGGTTCTCGAGAGCTACGTCCGCCTCTACCTGCGTGAGGAAATCCGGGCCGAAGGTCTGGTCAGAAACCTGCCCGGCTTCGCGCGTTTTCTACCGATCGCCGCCCTCTATCATGGCGAAACCGTGAACATTTCCGGCATCGCGCGTGACTGCGGCGTCGCACGCACGACCGTGCAAGGCTACCTGGAGATTCTCGAAGACACCTTGCTCACGGTCCGCCTGCCGGCGTTTACGCCGCGACTGCGATCACGTGAGCGACGCCATCCGAAACTCTACTGGGTCGATCCCGGCCTGGTTCGAGCGGTCAAGAAGCTGCGGGGTCCAGTGGCGCCTGAAGAACGTGGAGCGCTCCTCGAAGGCTGGGTCCTGCACCTGCTGCGGGCGCACGGCGAGGAAAACGAACTATTCGACGAGTTGCACTATTGGGCGCCGCACCCGCCGAACCGCACCGAGGTCGACTTCCTGCTCCGACGCAATAGCGAACTGGCAGCGATCGAAGTCAAGTCCCGGCCTCGCTATCACACCGGCATGTTGCAAGGCTTGCGCGCGATAAGCGAACTCCCCGGCGTCGTCCGGCGCGTGCTCGTCTATGGTGGCAAGCGGTGCTTCAAAACCCAGGACGGTATCGACGTATGGTCCGTCGCCAAGCTACAAAGCGCGCTCGCCGAAAATACGCTGTGGCCGTGAGGCGTCGTGCGATGCTTGTCGTCGAACTGCCCCCGCCAGATGAGAGGAACGGCGAACGGGCCGGAGGGCGGTCGCCACTACCCGCGTGGCCAGACCGCTTCGCATCATTTCCACTTGCGTGTGGTGCTAGGATGCAAAAGATTCCTCAAGCTTCGGAGACGCTACGCATGCCTACCGGCGAGATGATTTCCACGCTAAGCCAGCATCCAGAACGGCTTCCAGAGTGGCTTGAACAGTCTCAGCCTCAGTTTGATCGCGAGATATTCTTCGGCTCCAGAACAGTCTACTACCCAGGCCCACATAGGGACTTCGACCCCGTGAAGTTGTGCGCGAAGGCGAACGCTGCTCACACATTCTTCTACGTTGACGACGGCGTCTCACTGGATGACATTCACAAGTTAGTACACGGAGTTAACGGATACGAGGTCGAGCACGAGGAGGAATTAACAGAGGCGGTGCTGTTACCAGCCGGATGGACATCGCACGTCCACAAGACGGATCTGACGGCGAAGGTCAAGCAGACGATCGAAACGGACTTTAAGGGCATTTACGTGAGTCTCAAGCGAGTCGAGCACCACGACCAGTCTCGCACCGCGAAGTGTTTGGCTCTCCTCTATGTGGTCGGAGATGGCCATATAGCGTATGACGCTTTCTACTGTCAGCAGGATGGCACACCTGTGCCGTACCTCATCGTCGTCCAGGATCACGGCGGTATGGCGTTGAACCACAGTCGGTTCGAGCGCGGAGGATTACTTGAGCGCTTGGCTTATCAGCGCTGCCGATATCCGGAATGGCTGCTCATTGGGTCCAAAGACACCATAGGCGAGAGCTACGAGCCGTGGGATGGTTACACCGACACGGGGGTTGCACCGGAACCGCAGGGCGCGGTCAAGAATCCGAGAAAGCTCTACCGCCGAGAGGAAGACTCTCCGCTTTTTTTGACAAGGCAATCTCGCCAAGTTCAGCGAAACGAGACAGGGGAATCGACTACACGTCCCACGCTAATACATGAAGTACATGACATCCTTCAAGCGCAAGGCAACCATTGGATGAGGCTGAAGGACGTAGCCGACCGTGTAAATGAGCGTGCGCGATACCAAAGCACGACCAGTTCGACCGTAACGACACGTCACATATTTGATGTCTGGTATGAGCGCAAACAGCAGTTTGAGCGAGATAAGTCGCGCATTCGATGCAAGGAAAATGGATAAATTGATGGTTCAGTGGTTGAGTAGAACATGAATATAGAAGGTAAGACTATCTGGCAGCACGCTGCTGGCGATCGGGACCACCGTCACGACGATATCTGTTTCGAGTGGAACGTCATCCTGTCGGGCGGGGAGAGACATTTAAAGAATGAAATGAAAGAAGGCGACATCGTGGTACTGAAACTCGGGCGTACCACTCTATTGGCGATTGGGATTTTGGGAAAGTACGAGTACTGTGCGGAATTCGACGACATCGATGGGTGGTCATTGGGGCACACGCGCAGAGTAAGTTGGCTCTGGAAGGCAGACGAACCGGAAACATACGAGGATTGGACTTTCCAAATGGGCACCACCCAGCGGCTCAACAAGCGTTCTCGAATCGTCAATGAGCGGATCAAGCCCGAGCTTGCCGGGATTGATGACTCAGTGAATTGGAACGCAATCGGCTCGCTCGATTTTTCTGAAGAAAATGACCTTGAGGCAGAAGAAATCGCCAGCTTTCTTTTCGAACAAGGCCTGCCAAGCGACGCGATTCGCACGCTACTGGACCATCATGGTTCGTTCTCCCAGATGGCCAAATGGTACTCAAACGATTGGAAATCGGCTTCTGAACACGAGACGGTCTGCCATCTGGTAGTTCCGCTACTCAAGGTCTTGGGCTGGACGCCCCAGAAGATCGCCCTGGAGTTTAATCGAGTCGATGTGGCGCTTTTTGCTCGGTTGCCGAGACAGGACAAGAACGTGTCGGTGGTCGTAGAAGCAAAGAAGGTCCATGGAGCGTGTTTAAGTGCGATATCGCAGGCGAGGGATTACGCGAAGAGATATCCAAACTGTTCCAGGATAATCGTTACTGATGGCCTCCGATACGGGATCTTCACTCGGGGAGGTGAGGAATGGTCGGACGAGTCGAAACCCTATGCTTACCTAAACGTGACCCGGCCCAGAAGTTCATATCCAATTTACGGCGCCCTAAGAGGCGCGAAGGAAGCCATCTACGCGATGACTCCTGATTACATCCACGAACAAGCGGGCTAAAGGTCTTCGAATATCTACTGTCCGAATCGTTAGTTCTTTTTGTTGTCTTTCGTACGACTCTCTCATGGTACTGCCCCGCCTAGGGTCGATATTGTTACGCAGATTCGTTTTCGAACCACTGCGTTCTTCTGCGCAATAACGTTTCTAACTCTAAGTCCCCGAACGCTGATGCAGTCTGCTGAAACGACAGTAAACGCCTATAGTAGTAATTCCAAAGATCTTCTCCATATTCAGCCTGGCAACGAGCTGAGAGACGCACAGACGGGAAGTCGCTACTCCTGCTCTGGCGCGTCAGAAACCAAGTGTTCGTGCTCGCGCCAAGCAACTTCTACGTGCCGTACAAGCTCGACTAAACGGGCCTTGTTCTTGTGCCAGCTTTCTTCGTCAAGGCGGTAATACCATTGGTTCGGAGCACGTCGCGTGGCGGGTGCGTTCGGCGGTTTCTCGACTTCGAACTGAATTGCATTCTTGAGCTTTTCGAAGCGCTCGCGACAAAGGTCTACAGCGGCCGGATAGAACGTGATGCGAATCTTCCCGGACTCGTCAATCGCCACAGAATGCGACCCCCGAACACGAACGTCGTCCGGCAGCGTGATCGTCCGCTGCAGATAGGTAATACCGGACTTCGTAAAGTATGTTCGGATACTGTAGTTCAGCGACGTTGTCGCATCCTGCCAGATTTCCGCCACACCATACTCGCCGGCTTTCCTAATCAAGTCTCTAGCGCTTGGCCGAACGCGTGGGGACGCATGGGGATCCTCGGCGGTCCTTACCTGCCTGGCCAATAGCATGCTATCGCCGTGCATATACCCATGGAAGGTCAACAGACTGATTTCGATGCCCTTGTCTGCCAGATAGGCCACCATTCGGTAGGCGCTCATATCCAGCCCCAGGCCAACCAATACCATCTTGGCGGGCCGTAGGGCGTCTCCCGCCTGGCTTGCGTACCATTCCTCAAAGTCTGTGAATTTTCTGATCCCGTGTCGGCCGGATCGCTCGGCGATCAGGGCTCCGAGTTCCGACTCCGTCAGGGTCTCCACGTACGTGCAGTAGTCCAGCACCTGTGCCACGGCTTCCCGCGTGAGCTTTTCGCGCTTGAGTTCGAACACAGTTAGTCGACCTTCGTCATCGATCCCGAGAAGGTCGATTTGACCAGTACCGACCGGAACCTGTCTGCCGACCAGTGTGAGCCCGGCCATTAGCAGGTTGGGATTCTCCACGACAATGTCTTCCAGCATCTTTTCCGTTTCAATACGGTCGGCTGGATCGAGCTTGCTTCCGGCCCGAGACTCTCGGTCGATTTTCCAGATTCCGATATCAGTCTTCATTTGATCGTCTCGACATTTCACAATCGACACAGCTCAGACAGTGGTCGTCCACGATCCGATGCAGCAGGATTTGTGATACACACATCTACACCGCGCGCAAGGCCGTGGCGACGGGCAGCCGCGCCGCACGAATGGCAGGCAACAGGGCGCCGAGAAGACCGACCGCGCAGGCCCAGACGACGCCTTGCGCGACGAGCCCGGGGCTAACCTCCAGACGAAAGACGATCGAGGCGTTCACGCTGCCCATGTTGATGGTCGTGCCGTTGAACAGCGCCCAGGCAACCGCCGCGCCGACGAAGGCGCCCACTACGGCCAGCAGCAACGCTTCGCAGAGTACCGAAACGACGATGCCGCCCTGGCCGAAGCCGATCGCCCTCAAGGTGGCGATCTCGACGCTTCGACTGCTCACCGCCTGATACATCGTGTTGAGTGCGGCAAACAGCGCGCCCACGGCCATGATTCCGGCGACGAAGTTCGTCACGACGCCGATGACATCGTTGATGAAGGAGGCCTGGCGGCTGTAGTACTCGGTCTCGCGCAGCACATCGACGGTCAGTGCCGGGTTCGTCGTCAACGCGTCGCGAAACTCATCGAAGCTGTCCTCGGACTCGAGCATCACGGTCACGCTGTTTCTCGGCGCACCCTGATAGGCCGACAACAACGTTTCGACATCGGTCAGCATGCCGGACTCGAGCGCATCGCCGCTCGTGAACACGCCGACGACGGTCCAGTCGCTGCCGCGCAGGGACACGATGTCGCCGATGTTCACGCCCGCAAACTCCTCCAGCGCGCTGGCACCGACGATGAGCTCCCGAACTCCGCGCTCAAACATGCGTCCGGCGACGATCTCGATCTCCGGACGCACGTCGAACACGGCAGCTCCCGTGCCGCGCAGGGTCATGGAAGCCAGCGTACCGTCGATCCTTTCGAGATTGACTCCCGTCACCATGTTGATGGTGGCCGCGACATAGCCTTCGGCGGTTCTGGCGATGCCCGGCGCGTCGACGATCGTCAGCGCCGCATCGACCGACAGCGCGCTTGAGACCTCCGTATCCGCACCGTCTCGCAACACGATCGCCCGATCGACCCGCCCGGTGGCGAGCAGCGTATCGGTCAGGCTCGTCGAGATACCGAGCACCGAGACGAGCACGCCGACGACTCCGGCGATTCCGACGACGACGACACAGGAACTGCCGAGGCGCTGCGGAATGTTGCGCAGGTTCATCGCCGTAACCGCGACGATTTGGGTGAGCGCGATCATGTGAGCGGCCGGGAGCTAGTGTCGCCCGGCGAGCGCGTCGACCACATTGAGACGCTGCGCGAGCCAGGCCGGCGGAAGCGCGCTGACCAGGGCAAGCAGCGCGCCGATCGCCATGCCGAGCGCGATGACGCTCGGCGGCAGCGGCAGCGCGCCGATGTTGAGGCTGCGGTAGATTTCGGGGTAAACGGTCGCAGCGATCACCATTGCGATCGCCGCAGCCGTTACGCACAGCAACAGCGATTCCGTCACCACGAGGCTTACGATCGTCGCGTTGCCGAAACCGTAGGTCTTGAGCACCGCAAGTTCGGGAATGCGCTCGCGTACCGACTGCCACATCGTGTTGCCGGTCAGGAACAGCAGCGTAAAGAACACGGCGCCGATGATGGCGTTGACGAAGAAGTTGATGTCCCCGACCCGCCCGATCTGGGCTCTGACCCAGTCCGCCTCGTTGAGCGTCTGCGTCTCGAAGCTCGAATTCAGGAACAGGGCGTCGATGCGCTCGGAAATCCCGGCGGCGCGTTCCGGATCAAGGATTTCCACGAAGTAGAGAAGCACCATGCCGGCGCCCCTGACGCGCGCCTCGTCGATGTACTCGTAGTGGACGTACATGTCCCGCGCTTCCCAGTCGCTGAATTCCTCCGACAGTTCGTAGATCCCGACGATGTCGAAATCCCAGGCGTCCATGCCGTCGGTGCGGGCCACGAGATTCGACCCGAGCGTGACCCGGTCGCCGATGGTCCAGCCGCGCGCTTCGGCAAGATCGCGTCCGACAAGCGTCCCGGTACGGGTACGCAACATCGTCTCGACCTGCTCCTCGGACACGATGAACTCCGGCGTCACATCGAGAAAGCGCTCGATTTCGACGGCACCGACCTGTATGCCGTTGCCCGGATCCTGGTAGTAGGCCGGAAGCAGACTGTAATACGCGACTCCATTGACTCCAGGCACCGATTCGATCTGCGAAAGATGCGCGACGGGAAGGCCCTCCATGAGATTCGCGCGGTTCTGAACGCGCAGCCGCGTTTCGCTCAGGCGATCGATGACGTCGTCAAATGTCGAGGTCACCCCGTACAACGTGCCGTAGAGCATGAAGGCGACGATGATCGAGAGCAGCGTCAGGATCGTGCGCATCGGTTTGCGCCACAATCCCGCCCAGACCAGGCAGAAGAACTTCACGCCGCGGTTCCGAGAGGCTCCGCGCTGATCACTCCCTTGTCGACATGCAGCAGCCGCGACGCGTGCTCCGCCGCCCGCGGGTCGTGCGTCACCATGATGATCGTCTTGCCGTGGTCGCGGTTCAGAAGCTCGAGCAGCTCGAGCACCGATTCCGACGATTCGCGGTCGAGGTCTCCGGTCGGCTCGTCGCAGATCAGCAGCGTCGGGTCCGAGACGAGCGCGCGCGCGATTCCGACACGCTGCTGCTGACCCCCCGAGAGCTCGCCCGGCTTGTGCCTGGCGCGGTCTCCGAGTCCGACCAGTTCAAGCGCCGCGCGCACGTTCTGCTTGCGCTGCCTGCCGGATAGTTTCGTCAGCAGCAGCGGAACCTCGACGTTGCGCTCGGCGCTTAGCACGGGCAGCAGGTTGTAGAACTGGAAAACGAAGCCGACATGCCGCGCACGCCACCTGGCGAGCTTGCCGGACGAGAACTCATGCAGCCGCTCGCCCGCGACGATGACCTCGCCCTTGTCGCACTTGTCGAGGCCGCCGATCAGGTTGAGCAGCGTCGTCTTGCCGGAGCCCGACGGTCCCATGATGGCCAGAAATTCGCCGGACTGCACTTCGAGATTGACGCCGGTCAGCACTTCCACGCGCTGCTTGCCGCGCACGTAGCCCTTGTCGACATCCCTGATTGATACTAACGCCGTCATCGGCTCGCTCCTCGATTGAATTTCGTTTCGCCAGCGCGGTCGGGTCGCGGCACGTCGTGCGGCAACGCTGCCAAGGCCTGCGGCCGGCAAGGTGAGGTCTCGTTCACGCAATCTCAGTTCGCGATCGAAACCCGGACGCCGTCGGCCAACTGCGTGAGATCGCCGGCCGCGAGCCGCGTTCCGGCGGTCACGCCGGAGAGGACGACCTGACCGAGCGCCGTGCGCGCGCCGAGGCTCACGGCGCGCCGTTCGACGGTGTCCTCGCGCAGCACGTAGACCACGCCGGTCGTGCCGTTGGACTGCACCGCATCGAGCGGCACGACGACCGCGCGCGTGGCGCCCTGCGCGGGCTGCGGAACGTCAGAATCGTCGTCCAGAAAGGACACGCGCACGCCCATCTGGGGGAGGATGCGCGCGTCCTTCTCACCGAGGCCCACGCGAACGCGCACGGTGGCCCTGGCGCGGTCGGCCGTCGGAATGATCGCGATGACGTGGGCCGGGATCTGCCAGTCCGTATAGGCGTTGAGCGTGACCGTCACGGTCTGGTCGGGCCGGACGCGATTGATGAAGTTTTCGCTGACGTCGACTTCGACCTCGAGCGAATCCATGTCGACGATCGTCCCGATGCCGGTACGCGTGAAGCCGCCGCCGGCCGACACGGGCGACACCATCTCGCCTTCCTGTGCGGCCTTGACGGTCACGATTCCCGCGAACGGTGCCCTCACGACCGTATCGTCGAGATTACGCTCGGCAAACGCGACCGAAGCTTCGCCGACATCGACCGCGCGGGCGGCAACCTCCAGGCCCGTGCGCGCCGCATCGTAGGCGGCCCGCGCGTTGTCGAATTCCTGCGCGCTGATGATCTGCTGTTCGAACTGGCTGCGGTTGCGTTCGAATATCGGCACGGCGTTGTCGAACGCGACCTGCGCGGAGTTCAGGTTCGCCCGGGCCTGCGCGAGCTGCGCCTCGGCCTGGACGAACGCCGCCCGGTAATTCGTGTCGTCGAGCCGCGCGACGACCTCGTCACGCTCGACGAACTGCCCTTCCTCGATCAGGACTTCGACGACCTTGCCCGTGATCTTCGACGAGACGGTGGCCTGGCGTCTCGGGATCACGTAGCCCGACGCGTCGAGGATCGAACCGCGTTGCATGGAAACATCGACCGGCGCGGCTTCCGCGGTCGCGACGCTCACGACGATGGTCGGCGGCAGCGTGTAGAAGTACCACCCCGCGGCCCCGGCGCCGGCAACGACGACCAGTGCGGCAACAACCCACCAGGCCGCCCGCCCGCTGCCCTGAGCAGGCTTGTCGTCCTTCTCGATCTGGAGCTGGTTCAGCAGTGAGGATCGCTCGTCCAACGCACTGGCCCCGGGGTGATGGCTCTCGGCCGCTCAGTTTAGCGTGATCCGGTGCAGAATTCGTGCCGATCGCGCCCCCTTCATGATTCTTGATACTTCCACCGGCGATCCAGCAGCGCGATCCGGCGCAGAACTCCTGCGGATCGCGCCGGCCACAAATTTCCGGTCGCCAATGGGAAGGCGCCCGTTCGACCGGACAGCTTGCTGGTCAGTTCAGATCGACGGCGAAACCGCGGAGGACTTGCAGCGGCACGATCTCGAGCGCGCGGCGATGCGTGCCCTTGAGTACGACCCGCGGCGCCATGCCGGCCTGGTGCGCTTCGAGCCAGCGCGCCGCGCACAGGCACCAGCGGTCGCCCGGCCGCAAGCCCGGAAACTCGAACTGCGGCATGGGCGTGGACAGGTCGTTGCCGCGAAATCTAGAGAACTCGAGGAACTCGCGCGTGACCTCGACGCAAACCGTATGCGAGCCGATGTCCTGGTCGCTCGTGTTGCAGCAGCCGTCCCTGAAGAATCCGGTCGTCGGATTGTCGCTGCAGGTCTCGATCAGCTCGCCGAAAACGTTGACTGCTTCGTCCATGACTCACCCGCTACGCTGAAACAAACTCGAAGACGCACGCCCCGTTCGGCCGCATGTCACACCATTCCAACCGGTCAGGCGCCGATCGCCTCACACCGGCAAACGCCGGCTTGGCCGCATGCCACACCACTCCTGCGCCCCGCCAACGACGCTGAAACGAACTCGAGGATGCCGCCCTATTCCGCCGGCCCGAATGCCAGCAGAACATTGCCCGGCGTGCCGACGATTCCGCCGTTCCCGGACGTGACGAACAGCATGCCGCCCGCAACGACGGGGCCGGGGCCGTCCATCGAACC
This sequence comes from Gammaproteobacteria bacterium, assembly GCA_022826245.1. Lineage (GTDB taxonomy): Bacteria > Pseudomonadota > Gammaproteobacteria > Steroidobacterales > Rariloculaceae > Rariloculus. The sequence goes on from JAJDVG010000001.1 coordinate 20,956, forward strand.
GCCGTTGGCCGCGACGCCGTTGACCGTATCGAACTCGCGGTTCGTGTCGAAGGTCCACACGATCTCACCCGTTTCCGCGGCGTAGGCGCGCATGCCGCCGTCGGCGGAACCGGAGAACACCACGCCCGGAATCGACGTCAATGCCGCCGACTGGGCCGGGCCGCAACCCGGACCGGCAGCGCACAACGGCTGTTCGGGCGGACGCTGCCAGATGCCTTCGCCGGTGACGACGTCCACGGCGTGCAGACCACCCGGGGCCGGAGTCAACTGGTCCGCAACCGCGAAATACGCGCGCTCGCCGTCGGTCGTCGAACCCCAGACGCCGCCGACGGGGCTGCCGGCGCCCCAGCGATATTCCCAGATCACCGCGCCTTCGCGGTCCGGATCGAGTGCGTAGCCGACGCCCGACTTCTGGGTCACGACGAGCAGGTCGCGGCCGTCGGCCAGCGTGATCAGTCCGGGCGAGGCCGAAAAGTCGTAGTCGGGGCCGACCTCCTCGGGGCAGTTCGGGTTGTCGCCCGCGTTCTCGTCGCCGCCCGTGGATTGCGCGTCGCAGCCGAGGATCCAGACGTCGCCGCCCGGTATGATCTGATTGATCCACTCGATCTCGCCCGTCGCGATCGAGAAGGCGATGATCGCGTCGCTCGTGCCGGGTGCGGGGTCGGCGTAGGCGTTGCCCGAGGCCGCGTAGATCATGCCGCGCACCGGGTCCACGGTCGGCGCGCTCCAGAGCGCGACGCCGGCCGGCCCCCAAAGCTGCGCGCCGCTCGTGCTCTTGCCGCGCGGCTGCGGCTCGGGCACGGTGTAGCTCTTCCAGACGACCTCGCCCGTTTCCGCATCGAGCGAGGTCAGGCTGCCGCGGAACGTGCAGCACTCGTAGTCCGGCATCGCCGCCGCCGTTTCCTCCGACACGCCCGAGGTGACGACGTAGAGTCGGCCGTCGAATAGCGTCGGCGAACCCGTGGCGCGTGCCGCCGGGTGGTCGTCGACCTTGTACGACCAGATCTCCTCGCCCGTCTGCGCGTCGACGGCATAGGCCCTGGCCTCGCCGTCGGCGAAATAGATCGCATAGCCCGACGCCACCGGGCCGACGGAAATCGCCGTGCGCACGCCCGCCTGAGCCTGATAGGTCCAGTAGGTACAGCCCGTGGCCGCGTCAAGCGCGTAGACGGCGCCGGTCATGCTGCCCATGAACACGCGTCCGCCGATTACGGCCGGCTGCGCGCGCGACTGCGTGACGTCGGGAATGCCGAACGCCCACTTGAGTTCGAGATTCGGCACATCGCCGGCCGTGAGCCCCCCGGTGTCCGGCTGAAAGCGCGTGTTGCCGGTGTCCGGACCCCAGCCGTTCCAGATCGCGCCGGGGGCGAGCGTCGGCAACGGCGGCGACTGCGCGCAAATGCCGGCGGTGAACGCGGCGACGCTTTCGACGACCGGGCGGCCCGTCAGGAACTCCGCGACGGCGACTTGTTCGGCCGCGGTGAGCAGGTCGCCCTGAATGCGCATGTTGCCTTCCGTCATCGAAGCGACCACGGCATTGGGCGTCAGCACGGACATGGCCTCGACGGTCGGGATGTCCTCCTCCGGAGGATTGACGTGACACACGGCGCAGTGGGTTTCGAAGACGGCCTCGCCGTCGGGCGCCTGCGCGGCGGCGTATTCAATGCCGGTCAGGAGCGGCACGGATGCCGCGGCAAGCCAGAATCTCATCGATATAACTCCTGCTGCGCGTATCCGTGGCCGGTGGTTCGCCGTTCGCGTACGTGTCGATCCATCAGACCCGCGCACGTTGTGAAACCCGGTGTCCGTCGCCACATCGCGCGGCGACTCGTCAATCCCGCGGAAGCGCGAAGACCCATACGACCCCGCCTTGCGGGACGATGGTCTCGGGATTGCCGAACAGGCCGTCCACGCGGCGCTGCGAACCCGCGGCGTCGACGCCCCAGCCCGACTGCACGGCGATGTACTGCACACCGTCGACCGCGAACGACGACGGCACGCCCGTAATCCCGGAATTCAGCCGGGTTCGCCAGAGCAGTTCGCCCGTCCCGGCATCGAAGGCGCGAAAGTAGCGGTCGGCCGTGCCGCCGAGGAATACGAGGCCGCCCGCGGTCGTCAGGATCGGCCCCCAGTTGCTGTATTCGCCGAACTCGTGCGACCAGACCTGTTCGCCGCTGTCCAGATCCCAGGCCTGCAGCTCGCCGACATGGTCCGCGCCTTCGACGAGGCTCGTCTCCCTGATATCCGTGCCGACGAACTGCTGACCGCGCCGGTATTCGACTTCCTCGCCGGCCATCGTCGTGCAGAGATTGTCGTTGGCCGGGATGTAGAGCAGCCCGCTGATCGGGTTGTAGGCCGCCGGCGGCCAGTTCTTGCCGCCGTGCAGCGACGGGCAGAACGTTGCGCGCTTGTCGAGACCGGGCTTGCGTTCCATGTCGTATTCGGGCCGGCCCGTTGTCGGATCGAGACGCGTGAAGACGTTGTGGTTGACGTAGGGCTCGGCGTCGACGAAGCCGATGCCGTCGGCGCGCCTCTCGAGCAGCCAGAGATAGCCGTTGCGTCCGGCGTGCACGAGCCCCGGAAGCGTCTGCCCGTCGCGCGTGATGTCGATGAGCAGCGGCGCGGAAACCTCGTCCCAGTCCCAGGAGCCGTTCCAGTGGTACTGGTGATAGCCCGTGATCGCGCCGCCGCCGACGTCGAAAGCGACGACCGAGTTCGTGTAGAGATTGTCGCCGGGCCTGGCGTCGCCGACCCACGGCCCGGGGTTACCCGTCCCCCAGTAGGTCTGGTTCAGCTCGGGATCGTAGGTGCCCGTGACCCAGGTCGGCGCGCCGCCCGTCTGCCACGTGTTACCGGGCCAGGTGTCGTTGCCGAACTCGCCGGGACCCGGAATCGTGTAGGACTTCCAGACTTCCTCGCCCGTCTCCGAATCGAGCGCCGCGACGAAACCGCGGATGCCGCGCTCGCCGCCCGACACCCCCACCATGATCCGGCCGTTGACCGCGAGCGGCGCTCCCGTCATGTAGTAGCCGCCGTTGTAGTCTTCGACCACCGTCTCCCAGACGACTTCGCCCGTCGCCGCATCGAGCGCGACGACGTTCGTGTCCGATGTCGCCATGTAGAGCTTGTCGCCGTAAAGCGCCACGCCGCGATTGGTCGGGTGGCCTAGGCGAATATCGAAAGGCATCTGGCGGCGGTACTGCCAGAGCGTGTCGCCCGTCACCGCATCGAGCGCAAGCACCGAGTTGAGCGGAGTGGTGACGAACATGACGCCGTCGTTGACGACCGGCGGCGACTGGTGGCCCTCGGTCATGCCCGTGGACACCGTCCAAGCCGGCACGAGCCCCGCGACGTTGCCCGTGTCGATCTGATCGAGCGGCGAGTAGCCCCAGCCGTCGTAGGTGCGCCGGAACATGAGCCAGTTCCCGGGCTCGGGGTTCCTGAGCCGCTCATCGGTGACGGGGCTATAGTCGGCGACGCCCTGCGCCGCGGCCGGAATCGAAACCAGACCGAGCACGAGTGCGCAAAGCGTGCCGCAATAGCTCCGGTATTCACCGTGATCATTCATGCTTAGTCTCCGAAACGTTCAGGTATCGAGCCATCCGAACGGGTATAAACCGTCCAGGCGACGTCCGAACGACCTTGTTCGAACTGTCGTTCACGTACCGAGCCCGCCAAGCGGGTCGAGCCCCGGCTGCTGAAAGCCGACACGGCCTTCGAATTCGCCGGCGACGGCGAGCATGCCGTCGACGAGTTTGAGCGGCAGCGCCGCGATCTGCCACGGCGCCGGCCCGCCGACGACGCGGCCGCCGTCACTGGGATCGAACTGCGACTCGTGGCACGGGCACTGAAACCGCTTCGTTTCCGTATCCCAGTCGGTCAGGTCGCAGCCCGTGTGCGTGCAGACCGCCGAGTACGCCACGATGCCTTCGGCGGCACGGGCGCGCGTTTGCTCCGACAGCCCCGCGGGATCGACGTGCACGAGCACGAGCTGATTGAGGCGCGTGCCGTTGCGGACCTCGCTCGTGAGCGGGTCCATCGGGTACGCGAAGACCTGTTCCGCGCCGAGCGCGAGGTCCCCCGGCGCGATCGCCTGACCCGCGCGTTCGCCGTACGCGAAGACGAGCCGGTCGTTCTCGGCCGGCGGCGAGGCGGTGCCGGTAACGCTTTGAGCCCTCGGAGCCGCCGGAAATGCGAGCCCAACCGCGCACAAGCCGCGCAGCACTTGCCGGCGCACGCCCGATGGAAGGTGTTTGTCCTGCCCGTCGGTCACTCGGATACTTGCCTGCGCTGGCCGCTCATCACTTCGGGGCAGCCATTGTGCCGCCACGGCGCCCTGCCGTACAACAGCGGTGCAGACACTCTGCTCGCCATCAACAAACCAGCTCCCGGTCTGTCGCAAGCTCAAGGGGCGTCGCGCTACCGCTCGCTCGAGACCCTCGCGCGCAATGATGCGCGCGCGGAGCGTACAGGGACGTATTCACCGCATGTCTCAAGCGAGCGGTAGCGCGACGCCCCGCACCCTGCCGGGATGCCCTTCGGGCCGCAGATTCGTACAATCCCTGAGCCGTGAACGTGAAAACCGCAACGTTGACTGTGCCCATTGCGGCGCTGGTGCTCCTCACAGCACCGCCCGCGCCCGGCCAGGACTGGACGCTGGTCCGTGAGGACTCGCGGCGCGACATCGTCGTCTACGAGCGCGCGCGTCCTGACGGCTACCTCGAATTTCGCGGAGTGACCCACGTTGAAAGCCGGCTCAGCGCCTTCGTGGCCTTGCTCGACGATTTCGAGGCTGCCCCGGACTGGCTGTACCGTACGCGCGAAATCAGGCTGATCGAGCGGCTCAGCGACACCGAGAGTTACGTGCACTCGATCAATGCGATGCCCTGGCCGCTTCGGGACCGCGATATCGTGCTGCACACGCGCCGAGCGCAGGATCCGGAAACTTACGTGCTGTCGACGCATGCCGTCGGCGTGCCGGACTACCTTCCGGTGGACGAAGACTACGTCAGGATGCCCGTGATCGAATCGTCGTGGACCTTCACGCCGCTCGGCGACGGCCGCACGCAGATCGACTTTCGCGGCTTTGCCGACCCGGGCGGCGGCGTGTCCTCCGGCATGCTCGCCAGGTTTCAGGAGATGTTCATCAGCCAGGCGCCCTACCGGAGTCTGCGCGAGCTGCGGGAGATCATCGGCGAAGCGAAGTACCAGTCCGCCGAGTTTGCCTTCATCGAGGAACCGCCCGCGGGCTTCAGCGCACCTGCCGACCAGGACTCCGATCGGTAGCGGCGATGGCGGTCAGGAAGGTCGTCCGCATGGGACACCCGGTGCTGCGCCAGGCGGCCCGCCCGCTCGAGCCGGATGAGATCGGCGGCGAACCGATGCGCCGGCTCCTCGCCGACATGATCGAAACGCTGCATGATTACGGCGGCATCGGGCTCGCCGCGCCGCAAGTCGGCGAATCCGTCCGGCTCGCGATCATCGAAATCCCCGGAGGGCCGACCCGCTACGGCGACATCCCCGAGATGCCGTTGACCGCATTCGTCAATCCCGACATCGAGGTCGTCGACCCCGAAACGCAGGGCTACTGGGAAGGCTGCCTGTCGGTGCCGGGACTGCGCGGCTTCGTCGAACGCCCGCAGCACGTCAAGGTCCGCTACACGAACGAGCACGGCGCGCGCGGCGAACTCGAACTCACCGGTTTTCTCGCCACGGTCTTCCAGCACGAATTCGACCATCTCGACGGCAAGCTCTACGTCGACCGTCTCGCCGACCCGACACTACTAAGTTTCGAGGAAGAGTATCTACGCTATCTGGCCCCGAGGGAGGCACCTCACGTCGACCTTTGACAGGGCTGATGAGCGGTCAAGCCTGAACGCTCCCGGATTGCCGCAAACCCAAGGGGAGGTGCGCTACCGCTTGCTTGAGACCCTCGCGCGCAGGGATGCGCGCGCGGAGCGTACAGGGACGTATTAACCGCGTGTCTCGAGCAAGCGGTAGCGCGCCTCCCCGACAACGGAACTACTAACGCCGGCCCTCAAGCAAGCGGTCGTCCGCCTCCCCGACACAATTGCGACGACCCCCAGCCCTCAAGCAAGCGGTACTGCGCCTGCCCGACAAGAGAACCACGTCCGCAATCCTCAAGCAAGCGGTGGCGCACCTCCCCCACAAAAGAACTCAGTAACCCCAGTCGCTCTCATGATCGATGAGCACGAGACCCACCGTATTCGTACTGCTCTGATGGATCACGAGGTCGCCCTCGTGAGTCGCCCGCATGTGGCGGATGATGCCGATGCCCGACGGAATGGACCAGCTCTGGAACTGCTCGGTCTCGGGATCGAAGCGCACGAGCGCATCTGGCCGCTGATCGGACTCGTTGAACCAGATGATGTCGTCGATGATCTCGATCGCGTACGGATGCGAACTCTCACCGCTCGGCGTCAACCACTCTGTGGTCTCGCCCGTCTCGGGATCGAGCCGGCCGAGGTAACCGCGTCCGGAATCGACGTACCAGATCGTGTCGTTGCTGTCGATCGCGAGCCGCCTGATGTAGGTCTCGCCGTTGTGCGACTCCGGATCGGGGTCCGGCGTCGCGAACTCCACGATCTCCCAGGAATCCGGGTCGATCCGGCCGATCTTGGGCGCGCCCCGGTAGGCGACCCAGAGCATGCCGTCGGAATCCTCCTTGAGGCCGTATGGCCGCGCGCGCACCGTGGGCATTTCGGTCAGCCGGATGTCGCCGGTATCGGGCACGAGCCGGCCGAGCATATTGCTGTGCTGGATCGTGAACCAGATGTCGCCGTTGTTCGTGACGACCGGCGTGTGCGGGTCGCGGGCGGCGGGGTCCGGCAACGGATACTCGGTGATCTCGCCCGTTTCCGGGTTGAGCATGCCCATCGTGCCGTTGCCGTTGCCCGTGTACCAGATGTTGCCGTCGGCATCGTCGATGATGCTGTGCGGGCGCGCATCGGGAGCGAGCGTCCACTCGGTCATCTCGCCCGTCTCGGGGTTGAGCCGGCCGATGATGCTGCCGTACATGCCGGCCCACCAGATCATGCCGTCGGGCGTCATGAGCGGGTCGCGGGGGCGCTGGCCGAGCGTCGGGACGTCCCACTCGAGAAACGTGATGTTCGTGTCGCCCGATACGAGCGTCGGTCGGCGGTCGTATTTCTCCGGGAAGTTGGCGGCGAGGTACTGCGTGATGTCGCCGGCGAGCGGCTCTTCGAGGTCGATCATCTTGGTGATCAGGTGGCGCCAGCGCTCGTGCGTGTACCCGGTCGAAGTCGTGATCAGGCTGGTGTCGTGACAGGCGACGCAGGCGGCTTCGACGAGATCCCTGCCCTGCCCTTCGGGAAGCGCGTCCTGCGCGTTGACGGGCAGGCTGAGACAAAGTATGGCGGCGGTCGGCAGATGGCGAAACAACTGGTACATGAACTTCTCCCCCGGATCGATACGGACAAGGCTGTGGAGCGTGAACGCTGCTGTGGATCGTGGGCGCTATTGTATACTCCCGCAGCCTGAATAGCCGTTGCAAGACCTCGCCCGCCGCCGGCCGGGACCCGGCTACTGCCGGAATCAGGATTCGCCAGCCCGCACCGCCGGGTGCATGCCACGGAGGGTCGATTGAAATCCGCTGCTGACGCTTTTGTCGAGTTCGCCCAGGTCGGCAAGAGCTACGACGGGCACACGCTTGCCGTGGAGGATTTCAATCTGCGCATTCCTCAGGGCGAATTCGTGACCCTGCTCGGCCCGTCGGGATGCGGCAAGACGACCTGTCTCAAGATGCTGGCCGGTTTCGAACACCCGACGGCCGGTGAGATCTTCCTCAAGGGCCAGCCCGTCGGGCAGATCAGGGCGCACAAGCGCAACATCGGCGTGGTTTTCCAGCAGTACGCGCTGTTTCCCCACATGACCGTCGCCGAAAACCTCGCATTTCCGTTGCAGGCGCGGCGCGTTCCGGCGCAGCAGGTCGCAGCGAGCGTGGCACGCGCGCTCGACATGGTTCAGCTCAGCGACTTTGCCGACCGCCTGCCCGGGCAGATGTCCGGCGGCCAGCAACAGCGCGCGGCGATCGCCAGAGCCCTGGTGTTCGAGCCCGACATCGTCCTGATGGACGAACCGCTCGGCGCCCTCGACCGGCGCCTGCGCGAGGAGATGCAGTACGAGATACGCCGTCTGCAGCAGCGGCTCGGTGTCACCATGCTTTACGTGACCCACGACCAGGGCGAGGCGATGGCGATGTCCGACCGCGTCGCCGTGATGAGCGAAGGCCGGATCCAGCAAATCGCCTCGCCCGAAGTGCTCTACGAAGAACCCGAGCGCGTCTTCGTCGCCACCTTCATCGGCGAGAACAACCTGCTCGACGGCCGCGTCGTCGAGTGGGATGCCGCAAGCTGCCGGGTCGATGTCGGCGACGGCGCGGGCGAGCCGGCCATCGTTCAGGCTTTCCCGGTCGCGGTCGACGGCGCCGGCCAGCCGACAAAACTTGCCATCCGGCCGGAGCGCGTCGCGCTCAACCCGCCCACGGGCAGCTATTCCAACGTCTTCGATGCGAAGGTGCTCGACATGATCTTCATGGGAGACCATCTGCGCCTGCACACCGAAGTGCTGGGCCGCGCGCCGTTCATAGTGAAAATCCCGAACATCGTCGGTCACGGGGCCGTGCTCCCGGGAGATACCGTGCAACTGGGCTGGCTCGTGACCGACTGCAGGGCGCTGGACGCCACGGGGTCCGCAAGCGCGTACAGCGCGGCGCCGGAGCAGGATCGGGTACCCATCGCAACGTCGACCGAAACGGCGCCTGCGCGCGGCTGACCGGGAATCCATTCCAAGGAGAGATTGGCATGAAATCACCGAACCGTATCGCCCTCGCGGCGGCAACGTTGCTGACCGCGATCTGGCTCTCGCCTTCGGCGCACACGCAGGAAGCACAGTCGATCACGGTCGTGTCCTGGGGCGGCTCCTATGCCCGCGCTTCGGTACGGGCCTACCACGAACGCTTCGAGGCCGAAACGGGTATCCGCATCGACCTGGAGGAGTACAGCGGCGGCCTCGCGCAGATTCGCGCGCAGGTGGAAACCGGCAACGTGTCCTGGGACGTGATCGACATCGAGGCCGGCGATCTCCTGCTCGGCTGCGACGAGGGCTTGCTCGAGGAAGTCGACCTCGCGACCCTTCCCCCGGCTCCGGATGGAACGCCGGCAGAAGAGGACTTCGACGAGACCTACGCGCTCGACTGCGGCGTCCAGGGGCTGACCTATTCGACCGTCGTCGCCTACAACCGCGAACGGCTGACCGGACCGGCGCCGACGACCATTGCGGATTTCTTCGATCTAGAGCGTTTTCCGGGCCGCCGCGGCCTGCGCCGCTCGCCGCTCGTCAACCTCGAGTTCGCGCTCGTCGCCGACGGAGTGCCCGTGGAAAGCGTTTACGACGTACTGTCGGAACCGGGCGGCGTCGACCGCGCCTTCGCGAAGCTCGATACCATCAGGGATGTGGCGGTGTGGTGGGAGACCGGCGCCCAGCCTCCGCAGATGCTCGCCGACGGCGAGGTGCTCATGAGCACGGCATTCAACGGCCGAATTTTCAATGCCCAGGCACTCGAGAACCAGCCGCTCGAGATTCTCTGGGACGGCCAGGTGCTGGCCGCGGGCTACCAGGCCATCGTCGCCGGCACGTCGCGACTCGAAGCCGCCCGGCGTTTCGTGGAATTCGCCACCTCGACCCAATCGCTCGCCAACATCACCCATTACATTTCATACGCGCCCTTGCGCCGCTCGTCCCAGGCGCTCGTCGACACGCATCTGGATACGGGAATCGAGATGGCGCCGCACCTTCCCGACTGGCCGGCCAACGCCGCCAACGCCGTCATCGAGGATGCGGAATGGTGGGCGGACAATCTCGACGACATGAACGAGCGTTTCGCAGCGTGGCTCGTGACCGGAGGCCGCTGAAACTTCCGGCGGGCTGACTCGCCCACGGAACGAGACACACGATGGCGGCAGGCAAGGCAAGCGTTTCCCGCCCGAGGACGCGCGTCAATGCGTTGATGCTGACGCTGCCGCTCGTCGCATTCATCGCCGTCACGTTCGTGGCGCCGCTGATCAGCATGATGGCGCGCGGCGTCTACGATCCCACGGTCGCCGACATCATGCCGGAGACGGTCGCTGCATTGCAGTCCTGGAACCGGCAGGGACTGCCGCCGGAAGAGGTCTACGCCGCGGCGGCGCGGGAACTGACGCTCGCGCGGGAGCAGCGCACCATCGGCCGGCTCGCCACGCGGCTCAACCGGCAGGCGGCAGGCACGCGCAGCGTCATCACCCGCACCGGGCGCGCGCTGAATCGGGGCGCTGAACCGCCGTGGTCGGAGTCGCTGCCGGAGATTCACGAAGCCTGGGGAGAGCCGGGGGTCTGGGAAACGCTGCTGCTGACGGGCGACCGGTTTACCGCCGACTACTACCTCAATGCGGTCGATCTGCAACGCACCGTCGACGGCGACATCGTGCGGCAACCGGAAACGCGCCGTGTTTACGTCGACCTCTTCATCCGCACGATCGGCGTGAGCCTGAGTGTGACGCTGCTGTGTCTGGCGATCGGCTATCCCCTGGCGGGATTCATCGCCCACGCCCCGCCCCGGCGCGCCAGGCTGTTGCTCACGCTCGTGCTGCTGCCCTTCTGGACCTCGCTGCTCGTACGCACGACATCCTGGATCGTGCTGCTGCAGCAACAGGGCGTCATCAACGACATTCTCGTCTGGGCGGGGCTCGTTCCGGACGCGGAGCGCCTCACGCTCGTCTACAACATGACCGGCACGCTCGTGGCCATGACCCATGTGCTGCTGCCGTTCATGGTGCTGCCGCTCTATTCGGTGATGAGCGGAATCCCCGGCGTGCAGATGCAGGCCGCGGCATCGCTCGGGGCCACGTGGCCCAGGGCGTTTCTGCGCGTCTACCTGCCGCAGTCGATGCCCGGCGTCGGCGCGGGCTGCCTGCTAGTGTTCATCCTCGCGATCGGTTACTACATCACGCCGGCGCTCGTGGGCGGGCAGAGCGGGCAGCTCATCTCGAACCTGATCGCCTATCACATCCAGACATCGCTGAACTGGGGGCTCGGCGCCGCGCTCGGCACGATCCTGTTCGCCGCGGTTGTGCTGTTGTTCGTGTTCTACGACCGCGTGCTCGGCCTCGACCGCATGAAGCTCGGCGCATGAACGCGAAGGGTCAATCCGGCCGCGGTCCGGGACAATGGGCGCTTGCGATCTTCTGCACCCTGGCGCTGCTGTTCCTGATCGCGCCGATCCTCGTGGTCATACCGCTGTCGTTCAACGCCGAGCCCTATTTCACGTTCACGGCGGGCATGCTCACGCTCGACCCGGACGCATACTCACTGCGCTGGTACGAGCAGGTCTTGCTCAGCGACGAATGGCGGCGCGCGGCATTCAATTCGCTCGTGATCGGGCTGTCGGCGACGGCGCTTGCGACGACGCTCGGCACGCTCGCCGCGGTCGGCCTGTCGAGCCCGGCCATGCCCTGGCGCAGGGCGATCACGGCCTTGCTGATCTCACCGATGATCGTCCCTATCATCATCGCCGCCGCGGGCATGTTCTTTTTCTATTCCTCGGTGAACCTGACCCAGACCTACACCGGCCTCATCCTGTCGCACGCGGCGCTCGGGGCGCCCTTTGTCGTGATCACGGTGACCGCGGCGATGGCGGGGTTCAATCGCGAGCTGCTGCAGGCGGCGGCGAGCCTCGGCGCGGGGCCGCTGCGCGGCTTTTTCAAGGTGCAACTGCCGCTGATCTCGCCCGGTGTGATCTCGGGCGCGCTGTTCGCGTTCGCAGCCTCCCTTGACGAGGTCGTGGTGGTGCTCTTCATGGGCGGCATCGAGCAGCGCACGATCCCGCGGCAGATGTGGTCCGGCATCCGCGAGGAAATCAGCCCCGCCATCCTGTCCGCTGCGACTTTCCTGATCGTGATCGCGGTTCTGCTGCTCGTGACGATCGAACTGTTGCGGGCGCGCTCGGCGAAGCGCAGCGGAGGTTCGGGCAGCTAAAAGCTGTAGCGGAAGTGCGCGCTGTAGTGGCGCGGCAGCTCGGGCAATGCAATGGCGCCGCCGAACAGGTTCGGGAAGTTGGCGCGAAAGTACCGCTCATCGGCGAGGTTCTTGGCCGTCACGCTGAAGGTCCAGTTGTCTGTTTCGTAACCCACCGCGAGATTGACGAGCGTGTAGGCCGGCAGCATGACGCTGTTCGAGAAACCCGATGGCGCTGCCGACACGTCGATCACGCTGCCGCTGACGGTCAGGCCGTTGCCGAAGTCGTAGGTGCCGGTCACCGAATAGATGTCTTCGGGCATGCCCGCGCGGCGGGCGCCGCTCGGGCCGGCGCTCACATTGGCGCCGAGCGTGCCGCCGTACAGCGCGTGGCAGGGGATCGCGGGCAGGTCGTCGCAACCGATGAAACTGAAGCGGTGACCCTGTTGTTCAGTGTTCAGGTTGAGCACTTCGATCTTCGAGTAGCCGAAGGTCACGAGCAGCCTGTCGTTGACCGCCCAGCGCATCTCGACTTCGGTGCCGTCGGTTTCGGTGGACTGGTTGGTGACGATGGCCTGGGCGGAGAAGTCGGTGCGTTCCTGCGTGTAGGCGGAGACCGCGAAGTAGAGGTCGTCATCGAGCAGGCTGCCCTTGAAGCCGGCCTCGAACAGCTCGGACCGGTCGAACGCGCCGCCCGTCAGGATGTTGCCCACCGTGACTTCGGCGCCCTGCCCGACGATCATCGTCGATTGCCTCGCCGCCGTGACATAGGGAATGAGCCCCGTAGCGAACTCGTAACTCAGGCTCAACGTCCAGGACACGCCATCGACATCGTCCTCGGCTGCCTCGTCCTCGCAACCGCCCGGGGGCGGACAGAAATTGTTGGAGCTTGCGAACAACAGCTTGTCCACCGGCTGGCGGCTCTGCATGCTGATCGAGTCGTGGCGGAGTCCGGCAAGGAGGTTGAGGCCGTTGTCCCAGATGAAATCGGCCATGACCGCGAGACCGAGGTTGCCGTAGTCGCCGATGTAGTACTCGGTGTAATCGCCGTCGATACGGGTCGCAAGCAGCCGCGCGTCGAGCGCGGAAGAACCGCCCGTCAGGTCGCGCCGGTCGAAGTATTCGTTGGTGTAGTCGTCGCCGTGCGCGAAATCCGTGAACCGCCACGACGGCGAGAGCTGCAGGGACGCCGTCATCCCGTCCCCCGGAAAGACCTTCGAGACGACGAGCTTGTCCTCGACGACGTGGCTGTCGTGGAACTGGGAGAAGCCGTAGGCGTTCTCGTTCAGGTTGTTGTAGCCCTCGTAGAAAAGCTGGTTCTTCCATTCCCAACCGCTCTCGGTGTCGACGATGACATCGAAATAGAGGGTCGTTACGTCGTTCGTCAGGACATCGTCGGGCGCCACGATCACCTGGTGGCCCTCAATCGTGGCGATGCCCGGGTTCACGAGCGCGAGCGCCGAGAGATCGCCGACGGCGTCTTCAAGCTCGCCGAGCGTCAGATCGGTACCCGGCGTCAGGGCGCCGCCCGACCCCGGATCGCTCGAGACGAAAAACGGGCTCAGGTCCGTAAACCCGTCGCCGTCGGTGTCGAATTCCTGATGGGAAATCCTGCCGTCGCCGTTCGCATCGAGCGGCCTGGCCTCGCCCGTGACGTAGATACCGCGGTCGACCAGATCCTGGGTGAGGCGGTTCCAGCCCGCGACCTGGGTGCCTGCGAAGTCGTGCCACATGCCGCCGAACTGCAGGCGGACGCGGTCGCTCAGGTCCATGTCGAAAGACGCCTGCAGCACGTCCTGGTCGGTGCCGGAATTGTCGTAGTAGCTGCCGGAGCGTTCCATCTCGCCGTAGAGGAAATATCCGAAATCGCGGCCGCCCACCGTGGCGGGACCGCCGAACTCGGCGGCGGCGACCGACTTGTCCCAACTGCCGCTCGTGACCGAAATGGCGCCCGTGGATTCGGAGATGAACTGTCCCGTCGATTCGATCCGGGCCGACTTGGGGTTGAAGTTGAGGTAACCGCCGACCTTGGCCGGGCCGTAGATGGGCGACGCCGGTCCGCGCACGACGTCGATCCTGTTGGACGCGCCGATGGGCGTGGGATAGTTGCCCGGGTTGTCGAGGCGGCGAACGCCCCGGAAGTAGGTCTCGCCCGGCGTGCCGCGCACATCGAGACTGCCCGCGACGCCGAAGAAGGACTGGGTGAAACTGCCGGGCGCGACCGCGATCAACTCGTCGATATCGCGCATGTTGAAGCGGTTCATCATCTCCTCGGAGATCGTCGACAATGAACGCGGCGTCTCGAGGATCGACCGGCCGAACCCGAAGACCGTCTGCACGTCCTCGCCCGGCAGGCTGCGCAGGTCTGCCCTGACAACGACTTCCTCGAGAGCTTGGGAATTTGCCGGCCCAGGCAGTCCGACGCAGGCGATGGCAGACGCGATCAGCCCCTTGGCAACACCGGTCGTGTCACGTTTCAAGCACTGTCTCCCGCGGTCCGTCGCGCGCGAATTATACCCGGCCCGGCCACATTGCCCGAGCAGTCGGCCGTGCTCGGCTTTCTGATCAGCGCGCGTCTGCCGGATGGGAACCGCGTCGGATGCCAGGGGCCCGGAATGCAGTAACGCTGTCCGTGACCTCGAACGGTTCGAGCGTTACACTGCGCAGGGGTGTGGCGCAACGACGCGCAGCCGGAACCAGGAACAAAAAGGGGAGCAGGGACGCCAATGGATCCATCTTCGCAAGGCGCTACCCGAGACGTTCTCTACGAACCCGACGAGCGGCCGCCGGATTCACTCGCCTTCGGGCTCGGCTTGCAGGCCGCGGCGATCTCCATCGGCGGTATCGTACTGACGCCGGCCATCATCATCAGGGCCGCCGAGCAGAGCGAAGCCTACCTGTCCTGGGCGGTCTTCGCAGCGCTGATCGTCAGCGGCATCAGCACGATCGCCCAAGCGGTGCGATTCGGGCGGATCGGCGCCGGCCACATGCTCATCATGGGCACGTCCGGCGCCTTCATCGCCGTGTGCGTCACGGCCCTGGCCCAGGGCGGACCGGGACTGCTCGCGACGCTGATCGTCATTTCCTCGCTGGTCCAGTTCGGCCTGGCGGCGCAGCTTTCACTGCTCAGGCGCATCATCACGCCAACGGTGGCCGGAACGGTCATCGCGCTCATCGCCGTCACCATCGTGCCGATCGCGTTCGACATGCTGAACGAGGTGCCCGAAGGTACGGCATCGGCGGCAGCGCCGGCGAGCGCGATCGCGACGCTTGTGGCAACCGTGGCGCTGGCCCTGCGCGCGACCGGCGCCTTGCGCTTGTGGGCGCCGATGCTCGGCATCGTCGTCGGCTGCGTCGTGGCCTCCTTCTTCGGCCTCTATGACACCGGCGTCATCGCCCGCGCCGACTGGATCGGGCTGCCGACCTTCGCCTGGCCCGGATTCGAACTGAGCTTCGACGCCCGCTTCTGGCTGCTGCTGCCGGCGTTCATGTTCGTCACGGTTGTAGGCGCCGTCGAGAGTATCGGCGATTCGGTGGCCATACAGAAGGTTTCGCGGCGCAAGTCCCGGGCGGTCGATTTCCGTACGGTGCAGGGCGCGCTCAACGCCGACGGGATGGGCAACCTGCTGTCCGGCCTTTTCGGCACCGTGCCGAATACGACCTATTCGAGCAGCCTGCCTCTGGTCGAGCTCACGGGCGTCGGCTCACGGCGGGTCGGCATGTATATCGGCATCGTGTTCATCGCGCTGGCCTTCCTGCCCAAACTCATCGCGCTGCTGCTCGCGATCCCCGGACCCGTGATCGCCGCCTACGTGCTCGTGCTGATCGCGCTGCTGTTCATTCAGGGCATGAAGCTCGTCGTGCAGGACGGCGCCAGCTACCGCAATTCGATGATCGCCGGGCTTGCGTTCTGGATCGGGCTCGGGTTCCAGAACGGACTGATCTTCGCAGATCGACTCGGCGAAACGCTGGGCCAGCTTCTGGATAACGGCATGACCGCCGGCGGGCTCGCGGCGATCGTGCTGACGGCCTTCATCGAGTTCACCCAGCCGCGGCGCCAGCGCCTGGAAACGGAACTCGCGGCCGCATCATTGCCTGAAATCGACGAGCTGCTGCGCAAGATGGCGGCCCGGCTCGACTGGGATCCGGATTCCACGGAACGCCTGCGCTCCGCCGGGGAAGAGGCGCTGTTGAGCCTCGTCCGCCAGGACGAGGACGTGCCCGCCGGCGACGATCGGCGTCTGCTCGTCGTCGCCCGCAACGACCACGGAACGGTGGAGATCGATTTCATCGCCGCGGTCGGCCAGGACAACCTCGAAGACCGGCTCGTCCTGCTCGCCAACCCGGCCGCCGACTGGTCGCCCGAGCGCGACCTCTCGCTGCGCCTGCTCAGGCACTACGCATCGTCCGTGCGTCACCAGCAGTATCACGATATCGACATCGTGACGTTGCGCGTAGAACGAATCCGCTGACCTGGTAGTGGTCTGACAATCCGGGAAGTCTTGCCTTGGATTTGCTGAGCCGCGTAGACGTACGCGGCTCAGCGCGCCCCGGTTTCCAAATGCAGGGCCGCAGTTTCTCCGAATCCAGTGCAGATTCCGATGGCGCGGTGCCGGACTGTCAATGATAATCTCCAGGATCGTATTTCACTCCCGGCACTTGCACGGCCCCGGGGCGAGGAGAGGTGGCGCCATACGCTCGCGGGCCGCATGAGAGCAGGCTTCGTTGCGATTCGCACGGTTTTTGTTCTCCATGGCGAATGCCGGCACCAGGAACGGAGAAGACCGGGCAATGGACATGATTCAGGGCGCCGAATGGATAGTGATAGCTATCCTGGCGGTGGGCTTTCTGCTCAGCACGTACCTTATAGCATCCGTTCAGGGCGATCTCAGGCTCCGAGAGGAATCCGGGCTGAACACGGATGAGCAAGCCACGGAGATGTTTATCGAACTCGTGAATCAGACTCGCCGTCAGATCGACATTCACGACGACGGCAACGACATTGCGGATTCGATGTACAACAGCCCGGACGTCATGGACGCACTGCGGGAGCGGATACGCAAACGCAACATCAAGGTCAGATGCCTCTTCAACGATGCGGATCAGCCTCTGGAACTGCTCAAGCTGGCCCGCTCGGAGGAATTCCGGAACCAAATCGAGATCTGGTATCTGAGCGGCGGCAGACAAGAACCTGACACCCACTACAAGATCGTTGACAGTGGGCGGCTCGTGCACCTTTCATCGCACAAGCACGGCGCCAGCAAGAGAAGGTATCGACTCCGCCGGGCTCTGCGGTGGTGGGAGTTCAAGACTCGCCATCGAATCAGCAAGCAGTACCGGGATCACTTCGAACACGGTTTGACGCTCGCCGTTCAGGCCGCGTAGATCATGCCGGAGGAGATTGAGGCAGCCACTCTGGCGCTGCCCGAAGCGCCTCTCTACATCGTCGTCGCCCTCTTCGTGGCAATCGCCGCCATGACAGCCGCAGATGTTCGGGACAAGGATCGGCTGCTACCCGATGTCGGCGTGAACGCCATGGCTCTTACCCTGTTTGCAGGATCGTGGATAGCCGTGTTCCACGTCATCATGGCGATCGTCGGCCGGAACGATTTCGATGGGCTGTCGGCAGGGGCGGCGTTGGGAATGACCGCACATTGTCTGGTGCTGGTTCTGCTCCTTGTTGTCGTTTCCTTCTGGTATTGGTCGATCGCCGTTTACAAGGAAACACCAGCGGGGGTGCCCACGAATCCGGCTGCCAATCCGTGAGCACTTCAAGGGTTGTTTCGTGGGAGGGCGCGACTCACGTTCATGCCTGCGCGGTGCGGAACGAGATCGAGCGGAGGTCCCGGATCTTTTCCGACCATCGGCCGTACTACGAAGTTGGCATCAACGGCGCGCGTGTTTTTTACGCAAACGCGCCCGTATGCCCTCGTCCATATCGTCAACTGTGCACGAATCGGGAGGCGTATCGAACAGCGCATCGTGGACGTCTTGAGACGTGTATTTCGACGCCCGGCGAACGACGACCTCATCGCCCCAGACGCGCCATTCCACTGTCGAACCAGGCCCAAGTCCCAGCTTTTGGCGAATGCTGGCTGGTATGGAAGTCCGTCCTTGGGAAGTGATCTTCGATTCAATGCGCTCCATCATCGACCCTTTGCGGTTCAACGGGTGTCAACTCTCGCTGCATAACCGGGGTTATGCAACTCCTGGCCTTGCTCGACGAGACACGAAGCGAACGGCCACTATTCGATCACCGTCACCGTGAACAGCCGCTCGAGATCCTCGAGGATTCCCCTTTGCTCCGCGTCGGCCGGGTAGGTCATGACGAGGTTGCCGAGCGGATCGGAAAGATAGATGCGCCCGTTGCCGACGCGCTCGGCGCCGAGCAGTTCGAGCAGCGCGCTGCCGGCCGCATCGTCGAGACGCGCGGCGAGCAGTGCGGCTCCTTCCGGCAGTTCCGGCCCGTTGCCTGCGTAGAGCAGGACGAGCCGGGCGCGGTCGAGGTCGTCGCCGAGCGCGAGGCGAACCTGATTCAGGCGGTTGAGTTCAACGACGCATTGCTCGGCGCAGTCCGCCGTCGTGGCGTAGATGATCGACCAGCGACCGCGGTACCAATCGGGCTCCGTACGGCCGCCGGACTGCGTCGTGAGTTCGCCGGAGGGCAGCACCAGCGGCGGCTGGATGAACTCGCCGTGTGCGGCGCCGCCCGGCGCCCAGTCCCACGGGCCGTAGAAGGCGATGGCGGCGAGCGCAAGCGGGACGACAAAGACGAGCAGGAGCATCAGCGGCTCCATGGATCGGCGGCGACTCATCGTCGGCTATCTTGCCCGCTTCTGGCGCCGGGCGCGTATCGCGCCGTTCCGATCGGCTCGATCGGCGGGCTACGGCTCACGACCCGCTGCCTCGCCCGGCACGGGCGCGCTTCGCGCGCAGCACCGATCTGACGGTCACGATGGAGGTAATCGCGACCAGCGCGGCGGCGAGGCTGAACCACTGCAGCGCGTATCCCTGGTGACGTTCGGGCGTGATCGAGCGCGGCTGCCACTCGCGGATGAAGCCGTCCGGCTGGTCGGCGGCAAGCAGAAGCTGATAGTCGACGAGCGGCAGCTCGATCTCGGCCTCGAGTTCGTCGAACGTCGGAAACAGCAGTGCGCGCGGCCACGACTCCATACCCTGTTCCTCGGGCACATCGAGCCTGAGGCCCGGCCGGGGCAGTGCGTCGATCTGGCCCGTGATGGTTCGGTCGCCTTCGCCGACATCGATGGCAGGCAGTTCGCCGCGGTCGGGCGCCGCGGCAATCCAGCCGCGGTTGACGACAATCCAGCGTTCGCTTCCCGCCGGCCGAAACGGCGTCAGGACCTGGTAGCCGACGCGCCCGGCGTGCGTGACCCAGTCGAGCAGGATCTGTCGCGATGTGAGAAAGCGCCCTTGCAGGCGAAGCCGCTCGTAGCGATGCTCGGTCAGCGCGTCGCCTTCGATGAGCGCCGTTGCGGCGCTGCCGCCGCTGCCGGCATCGAACGCCCCGAACAGTTCGCGCTTCTGTTCGGCGCGATCGAGCTGCCAGAAGCCGAGACCCAGGAATGTGCCGACAAGCGCCAGGAACAGGACGGTCAGGATGGCTCGCATGGCGCCATTATAGGAACGTCACCGGTTGTCGACGATCAGAATCGATCCGAGCCCGGACCCGTCGCAAGGTCGTCAAATCCTGTTGAAAATTGCCAATTGCCACAGTTTTCCATTGATATTTTCAATTTTTTGCAGGATTCAGGAGGCTCTTCGCCAATTAACCCAGTTTTGCACTTGCCAGGACCATTCGGCACGGCCCGGCGATCCGGGCTGCTGCGCGGACTCGGACGATCCGGCACGATCGAGCGTCGTCAACCGGTGATGTAGCGCTCCAGGTGCTCGATCACGGTTGCCTGCTCTTCGATGACGGCCTTGACGAGGTCGCCGATCGAGACGACGCCGATGACGCGCGAACCGTCCGTCACGGGCAGATGACGCACGAACTTGTCGGTCATCATCGCAAGGCCCTCACGGACCGTGGCATCCGGCGGGATCGTGAGCACGGGCGCGCTCATCACCGATTCGACCGCAGTGTCGCGCGAACGCAGCCCCTTCAGAATCACCTTGCGCGAGTAGTCGCGTTCGGAGATGAGACCGACGAGCCGGTCGTCCTGCATGACCAGCAGCGCCCCGACGCCATGTTCGGCCATGCGGCGTATCGCATCGAGCACGGTCTCGTCAGGAGCGGCGGACCAGATTTCCGTGCCCTTTCTGCGAAGTATGTCGCTGATACTGTGCATTGCCGGCTTTCGCTAGTGTTCTTGCACCGGTTTGCGGCTGATCTCCCAATACGAATATATCGGCCAGCGTTTGGCAAGCAACAGGAAGGCTGCCACGTAGCCCGCAACGAGGCCGACGGCGAGCACGATATCGAACAGGGAATTGAACGGCGTGTCGTCGGGCGAGAAGACGGGCACGACCGTCAGGTACTTGTGCATCCAGATGCCGACGTTGATACCGACCGCAAGGACGATCATGGCGGCGGCCGAGCGCTTGACCCAGGCGAATATGAGCGCCGCGAACGGTACGAAGAAACAGCCGAACATCATCGTCCAGTAGTAAGGCGCATAGTGGCCGTACATCTGCGGCCAGAGCGCGTCGGTCTCGCGCGGCAGGTTGCCGAACCAGACGACGAAGAACTGCGCCCAGAAGAAATAGAGCCATAGCACGGTGAAGCCCGTGACCAGCATGCCGAGACAACGGATCTGGTCGGGACCGAACAGCGAGCCCGTGACCTCCGACCGGCCGAGTACCGCAACGAGAAACATGAGCGCCGCGGTCGCCGCGAACAGGTTGCCGAAGGAGAAGAAGATCGGGAACACCGTGCTGTGCCAATGCGCGATCAGCATCATGCCGAAATCCCAGGCAAACAGCGTGCTGCAGAGGCCAAAGGCCAGGATCACGAACGGCGACATCACGTAGAGCTCTTTCTCGAGCCGGTCATGGTCCGTGGCCGCGGAAGCGCCCGTATTCGCCGACAGATCCGGTTTCAGCGCCTTGAGGGCATACACGATGCTCACGGCGTAGAACAGCACGAGGCTGAAGAGGTTCCTGATCAGCAGCCAGTCGATGCTGAGCCAGGAACTCAGGTGTTCTTCCTCGCGCTGTTCGGGCGTATACGACAGCCAATAGAAGAGATCCTCGCGCCAGAACACGAAGAGCAGCACGAACACGAGCAGCGCGAACGGCGCGAAGGACAGCGTGCAGATTTCGGCCAGCCGATAGAACGGCTTGCTCCACTGGGCGCCGACGAGCCGCATGATCGCGCAGAACACGATGCCGCCCTGGCTTACGCCCATCAGGAACAGGAAGGTCACGGTCAGCATCGCGAAGTCGATCCGGCCGGGATCGCTCGTCAGCGCGTACGCGAAACTCGCTGCCGCCGCGAGAAACACCGCGGCCAGAATCCCGACGGTGAGGCCGCTGCCGATCGCCGGCGGCAGGCGTTGTTCGACGGCTGCTGGATCGGCGCTCATTGACCGAACTCGTCCCGCAGGTAGTTGATCACGTCCCAGCGCTCCTGCTGACTCAGTGCATCTCGGTAATAAGGCATCGAAACCCGCCCGCGCGTCAGCGTGAAGAAGATCTGTCCGTCGGCCTGATCCTGCGTGTAGGCGTCGTTGAGGTCCACGGGGACGGGATCGAAAACGGCGCCCACCGGACCGTCGCCGCGGCCTTCGGCGCCGTGGCAGACGAGGCAGGTGTTCACGTAGAGCTCCGCCCCGCGCGCGATCGATTCGGCCGTCGCGGGCACCGGATTCGGGATCGCCGCCGCTTCGTCCTTTGCCGCGAACATGCCGGCCTCGTCGGGCGGCGCCGGCAGCGTCTCGCCGCCCTCGACGGGAATCCCGCCCGAGTCGCCGGCGGCGACGGATTCCTGCGCCTTGACCGAGGGCTGGTCGACCATGTCCCTGTCCCAGGGGAAGCCCGGCGCGCCCGCGGCATAGCCGAGCAGGGCCAGGCCGGACAGCGCGAAAGTGGCACGTTGGCAGCAGAGCTTCATTGTCCGCCTCCCGGCGCGATTTCGGTCACTTCTTCAGCGCCCGCCTCGCGCAGAATCTCGGTTGCCCGTTTGAAGTCGGCCTCCGCATCGCAGGCGACGTTGACGGCGAACTTGTCGACGGCCGACTCGGGCACGTAGATGCGCTCGCGAAACACCGGCAGGCGCGCGCTGATCAGAAAGCCGAGCACGGTCGCCAATATGCCCAACAGGATCGTCATTTCGTAGGTGATGATCAGGAACGGCGGAAAAGTGATGATGGGCCTGCCGCCCGTCGGATGCAGGTAGAGCACGGCGGTCCCCGCAGCGAGCGTAAAGCCGCCGAGGCCGCCCAGTATCGCGCCGAAGAACGTAAAGCGCTTGATCGCGGACTTCTTCTTGCCGAGCACTTCCTCGACGCCGTGCAGGGGGATCGGCGATATGAGATCGAGGGACTCGAACCCCTCGCCCCTGAGCTTTCCGGCGGCCGCGAGCGCGGCCTTCGGACCGCCGAACAGCCCTAGTGCGTTGCTTCTTGCCATTGGGTCTTTCCTTCATCCGGAGCAGGCAATGTCTCCTTGACCTCGTAGATCGAGACGCTCGGGAAGATTTTCACGAATATCAGGAACAGCGTGCAGAACATCGCGATCGAGCCGACCAGGATCGAGATCTCGACCAGGCTCGGAACGTAGACGCCCCACGAGTCGGGCAGATACTGCCGCGACAGCGACGTTCCGACGATCAGGAAACGCTCCGTGTACATGCCGATGTTGATCGCTATCGACAGGATCAGCATGGGCACGAACGATGTGCGGAAACGCTTCGAGATCAGCAGCAACGGCGCAACGGCGCAGAACAGGATCATCTCCCAGTAGAGCGGCGCGTAGAAGCCGAAGAGCTTGTACCGCAGCGACTCGAGCTCGGCGGAGTCGTTGCTGTACCAGCCCGTGAACACCTCGACCACGTTGATGTAGGTCCAGATCAACGACAGCGCGAGCAGCAGCTTGCCGAGATTGTCGAAGTGGACCTTGGTGATGTAGTGCTCGAAATTCATGTACTTGCGCAGCACGAACATCACGGTCACGATGCCGGCCGTGCCCGAATAGATCGCGCCGACGACGAAGTACGGCGCGAATATCGTCTGGTGCAGCGACGGCACGATCGACATCGCGAAATCCCACGACACGATGCTGTGCACCGACACCGCAAGCGGGATGATCAGCACGGCCAGGAAGGTGTAGGCCCAGCCGAGGCGGTGCCATTCGGTGTCGGTGCCGCGCCAGCCGAGCGACAGCAGCACGTACATGTGATGCCGCCAGCCGGTCGTGCGGTCCCTGACGGCCGCGAAATCCGGGATCGATCCCATGTAGATGAAGATGCTGCTGCCGGTCAGGTAGGTGGTGATGGCCATGACGTCGAACATCAGCGGCGACCTGAAGTTCGGCCACAACTCCATCTGGTTCGGATACGGCAGCGCCCAGTGAATGAACCACGGACGGCCGACGTGAACCATGACCATCATCGCCGCGACCATGAGCGAGAACAGTGTCATCGCCTCGGCGCTGCGGTACATCGCCTTGCGCCACTCGCTGTTCGTGATGTGCAGCACGCACGACAGCAAGGTGCCCGAGTGGCTGAGACCGATCCAGAAAATGAAGCTCGCAAGATAGGTGCCCCACACGGTGGGGTGGTTCATGCCGGCGGCGCCGATACCGTAGTAGAGCTGATAGAACCAGGGGAAGAAGAAGCACGCGATCGTGATCAGTACCGCGATCGCGAGCGTGACGTAGTACCTCGGCCCCGTCTCGACGAGCGAACGTACGATGTCGTTATTGACATCGGCGAACTTGATGTCCTCGTGCCTACGCATCGGCCTCAACTTTCTTGAGATAGACCACGGACGGGTCGGTGTTCAGTTCTTCGAGCACCGTGTAGGCGCGCTCGTTGCCGAGCATCTGCGAGACGCCGCTCTCGGGGTCCTTGCGGTCGCCGAACACGAGCGCTTCGGTCGGACAGGTCTGCACGCAGGCCGGCTGGACCTCGCCGTCCTGAACGCGTCTTCGGCCGTCGTCCTTGGCCGCGTCCTTGGCCTGGCGGATGCGCTGGATGCAGAACGTGCATTTCTCCATCACGCCCTTCTCGCGCACGGAGACGTCGGGGTTCAACTGCTGCTCGAGCGGCGCGTCCCAGTGATGATTGTTGTAGTTGAAGTAACGCACTTCGTAGGGGCAGTACACGGCGCAGGAGCGGGTCCCGATGCAGCGGTTGTAGATCTGCGCGTTGAGGCCGTCCTGGTTGTGATAGGTCGCCGACACGGGGCAGACCGTTTCGCAGGGGGCTGCATCGCAGTGCTGGCAGAACATCGGGATCGCGCGCAGCTTGACGTCCGGATACTCGCCTTCCCAGTAGCGCTCGATCCGCATCCACTGCATGTGCCGGCCGCGCGCGATCGCCTCCTCGCCGACGATCGGCGTGTTGTTCTCGGCCTGACAGGCCGTCACGCAGGCTTCGCAGCCCGTGCAGCGGTCGAGATCGACCGTCATCGTCCAGTGGTAGTCGAACTCCTCGTAATAGCCGGGGGCGCGATACTCGCGCCATCGGGCCAGAAAGTCGTCGATGAGGCTCATGTATTCACTACCGTAATAGGGATACTGTTCAGGCGCGCGTTCGCGGCGCCTCCCGCACCGGCTCCGGCGCCGACAGCCGCGATCTGCACGATCTCACGACCGAGTTCGCGCGCTTCGCCGCTGACCTTGACGAGGTCTTCGCGGCCGCCCGTCGGGACGAGCCGTACGCGCGTCGCGGCCCAGGCCAGCGCGCCCGTGTCGGGCTCCGTTTGCGCCGCGAGCACATTGATCGGATTGACGCCGTGCTCGTGCGCATAGCGCCCGTACTGCTCATGGCCCTGGCCGATCGGCATCGCAACGACGCCGGGCATGATCGCCGGATACACGAGGACGGGTGCCTCAATGCTGCCGGCCGGCGACTCGATCGCAACGACGTCGCCCTCCTGCACGCCGAGTTGCTCGGCGGTAACGGGATTGACTTCGACCCACGTGCCGTAGACGACGCCGGTCAGCGCGTCGGGCAACTCCTGCATCCACGGCAGGTTCGCGCCGCGGCCGTCGTGCAGGGCGTTGGAAAGATACGGGTGCAGCGCGAACGGGTACTCCCCTTCGGCGCCTGCAAATTCGGGCGCTGCGACACCGATGCCCTCGACGACGTTCGCACCCGGCGCGAATTCGCCGCTCGGCGCGCGCGTGTCGTCGCCCCAGACGCCCGCCCTGACAACCGACGTCCAGAACGTGTCGAAGTCGGGGATCGCCGGATCCGGCGTCCCGCTCGACCAGACCTCGCGCCAACTGTACTTGAGGTATTCCTCCATGTTCGGCCAGGGGAACGCGAGATCGAGTCCCATGCGGTGGGCGAGTTCGAGCACGATGTCGCCCGTCGCGCGCGTGTCGTAAAGCGGCTCGACGACCGGTTGCGACACGGCGCCGACCCGAAAGCCGACGCCGGGCGCCGGCGTGTCGTCGCCCCAGCTTTCCAGATAGGTATTGCTCGGCAGGATGAGATCGGCTTGTGCCGTCGTCTCGTCGAGGAAGCTCGACAGGCTCACGATCTGCGGGATCTCGGCAAGCGCCTCGGCGAATCCGGCCGCTTCCGGCAGATTGAACACCGGGTTCGCATTGCTGACGATCAACAGTTCAATCCGGCCCGCCCGCGCATCCTCGGCCAGTTCGAGCATCCGGGCGAGGCTCGCCTGGCGCGACGCCGTCGGACCGAACGCGGGAGGCGGATTGAAGATCACCCCGCCTTCGACGCCGATGTTGCCGACGAGATGGTTGAGCGCATTGACCGCGACGAGCGCATCGACGCCATTGCTGTGGTTGCCGGTCGCGCCGCCGCCGATCGCAAGCCCCGGCTGCGTCTCTGCGAAGCTGTCGGCGAGCCGTGCCACGGTGTCAGCCGCAACGCCCGTTTGCTCGGCGACGCTCTCGGGCGCATACGCATCGAGCGCGGCCTGCCAGGCGTCGAGGTCCTCACCCTGGTAACCGCCCTGATCGACGATGCGGCGCGCGATCCCGAGCGCGAGGATGCCCTCGGTGCCGGGACTCGCCGCGATCCACTCGTCCGCCGCCGCACCGGTCAGCGACATGCGCGGCTCGATCTGAACGAAACGCCCGCGGATGCCGTCGCGGGCCTGACGGCTCCGGCCGAAACCGAGGCCGTGATGGACGGGCGACAGCCAGTGGCCGATGAAGTCGGCGCCGAAGGACAGCACGTAGCGCGAATTCTCGATGTCGTAGTACGGCAGCTCGCTCTCGCCGAAGAAGCGCTCGTTGGCGGCGTAAAGCGTCGCGGGATGATTGAAATCGTAGTGCAGGAGCCGGTCGGAACCGAGCCAGCCCATGAACAGTTCCAGCAGGCTCGCAAGATGGCCGCGCACGCCGCCGCTCAGAAGCGCGACGCCCCCGCCGCGACCGGCGGTCCGCATGAGCTCGAGCTGGTTCGCGAGTTCCGCAAGGCTCTCTTCCCAGGTCGTCGGATCGAATTCGAGCTCGCCGCGCCGTCCGGCCCGGACGAGCGGCCCGGCGATCCGGTCGGGATTGTAGAGCGCCTGCAGACCCGACTGACCGAGCGCACAGAGCCGGCCCTGGCTGACCGGATGCGCCGGATTGCCCTCGATCTTCTTCGCGCGCCCTTCGCGCGTTCGCACCGAGATGCCGCAGCCGGCCGAACACATCGAGCACACGCTGTTGTACCAGGTCGCGATGCCGGGGCTGAATTCCTCCGGCGGCACGGGATAGGGCACGAGATGCTCGACCGGGTGCTTTCTCGACTCCGAGAGCATGAATCCCGCGCCCGCACCGACCCCGCCCGCGCCGACGAGCTTGAGGAAGTGTCTTCGGTCCACGTTCGGCATGATGTTGCAGCGTTCTCCCGGTTAAACCGCGCTCACTTGTGACACGTCAGACAGTCGATGCCGTGCTCGACCTCGCTGTCCCTGTGGCACGTCAGACACTGGCCCATTTCGTTCGGCGCCATGCGCGTGACCCGGTCCATCGTCTCGACGGGACCATGGCACTCCTGGCACTCGAGACCCGCGGCCACGTGCCGCTTGTGCGGGAAATGGACGAAATCGGGCAAGTCGTGAATCTTGACCCAGGGAATCGGTTCGTTGTTCTCGTAGTAACGCGCGACCTCGCGTATGAGCGGGCTGTCGGTCGCCACGATCGCGTGGCAACCCATGCATTTGTTTACGCTCGGCACGCCCGCGGACGGCGAGCGGCGCGCCTCGGTGTGACAGTACAGGCACGGAATCTCGTAATCGCCGGCGTGGACCGCGTGGCTGAACTCGATCGGCTGCACGGGCGTCGTGCCCGGGAAGAAGGCCGCGTTCGCGAAGTAGCCGATGAGCAGCCCCACGAAGCCGACCGCGACCATCATCGCGGCGGGCTTGAGCACCCGCAGGGTCGGAACGATCGAAACGCCCATTCAGTTCGCCTCTCTCGGTTCGGGCGCCGAAATCAACCCGAGCGAATCGCCGAAGCCGTTGCCGAACTCGTGGATCGAGCTTGCAACCGCCTCGTTCTGCGTCGCGCGCAGGTAGGTGTCGGCCATCTTGTGGAACACCTGGTAGAAGTACATGTTCATGTCGTCGACGGTCATGTCCTTGATCCACAGGTCGATCGCCGCCGTCGTCTTCTTCTCGCTGTCCCACAGCGACAGCATCATCGACTGGCACGGCATCGGCTCATCGGCCTCGGCATCCGTCGCGTGCCAGAGAATGCTCGAAGGCAGATTCTCGCTGTCGAGCTCGACCGTCAGCTTGATTTCGGCGGTTCTCGTCATCATGCTGTAACGTACTGCGGCACCCGCCGCGTTGCGGCGCCGTTCAAGCGACCGATGTTCAACTTCATCATTCTCGTCGTCATGGCCGGCATTCTCGTCAGTCTCGGATTGGGCCTGACGTTTCTCGTCCGCGACCGGGGCAAGACCAACCGCACCGTCATGTCGCTCACGGTCCGCGTGGGGCTTTCCGTTCTGCTGCTCGCATTGCTCGCTTTCGGTCTCGCCGGCAGATACATGAGCTAGAACCAGTAGACGAACGTAAACAGGAACAGCCACACCACGTCGACGAAGTGCCAGTACCAGCTCGTGGCCTCGAACGCGAAGTGGTTCTTCGGAGTGAAGTGGCCGCTGAATACCCGGAACAGCATGACCGCGAGCATGATCGTGCCCATCGTCACGTGAGCGCCGTGGAATCCCGTCAGCAGGAAGAAAGTCGAACCGTAAATTCCCGATCCGAGGGTCAGGCCGAGTTCCTCGTAGGCCTCGGCATACTCGATGACCTGCAGCAACAGGAACGCGCAGCCGAGCAGCACGGTAATCGCCAGCCAGATCCCGAGCGCTATTCTCTGGGCCTTCTTGAGCGCCCAATGCGCGAAGGTCACCGTGACGCTGCTCGTGACGAGAATCACGGTGTTGATGAACGGCAGACCCCAGGCCGCCATGGCCTCGGTTTCGGTGCCGCCCGGCGTCATGAACAACGGCCAGGTATCGGCGAAGTCGGGCCACAGAAACGTGTGGGTTTCGAGGTTGTTGCCGGCGCCGGCGAGCCACGGCACCGAGATGACGCGCGCGTAGAAAAGCGCCCCGAAGAACGCGGCGAAGAACATGATCTCCGAGACGATGAACCACTGCATCCCCATTCGGTAGGAACGGTCCATCAGGCCGCTGTTCATGCCTGCGACCGACTCCCTGATCACGGTGCCGAACCAGCCGAACAACATGAAGGCGACGACCGCAATCCCCGTCCAGAAGATCCAGACGCCATGGGTGCCTTCGGCGGCGACCTTGTCCGTGCTCTGGTGGATCATGGTCGCGAGACCATAGGCCAGAACGAACAGCGCCACCGAGCCGACGATCGGCCAGACGCTCGTGTGCGGTACGTAATAGCGAGGGGTCTCGCCCACGGCTGGTGTCTCGCTCACGGCTGGTAGTGTCCCTCGTGATCGGCCGGCATGCTCGCGGCCGCTTCGGGAACCACGACCTCGGCATCGGGGACCCGGTACATCGTGTAGGACAGGCTCAGCGTGCCGATGTCTTCGGGAAGGTCGGGATCGACGTAGAACTGCACCGGCATGTCGATTTCGGCGTCGCCTTCCAGGTGCTGCTGCGTGAAGCAGAAGCACTCCACCTTGTGCAGGTACTGCGCGGCATGACCGGGCGAGACGCTCGGCACGGCCTGCCCGGTCACCATGCCGCTCGCGCGATTGCGGGCGTAGTACTCGGTCGTGTTGACTTCCCCGACGCGAACACGCATCTGGTTCTCGGTCGGCCTGAACTCCCAGGGCATCCCCCGAAAGACCTGCGCGGTGAACTGGATCGTCACCTCGCGATCGGAGATTTCGGCGATCTGCGCGACGCTCGCGGCCTCGCCGGAGGTCCTGCCGTTGAGCCCCGTAATCTCGCAGAAAATCTCGTAAAGCGGGACGAGCGCGAACGCGAAGCCGAACATCCCCACGGCCAGCAGGGACAGCAAGGCGAACTGTCGGCCCGGGCTGTTGCTGCGTTTGCTCATTACGCCTTGTCGGTAGCGGCGTGAGCCTCGTCGGGCTCGATCTCGGGCGGCGTATGGAACGAATGCAGCGGCGCCGGTGAGGGCAGCGTCCACTCGAGTCCCTCGGCGCCCTCCCAGACCTGCGCGTCGGTGACCTTCTCGCCGCTCGTCAGGGCCTTGACGATGATGTACAGGAACAGGATCTGCGTAAGTCCGAGCAGCCCCGCGCCGATGCTCGACACTATGTTGAAGTCGGCGAACGCGATCGAGTAATCGACCACCCGGCGCGGCATGCCGGCCAGCCCCGAGAAGTGCATCGGGAAGAACGTCAGGTTGACGGCGATCGTCGCGGTCCAGAAGTGGATCTTGCCGAGCCGCTCGTCATACATGCGGCCCGACCACTTCGGCAGCCAGTAGTAGACCGCCGCCATCGTGCCGAAAATCGCGCCCGGATAGAGCACGTAGTGGAAGTGGGCGACGACGAAGAATGTGTCGTGATACTGGAAGTCGGCCGGCACGAGCGCAAGCATCAAGCCCGAGAAGCCGCCGATCGTGAACATGATCACGAAGCCGAGCGCGAACAGCATGGGCGTTTCGAACGTTATCGAGCCCCGCCAGAGCGTCGCGACCCAGTTGAACACCTTCACGCCCGTAGGCACGGCGATCAGCATCGTCGCGTACATGAAGAACAGTTCCGCGGCCAGCGGCATGCCCGAGGTGAACATGTGGTGGCCCCAGACGATGAAGGACAGTAGCGCGATGGCTACCGTCGCGTACACCATGGAGTGGTAGCCGAACAGTTTCTTGCGCGCGAACGTCGGGATGATCTGCGAGGCGATGCCGAAGCCCGGCAGGATCATGATGTAGACCTCCGGGTGCCCGAAGAACCAGAACACGTGCTGGAACAGCACCGGGTCGCCGCCGCCCGCCGCCTCGAAGAAGCTCGTGCCGAAGTGCCGGTCGGTCAGCATCATCGTCACCGCGCCCGCAAGAACGGGCATGGCCATGATCAGCAGGAAGGCGGTGATGAGCCAGGTCCACACGAACAGCGGCATCCTGAACAGCGTCATGCCGGGCGCGCGCATGTTCAGGATCGTGACCATGACGTTGATCGCGCCGAGCACCGAGGACACGCCCATGAGATGCACGCCGAGGATGAAGTAGTCGGTACTCGGCGGCCCGTAGGTCGTCGACAGCGGTGCGTAGAAGGTCCAGCCGAAGTTCGGCGCGCCGCCTTCCATGAACATCGACGAGAGCAGAAGGATGAATGCGAACGGCAGGATCCAGAAGCTGAAGTTGTTGAGCCTCGGCAACGCCATGTCCGGAGCGCCGATCATGAGCGGCACGAGCCAGTTGGCGAGCCCCACGAACGCGGGCATCACGGCGCCGAACACCATGATCAGGCCGTGCAGCGTCACCATCTGATTGTAGAAATCCGGCTGCGTGAACTGCAGCCCCGGCTGGAACAGCTCGAGCCGGACCACCATCGCCATCGCACCGCCGATGAAGAACAGCAGGAAGGCCAGGCACAGGTACAGCGTGCCGATTTCCTTGTGGTTCGTCGTCAGCAGCCAGCGCAGGATGAATGCGATCAGCGGATGTCGTTGCTTCGGTATGGTGTCTGCGTGGGCAATCATGACTTGTCGTGCCTAGCGGGATTCGAACACGGCCAACGGCTGGACGATGTCGCCCGTGTCGTTGCCGAAAGAGTTGCGCTCGTAGGTAATGACGGCCGCGATGTCGCGGTCGGAAAGCTGCGGCGCCCAGGCCTGCATCTCGGTATCGACGACGCCGTTCAGCACGCGCTCGATGTGCGCTTCGACGGGGCCGTTGACGATCTCGCTGCCTGCGAGCGCCGGATACCTGATCCCCTGGCCGACGCCGTCGGGCAGATGGCAGGTAGCGCACTGCGCGATGTAGACCTCTTCGCCGATCGGCATGAGCTCTTCCATCGTCCAGGTTCTGCTGCGGTCGGCAATGGCCTGCTCGCCCGCCAGCGCCGCGGCGACGCGCTGATCCTCGATCCAGGTCAGGAATTCCTCTTCCGGCAGGACCTCGACCACGACGGGCATGTAAGCGTGATTCATGCCGCACAGTTCCGTGCACTGGCCCCGATAGATGCCGGGTACGTCGACGCGGGTCCACGCTTCGTTGATGAAGCCGGGAATGGCGTCCTGCTTGACGGCGAAGTCGGGTACCCACCATGAATGGATGACATCGCCCGACGTCATCAGAAACCGGACCTTCTGGTTCGTCGGGATCACGAGCGGGTTATCGACTTCGAGGATGTAGTTCTCGTCCTTGTCGACGAGGTTGTTGATCGCGTCCTGCGGCGTGGACAGGTTGCTGAAAAAGCCGATGTCGGCTTCGACGTACTGGTAGTGCCACTTCCACTGCGAAGCCGTGACGAGAACGGTCAGGTCCGGATCCGAGTTGTCCTCGATGTCGATCAGCGTGATCGTGGCCGGGATCGCCATGCCGACGAGGATCAGGGTCGGGATGATCGTCCAGATGATCTCGACGGGCGTGCTCTCGTGAAACTTCGCTGGCGTCGGGTGCCTCGAGCGCCGGTGCGAGTACATCGTGTAGAACATCGCGCCGAAGACGACGATGCCGACGACGATGCAGACGCCGAGACTCAGGTGATGGAGACTCTGGACGCGCTGGCTGACTTCCGTCACACCCTCGCGCATGTCGAGCGCCTGCGCGAGGGCTGCCTGCGCAAACCCGAAAGTGACGAGGACGATCGAGCAAAACCGCCCGAAAAGCATGCTGACACGTCTGTAGCTGCGCGTCATTCCCCCGGCCTGTAAGAACATAGGTGAGGCATTTGCCGACCTATACGGTGGGCGCCTGTCGCCAGCGCTCGCTCGGCTTCCTGGTGAATGCTGGTTACGTCCCTTTGCAGGTGAGTTTCGTTGGGTTCAAGTCGCAAATCGGTGGCAAGCATAGGGCAAATGCATCGCAAGTTCAAAGCGCCCGTCAACGACGCAATTGCGCTACGGTGCGAAGCTGATTTCGCCCCATCCAGTCGCGATAGCGGATGGCCGTGGCCGACTCGGCGTGCGCGCTCCAATCGCCCCGATGAGCGAGCAAAAACTCGTCGCCCTCGAGCCGCGCCTGCCACTCTTCACCGTCCCAATCGATGAAGGCGATACTCTGATTCGCGTGGCGGTGCCATCTGCCGTCGTCGAGCGGATCGAGTTCGAAACCGTCGCCGCGGACCCAGGCCGTCCACCGCGTGCCGTTCCAGGTCACATACTCCATACGGTCCTGAGCGTACGGCGCGTTGATGGGCTCGGCGCCGGTTTCACTACTCGCATTGAACGCCACCCGCGCGCCCGCGATCGCCACCGCCACCGCCATGAGCAATCCGACTAGAGCCCTGACCATCTGCACCCCTCCGTCGCGGTCTGCGCACTATATAGTCGATCCTGCGCGGCCGATCAAGATTGCCGCCGAGGACGCGCTCGGGTCGGCCCCAACGGGCCGCGCTTCGGGCCTCGGGCGACGCTCCTTGCGCGGGAGCCGCGCCCGGCATAGCGCACCCGACGGACTCCTCCGCCTGAATTCGCGTACGCTATACAAAATCCAGTTATCGCTCGAACTCGGGGCCGTCAGCATCGCCTCGCGGTTCGGCGATTACGCATCGGTACCCGGATAGTCAGGATTTCAGATGGCGCCCAGGTTGAAGCTCCTGATTACGGTGGCCGCGGTGTTCTGCACGGCCTGCACCTCGTCCGAGCAGGGTCGTGAATTGCGCCTGGCCAGTTTCGTGGGCTCGCGTCATCCGGCTGTGGCTGCGGTATTCGATCCGTTCGCCGGGGAACTGGCGAGCGTCAGCGGCGGTCGGCTGACTGTCCGTCAGTTCCCCGGCGCCACTCTCAATTCGGCTCCCGCTCAACAGTACTCGCGACTGCTGGAAGGGGTTGCCGACATTTCCTTCGGATTGCCGGGCTACACGATGCAGCGCTTTCCGATGACGGCACTGCTCGGCTTTCCCGGCATGTCTCCGGATGCGATCACGGGCACGGAACGCCTGTGGCAGGGCATGCCGGCGATCGGCGCGGAGTACGAGGCCAGGGTGCTGGGTTTGTGGGCAGCGGAACCCAAGGTGCTGATCTCCGCGACCCGGCGCATCGATGAAGCGGACGACCTGCGCGGCATGATCGTCTCGGCAGCTTCGGCGCAGGATGTCGCCTATCTCGAACGCGTCGGCGCAGCCGCCATGTCGCTGCCCACCAGCGAGGCGCACCAGGCATTGACCACGGGCGCCATCGACGCGGTCTTCGCCGACCCGAGCACGCTCGCTTCGTTCAGTCTCTGGGAGCCGGCGGAATACATCACCATGAACTTCCCGCCCATCGCGTCGGCGTTCTTCCTGCTCATGAACCGGGACGTGTACGCGGAGCTGTCGGCCGAGGAGCGAGCGTGGCTGGATGACGCCAGCGGCCTCGAACTGAGTTTGCGGGGCGCTCAGGCCTATGTGGCGACTGCCCGCCGCGGGCTCGCGCTCGCCGAGCAGGACGGCATCGAGTTCATCACCATGTCCGATGCGGAACTCGAGAAGATCTACTCCCTGTTCGCGCCGGTGATGGACGAAGAGCTGCAGCGCGAATTCGGCAACGGGCTGACGGGCGCCGACGTCGTCGCCCTGATGATGGGGCAGGACCGCTGAACATGCCCGTGTCCGAGCTGCATCGGCGCATCGTCGGGCGCGCGATCACGTTCTGGGCCGGCGTCGGCGGCGTGTCCCTCGTCCTGCTGGTACTGGCGACGGGCATCGGCGTGTTCTTCCGCTATGTGCTCAACACACCCATCAACGGCCTCCGGGATATCAGTCAGTTGCTGCTGCTGATCTGCGTGAGCGGCGCGATTCCCTTTGCCGCCCGACGGGGCGCGCACGTTGCCGTGGATTTGTTGACGCTGACTCGCCATCCCGGGGCCCGGAGAACGGTGAGCATTTTCATCGGGGCGAGCAGCGTCGTTCTGCTCGGCGTCGTGCTGGTGGCTTTGGCCAGGCAGGGGAGCTGCGGCTTCCGCTGCGGCCACTTCACGCCGGACCTCGTGATTCCCTTCTGGCCGATGTATCTCGCGCTCGGCATCGGGTTTCTTCTCTACGTGCTGCAGATCATAAGCCGCAGGCCGGCAGACAAACCCGACTCCAAACGGGATATTCAGGGGCTCGAGTGACCGATCTTCAGATAGGCATCGCCGGCTTCGTCGTGCTGTTCGTGCTGCTGTTCCTGCGCATGCCCGTGGCGCTCGCGATGATGCTGGTCGGTTTCACGGGCACGCTCGTCATCAACCCGGTGGCCGCATTGCCCGTGCTCGCGGGCGAGGCATTCAACACGTCAACCCTGTACTCCATGAGCATGCTGCCCATGTTCGTATTGATGGGGAACATGGCCGGCGCCGCGGGTCTCAGCCGGGATCTGTACGATGCGGCTCACGCGTGGATGGGCCGCTTCAGGGGAGGACTGGCGTCGGCAACCGTAGTGGGAGCGGCGGGGTTTTCGGCCATGTCGGGGTCGTCGCTGGCATCCGCGGTCACGATGGGGCGCGTGGCCCTGCCGGAAATGAAGCGGTTTCGTTATGACGACGGTCTGAGTACGGGCGTGATCGCCGCCGGAGGCACCCTGGGCATTCTGATTCCGCCTTCGGCCGGTTTCATCGTCTATTCGATACTGACGGAGGAGTCGATCGGCCGCTTGTTCATGGCGGGCGTGCTGCCCGGGCTCCTGCTGACTGCGCTCTTTGTCGTCGCGGTGACGATACAGACTTCCCTGAAGCCGGACATGGCGCCCTCGTCCGATGTGCGGATTCCCGCTGCGGAAAAATTCGCTGCCCTGCGTCGCAGTCTGTGGATCGTCGGCATCATTCTGGTGACGATCGGCGGGATTTATCTGGGCGTTTTTTCCGCCATAGAAGCCGCGGGTATCGGCACGCTGCTGACCTGTGCGGTCGCTGCGCTGCGGCGCAGCCTCACGCTGGGCCTGGTAACGAAAGCCGTCGGCAATACCCTCCAGGCGACGGGCACGACCTTTCTGATTCTGATCGGGGCGTTCGTACTTACACCCTTCATCACGCTGTCAGGCATCCCGGATGCCCTGCTGACCCTGATCGCCGACTCCGGTGCAGGACCCTATACCGTGCTCCTGCTGATACTGCTGACGCTGATACTGCTCGGCACGTTCCTGGAAGGCTTCGCCATTCTGGTACTGACGCTGCCCTTCGTGCAGCCGATGGTGATGCAGGCCGGCTTCGACATGGTGTGGTTCGGCGTACTCATGGTGATCGTGCTCGAGATGGGCCTGATCAGCCCGCCCGTCGGGGTAAACGTTTTCGTCGTCAAGGGGATCGCGCCGGATGTGCCCATGCGCACGATTTTCCGCGGGATCATCCCGTTCTGGCTCGCGATGTTCGTGGTGTTGATTGTCCTCGTCGCGTTTCCGGCATTGGCGACCCTTCTGCCGGACTCGATGTTCGGCGCGATCTGATGCCGGAAATGCGGACCGCAAGCCGCACTTGCCGACGATAGCTTATGATCGACATTCAGCTTCAGGACGCCGAATAGTTTCAGACACGCGAAGTTTCACGCCCCGACACCATGTTTCCGATCCGCGACGACAACCCGCATTTCCTGACGCCGTATGCGACGTATACGATCATCGGCCTCAACGTCGCAGCCTGGATCTTCCTGCAGGGCCTCGGCAGCAATGCGGCGCTTGCGCAGTCGATCTGCACGCTCGGGCTGATCCCCGGCGAACTGCTGAGCACGGTACCGGCCGGAACCCGGCTTCCGCTCGGCCCGGGTATCGCATGCGTGCTCGGGGACGGCCCCACCTGGCATACGACAATCTCGTCGATGTTCCTGCACGGCGGGTGGTTCCACCTCATCGGCAACATGTGGTTCCTGTGGATATTCGGCAACAATGTCGAGGACTCGATGGGGTCCGTGCGGTTCCTGTTTTTCTACCTGCTGTCGGGTCTCGCCGCCGCGGCGCTGCAGATCGCGACGAATCCCGATTCCGCCGTGCCGATGGTCGGCGCCTCGGGCGCGATCGGGGGAGTGATGGGCGCCTACATCCTGCTGTACCCGCGCGTGCACGTGCACATGCTGGTCTTCTTCGGCTTCTTCATCACGACGTTCGCGGTACCGGCCTTCGTGATGCTCGGCTACTGGCTGCTCGTGCAGTTGATCAGCGGCTTCGGTTCTCTCGGGGCGCAGGGCGGAGGCGTCGCCTTCTGGGCGCATGTCGGCGGTTTCGTCGCCGGCGCCCTGCTCGTGCTCGTGTTCCGCGACCGGCGGCTGCTCGCACGCCACCCGTACCACGGCTGGCGGCGGCGGCGCCTGCCGACGGAAAGCTGGCGAAGGATTCAGCGCTGAAGCGTCTGTGGACCGGCTGGCGCAGACGGTTCGCAACCGCAATTATGCGTATACCGCAATTCAGAAAGGTTTCAGGACCACGAGCGTGAGTACGAGCAGAAGAGCGAAAAATTCACAGATTGTGACGGCAGTGGGCCAGCCCCCGAGCTCGAACGATGAATCCGTCGCCAATTGCCGGAACTGGCCAGAGATAAAACCGTGCAGAGCGGACAGCGCAAGGACGACAGCGATTTTGGCGACCATCCACCCCGAAAACATCCAGCCACCCATCATCATCAACGTGATGCCGAAGATCCATGTACCGATCATGGCAACGCTTCCCATGCCGAGATACCACGTTCGCACGCGGCGAGCAGCGCCGAGGCGCGCTTCACCCTTCTGAGATCGGAGCGACGCCATCACGGCGGGGACAAAAATCATCACACCCATCCAAACGACAACTGAGGCGA
Organism: Gammaproteobacteria bacterium; assembly: GCA_022826245.1. Taxonomy (GTDB): domain Bacteria; phylum Pseudomonadota; class Gammaproteobacteria; order Steroidobacterales; family Rariloculaceae; genus Rariloculus. The sequence goes on from JAJDVG010000001.1 coordinate 58,440, forward strand.
GGTGTGTGCACTTGATGAGAAGATAGGCCAATCTGAAAACTCTGCCGCGTAGACCGTGTATGCAAGGCCGAGACTCGGTCCTATGACGCCCACGACAGCCGGAATTCCCAATCGGGGCGGGTCATGGGTCTGCAGCTGAGATGATTCCGCCCCGACTCATTAGCTGGCATGTGCCGGACATCTCGAAAGACGTGCGAGTCATTGCGCAATCTTTCCATCAACCAGGTCTATGCGCCGTGTCATTCTGTCCAGAAAGCGTGCATCGTGAGTAACCATGCAAATGGTTTTTCCCTCATCGTGCAGCTCATCCAGAAGGTCCATAATGGCTTCACCATTCCTGCTGTCGAGATTCCCGGTCGGCTCATCAGCCAGCAACAACGAGGGCTCGGTTGCGATTCCCCGGGCAACTGCAACGCGCTGCTGCTGGCCGCCGGAGAGCTGCGATGGATAGTGCTTTGCACGGGCCGTGAGCTGAACCTTCTCCAGTTTGTCCATCGCGATTTCGCGGCGCTCCTGCTTCGAGATCCCCTTATAGAGCAGGGGCAGCTCGACATTTTCGACGACCTGCAGGTCGCCGATCAGATTGAAGGCCTGGAATATGAAGCCGATTTCACGGTTGCGCAGCTCCGCTCTTTGATATGAATCGAATTCATCGACCCGGTGATCCTTGAGCAGATACTGGCCGCTCGTCGCCGTATCGAGCAGACCGATAATCGACAGCAATGTCGATTTCCCGCAGCCGGATGGCCCGGTAATGCAGATGTACTCCCCCTCGTGGATCGCAAGGTCAATGTCCTGAACGGCTCGCGTTTCCGTGTCGTAGGTTTCGTACACGCGGGTAATACCAGTAAGCCGAACGATTTCCGCAGCAGCTGAATTCATGTATCTTCTTCCTTGTCCCTTATTCGTTCCTCAAAGCCGCCGCCGGATTGAGGCCACTGGCTTTTCTCGCCGGTACGGTCGTTGCAAGCCATGCGACCACGGCCAGCAGGAATGCCGTAAACAGATATACGTCGATCTCCGCCACGCTCGTCTCGAAGAGAAACTCACTCAGCCCGGGCGCAACAAATGCCATCGTAAGGGCGCCAATGGCGAGACCCGCCACAAGAAGCCGAACAGTCTGTCGGACGAAGATTCCGCGAATTTTCGCGGGATTCGCGCCGACAGCGATGTGAACACCGATTTCGCGTATTCGCTGGCTCACGTTGTACGAAACAACACCGACGACGCCTGATACCGTAACGAGCAGCGAGAGGACGCCGAACAAACCCATCAGTATGGCAACAAGACGTGGCGCCTCGAGCCATTGTGATCTGATCTGATTCATCGTTGCGATCTCATCCACGGCTTGCTGAGAATCGATCGAATAGATTGTCTCAGCGACGATTGAACCGAGTTCTGCGAGATCTCCCGCGCTACGCAGGACGAATTCCATCGATGTGCCGGGGCGTTGCGGAAAATGCTCGTAAAACGCAGGCCCCTGAGGTACATCGGGGCTGCCGAACCTCACATCGCCGACCACGCCGATGATCTCGACCCAGGACTCGCCCTGGTCGGTGGAAATTCTGTTCCCGATGGCGTTCCCGCCTGAAAAATACGTCTCCTCGAAACGCTGATTGATGACGGCGACAGGTATGGCGTTCTCGTCATCGCTTTCGGCAAACGTATCGCCTTTCATGAGTGGAATACCCAGCGTTCGAAAATACTCACTTGAAACCGTCGAGTTCGTGGCGCTTGGCCGCACGTCATCGTCGGCACTGACCCTGCCCTCGATCTCGAATGCAACGACACCAAGCACTCCGCCTTGTCCGGGAGCAACAGCAGATACGCCGACGCTCTCCACGCCGGCGATCTGACTCGTTTCGCGCAGCAGGCGTTGACCGAAATCACGAATCTCCCGTGGACTCGAGTAGTTCGTAAAATTGAGATCGAGACTTACATTGAGAACGTTCTCAGGGTCGTAACCGGGATCCGTCGACGTCAGTCTGTACATGCTGAGGACGATCAGCGCCGTAACAGTCAGGATCACGAAGGACAGGGCGAGCTGCACTGCAAGCAAAGCGCTGCGTTGCAGTTTTCCGGATGCTGTAGTCGTGACCTTGTCCCCGCCTTCCTTCAGGGCTCTGCTGATATTGCGCCGCTGAAATGCGGCCGCCGAACCGCTTACGATGCCCGTGACTACGGCCAGCACGGCCGAAAAGAGGAGCGTTCCCGAGTCCATCCGGATTTCGCTGGCCAACGAAGTGTATCCGGCCGCAAACTCCGACAAGACACCCAGACTGAAATAGGCGACGATCAGTCCCAGTGTGCCGCCGACGATCGCATACAGCACGCTCTCGATCAGCAACTGTCGTGAAATGGCTGAGGGCTTGGCGCCAACCGCCTCTCGCACGGCCAGTTCCTGGTGACGGGAAGCAAGCCGTGCGAGATTCAGGTTTGCGATGTTCGCACAGGCGATCAGCAACACGAGAGCGGAGACTGCGATCAGAAGAAAAAACACACGGCTCGAATCTCCCGTCATCACTTCCTTCAAAGCGGTCAGGTTCGCCGAGTATCCACGCGCCGCCGAGTAGGAATCCGGATAGGCGGTCAGCAAGCGCTGAGCGATTCCGTTTACGTCGCTGGCTCCATTCTCGATGCTGACGTCGTCGCGCAGTTTCGCGAAAATCGATGCAATCATCGGCACATTGCGATTGTCGATGACGGGTGGACTGGATCGGAACGGACAGCTGGCGGACGTGATCCAGATATCATTGTCATCCGGAAATGCGGGGATAGGCGGCAGAACTCCAATGACCCTGTGAATTGCGTTGTTCATTTCCAGACTCGAGCCGACGACATCCGGATCCGAGTCGAACTGACTCGTCCAGAAGCGATGGGACAGCAGAATGAGCGGCTCCGCCCCGATATCGTCTTCTCCTGCCACAAAAAGGCGGCCATGCAGCGGTTGAATTCCGAGCACATCGAAGTAGTTCCAGCTCGTGACCCCCGTCTGCACGCGAATCGGCAGGCCGTGGCCCAGCAGCGTAAACTGCATCGCGTGATATTCGAGAACATGCTCGAAGCTTTCGTTCTGTTCCCGAAAATCGAAATAACTCTGCACCGATGACGGAAAATTCTGCCTTCCGGCATTCGGTTCGTGCTGCTCGAGGCGAACGAGGCGATCGCTGTCGGCGTACGGCAACGGCGAGAGCAGGATGTTGTACGCCATGCTGAACATCGCACTGTTCGCGCCGAGGCCAATGGCAAACGTCAAGACAATCAGCGCTGAGATCGCCGGATTCTTTACCGCTCGACGCCAGGCAAATGCAATGTTCTCGATAAAGTCGTTCACGCAATCTCCTCAATTACTAATCGCCAAGCTCGATGATTTCCCGGTCCTGAAAACCGCTGGTATCCGAAACGATGACCTGATCCCCAATGTTTAATCCGCTCACAACTTCTATCGTCGACACGGAGCCAACTCCGAGACGTACTTGAGTGCGAACGGCACGCGATCCGGTTTCGTCCAGGACGAACAGGTCCGACTCCGAATTCTCACGAGAAAATACCGGTCGCGGAATGGTGATTACGTCAGTGACGGAACCTGTCTGAATCACACCCTCGACACGCAGATCGGGCCGCGCGCCCGGAAGCGATTCGTGCTCAAAGCCGACATCGACGATCACGACGCCATCGCGAACTGACGGCTCGATTCTCGTGATGCTGCCGCGAGCCCTGTCCCCACCGGCGGTAACCATGACGTCCTGCCCGAGCCTGACGTCGTACACCTGGCTTTCCTGCACTCGGAGTTCCGCCTTGAGATTGTCGACACTTGCGACAGAAGCCAGAAAGGCGCCGACGCTGACCTGCTCGCCCGCTTCCACCGCAACCTCCTGGAGCGCACCGTTGATGCCGGCACGTATCGTGAGATCGTCCAGGAGTTCTTCACCGAGCGCCAACTGGCGAACAGCGCGATCAATTTCCGCCTGGCGTGCAGTGTTTTCCGATTCGTTCAGATCAATCAGGTGTTCCAGCCTTTGCCGCTCAAGCGCGAGCTGTGTTCGATACTGCCTCTCGCGAAGTTCCGCTTCGATCACATCAAGTTCCGAAACGATGTTGTCCTCCGCCAGTATGGAGTTTGCGTTAACCCGAAACAGCGCGTTTTCATGGAGAGCTTCGTACTCTGCGACGATCGCCTCCTGAGCAAGCTGATTCGCAATCAATTGTTTTGCGTGCGCCGCCGCCTGGGCCTCCATGACACGGAGGTCAATTCTTGCCGTGTCTGCATCGCGAGCGATTGTCGGATTACTCAATTGCAGAATGACGGAATCTGCGGCCAAATTTACTCCGGCATCGACCGAAATGGATTCCACCGTCCCGTCGACAGTTGCGGCAATGAGCCTCAGATCCGAGGAGACGAGCGTTCCCGTAGCGCGAACTTCGCGGCTCACACTCCCGAGTTCGACGGACTCGATAACGAACTCGCTGCTATCAACCACGTCGGACGATATGAGGCTCGTGACACGGCTGTACGCAAGCAGGGAAGCTGCCGCCACGAGCACACCGATCGCAGCCTTGACAATGTGCTCTCGCCGCCGACTGACCTTTTTGGGGATGTCCATGTCTTCGACTGCTACGTCCCGTCTGAAGGGTGCGGTACCTTCCGAGACCCGCTTTGCTTCCTCGTTGCCACCCGGTTTCGATGTCCTCAACGCTCGCCAGACAGCATGCGACAAGGACGCGGATGGAACGAGTAGCAGTAATGACAATTAGCGATCCTTTTTTGCCATATTAGCAACAAATTTCCTTATCATATCTACTTTAGGTTGGCAATGTATTTGCTTTACGCTAATATCGTGCCATGCACAGGGTCGCGATTGTTGTGTTTGACGGCGTTGTCCCATCCGACTTCGCCGCACCGCTTGATTTGTTCGGATCCGTCCGGCTGCCATCAGATGAACCTGCATACGACGTTCGGCTGTGCGCTGCGGCGCCGAAGATCAGAACTGTCGGGTTCAATATGGAACTGGAATCGAAGCTGGATGAGCTGGCATTCGCGGATACCGTGATGATCCCGGGGGTGCACCCTGTAGATTCCCCGCTGCCGGCGATCCTCCTGGAAGCGATTTCAGATGCCGCTGCCAGAGGCGCACGCATCGCATCGATCTGTTCCGGGGCGTTCGTCCTGGCCGCTACGGGATTGCTCGACGGCCTGCGGGCAACAACTCACTGGCTGGTCGCGGAAGAATTGCAAACGCGGCATCCTGACATTCAGGTCGACCCCAACGTGCTATTCGTTGACAACGGGCGGATACTCACGTCGGCCGGGGCAGCCGCGGGGCTCGATCTCTGTTTGCATATGATCAAGCGTGACTACGGCGCCGCAATCGCGGCGCACTCGGCCCGGCTGGCCGTGATGTCATTGGAACGCCGCGGCGGCCAGGCACAATTCATCGTAAACGATCGGATTTCACACGATCGCCGGTCACTCGGGCCGGTGCTGGAGTGGATGGAGAAGAACCTGCATCGTTCGCTGGACCTGGAGGAAATTGCGGAGAACGCCAGGCTGAGTAAACGCACGTTGAATCGACGCTTTCTGGAACAGGTCGGCTATCCGCCCGTTCAATGGTTACTGCGCCTGCGGATGCGACGCGCACAGCACTTGCTCGCAAACACCCGCAACAGCATTGAGCGGATTGCCTCTCAGGTGGGAGCCGGATCGCCCGCGGTGTTTCGCAAGCATTTTCATCGAATTGTCGGCACTTCTCCGCAGGAATACCGACGGTCATGGGTTTCAGATTGACCCTGCCTCGCCGACCGGATTATCCATCGCCTGCGACGCGCCCTTTGGACTCACGACGTGGCCCCGCCGGTGACGCGCGGATTCTGGCATCGGTTTCGCGAAACCGCTTCCGATCTGCACTTGCCTGGTTCCCGTCAGCCGGCTGAGCATGAGGGCCTTGTCGTGACACGCCAGCGGGACAACTTTTACTTCTACATGGCCTGGGCTCTAGCGATCGCGGTATTCGTCGGTTTTGCGCCCACATTCTATCTGGGCGCTTCATTTGACCTGCCGCGACTGCACCTGGAAGGAATGGAGCAGCGACCCTCCAGGCCGCTGGAACATATGCACGGCTTCATCGCCACGCTCTGGATGGCGTTGTTTATCGCTCAGACGGGATTTGTGAGAAGTACGAAGATTTCAAGGCACCGAAAGCTCGGGACAGCCGGAATGGTGTTAGGCGTCATTCTGGTCGTGCAGATTGTCGTATTGATGTTTCAGACCGCCAGTGACAGAAACGCCGCCGGCATACTCGATGAGCCCTTTGTCACGCTCACTAATCGGATCTTCTGGGGCAATGTTGTGATGGTCCTGCCGATGGCCTTGTTGATGACATTCGGGTACCTGAATCGACGTAATCGGCATATCCACAGACGACTGATGTTGCTGCTGATGCTGTGCCTGCTTCCGGCGACCGTCGGCCGAATCGCTCGCTTTGAACTGCCGGGCCTGCCCATGGCGGCAGTGTCGCTGCTGATTTTGCTGGGCTTTCTGAGCGCGCCCGTGATTCATGACTACATCGCCAGGCAACGCGTTCATCCACTGTATCTCATCGGCTGCCCGGCGATCTTCCTACTGACGCTGCTGGCGGCGTTCCTGTTACCTCAACTGGATTGGGTTCGAGCTGCGGTCGCGTTGTTGTAACGTCGCTGCGTCTACAGCGACAATCAAGATGAGCGGGTGCACGGTCCGGAACGGGAAGTCATCTTCCGCCAGACCCATCCGCCGGGCCAGTTGGGGTTGTCGGACTTCACTGACGCCAACGGCCTGGGGGTGACGATCGCCGGCGCGGCGTTGGACCATCGCCTGTACCGCTTCCGTCTGGACCGCTATTCGACTTCGTTGAGTTTGCCCGTGGCGACGTCGTAAACGAAGCCGCGAATGTGCCCCTTCTCGGGGATGAAGGGACATGACTCGATGCGCCTGATGGACTGGCGCACGTCCTCTTCGGCGTCGGGAAAGGCCTCGAGCGCGAACGAGGGCCTGAGACCCGTGTCGGCTTCGATCTGCGCCTTAACGCCATCGTCCGTGAAGGTCACCATGCCGCAATCGGTATGGTGGATGAGGATGATCTCGCGGGTCCCGAGCAGGCGCTGGGAAATCGTGAGCGAACGCAGTACGTCGTCGGTCACGACGCCTCCGGCGTTGCGGATCACGTGGGCGTCGCCCTCCTCCAGGCCCAGCAAGGCCCCGGTCTCGATTCGGGCATCCATGCAGGCGACGACGGCGGTCTTCTTGCCGGGCGGCAGCGGCACGTTGCCCTTGTCGAACTGCTCGACGTAACGGGCGTTGTTGGCGAGGAAATCATCGGTAGCTGACATGGCGGACTCCCGCATCTGACTGGAGCATTACCGCAAGTCTAATCGCCTTCCCGCCCGGCCCGAAAGAATGTTTCGTTCGCTGATAATGACACGCCGCAATATGGCGGGGCGATAATGGCCGGAACCTCGCTGGCGATACGGGAGTTGCTCCGCCCATGTTCAACCGGATGTTCGACCTGCCGGCGCACGGCACGTCCGTGCGCACGGAGCTCATCGCCGGGGCGACCACTTTTCTGACGATGGCCTACATCGTCGTGGTCAATCCTGCCATCCTGGCGGATGCGGGAATCGACCCCGGCGCGGCCTTCGTCGCCACCTGCCTCGCCGCGGCCGTCGGTACGGCGCTTATGGGCGTGCTCACGAACTATCCCATCGCGCTCGCCCCCGGCATGGGTCTCAACGCCTTCTTCAGCTACGGGGTCGTCGCGACCATGGGCCACCCGTGGCAAACGGCACTCGGCGCCGTCTTCATCTCGGGCTCGATCTTCCTCGCCCTGAGCTTGACCCGGTTCCGGGAAACCGTGGTCAATTCCATTCCCCGCACACTGCAGTTGGCCACGGCCGCCGGGATCGGTTTCTTCATCGCGTTCATCGGTCTCAGGAACGCAGGCATCGTCGTTGCCGACCCGGCCACGCTGGTCGCCGCCGGAGACCTGGGCGCGGGTACCGTGGTGCTCGCGGTGCTGTGCTTCGTGGCCATCGTCGCGCTCGAGGCCCGCAAGGTACCCGGCGCGCTGCTCATCGCGATTCTGGCCACGACGCTCGCTGCCGTGGCGCTCGGCTTGCAACCGTGGACCGGAGTGCTCTCCGCGCCCCCGAGCATCGCACCCACGTTCCTGGCGCTGGACATCCCGGCAGCGCTCGACCTCGGGCTCGTCTCGTTGATCTTTGCCTTCTTCCTCGTGGATCTCTTCGACTCCGCCGGTACGCTGATCGGCACGGCCCATGTCGGCGGCTTTCTGGACCGGCGCGGCAGATTGCCGAAACTGCGCCGGGCACTGATCGCCGACAGCGCGGCCACGGTCGTCGGCGCAGGGCTCGGCACGTCGCCCGTAACCGCCTACATCGAGAGCGTGCCTGGCATCCGCGCCGGAGGCCGCACCGGGCTGACCGCCCTGGTCGTGGCCGGTCTGTTTCTCCTCGTGCTGTTCTTCGCGCCGCTCGCGGCCATGGTGCCGTCCTACGCCGCGGCGCCGGCGTTGATCTACGTGGGTTGCCTCATGGCGAGGAACCTGACCGACATCGACTGGGACGACCTCACCGAATACACACCGGGCCTGGTGACGGCCATTTCGATGCCGCTCACGTTCTCGATCACCTACGGCCTCGGCTTCGGCTTCGTCTCCTACGCCGCGATCAAGGTCGCAACAGGCCGCGCGCGCGAGGTTCCCGTCGCCGTTTATCCGATCGCCCTGGCGTTCGTCGTATTCTTCGTGGTGGACTGAAGATGACCCGTTTTGCCAGACCCGCTCACCGACTCGGCGCGCTACTTGCCGGGGTGTTCCTGATCGCGGCCTGCGGCCGCAACGACGACCCGCAGTTGACCGCGCTCGAGGTCGACCAGCCCGACGGCTGGGACGACGAACTCGCGCTCAACATCCCGGTCGATATCAACCCCGATCCGAACATCCTCGAGATCGAACTCGAAGCGAAGCTCGCCGAGATCGAATTCAGGGAAGGATTCAGGACACCGGCGTGGACTTACGGCGGTACCGTTCCCGGCCCGTTCATACGCGCGAAGGTCGGCGAGACGATCATCGTCCACTTCAGGAATTCGCTGCCGGAACCGACGAGCATCCACTGGCACGGCATGCGCGTACCGAACGAAATGGATGGCGTGCCCGGCGTGACGCAGGATCCCGTCCCGAGCGGCGGCGAGTTTCGCTACGAATTCGTCGCGCGCGACGCGGGCACCTTCTGGTACCACCCGCACATCAACTCCGCCGCACAGGTCGGTTGGGGCATGTACGGGCCGATCGTGGTGGAGGACCCGGACGATCCGCCGGAATTCGGCGACGACCTCGTGCTCGTGCTCTCCGATATCGGGATCGCCGAAGGCAGCGGCGACTTTCTGCCCGTCGATACGGGCGGGTTGTTCGGCGATCTGTTCGGACGCGAAGGCACGGTGCTGCTCGTCAACGGCAAGGTGCGCCCCACGCTCAAGGTGCGCGCCGGCAAACAGCAGCGCTGGCGGATCATCAACACCGCGCGCGCCCGCTACTACACGATCGGCGTGCCGGGACACACGCTCGTTCGGCTCGGGGGGGACAACGGCCTCGCGGCCCGGTCGGCCGAACTGCCCAACTTCGTCCTCGTCCCGGGCGAGCGCGCCGACATCGTCTTCACGCCGTCCGACGAACCCGGAGAAACGACCATGTTTCGCTGGGTTCCTACCGAACGCGGCTTCGGCAGCGTATTCAACCGTCCGCGCGAGGACATGATGGCGATCCGCACGGTCGATGACCCGCCCGTGATTCCCTCCGCCATCCCGGTCGAACTGCGCGAGATCGAGCCGATCGACATCGAAGGCGCCGTCGAGCGCACGCTCGACATGACGATCGACCTGAGCAACAACGATGTCGTCATGGGTTTCAACGGGATTCCGCACTGGAGCTTCGAGCCGATCGAGGCACGGATCGGCGAGACCCACGTGTGGACCCTCACCAACGAAACGATCTTCGCGCACCCGTTTCACCTGCACGGCTACTTCTTCCAGGTGCTCGACGACACGCGCATCCCGGAATGGAAGGACACGATCGACATCCCCGTGGAATCAGCGGTCCGGATCGCGATCCGCTTCGACGACCGCCCTGGCGCCTGGATGTATCACTGCCACATCCTCGACCACGCCGAAGCCGGCATGATGGGGCAACTGCACGTGCTTCCGTAGCCGGCAACGAAGCTCACGCACGCTACCCGGACCGCACACGTCGATGGCAGGGTACCTGCAACGCCGTGCGCATCAACTTCTGAGCTTGCTGAAACGTCCCGTGGCCGGAATCAAGGCGAGTTGCCGGATTCCCGGCTGATCATTCGCTCAAGACTGCGGCGAAAACGCCGTGCCGCCGCATCCAGCCCCAGGTTGACGGGGCGGGTAGTCGCATTGGCCATCCCGGTGTGGACGGCCTCCAGCACTTCACGATCCTCGAGGAAGGCCGACCTGGCGGAGGACGCGATCATCGCCGTCAATTCCTCGTTGTCCGGATCGGTATTTCGGTGCTGCAGCCAGTGATAGCGAGTGTTGTCGGCGTCAATCGGCGTCATGAAATGGTAGGAAATCATGACATAGGCTGATTCGTCGCTTCGAAAACCAGGGCCGCCTTTCCCCGAGGGAACGAATACGGACCTGTTGATGGCTGTGCATGGAAATTGCGCCTCGTAATGTTGCAAGCGGTCGCAATTTCCCTCGAACCTGACCAGCGGGGCATAGAAGGATGGAAGTTCCCGGTCGTATATCCACCGATGAACGATCACCCCGTTATCGGTTTCGGTTATTTCCACCGGCGTGTTTTCGGTGCCGGGGGACGCAAACGACGTGCGATGCACCCAGGCGACGTGCGAGGGATCCAGCAGGTTGTCCGTCAGATATTGGTAGTTGCATGCGCATGTCAAGGCATCGCCGGCGGTAATTTTCCAGTCCGGGTTGTCGTAGTTCCGGATATCGATTATCAGCTTGTCGTCCGCAAGCGCGGCATCACCCATCCAGATCCAGACCAGACCCCAGCTGTCGACCGCCGGATAACTCCGGACTCGCGCCGATGGCGGTATCCGGTCTTGCGTCGGCGCGGCAACGCACTGTCCGGAATGATCGAATTGCAGCCCGTGATAGCCGCATTCGATCCTGTTGTTCAGCAAGCGGCCCTTGGACAAAGGCAATCGCCGGTGCGGGCAGGCATCCTGCAGGGCGACGGGTTCGCCGCTCCCCTTTCGGTAGAAGACGATGTTCTCGCCAAGTATACGGAGCGGCCTCAGCTCCGCCTTGATCTCCGAGGAGAGTGCGGCGACGTACCAGCTATTTCTGAGGAACATTTTCTTCGGGCTGGTCGTAATAGCCAATTGAATCGCCCTCCGTGGTAACGCCCAAACCGTTCAACAGCCGATTCGCGTAATTGAAATAGGCGGCGACCTGATTGACCTCGAGTATGTCGCCGTCCGTACAATCGTTCCCGCGAAGCATTTCGATATCCGCCGCCGCCATTGCCGCAACATCTGTCGTCAACTTCGCTGCGTAACGCAGTAACGCCAAATGCTTGCCCTGGAACTGCGTCTCCGGCGTCCCCGCATGAAGGCTTTGCAGAATATCGTCGCATCGCCGTTCGTCGTCAAGCAGGCGCCGAACGTTCGTGAAATGGTGGGTCAGGCTGTATTCGCAGTCGTTCCTGATGCTGACATACGACGCGACGACTTCGAGAAACCACAACGGCAATTGAATGTCCGGGTGATGCAGGACGCTCCGGTAGAGTGCTACGTGGCCATGCATCGTGTGCGGGCGCAGGGAATGCACCTTCATGACGTTGTCGACCGTGCCGTGCGGAGTCATCGCCTCGTCGTAAAGCTCCCGCAGCACGCCGGTTGCTTCATCTTCCGGAATCATCCTGATCCATGCTGTCATGCGCTGCTCCGGGTCAGCGGGGTCGAGCCGGAAAAGACTCTCCGCACCATCGGTTCGAAAAACTCGAGCGGCAAACTCTCGATACCCGGATTGATGGCCGCGATGTCGTAGCGTTCAACAAATTCCGCGGTCCAGTCGAAATACGGGTGACCTCGCCATTTTTCGCGGGCATGGATGAAGTCGGGGTCGTCCGACTCGAAAAATCCGTGCAGGTGTATTCGCTGGAAAATCCCGTGGTGTTCGAGCATCCAGGCATTTTTTTCGGAAACGAAAGGACGTACCAGATCCGCGGCGAATTTTTCGTGGTTTTCGGGGCAGACGACGAATCCGATGTCATGGAACAGACCCGTAACGATCGTTTCCTCATCGTGGCCGTCGCGGTACAGCATGGTGGCCGTCTGCAGGCAGTGCTCGTAGTTGTTTATCAGGTAGCCGAACGTGGGAGCGTCTCGCGACGCGGCAAGCAGCTCCAGCGCCTGCCGGCCGCGTTCCTCCGCAAGGTATTCGGCGCGCTGCCGATTCATTATGGCCCAGTCCTCCCGCCGGTAGTCGTCAATGTTGCAATGCTCGATGTACTGCCAGTCGGGACGCAGCAGGCGATCGCGCTCTCCGGCCTTTCGCCGTATGCCTTGAGTCGTCTTCGTTCCGGTTGTCATGATTCGTCCCCTCCGCACGGCTACGTGCCGCTGTTGCGGTTGGCGGCCTGCCGAAATATCCCAAAGCCCATGTAGGCAAGAACGATGGACAGGATCGGATTGATGTAGTTGAACAACGCCCACGGCGCATACGCCAGCGGCGAAAGGCCCAGAACGCCCATGCAGAATGCCCCGGATGTCGTCCATGGGATCAACGGCGTAGTCAGTGTCGCACCTTCTTCAAGGCAACGTGACATCAAGTGGTTCTCGAGTTGCTGTTCCTTGTAGGATGACTTGAACAACTGCCCTCCGAAGATGATCGACAGGTAGGCTTCGCCCATGCTCATGTTGGCCACAAGGCCCGCGCCGATGGTGGCGGTCATCAGGCTGGCGGCGCGCCTCAGGCGCGCCAGAATGCCGTTCATCAGCACGCGAACGAAGCCGGCCCGGTCCAGTAATCCTCCCAGTGCCAGGGCGATCAACGCCAGCGAGAGCGTCCACATCATGCTCTGGATGCCGCCGCGGCTGAGCAGCGAATCGAGCTGCTCGTGACCGGTGTCGGCGGCATAGCCGCCCTGGAGACTGTTCAACACGTCCACGATCGGCCGGTCCTGAACCGTCACGGCAAGAACCACGGCCGTTGCGACGCTGGCGAGCATGCTGGGTTCGGCGGGAACACGCTTCAGGCTCAGGGTCAGCAATACGAGCAGTGGCAGCAGCGCCAGCGGACCGATGGCGAACTGGCCCGAAAGACCCGCCTGGAGTTCGAGCAGTTGCTCTTCGGAGAGCGCCTGCCCGGAAAACTGCAGGCCCAGCAAGGAAAACGCGGCCAGGCAAATGATGCCGGTCGGGCCACTGGTGAAAAACATGGACCGAATGTGGGCGTAGATGTCCGTTTCCGCGGTCATCGCGGCCAGGACCGTCGTATCCGAAACCGGCGACATTTTGTCGCCGAAGCTGGCCCCGGAAATGACCATCCCGGCGACGATGGGCAATGGTATGCCCAGCGCCGCGCCGAGACCGACCAGCACTACCCCGGCCGTCGCGATGGTGCCCCAGGACGTTCCGGTCGCCAGCGACATGAAGGCGCAAAGCAGGAGGCCGGCCGGCAGGAAGACGGCCGGATGAAGCAGATCGATACCGTAGTAGATGAGGCTCCCGATGGTCCCGCCCTCAAGCAGGGAAGCGACCAGAACGCCGATAAGGACGAATATGTAGATGGCGCCAAGACCCTTGGCGATACCGGACGTCATCGCCGTCTTTATCGACGCGTAGTCGTGGCCGATCGCGGCCGCATTGCCCGCTATCCAGATCAGGGCCACGATCAGCAGGCTGTGGAGACTGACCCCGAACCCGAGCAGGCCCACGATCACGATGGCGACGACGCCGCCGAAGCTGAGCACGGAATGCGGTAGACCAGGCTCTCGCGGGTCTTTCATCCGTTTGTCTCCGCGAGGGGGACGGGAAGCAACCGCGCGACTTCCTGCTGCAAGGCGTTCGCGATCCGTTCGGCTTGCGACTCGCCGGCGCCGCTCTGCCGGAGTTCGGCCACGGCAATCGGCCGGCCGAACACGACCTCGACCCGGCCGGGTCGGGGCAGGCGCCGATGCCGCGGCCATGCTTCGTAAGCACCCGAAATGGCGGTCGGCACGACCTGAGCGTCCGGGGCGGCTTCGAGCATCACGCCGATGCCCTGCTGGAAGTTCTGCAGCTCACCCGTATGTGAGCGCCGCCCCTCGGGAAACCAGACGACCGACTGACCGGCGGCAAGCACGGCCCGCCCGGTCCGGACTGCGCCGGCAAGATCCCAGTCCGGATCGACGGCGAACACCCGGGTCGCCCGGCTCGCGAGACGCTGCAGGGGACCGGCGAACATGATGCCGACCCAGGCGGCCCAGTGAGTGTCGCGCAGCACGCGGCGCGGCAGCGCGGCGGCGATCGCCGCAGGATCGAGAAAGCTCACATGGTTCGCGGCGATGACGCACGGCGTTGCGCTGTCCGGCAGGTGTTCGCGGCCGTGCACGCGCAACCGGAACAACGTCCGCATGAGCAGTCTGTCGATGGCGAACAACAAGGCGCCGAGAGCGCGCAGCAAGATGTTCGGCCGCTCGATTTCGGGCAGGTCCGACTCGGCCTCGCCTGACGGCTTCGCTTCGGCAGCGGGCGCCGTTCGAACCTGCTCGAGCAGGTCGCGCAGCGTAAGGATCTGCGCGACGGCCTGGCCGGTGAGTACGATGCCGAAGCGGCGTTCGATCTCGAGCGTCATCGTCACCCATTCGAGCGAATCGACCTTGAGATCGAGCTGCGGGCTCGTATCGAGGGACAGCGTCTCGTCGGGATAGCGTTCGCCGAGCCAGCGCCAGACGTCTCCCGTGACGCCCGATTCGATCAGGCGCTCCTCGTCATCGCTGAGCGGTGTCGACGCCGGCGCCCGCTCGCGCACCTTCGCACCGGCGTAAATCTCGGGCAGAAGGTGGCGCTTGAGCTTGCCGAGCGCCGTTCTGGGCAGCGCTTCGCGCGTGAGCCGGTAGTCGCCGATGCGCTTGTACGCGGGCAGACCCATCGAAAGCCGTTCGACATCGTCGCGCACGAGTTCGGCTTGCCTGAGCGCACCGCGCCGGCGCATCTCGTCCTCGTCCGGCACCGCGAGCGCCACGAGTTCGCCCTCGTTGCAGAGGATCGCGATCTCGCCCAGCAAGGGCGACGTCGCATACACGGCCTCGACCTCGTCGGGGAACACGTTCTTGCCGTCGGGCAGGACGATGACTTCCTTGTTGCGGCCGGCAATGTAGAGAAAACCGCCGGCGTCGCGCCAGCCCAGATCGCCGGTGCGAAACCAGCCGTCCTCGGTGAATACCGCCCGGGTTGCCTCGGGATTGTTCCAGTAGCCGGCGAAAACATTGGGTCCGCGGACAAGGATCTCGCCGTGAGGCTGACCGGACACGGCCTCGATCCGGACATCGACTCCGGGCAGAGGGCGTCCTTCGGCGCCGAGCCGCCGCTTTTGGCGGTGGTTGAAGGTCACGACGGGCGAGGTCTCCGTCAGGCCGTACCCGGTGAGCACGGTCCAGCCGATGCCCTCGAGCTTCCGGGCGAGCTCGCCGTCGAGTTTCGCGCCGCCGCAGCCGAGCATCGAGAGACGCGCGCCGACGGCCTTGTGAAGCGGACGGAAGAAGAGTTTCCCGAGGCTCAGACCGGTCGTACGGCGGACAGCCATGCTGGCGCCGAGCAGTATCGAGAATATCCGCGCGGCACGCTTGCCGCGCGCGGCGACACGCGCTTCGATGGCGCCCCAGAGCGCCGAGCACAGTGCCGGCACGGCAAGCAGCGCCGTCGCGCCGGCTTCCGTCGTTGCACGCGTGAGTTCCGGACCCGAGACGCCCGAAGGCAGCACGACCACGGCGCCGCTGCCGAGCACGGTGAGCATGCCCACGGTGAACGGGTAGGTATGGTGGAACGGCAACGGGACACAGACCCGATCGTGCGGCCGGACGAGCTTTGTACCCAGCAGGGCGTTGGCGTTCGCCGCGAGGTTCGCGTGCGTGAGCGGTACGGCCTTGGGCGTCCCGGTCGTTCCGGACGTGTAGAGCAGCGAAGCGATGCGGCTTGCGTCGTCCGTGCCTGTCGCGAAATCGCCCTCCCCGGCCGCCAAACTGCTCTCGTCCGGCGTACCGGCATGTTCGAGGCTGCGCAGACTGCGCGGATCGGCCTCGTCGGCGTCAAGCAGCACGAAGTCGGATTCGGCTACATTGGCGGTCTCCCCGAGTTCCGCCATGTGGTCCATGGTCGTCAGCACGAGCTTCGCGCCGCGATGGTTCAGGATCGCCGCTATGTCGCCGGGGCGATACTGGTTGTCGGCAGGAATCGCCGTCGCGCCGCTTTCGGCGATGCCGAACCAGGCTGCGACCCAGGCGAGGCTGTTCGGCGCCCAGAGCAATACCGCATCGCCGGGCCCGACACCGCGCTCCCTCAACCCGCCCGCGACCCGGCCTATTTTCCGATGGAGTCGATCGTAGGAAACGGTTTCGGAGCCTTCGGGACCGAAGGCGATGATCGCCGGCGCCGAGCCGCGACCGGGAAACGTGGCGACGAGATCGCCGAGAGTAACGAAACCCGCCGTGGCCGCCATCCGCGTCAGGTCGTCATCACGCGTCTGCGCTGTCGTCGGGGCTCACCCCCCGGAGGGTGTCGGAACCGGTATCGGGTTCGCCGCCAGCCCCGCTGTCAGCCCCGACATCGGAATCGGTAGCGGTGTCGGCGTCAGCCCCGGCCTGCATGCCGGCACCGGTGTCGGCGGCAACCGCTTGCGTCGGCTCTTCGCCGAACTCCTCCGCGGCCATCGCCCAGACGCTCAGGAAGAACGCGGCGATGATCGGGCCGATCACGACGCCCGCGAGCCCGAACGCAGTCAGCCCACCGAGCGTAGACAGGAGGATCAGGTAATCGGGCATTCGAGTATCCCTGCCGACGAGTATCGGCCGGAGCAGGTTGTCGACGAGCCCCACGATGAACACTCCGACTGCAACCAGGACGATGCCGCTGACGAGACTTCCCCCCGCAATCAGCATGATCGCCGCCGGGACCCAGACCAGGGCCGGCCCCACCGCCGGGACGATGCTGAGCAGCGCCATGACGACGCCCCAGAGCACGGGCGCGCCAATACCGAGCACGGCGAACGCGGCGCCGCCGATCGCGCCCTGAATGACGGCGATGACGAAGGTGCCCTTGATGGTCGCGCGCGACACCTCGGCAAACCTCGCGAGCAGGTGACGCTCGCGTTCGTCGCCGAGCGGCAATGCGTGTACGAGCCCGTCAAGCATCCGCCGGCCGTCGCGCAGAAAAAAGAACAACAGGTAGATCATCAGGAAAAAAAACACGGTCACGCGCAGCGTGTCCTGGCCGATCTCCAGCGCACTGGACGCGATGAACCGGCTGGCCTCGACGGCGCCCGCCGACAGTTGCGCCTGCAGTCGCTCCGGATCGATGCCGACGGACTGAAGCAGCGACACGAGCTGCGGCAGGTTGCGCTCGACGAAACGGTATATCCCGCCCGGATCGATGTCGCCGTCGGCGAGCCGCGCGTAGAGTCCGGCAGCCTCGGTCGTGACCGCGGCGATGATTCCGCCGAGCGGCAGGATGACGACGACGAGGACGAGCAGCATGCTGGCCGCCGCGGCCAGCGACTTGCGTCCGCCGAGCCTGCGTTCGATGCGCCCGTGAACCGGAAAAACGACGATGCCGAGCGCAACTGCCCAGAACACCGGCTGCAGAAAGCCGCGAACGAGCCAGAGGAACGCGATCGTGACGACGACGAGCAACGCAACGAAGAAGGTCCGGTCAATCGTGTCGTTACTCAGCATTGCCGGCCGCCTTTGCCGCAAGCTCCCGTCGGTCGATGGGCAATTGTAGCGCGGCGAGCGAAGGCGTCGCTGCGGCCACGGTCACAGCCCGTCGCGCCGGCCCCGTGGAGTGCATCGCCCCAGAGCGATGCACAGGGATCGTCGAAGACGTCTCGCATGGTGTTCACGGCCCCTTCACCCCGGTATCCTTGACCTGTCCCAATCATCCGCGCGCATCCGGGCTTGCCCGCGCCAGGGAGTCGACCATGCCGCTGCTTCGAAAACTCGTGCTGGGCGTCGCCTGCGGGGCGCTGTGCTCGGCGGCCGCGGCGCAGGAACCCGGCGACTCGAACAAGCCCGTATTGCATGGCAAGCACTGGGTCGCGATCACGGGCAAGCCGCTCGGCGCGACCGCCGGCGCGATAACGTTCGCGAAGGGCGGCAATGCCGTCGATGCCGCCTGCGCGATGCTCGCGGCCACCGCGACGATGTGGGACACACTCGGTTGGGGCGGCGAAACGCAGGCGCTGATTCACGATCCGCGCAGCGGCGAAGTCGTGGCGATCAATGCGCTGGGCGCGGCGCCGTCGGGCGCGACGCCGGAGTTCTTCCGCTCCCGCCGCATGCGCCAGCCTCCGGAGTACGGTCCGCTAGCCGCGGTGACGCCGGGCACCCCCGGCGGCCTGATGGTGATGCTCGCCGAATACGGGACGATGAGTCTCGCCGAAGTGCTGGCGCCGGCGATCGAGATGGCCGACGGCTACCCCATGGAACAGTCCGGGGCCGAGAGCATCGAGGACAGCAGGATGCTGCTCAGCGGTTGGGAAGCGTCGCGCCGGGTGTTCCTGCCGCACTACGATGAAGATGCGCCGTTCCAATGGGCCGCTCCCCTGCCGGGCGAGGTCTTCAGGCAACCGGAGCTGCTCGCGACGCTGAACAAGCTCGTCGAGGCCGAACGCGACGCGCTCGAAGCCGGCAAGACCCGTGAGGACGCGATCATGGCTGCGTACGATCGCTTCTACCGCGGCGATATCGCGCGCGACCTCGTCGCGGGCATCCAGGCCGAAGGCGGCCTGTTTCAGATGGAAGATCTCGATCGTTGGCAGGTGTATATCGAGGAGCCCGTATCCACCCGCTACAAGGACATCGACGTCTACAAGCTGACCCACTGGGTGCAGGGCCCCGTGATGCTGCAGATGCTCAATTTGCTCGAAGACGTGGACCTGAAGGGCATGGGCCATAACAGCACGAGATACATTCACGCGCTCTACCAGGTCATGAACCTGGCGTTCGCCGATCGGGACTTCTACTACGGCGATCCCTACTTCCCGCCGGCGGAGCCGATCGCGGGCCTGCTGTCGAAGGACTACGCGCGGCAGCGCGCGGCCGAGATCGACTGGCGGCGCAACGATCCGGGCATTCGCCCCGGCGATCCCTACCCGTTTCAGGGCGAGAGCAATCCCTTCAGCGCGCTGCTCGAGCGCTGGCGTCCCAGGATTCTGGACCGCAGCCGCGCGAACGTCATCGAGGCGCCGGGCGGCATGACGCACGACGAAGCCTTCCTGGCCGGTACCACGTCGATCCAGGCGGCCGATGCGGATGGGTGGGTCGTTTCGGTCACGCCGAGCGGCGGCTGGATTCCCGCGTTCATCGCCGGCACGACGGGCATCGGGCTCTCCCAACGCATGCAGAGCTTCGGCATCGACGAAGCGCACAATCCGTTCAATGTCGTCGAGCCCGGCAAGCGCCCGCGTGCGACCTTGAGCCCCGGCATGGCGCTCAGGGACGGCGAGCCCTACCTGTCGTTTGCCGTGCAGGGCGGCGATTCGCAGGACCAGAACCTGCTGCAGTTTTTCCTCAACGTCGTCGAGTTCGAGATGGACGTACAGCAGGCAGTCGAGGCGGCGAACATCAACAGCTTCCAGATGCACAGCTCGTTCGGAACGCAGCGTTCCGAACCCGGCCGGCTGGTCGTGCGTATCGATACGCCGTTTCGGGTCACGCGCGCACTCGAGCGGATGGGCTACCAGGTCGAGACGTGGGAGAAGAGTTCAGGACCGATCACGGCCATCCACTTCGACCGGCAACACGGCACGATGTGGGGCGGAGCGAGCGATTTCGGCGACGACTACGGGATTGCGTGGTAGCGGATGGACAAGACCAGCCAGACGGAACTCGACGCGGCGGTGCTGCGCCGCCTGATCGCGCATTTCGACGAGCGCAGGGACGTGCAGAACATCGAGTTGATGATTCTCGCCGGCTTCTGCCGGAACTGCCTGAGCAAGTGGTATCTCGAAGCGGCACGGGAGCAGGGCATCGACATGGACCTCGACGCCGCGCGCGAACGCATCTACGGCATGCCCTACGCCGAGTGGAAGGCGCGCCATCAGGCCGAAGCGACGCCCGAGCAGCTTGCGAAGTTCAACGCAACGCAGGGGAAGTAGCGAGCGTCGTCTCAGTGGTGCGGGGAGTTGCACTACAGGCCGCTTGAAACACGCCGTGAATCCATCCCTGGAGGCTCCGCGCGCGTCCTCTTCGTTGCGGGGAGTTGGACCACCGGCCCCGTTTAAAACCCCGTAAAAAAAAACCGGGAGGCGACCCGCGCGCCTACCGGCGCG
>JAJDVG010000037.1 GCA_022826245.1 Gammaproteobacteria bacterium
GGCGGCCGTAACTATAACGGTCCTAAGGTAGCGAAATTCCTTGTCGGGTAAGTTCCGACCTGCACGAATGGCGTAACGATGGCCACACTGTCTCCACCCGGGACTCAGTGAAATTGAAATCGCTGTGAAGATGCAGTGTACCCGCGGCTAGACGGAAAGACCCCGTGAACCTTTACTACAGCTTTACACTGAATCTTGAACTTGCTTGTGTAGGATAGGTGGGAGGCTTTGAAGCGGAGACGCCAGTCTTCGTGGAGCCAACCTTGAAATACCACCCTGGCACGTTTGGGGTTCTAACCCAGGCCCGTTATCCGGGTCGGGGACAGTGTATGGTGGGTAGTTTGACTGGGGCGGTCTCCTCCCAAAGAGTAACGGAGGAGTGCAAAGGTACTCTCAGCGCGGTCGGTCATCGCGCAATGTGTGCAAAGGCATAAGAGTGCTTGACTGCGAGACAGACAAGTCGAGCAGGGACGAAAGTCGGTCTTAGTGATCCGGTGGTTCTGTATGGAAGGGCCATCGCTCAACGGATAAAAGGTACGCCGGGGATAACAGGCTGATTCCTCCCAAGAGTCCACATCGACGGAGGAGTTTGGCACCTCGATGTCGGCTCATCACATCCTGGGGCTGCAGCAGGTCCCAAGGGTATGGCTGTTCGCCATTTAAAGTGGTACGCGAGCTGGGTTTAGAACGTCGTGAGACAGTTCGGTCCCTATCTGCCGTGGGCGTTGGAAACTTGAAGGGCGCTGCTCCTAGTACGAGAGGACCGGAGTGGACGTACCTCTGGTGTTCCGGTTGTCACGCCAGTGGCACTGCCGGGTAGCTATGTACGGAAGGGATAACCGCTGAAAGCATCTAAGCGGGAAGCCCCCCCTGAGATTAGGTTTCCCCGGGGACTCGATCCCCCTGAAGGGCCCTCGAAGACTACGAGGTTGATAGGCTGGGTGTGGAAGTTCAGTAATGGATGAAGCTAACCAGTACTAATTGCCCGTGAGGCTTGACCATATAACACCCAAGGAGTCTGTCCGGGTGTTGCGTTTGAGCGGACATACGGTGTGAGATCGGCGAACCTTTCGGGATCGCCGGACGGATCGTTCCAGTTTTTCGGCGTCGCTCCGCAAGGAGAACGCCATACCGGTTTGCCTGGCGGCCATAGCGGACGGGAACCACCCGATCCCATCCCGAACTCGGAAGTGAAAACGTCCAGCGCCGATGGTAGTGTGGCAGATGTCACGCGAGAGTAGGTCATCGCCAGGCACTTGATACGAAACCCCGGCAATGCCGGGGTTTTTTTTCGTCCTCGTTTTCAATAACCGGCGAGTTCGAGGTAGCCGTTGCCGTCGACCTGCCCTCCCCCGGCACTGCCGCTGACGGCGACCGCGCCCTCCCAATAGCGTACCGACAGATCGACTTCCTGATTCGGGAGATAGGGAACGATCGAAAGATCGATCTGCTCCGCCGGCACGCGGAGCCGCCACTCGACCGGATAGCGCACGTTGCTGACCGGGCTCGTCCAGTAGTCGAGCACATCGAGCACGACATCGGATCTTTCGAGCCTCCGTACCTCGCCGCCGGCGCCGACGAGCGTGCCGCCGCTTTGCGGGCGTGCCAGCCCGTCTTCGCCGCGCAGCCGGTAGTACATGAGATCGCGGCCGTCGGATAGCTGCAGCGCGAACCAGTCCCAGCCGACGACGCCTTCGTTCAACGCGCTCGTCGCCCACTCGCGGTCCATCCAGGCGAAGCCTTCAACGGCATCGGCGCCGGCGTCTCCGGCGCGCACGGAGCCGCGCACGGCCAGCCGCGGCAGCGAGTAGTAATACGACGCATTGCCGGGCTCGGGCCCCTTCGCGTCGAGCCCGCGATCTCCCTGGGCGACTGCGGGCTTGAGGCTCTCGAGCTCAAGCTCGATCTCGGCCTCTTCGCTGCGCGCCTTGAGCGTGAAGGATTCGGCGTCCGCGTCCGCGCGGCCGGCGACCTGCCAATCCTCGACCCAGACACGAAACGGGGTGTGGTTCGCGCCGGCAAGCCCGAGCGCGCCGCGCGTGAGTCGTTCTGCCGCATGAAACCGGCCGGCTTGCGTGTCGGTCAGCGCGAAGTGCGCCATCCAGAACTGGTTCGTCGCCCAGGCCGAGGTGCTGTCCGGCGCCGTCGGGGCGAGCGCGATGCGGAAGAACGTGACTTCGAAGCCGTAGTGGCGTTGCCCGGCGCCGAACACGTTGCCCGTGAAATACCACCACTCGGTGCGGAAATCCGGGTGGCTGCCATGATCTTCGGGAAACACGAAGCTGCGAGGCTCATATGCCCTCGCGAAACCGCGGCCGGCGTCATCGCTGTCGGCGAGATAGCGCACGGCCGCCGCGGCCGGGGACGGGGCGTCATCCGGCGGTGGTTCCACGCATCCGCAAACCGCAAGCGCGATCAGCGACGCGACTGCGGCAAAGCCGCTATTCATCGCGCAATGCCCCGTCGAGCCCCAGTCTGCTGGCGCGGATCGCGGGCCAGATTCCGGCAAGGAACGCCGCGGCGATGGCGAGCGCCACACCGAGCAATACGGGCGCGGGCGTGACGCTGAGATCCATGCTCCAGCCGAATGAGCGCCGGTTGATGACGTGGACCAGCAATGCGGCCAGGGCCACGCCGAGCGGCACGGCACACAAGCCCGCCGCGATGCCGAGCAACCCGGTTCGGGTCAGGATCTGCCTGGCGAGTTCGTTACGCGAGAACCCGAGCGCGCGCAGGATCGCGACTTCGCGCGCTCGCTCGAGTTCGATGGCGAGCACCGCGCTCAACACGCCCAGAAAGGCGATGGCGCCCGCGAGCCAGCGCAGGACCTCGGTGATCCGGAACGTGCGGTCGAAGACCGCGAGCGTGATGTCCTCGATGGCTTCGGTCGTACGAAGCTGCACGCCGGCGCTGTCCCCGAGCGTTGCCCGAATCGCTCGCGTAGCTTCGTCCGTCTCGTAACCGCTCGCCAGGTGCACGCCGATACCCGTGACGCTGTCGTCGCGCCAATGCCGCCGATAGGTCTCAAGCGGCAGAAGCAGCGCGTTGTTACCGGTCGAATAGTCCCTGAAGACTCCGGCGATAGTGAACGCGCGATCGCCCGAGGCGGTCGGCAGGCTCACGGCATCGCCCACGCCAAGATCGAAGCGGTACGAGAACGGCTCCGTGACCAGGATGGCATCGGCACCGTCGAGCGCCACGGACCCGATGCCGACCATGTCGACGCCCCAGCCTTCCGGCCCGGGCTCCGCGGCGCGTACGCCAAGCTCACCGTACGCGGTGCGCACGCGAAAATAGCGCGTCGGCGCGACGCTGGCGACCTCGGGCAACGCGCCGAGCGCCGCGGGCAAATCGGTTCCGAACGGCCGTCCGGCACGCGGCTGGTCGAGCGTGAGGTAGATGTCGGCCGTCAACGTCGTGTCAAGCCAGCTCTCGAGACTCAAGCGAAAACTCGAAATCATCACGCCTACGCCGATGACCGTGGCGACGGCGACGGCCAATGCGGCCGTCGCCACGCCCGTGCGGCTCAGGGATGCACCGACCCCGCGCACGGCCATGAGGCCCGGCAGCCCGAAGCCGCGTGCCGCGACGGGTTCGAGAGGTTTCATGAGCAGCAGAGTGGCTGACGGTGTCAACAGCGCCCCGGCGCAAAGCACGAAAAAGAGGGCAGCAAACGCCGTGACCAGGCTCCGCGGCGCGATGAGCAACAGCGAAGCGGCGAGCACGAGCAGCGGCGCGGCGAGCGCCGCCGCGTATTTCGCGCGGTACCGCGTGGTCCGCTCGAGCGCCGCACGGCGCAACGCCGAATCCGGCGCCGACCGCGACGCGTCGAGCGCGGGCCCGAGTGCGGCAAAGAGCGTTGCCCCGAGCCCGAGAGCCGCGCCCCGGACATGGATCCAGTTCGACGCATCGGCCGCGCTGACGGCGTTGCCGAAGTAGAGATCGCCGATCGTCCTGAGCACCATGTCGACCAGGCCGCGCGCGAGCAGCTCGCCGAGAACCAGCCCGAGCGCACTGCCGACTGCGCCGAGCATGACGGCTTCCGACAGCACGCTGCCGAGCAACTGCCGCCGGTCGACGCCGATCGCGCGCAGCACGCCCATGACAGGGCGCCGCTGCACGATCGAGAACGACATCGTCGAGTAGATCAGGAACATGCCGACGACGAGCGCGAGCAGGCCGAGCGCCGTCAGATTCGTGCGGAAGGCCCGCGTCATCTCGGTCAGCGCATCGTTCTCGCCGGCCGCGGCGACGAGTATCGTGCCGGCCGGCGGATCCCGACCGAGCGACTGCGCCTGTTCCCGACTCAACGCGAGATCGATCCGGCTCAGCGAACCGGCGCCGTCGACGAGTTGCTGGGCCGTGCTGATGTCCGTGACGAAAGGCGGCTCGCTCTCGGCGCTCGCCGAGACGCTCCGTACGGTGCCGACGACCTCGACCTGTTCGAACCGACCGTCGATCCGGATGTCGATACGCGAGCCCAGCTCGAGCGCGAACTCATCCGCCAGCGACTCCGGGACCATGATCGTGCCGGGCTCAGTGACGAGTCGCGTGAAGTCCCCGCTGCGGCCCGGAACGAAGCCCGAATAGTCCCGGAAGCCCGCTTCCTTGATCGGGTCGACGCCGAGCAGCATCCGGCGTGGACCGGTATTGCCGCCGATGCGCACGGCCGCCTCGACGATCGGCGCCGCACGCGTGACGCGCCCGTCCCGCAACAACTCGCCGTAAATCTCTTCGTCCAACGAACCGCCGACAGGCAGAAGACGGTGTGTCGTCTGACCGCGGATGACCTCCGTCGACAGCTCGAACGCCCGCCTCGCGCTGTCGTTCGCGAGATCGACGCCGACATAGACCGCGACTCCGAGCGCGATGCCGGCGATTGCCAGCGCAAGCTGCCAGGGATGCCGGAGGTAGAAGCGACGCGCCGCCCTGGACAGGAGCCGGCTCACGGCGCGGCCTCCTCGAGCCGGGCGCCGAGGATCCGCAATGTCCGGTCGGCGACCGAGGCGATTTCGCGGCTGTGGGTTGCGACGATCAGCGTCGTACCGCGCTGCCGGCAACTCGTGCCCAGGACCTCGAGCACGGCTCCCGCCGTCTCCAGATCGAGATTCCCCGTCGGCTCGTCGGCGATGACGAGTTCGGGCTCGTGCACGAGCGCACGCGCGATCGCGGCGCGCTGCTGCTCGCCGCCCGAAAGCTCCTCGGGAAACCGGTCTGCGCAGCCGTCGATCTCGAGTTCCCCGAGCACCTCGGAACTTCGGCGCTTCGATTCATCCGCGGCCATCCTGTTGAGATCCAGTGGCAGGCACACGTTTTCCCGGACCGTCAGCGTCGGGATCAGATTGAAGAACTGGAACACGAAACCGAGCGAACTGCGTCGGAACCGCGTCCGCTCGCGTTCGCTCATGCCGTTCAGGCTTCGCCCCCGGTGAATGACGGCGCCCGCATCGGGCGTATCGAGGCCGCCGACGATCTTGAGCAGCGTCGACTTGCCCGAGCCGCTTCGACCCATGACGGCGATAAACTCAGCATCCGTGATCGCAAGGTCAATGCCGTCGAGCACAACCTGCTCGCCATAGGCCTTGCTGATGCCAGCGAGTTCGATCTGTATGCCGTTTGCCTGACGCATCGTCCGGTGCATGCTACCAACGTCCGCGACAAGGCTCACTTCGCTGCCGGGCGCGGCTGCGCGGTCGCCGAGTGTGCGAGAATTGCCGCCGGCCGCAAAGCACGGAGGACAGCACGCTGATTCGCTATCGACTGCGCCTGGCCGATCTCGACCGCCACCTGATCGAGGTCGCCTGTAGCGTTGACAGGCCGGAGACGCCGCAGGACTTCCGGATGCCGTCGTGGATCCCCGGAAGCTACCTGCTGCGGGAATTCGCCCGGCATGTCGTCGGCATCGAAGCGACGAGTTCCGGCAGCGCCACCGGCATCGGGAAGATCGGCAAGAACTGCTGGCGCTGCAGCGAGCCCGCGAAAGAGCTGACCGTCACGGCGACGATCTACGCGCTCGACCAATCGGTGCGTGGCAACTGGCTCGATCGCCGCCGCGCCTTCTTCAACGGCCCGGCCGTGTTCCTGCTCCCCGACGACCGCGGCGCGGAACCCGTCGAATTCATTCTCGAAGCGCCCGACGATCCGGCCTGTGCCGACTGGCGCGTAGCGACCGCCATGACTCCGGTCGATGTCGACGAGCGCGGTTTCGGCCGCTACACGGCGCAGGACTACGATGAACTGATCGACCACCCGGTCGAAATCGGCGATTTCGCGAGCGTTTCCTTTGAAGCCTGCGGGGTGCCGCATCGCCTGGTCGTTGCCGGACGTTTCCATACCGATCTCGAGCGCGTCGCTGCCGACCTCGCCCGGCTATGCGAGACCCAGATCGAGTTTTTCGGCCAGCCGGCGCCGTTCGACGAGTATCTCTTCCTCGGGCTTGCGGTCGGCGACGGCTACGGCGGCCTCGAGCACCGTGCATCGTCAAGCCTGATCTTCAAGCGCAACGATCTGCCGAAGCCCGGCGAGACCGGCGTATCGCAGGGCTATGCCAGCTTTCTGGGTCTCGCGAGCCACGAGTACTTCCATAGCTGGCATGTGAAACGGACCAGGCCCGAGGCGTTTTCGCCCTACCGTCTCGACCGGCGCAATCAAACTCGCCTGCTCTGGGTCTTCGAAGGCATCACGAGCTATTACCAGGAACTGATGGTGCTGCGCAGCGGGCTCGTCGACGCGAAGGCGTGGCGGCGGCGCGTCGGCGAGCAGCTATCGCGCGTCTACCGGACGCCGGGACGCTTCAGGCAGAGCATTTCCGATTCGAGCTTCGACGCCTGGGACGTGCTCTACAAGCCCAACCCCAACAGCCCGAACGCAAGCGTCAGCTACTACAGCAAGGGCATGCTGACGGCGCTCGCGCTCGATCTGACGCTGCGCCGCTCGAGCGATGCCGGCGCGTCGCTCGACGATGTCGTTCGGGAACTCTGGCTGCGCTACGGCGCCCGCGACATTGGCGTTCCCGAGGACGGCTTCGAGGCGCTCACGATCGAGCTTGGCGGCGCAGGGCTCCAGAGTTTCTTCCTGCGCGCCGTGCGCGGTACGGAGGACCTCGATCTCGGCGCCCTGCTCGCCGAGTTCGGGATCGCGCTCAGGTTCCGCGCCGCGCGCGACGCCGGCGACCGGGGAGGAACGGCGACCTCGCAGGACCAAGCGCCGCTGACGCTCGGCGCATCGTTTCGCCCGGCGGCCGAAGGTCTGGAACTCCTCACCGTGTTCGACGGCGGGCCGGCGCAACGCGCAGGCTTCAACCCCGGCGATGTCGTTGTCGCCATCGATCGTCTCAAGGTCAACGACCGCAATCTCAAGGCGAGGCTCGAACGGTTCGACGCGGGTGAGCGCGTCACCGCAGCGGCGTTTCGCGGCGACGAACTGCTCGAGTTTGCGCTTGAGCTCGATCACGCGCCGGCGGATACCTGCTATCTCGAGTTCGATCCGGACGCGGACGCGGCGGCACTCGCGCGGCGCCGGGCGTGGCTCGGCGAATAGGGGCTCGCTAATATCGGGAACATGCTCGAACTCGGACTCAAATTCACCGTGGCGTTCTGTCTGGGATCGATCCTGGGCAGCCTGCTTCTCGGGCATTTTCACAGCGGTGCGGACCTGCGCGATGTTGGCAGCCGCAATCCCGGCGCGACGAACGCGTTGCGCACGCACGGCAAGGTGTTCGCGCTCGGCGTCATGATCGTCGATGTCGGCAAGGGCATCGCGGCCGTCCTGATCATCCCCGGACTCGCGCTGCCGGGCATCGGAATCGATCCTGAAATCAACCGGGCATGGATCGTCTATTCGGTCGCGTTCGCCGCCATTCTCGGCCACGTGTTTCCGGTCTGGTACGACTTCCGCGGCGGCAAGGGCGGCGCAACCGCAGCCGGAATCATCTGCTGCCTCGCGCCGCTGATCGCGGGTCCCGTCATCGGCTTGTGGGTGCTGCTCATCCTGCTGACCGGACTCGTCGGACTCGCGACGGTGCTTGCGACCATCGGCGCGGCCGCGCTGATCGGCGCGACGCGCTTGCCCGCGGAGCCGGGCCTGTTCGTGTTCGCCTGCCTCGTCGCGGTACTCATCACCTACACGCACAGGAGCAATATCCGCCGCATGCTCGACGGCACCGAGGCGATCGTCGGCCGGCCGCTATTGCGCCGCAAGTAGCCGCACATGGAAGCCCGTGCCCTGTTGCAGCGGCTCGCCGACGGACGCCCGCACTCCGGCGAGAACCTCGCACGGCACTTCGGCGTTTCGCGCACCGCCGTCTGGAAGCAGATCGACAAGATCGAACAATGGGGGCTCGCCGTCGAGCGAGCGCCCGGTTCGGGATATCGGCTGAGCCAGGCTGTCGATCTGCTCGACCGGGCAGCCCTGAGCGAATACGCGAACACGCGCCCCGGCACGCGGCTCGAAGTGTTTACCGAACTTCAATCGACCAACCGCCATCTGCTCGAGAGGCCGGCGCCCGCGCCGGGCGAACTCGCCGCCTGCATCGCCGAATACCAGAGCGCCGGACGCGGCCGGCGCGGCCGAAGCTGGCATGCGCCGTTCGGTATGGGACTCTGCCTCTCGGCGGCGTGGAGCTTTCGCGAGACGCCGCCCGAACTCGCGGCGCTGAGTCTCGCCGTCGGCGTGGCGGTGCGGCGCGTGCTCAGGCGCGAGGCGGGCATCGACATCGACCTGAAGTGGCCGAACGACCTCGTCCGGGACGACCGCAAACTCGGCGGGATTCTCGTCGAGTTCACGGCCGAGGCTCAGGGCCGCTGTCACGTGGTCGCCGGACTCGGCATCAACGTTGCGATGCCGCCGGAGCTCCTTCGGCACGTCAGCGACTGGCCCGCGGGCGCTGTCGATCTCAGGCAGGCCACCAATGGCCGCGAGCCTAGGCGAACCGAGCTCGCAACCGCGCTCCTGGATGCCCTGAGAGCGCTCTTCGCCGACTACGAGCGGCACGGCTTCGAGCCGTATCGGGACGAATGGCGCAGCGCCGATTACCTCAATGGAAAGGCGGTTCGCGTCGACGAGGCGTCGGGGTCGGTGCACGGTACGGCCCGCGGGATCGATGCGGACGGCGCCCTGCTCATCGAGACCGGCGCAGACCGTTCAAGGCGTATCATTTCCGGCGACGTCAGCGTGCGGACGGCGAGATGACGTTCGTAATCGACATCGGCAACACGCGCATCAAGTGGGGCCGCGCGAAGTCCGGAGAGCTCGGCGCGACTGGCAGCGCGCTGCACATCGAATCGATGGACGGTGCGATGGACGCACTGTTTTCTTCATTGCCCGAGCGCGTCGACGAGGTGCTCGTGTCGAACGTCATGGGCGAAACCGCGGGTTCGCAGCTCAGCGCTCGGCTGCGTGAGCGGTGCGGCGTGCCACCGCGATTCGCAGCGACCGCGCCTGAACAGTTCGGCGTCCGCTGCGGTTACGCCGAACCGGCGCAGCTCGGCGTCGATCGCTGGGTGGCGATCATCGCGGCCAGGCGGGCCGCCGCCGGTGCGGTATGCGTCATCGACGCGGGCACGGCCGTGACTTTCGACGCAATCGACGCCGCCGGCAATCACCTCGGCGGACTCATACTCGCCGGACCGCGAATCATCGCCAATGCGCTCGACCGAGGCACACAGCGGATCGGCTCGACAGCGCCGGCGCGCTCGCGCCCACAAGGGCTCGACCTGCTCGGTACTGAGACCGACGACGCCGTGGGCCGCGGCGCGATGCTCGGTCTGGCGGCGGCGCTCGACGCAGCCGTTGCGTCCGTCGCGTCGGGACTCGGCGAGGCGCCGAAGGTCGTGTTAACGGGCGGGGATGCCGAACTTGTACGGGCGTGGCTCGAAACGGAAGTGGAACTCAGACCCAACCTCGTTCTCGAAGGCCTCGCATTCATGGCGAGCCACGGAGCCTAGGGCGCCATGCGCAATCTGTTTCTCGTGCTCGTGCTCGCGAATCTCGGCTTCGCCGCGTGGCACTTCTGGTTCGCCGACACCTCCGAACCGATCCGAGCTGCCGAACCCGACACTCCGACGATCACGCTGCTCGAAGAACTTGAGGATTCCGGTGCGACCCCCGCGAGCGTGCAACGCTGCATCAGCGTTGGCCCGTTCGCCGAACTTGCGCTCGCAGACGCCGCCGCGGCGATCCTGCGCGCGGTCGGCCTCGACCCGGCGATTAAGGAGCCGGCGGACATCGACGAAGCCTACTGGATTGACGTCACCGTCGATGGTCCGGAGACACCCGAGACACCCCAGTTGCGGGTCTCGGACGCCGATGCGTCAGAGTCGCCGACGACCGAATCGCTCCTCACGCAACGCCCTTGCGAAAGCGCTGCCGATTAGGCGTCATCGCCTTACCCTGCCGACTGCGGCGCGCCGATCGCCGCAGAAGCCCGACAGCCCGCTTTCGGAGTGCGCAGATTTCAGATGCCAAAAACGTGAAGTTCTCGGTTGCCATTGACAGACCGGCTCCGCGATGCCTTCGCCGCGGCGAAAAAGGCGAGGCGCCCGCATTGCGCAGGCGCCTCAAGGGATCGGCAAGTCATGCGTGCCGGGGGAAAGCACCTGCCACGAATTGCCGCGTCGAGAACCGGTCTGCAACCGGCTGCACACCACTCCGTTCATCAGGGGGATGACGGTCAGCGCCGCAGGGAATCCGACCTCCCCGATCCTGTCGAAAACCAGTGCGTTCGCGCCCGTCCATGGCTCGCATTGTCGCGCCCCAATCTGGCACGACGGTGGCGCAATTGCGGCAAATGATGGCAGAGCGCCCGGCTATAATGGCCGCCAGTGCCGGTATAGCTCAGTTGGTAGAGCAGGGGTTTTGTAAACCTCAGGTCCGCGGTTCGAGTCCGTGTGCCGGCACCGTATCGTGCTCCGACACGTTCCGAGTCGGATACCCCCTTGGATGTCAGGCGAGCGACCCGCGTCGGGGTCGACTTTGACGAACGTGTCTGGCAAATCCCGGGCGAGCGCAAAAAAGCCGGTACCGAGCATCGCGTACCACTTGGCGATGCGGCGACCGCGGTGCTGGACGAGCCCCGCGCCGTAAATGTCCGCTACTGCGGACGCTGAGTCTCGCGCAAGGCCCGAAACTCGCTGGTTTCGCTCCAGGCGGGCCAGTCGTCACCGTCGGCCAGCGTCCTGCCCATCAGGTAGACAAACGCCAGGTCCTCCACCGCGCCGGTCATATCCCAGTCCGGCTTCACCTCGTCGCTGACCTTGTGGTAGTCGTTGGTGGTGTACTCGTTGCGCTTCTGCAGCCCGTATCCCTCCGGCTTGTCGATGTACTCCACGCCCGGGTCCGCATAGAACGCCGGAATGCCGGCCCTGGCGAAGGCGAAATGGTCAGAACGGTAGTAGAAGCCCTTTTCCGGTTCCGGATCGGGCGCGAGCGTGCGGCCAAGCTCCCGGGCTACCTCGGCGCCGATGTCGTCGAGTTCCGACTGACCGAGGCCGACGATGGTCAGGTCGCGAGTCCGTCCCCACTGGTTGAGCACGTCCATATTGAGCGCGGCTACGGTCTGGGCGGCCGGATACAGCGGGTTGCGGGCGTAGTGAAGTGATCCGAGCAGCCCCTGCTCTTCCGCCGTGACGGCCAGGAACAGCACGGATCGGCGGGGTGGCTCAGGTGACAGGCTGTAGGCGCGCGCCAGTTCGATGAGTCCCGCGGTTCCGGTGGCGTTGTCGGCCGCGCCGTTGAAGATCTGGTCGCCCTCGAGACTTTCGTCGCGGCCGAGATGGTCCCAGTGGGCGACATGGATGACGACTTCGTCCGGCGCCTCGCTGCCTTCGACCTTGGCGACGACATTGCGCGAGTCGATACGGCGTATCTCGTTGCGGATTTCGATCGATCCCGTCAGGCCCAACGGGATCGGCTCGAAACCCCGGACCGCCGCCTGCTGTTTGGCGGCCTCGAAATCGAGCCCGGCCATCCCGAAGATCGTCTCGGCCGTGGCCCGCCGCACCCAACCCTCGAAGGCGGCCCGGCCCAGGTTGTCGTCCTGCGCAGCCAGGTCGAATGACTCGCCGAACGGCGTCGCGCCGATCACCTCCCACGGATAACCGGCCGGTCCGGTTTCGTGAATGACCAGCGCACCCGCGGCGCCCAGTTCCGCGGCGATCTCATGCTTGTACACCCAGCGGCCGTAGTAGGTCATGGCCGGCCCGCCGAAGATGTCGTCGATCGGCGGATCGTTGACCAGGAACAAGAGAATCTTGCCGCTGAGATCCGCGTCGCCGAAATCATCCCAGTCGTATTCGGGCGCGCGGGCGCCGTATCCCACGAAAACGAACTCGGCGCCGTCGACGGTCACGGAATCGACCACGTGCTTGCTTACAGCGACATAGTCCGCGGCGGGTTCCAGAGCGAGCGTCTCGGCGCCGTTGGAGACCACGAGATTCTGGGGTGGACGCGCGGTGATCCCCACCAGCGGCACATCCTGCACCCAGGTACCGTCCGGGTTGCCGGGTACCGCTCCAAGCGCGCTGAACCGCTCGATGAGGTAGCTCACGGTCAGTTCCTCACCCGCCGTCCCGGGCGCGCGGCCTTCGAATTCGTCCGATGACAGTATCAGAGTCTCGGCAAGCAGCGTCTCGGCGCCGATCCCTACCGCGGATACCGTCGCAGCCTCAGCCGCCGCCCCCGTGCTTGCGTTCGCCTCACCCGCATCGTCCGTCACGGATCCCGCCGTGTCATCCGGCGGGCTACCTCCGCCACACGCCACCACCAGCGTTACACCACCCGCCCATAACCATCGATACATGATCACGTCCTCACTGACGCCTGGCGCACATCCGACCGGCGCAAAATCGACCTTGGTCAAACCGGCGACAGAGTAGCATTGCCTGGTTCGGCGACGCGACGCGCAGCGCCCCGGCCTGTGGCACGGCGCTGAGCGTTTGCTTGTCCATGGAAGTCCAACCCATCGAAGGCATGTTCAAGAATCACACACAGTCTGGTCATGTACAGGCCAATTGAAGTATGCTTTGCATCACTTCATATATGATGACCACGATGCCTCGAACCACAATCTCGATGCCGCAAGACTTGGCTGACATGGCACAACGCGAGGCGCATCGCCGTGGCGTGAGTCTGTCGGCGGTGGTTCGCCAGGCGCTGGAGCAACATCTCTATCGACACCGGGGGCGCAAGCTGCCGTGGCAGGGTCTGGTGGATCGCGACGGCCCTGCTGCGCGGGACCTCGATGCCGAACTGAATCGCGACTGGCCGACCGACATTGCTCGCGATCGCTGACAGCGGCCCGTTGGTAGCGTCGGTCAACGTTGCAGACCCCGATCATGCAGCGTGCGTCAAGGCCTTGTCAGGTGGCGGAATCGACATCGTCATACCGGCATTGTGCGTGGCCGAAGTCGCCTGGTTTCTTGGCAAACGCCACGGCGCGGACATCGAAGCCGTTTTTCTGGAAGGGTTGACGGATTTCCCGGTGATTGCGCCTGACCCGGATGACTGGATGCGCATTGCAGGCCTCGTTCGCCGGTACGCGGACTTGCCGCTGGGCACCGTGGACGCGTCCGTGGCCGTGTTGGCGATGAGGCTCGGCACCGACCATATCATCACGCTCGACCGCCGGCACTTCACCGTCCTTCGCAATGCACAGGGCAAGCAATTCCAGCTTTCCCCCTGACAGCCTCCAGGACTGTGCCCGGGCATGTGTTTCGTCCGCTAACACCGGAAACTGTATCGAGTGGCGGCAAGACCCGCACAAGGAGAGGGACGGCAGCACCAGGACGACCTGGCCGAGCACAAATTGGTGTCGTGCAGATAATGCTCTATGCTAGCTTTAGAGATCAGGACGACACTACGGAGTCATCGATGCACCGCTCGAAATCCTTCTTCAAGACGGTAGCCCTCCTCGGCCTCGCAGTACCGGGCATCGTCATGGCGCACCATACCTGGGTCGTTGAATATGACCGCGAAGATGTCATCATCCTCGAAGGGACGGTCACCGAGGTCCAGTTGACGGCCCCGCACAGCCGGATTTTCTTCGCGGTGGAAGGGGTTGACGGAACCGCCATCTGGGCGGGCGAATCCTGGCCGCTTGGGGCACTGTATCGGCGCGGTTTGACGAACAGCAGCCTGTCGGTGGGCGATGTGGTCCGGGTTACCGGCGA
The DNA here is from genome assembly GCA_022826245.1 of Gammaproteobacteria bacterium. Taxonomy (GTDB): domain Bacteria; phylum Pseudomonadota; class Gammaproteobacteria; order Steroidobacterales; family Rariloculaceae; genus Rariloculus. Next base: position 14,166 of record JAJDVG010000037.1, read on the forward strand.
ACGCGCCCGGGGCGGCCGCCTGGGCTTGCACCTCAGAAGCATCTACCGGCCCGCCGATGAATGGAGGGTCTGGATAGGACTTCGCCAGGACACGGGCGAAAATTCGTCCGCCGGGATCGGCGAAGGGGTGAATCAGGTTCAGCTTGAAGACGAGTCGGTCTAGTGTTTGGTCAAATGGAATTCAGTCGCGTCGGCGGGTCCCGGAGGCTGATTCGGATGTGTGGAAAATCGCTCGGCCTCGCGCTTGGCCTGCTTGTGCTTCTGCCCGCGTGGGGCCATGAACCGCGACCCGCCCGAGACCAGATGACGGATGTCTGGGTCCGGGCCGTCGGCGGCGTCGATCTCCCCGACATTTCAAATGTCACGCCTGCAGGCCAGGCTGTCATGGACGCTTACGATCATCTCACGGACGACATTCAGCGTTGCCTCATGGACTGGGGTCGTGTGAACACCGTCGCCCGGTTTCCCATGGAACTCATCGTCGCGGAGAACCAGGTCACCATCCTCTACGAATACAACCATACGGTGCGCCGTGTTTACCTCGATCAGACCGAATTTCCCGACGATTACCCTCCAAGCCTGGTCGGGTACTCCATCGGTCGTTGGGACGGCGACACGCTGGTGGTGGAAACGCGCAATCTGCTGCCGGGCTGGATCAACATGGAGGGCGTTGCGCCCTATTCGGGCGCAGCGGTGGCGACGGAACGGTTCACGCTGGATCCTGAACAGCAAGTGCTGACGGTCGAACGCACGGTGACAGACCCGGATTACTACTCGGGCCCGGTCACATGGACAACCGTGTACACGCCGTCCGAGTTTCCGATCTATCCGTACGATTGCACTGTCGGTTCCTACGGGTCCAATCCTGAAGGCTGAGGTGCCCACGAACCGTTCCGGCGCCAGGATTGCCGGCCTCGCCACGGCCGTGTTCGCAGCTTGCGTCATGCTGTCCGTTGCTCGGGCAGCGGAGTACTCGTGGGAGGTGGCCGGCAGCCATGTCGACGGCGATTCCGGCAGCGCCGTGCAAACCAACCATTCGGCGCTGCACGCGACCTGGTACCCGTCCGCGGTCGATGACGCGGTCGGTCCTTTTGAACTCGCGCCGTTTCTTAACCGCAGCAGCTATGTGACGGTCGTGGCGGGGCGCACGAAACTGCGCGAACCTTTGCTCTGGTCCTCGTTTGCAAGCGATCCCTTTTCCCGGCCGGCGGATCTGGTCGGCATGGGCATACCCGCCGAGGACGTGTTTCCGGTCTTCGGTGCGCCGTTTCCCGCGGAATCCGGTGTCGATTCATCGGAGTACGCCGTGGCCGGGCGCTACGTATGGCCGGACACCGGCTGGTACGCCGGCGCCCAGGTCCAGCAGAGCGGCGGCGATCTGCTGCCGGGTTTCTGGCTCGCACGATCCACACTCGACCAGGACAGCAGCGAAGTGTTCGCCGGCAGGTATTTCGGTTCGCGAACCACGCTGGAACTGGCTCTCGGCTCGGGAGACGTGGACCAGGAATCGCGGACGACGCTGTCGTTGGGCATCGATCCCTTACCCGATTTCTCGCCCTTTCCCCCCGCAGTCGAACCCCTGGACTTCCGCATCGGAACGCGCGTCGAGTCGGAGAGCGCGCGGCTGTCGGTTCGCCACGCAGGCGATTTCGGCGACTCGGCCTTTGCGGTGTCGGCAAGCGTACGTCACAGCCGGTCGGAAACACGACTGTTCGGACTCTCGCCATTCGAGGATTTTCCTCCGGCAATCTCCATGGACCCGCCGGACCGGTTCTTCGTCGGCTCCGGCGCGCCATTGACGGCGATCGGGTTTTCACAGACCGAACGTGAGCGTGAATTGCGTCTGTCGGGTACGTTGTTCCCGACCGACGCCCTGGGGGTACGCTTGGCGTTCTCAAGCTCGGACCACGATACGTACGGAACCGGCGACACGGTCGACTTGTCGGCAACATGGTTTTTCGTTCGAAACGCGGCCCTGGAAATCGGGCTGAGCCGCACGGATTCCAGCCGCCCGTACGGTTCCGATTCGCGCGACATGGATTCGATCGCCGTGCGCCTGCTCGGCCGGTTCTGAGGCAGGCTCTCGTCGGGTCTTCCCCCTGACCGGACAGTTCGGTCAGCGAGAACACCGCCCCGGTGTTCGTCGCTTCACGGCATCTCCCGCCCGGTGTACTCGCGCCCCACCCGCGAGCCTCCCGTGCAGATCATGACCCCTTCGTCGATCATCTCGGCCACGTTGTCGTCGTTGCAACTGTTCAGGAAGTAGATATCCGCATCGCGGGTGGCGTTGAAGACGCGCTCGCGCGCGGCTGCCATCTCCGGCTCCGCTTGACTGTTGACGCCGGGTTCGGGAAGTCCGCGGAGCCAGAACTGCATGTCGGACGGCCCCCACTCGGCGAAACCGATTCCCGGGACCTGGGCAGTCGCTTCGGCGTTCTCGAGCGCGTAGCTGTCCTCGATCTTGACGCCGAAGAACAGCTCGCCGTCCGGGTTGAGCGGCCAGGGATCGGCGCGCCGCAGGTATTCGGTCCCGCTTACGCCCCAGATGCGCGCGGCGAAACCCTGGCTGCCGGCGCCCCGGAACCCCTGATCGAGCTCGGCGGCCTCGGGCGCAAACGGGTAGCGGCTGGCCTCGATCATGACGCGGACGGCTTCCGGGTCGCGCGCGTGGCAGAGCAGGATTCCGTGGACGCCTGCCGCCAACACCTGCTGGACGAGCCAGGCGTTGGCGCGCATGCTGGCCTCGTCGAGCCCCGTCACGGGCAACGTCGCGATGACGGGCGGCGTCCGGTGCCCCGTCGGCGTCGGCCCGCCATCGACGAGCCCCTGCATGAAGGCACGAAGCTCGGTCATGTTGAATACGCCGTGCTCCATGTCGTAGGTGATGTAGTCGGCGTCGGTCTGCGAAAGCCGCATCCCCTCGTCGTAACCGCCGCCCGCGGTCTGGGTGTAGTAGATGGGCTGACCGTCCATGAGCAGCTCGATGGCGCGGTTGATGCGCGGCTCGGCGTCGGTCGCCGTCTGCGCCGCCGAACGCGATGAGATCATTGCCGCAGCCAACGCGGCGATCAGAAAGAGTCTGTACATTGCCCCGCCTCCCGGAAAACTCCTGCGCGTTTGCGTGTCTGCGCATTATGCATCGGTCGGCGGAGCCCGAAGCGTTGCGCTCGGCGCCACGCGGTGGGCGGAGATTGTGGACGGAGGGGCGCACGGCCCCTCCGGTGCAAGGACTTGAATTCAGTTAAGCGGCAGCCTTTGGCTGTTCCGCCGGCACCTGCCAGTCCTCCGGCATGCGCCTGAAATCGAAGAACGGTTCGGTATCGCCCTGGTCGATCGCTTCCTGAACCTGCCGGTAGAACTCGCCGCCGGCCTTCTTCGAGAAGGTGATCTCGACATCCTGCCGTTCATCGCCCGTGCGGGGACGTTGGCAGTATTCGGGAAACGTCGCTTCGCCGGCGTGCCCTGAGGCGTAGCCCTTGGCGAACATCTGGCGCAGTATTCCGAAACCGTCGTCCTGGACCAGCACTTCGCCGCGGGGATGTCCGCCCATCGATTTCATGTGATCGATAAAACGATCGAGGTCGTGGCAGTCGTAGGCAACGTGCTGGCAGGCATGATCGCCGTGTTTCTCGACGAAACTGGTCACCTGCGACGTCTCCGCCCTGTCGATGCCCTCGACGAGCGCGATTCCGAAGTCGCCGTAATCGATGCACCAAATCTTCATGCTGCTGTTCGGATCATTGGGGCGTGCGTCGTCGATGCGCTTGATGAGCTTGCCGCCTTCCACTTCGATGTGAAACCAGGCCCACTTCTCGATGTTGCCGGCCGCGACCGCATAGGTCACATGGTCGATTTTTTTCAGGTATGACATGTCGAATCTCCCGCGGAACTCGGCGATGGAACCAGTTTACTCCCGTGGGCTCGTCAAGAGTCTGCAAAATACTGCGTGCAATGCCTCATTCGCGCATGAACTGATACACTAAGCGCCAGTTATCGCAGGAATCGTGCAGCATGGACAAATTCGACGCAGCAATTATCGATGCGCTTCAGGCGAACTCGCGCCAGAGCTGGGTGCGGCTAGGTGAACAGGTCAACCTCTCGCCCAGCGCCTGTCAACGACGCGTCGAGGCTCTGCAGAATGCCGGTGTGATCGAACGTTTCACATTGACCCTCAACGAGAAGGCGCTCGGACACAAGGTGAAGGCTTTCGTGGCGGTGACCGTCGATCGCCAGAACCCGAAGCTCGCCGAATCGTTCCGCCGTTGGGCGGTCGTTCATCGGCAGGTCAAGGCCTGCCATATGATCTCCGGAATCAGCGACTATATGCTCGAAGTGGTGGCGACCGACCTGGAGGCCCTTGGCCACTTTCTCGAATCGGAACTCCTGGACCTCGAGTCGGTGAAAGACGCCTCTTCATCCATTGTGTTGGGGCGAATCAAATCATGAAAACCACGGCCGAAACGGCACCGGTTGAAAACGATTTTCCCGCGTGAATATAATTTGAATCGCTCCTGAAAACCCCACGACGAGGAAATCCCCGATCATGTCAGCTCTCCAGGAACTCGCGAGGTCGCGCACGAAGGCCAAGGCCGCTGCAAAAAAACTTGATGTTGCAGCGCTCAAGAAACTCATCGAATCCTTGACTATCGCGTTGCAAGCAGAAGAAAAACGCCTGAAAGACAAGGCAGAGCGCGAAAAACAAAACAAGATAAAGAAAATCAATCAATTGTTGGCCGAAAGCGGTCTTTCCGTCGCTGACCTGCAGAAAGCCCCTGCGGGCCGTGGGCGCCGCAAGACAAGGACGCGGCGACGCGTCACCAAGCGCCGCAAGGTGCCGCCGAAGTACCGCCTGGTCGTGGCCGGCGTGGAGCATCTCTGGAGCGGCCGCGGGCGCGCGCCAAGGGTATTTGCCGATCACTTCGCCGCGGGCAACAGCCGCGAGAGTGTCGAGATTCCCAAGGATTGATTCCCCGCACTCCAGAGCCCGGCATTAACGGCTGCACGGGCCGTCGGCTCTGAATTCAGGGCCAATGTGACGTAGCGATTCCCGCCACCGCGTGGCGCTATTGCCCTCTGCTCGACCCGGCAAGCATCCGCTGGCCCGTTGCGGTCATTATGATCGTCTCCGCGTTCGCGAGCGGGCTGCCGTCTCTCGCATGACTGCCCTCAACGGTAATCTCGTCTCCGGGTTGCAGGGAATCGCGTTTCCAGCCCAGGCGCAGCAATGAATTCGGACCCCCCATCTCGAGCGCCCAGTTCACGACTTCGCCGCTCTCTTCATCGGCCACGTCGATATAGATGAAGATGTGCGGATTGGTCCACTCGACATCGGTGACCGTTCCCGTCAAGTGAACGGGTTTCGATTCATCGTATTGCGCCGGAAAGGAATGGTGAGCGGATGCCGGCAGCGCGGCCGCGAGCGTCGCAAGCGGCAACGCGATCGCGACGGCGCGGATGGTCGTGTTTGCTGTGAGCGTCTTCATTTTTCGTCCTTTGGATTTGTTGCGCCGACGGTATCGATCGCACCGACAGCCGAAAAACTAGAACGGAAGTTTCATTCGCTCGACGAACTGTTCGTTTTCCAGACAGATTTCATCGATCAGCTCTGCATCGATGACGATACGCTGCCGCAGCGTAACCGACCAGGGTTCGGTATAGGCTCTTGGATCATCAACGGTAATTCGAATATCAAGGTGGCCGAAGTCCGGACGGCTGATCTCTTCCCTGACCCTGGCCGCCTCGGTAACCACGCTGCCGTTCCAGTCGATCCAGGTGTCGTCGCGTATGCCGATCGTATCGATGACGAGCGTATCGCCCGACCATTGCGCGGATGAAAACCCCTGCCACGAGGGCGTCGGCTCGTCCGGCAATTCGCGGCCGTCGACAAATACCTGCCGGTATCCGGCGTTCATCTCGTTCAAAACGACCAGCAGTTCCGGCGTGTGCACGAACTTCAACATGTGCGGAAGCCCGTAGGCGCGAACGAAATTGTCGGGCAGACAACGAATGTGCGGATCCTCTATGGCCATGTTGGCGGTGCGTTCCGCGACGATCGGCAACTGCCACTCCTGGTAGGGCAAGCCGTCCGGCATGTCGGCGCCCATATCCGCCATGAAGCGGGAGGAACCGAGGTTGAAACCGTCGCTGGGCGACTCCTCGCCTTCGGGCGTGTTGTCGGATATCCAGATCCCGGAAAGATCGGGTCTGCCGTCGGGCATCCGCGGCGCCGGCGCCGTCATGTCGACCGAGCCGTCGGCCCTGCGCGGTACGTTCGCCGTCGGGTAGCCTATCCACTGGGCGGTGGAAGGTGTCGCGAGCAGCAACGTCCCGACCACGATCGCAGAAAGAGAAACGAACCGTGAACCATTTCGACTTCTGCAAAGCAGCACGGCTCGGAACGGGCGGGAGTAAAGCATATGCGCTCCCCTTTTCGGCTCGCCAGGGCGGTGAAAACGGCTAAAAGCGACTATCTACCGAGAGTAGATTGCCATCCTTGGGGGGTCAAGCGGAGTTCGGTCGGATCGGGCTGAGGCGCATCGGGCCGCTATGATATGAACCGGAAAGCGGAGGTATCTGCTATGGATACGAGAACAAACCGGATCCTCCTGCCGTTGCTGACGGCCGTACTTGCGGCCTGGGCGGCCGCAGCCTTTGCACAGCACGGCAATGGCAATCCGGACATGGCGCCGACCAACGACCTGCCGAATCCCTTCTCCGACAGGGCGGTCATGCCGCTGCCCGACGGCCGAAGCTGGGGGTCGACCGCCGGCGTCGATGCCGCGAAGGGCCGGGACGACATCTGGGCCATCGACCGCTGCGGCAGCAACGGCTGCGTGGGATCGGACGCCGACCCCCTCATGCACTACGACGCGAACGGCAACCTCATCGGCCAGATGGGAGCGGATCTCTTCGCCTTTCCGCACGGCATTCACGTCGACGCCGAGGACAACGTGTGGGTCACCGATCCGCTGCCGCCCGACGGCCGCGGCGCCGGCGGCGATGTCGGGCAACAGGTCACGAAGCTCAGTCCGGATGGCGAGATTCTGCTTCAGCTCGGTACGCTCAAGGTGACCGGCGACGGCCCCAACGAGTTCAGTTCCCCGTCCGATGTCGTCGTCGGCGACGATGGCGACATCTTCGTCGCCGACGGCCACGGCGAGGGCACCAACGAGCGCATCATGAAGTTCGACCGCAGCGGCAACTTCATCATGGCGTGGGGCCGGCCGGGCAACGGCCCGTGCGGAGCGGGCGAGTTCTCGAGCCTGCACGCGCTCGCGATCGATTCGCGGGGACGTCTCTTCATCGGCGATCGCGACAACAACCGGATCCAGATCTACGACCAGGACGGCAATTACCTCGATTGCTGGTACCAGTTCAGCCGCCCGAGCGGGATATACATCGACGCCGACGACAGGCTGTTCGTCGCCGATTCCGAGTCCCGAGACGGCGCCGACGACGGCATGGACCTTGCCCACCCCGGATGGCAGCGCGGAATCCGGATCGGCAGCGCCCGCGACGGCATCGTCAGGTATTTCATCCCCGATCCCGACCCGCGGGGCGGCAGCAGCGCGGCCGAGGGCGTCGCGGCCGTCCGGGGCGGCGCCGTCGTCTACGGCGCCGAAGTGGGACCGCGGGCCTTCGTCCGCTACGACCGGCGCCGATCGCCTTGACCAACAAGGCCGATACGCTTGCTCGGACCGCGACGGCGCTTGCGCTCCGCGGCATCGGGCTTACGGTGTAGACTTGCGGCATGAATCTTCTTTCGGGAGAAACGAACATGAAACGGCTGGTACTCGGCCTCGTGACCATGCTGCTCGCGGCGCAACTGCAGGCACAGGCGCTCGGACCCGGCGACACTCCACCGAACTGGACCGGCCGGGACTTTTCCGGGCAGATGCTCGAATATCCCGAGGTTCTCGACGGCAATCCGGCCGTCATGGTGTTCTGGGCGACCTGGTGCGGCTATTGCCGGGCCTTCATGCCCTACCTCAAGGACATTTCCGCCGACTATGCCGCGCAGGGCGTCAGCATCGTCGCGGTCAATGCCAAGGAGGACGGCTCGGGCGATCCCGTTGCCTACGTCCGCGGCCTCGGCTTCGATCCCGTCGCGGTCGCCGACGGCGATGCCATCGCCGACGCCTGGGGCATCCGCTTCATCCCGGGCCTGCTGATCGTGAACGGCGACGGGACGGTCGCCTGGCAGCGGGACTGGACCGACCTGCCGGCCGGCCGCACGGTCGCGGAGCTATGGGACGGCCAGGTGCGCGAGCAGCTCGATCGTCTATTGCTCTGAGTTCAGGCCGCCGTGGAGCTTGGCGCGGCAAGCAACATGACGACGTTTACGCAGTCTGGTTTCGGGCGCACGCCCGCTTCAGGCGCATTCTGTCAGGGGCTGCGATAGGCCCGTTCTAACACGCGCCAGCCTTCGGCATCGAAGCGCCGGTCGCGCTCACGCGCGACTTTCCCGAGCGAGCGCTCGAGCCTTGCGAGGCCGTTCTCTGCCCAGGCGCCCACGGCTCTGAGCCTGGCCTTGTCGAAATCGACGAGAAACACACCGCCGGCGTCATCGAGCAGGATGTTGTGCGCATTGAGGTCCGGATGATCGACGCCCGCGTCGTGGAATTGCCGGACCGTCCTTCCGATAGCCGCCCAGTGCTCGGGATCTGCGTCGCCATGCTCCAGGTACGCGGCCAGCGAACGCGTGGCGGGAAGGTATTCGGTCACGATGTCCGCCCGATAGGCAGGCCCCAGGCGAACGGCTCGCGCGGCGACCGGGCGCGGCACGGGCAGACCGGCGCCGCGCAGGCGGGCGAGCAGGCGCCACTCGCGGATGGAACGTGTCCGCTCCCACCCGGTCCAGACATAGCGGTCGTCGACGAAGCGCGCGACGAAGCCGCCGCGGTGATAGTGACGCAGGACCCAGCTTCCGTTCCCGCGATCGAGCCTGAGCACCGAGCCGCGCTCCTGCGAGCTGTCGAGCGGCGCGCCGTGCTGCTGCCAGTAGCCCCTGTCGAACCAGGTCGGATCGTAGCCTGTCCCGAGTCCGGCATCGTAGAGCGCGACCAGGCCCGGCGCCCGGTAGACCGCCGCGTCAACCATCGAGCGCAAGGGGCGGGCGGGCCTGGTCGCTTTCGCGGTCGGCACGGGGTTGAAGCACGTTCATCGCCGCCTCGAACACGGCGTCGACCTCGATCCGGCGCAGGCAGTTCAGGTGTCCGAGCGGACAGTGCCGCTCGAAGCAGGGGCTGCACGAGAGATGCTCGTAGCAGATGGTCTTCGCATCGGTAAGCGGCGGCGTGAAATCGGGCGACGTGGATCCGTAGATCGCAACGACGTGCGCACCGACGGCTGCGGCGATGTGCATGAGTCCTGAGTCGTTGCTGACGGCAACGGTCGAGGCGGCGAGCAGATCGACCGCGTCGACGAGCGTTGTGGCGCCGCAGAGGTCGTGGACGTTCGGATCGGACGTCAACTCCCTTACGCGCTCCCCGAGCGGCTTTTCGGCGGCGGAGCCGAGCACCCATACCGCGGCGCCGGCGCCGGCAAGCCGTCCGGCGAGCGCGCTGAAATTCTCGATGGGCCATTGCTTGGCCGGGCCGTACTCGGCGCCAGGCAGCAGCGCGACGACAGGCCGCTCCGAGGCGAGCCCGAGGCGGTCTGCAAGCACGCCCCGGTCGTCCGGATCGCTTGCGAGTTGCGGCGGCAGCACCGATGGCCGTCGGTCCGGGTCGGTGGAGCCGAGCGCGACGTAACGCAATACCGTCCGGTCGAGCCGGTCCGGATCGAACTCCCTCATGTCGTTGATGAGCCCGTAGCGCCACTCGCCGCGGAACCCCGTACGCAGCGGAATGCGGGCGAGGAACGGCACGAGCGCCGCCTTGAACGAGCGCGGCAGAACGATCGCCTGGTCGTAGCCTTCCGCGCGCAGGCGCAGGCCGAGCGCGCGCCGCTTCGCAAGGCCGAGTTCGCCGTGGGCGACATCGAGCTCGACGGCACGCGCCACTTCAGGCATGCGGCCGACCAGCGGCAGCGACCAGCCTGGAGCAAGGACGTGAATCTCGACGCCCGGGCGCTGTGCTGCCAGGCTCCGGTAGAGCGACTGCGCCATGACCATGTCGCCGACCCAGGCGGGGCCGACGACCAGGACCTTGCTTGCGGTGCTCACGACCGGCCGTGGATGGCGCTCAGGTACGCGGCGACTCCGGCTTCGACATCGAGAAACGGTTCGCTGAAGCCTGCCGCGCGCAGCGCACCGATATCCGCCTCGGTGAAGCTCTGATAAGCGGACTCGAGTTCGTCGGGAAACGGTATGTAACGAACGCTGCCCTGACCGTGCCACGCGATCACGGCCCGGGCCAGTTCGTTGAAGCTCGCACTCCGGCCCGTTCCGACATTGAAAACGCCGCTGATGTCGGGATGCTCGAGCAACCAGAGATTGACCTTGACGACATCCTCGACGTGGATGAAGTCGCGCCGCTGCTCGCCGGCCGCGTAGCCGCCGCTGCCCTCGAACAGGCGAACCTCGCCCGTTTCCCTGAGTTGCCGGTCCCAGTGCAGCGCAACGCTCGCCATCGGCCCCTTGTGCGCCTCGCCGGGACCGTAGACGTTGAAGTAGCGCAATCCGGCGACCTGCGACTGTGCCTCCGACAGACGCCGGCGCACGTAGCGGTCGAACAGCAGCTTCGAATAACCGTAGACGTTGAGCGGCCGTTCGGCGCTCTCGCTCGTTTCCTCGAACACCGTACTCGCGCCGTAGACCGCGGCGGAGGAGGCATAGATGAGCGGCACGCGCGCGTCGAGGCAATACTCGAGCAGGTCGACGGAGTACCGGTAGTTCGTCTCCATCATGAAGCGGCCGTCGCGTTCCGTCGTGACGGAGCATGCGCCCTGGTGGAACACGGCCGTCGGACGGGTCGGCAGGCCCTCGCGCAGGAGTTCGGCGAATCGCTCCTTGTCCCAGTAGTCGCCGATGCGGCAATCGACGAGGTTGCGGAACTTGCTCCCGTCGGTCAGGTCGTCCACGCACACGATGTCGTCGATGCCGGCGCGATTGAGGCCGCGAATCAGATTGCAGCCGATGAATCCGGCGCCCCCGGTTACGACGATCACCGCTGCCCCCTCGCGCAAACGGCGTCAAGCTCCGCGCGGACCGGAGTCGCTGTCGGCCGGGCGCGGATCGATTTCATTGTAGAGTTCAGGATGGCGCTCGGCCATGACGGCTCCGGTGTCGGCCGCCTCGGGCAGGCATTCATTGAGAGTCGTCGTCGGCAACCAGTTCGTAGCTCGCGCTGCAGTAGGGACACTTGGCTTCGCCGCTGGCCTCGATGGGCAGGTAGACCTTCGGGTGCGAGTTCCACAGGTACATTTCCGGAGTCGGGCAGTGCAAGGGCAGATCGGCGCGCGTCACGCGATAGACACGCTCGGCGTTCGGCGAGTCGAGGTTTTCCCGCACTGTTCCCGAGCGTTCGCGCACAGCCTTTGGTCTCCGTTCAGCCGGACTGGCCGGCGCCCATTATAGAGACAGCCGCAAGCCATTGGCCGTCTTCGGTCAGCGTTTCGTCCATCGGCTGTCCTCGGCGAGGCGTTTCGCCGATCGGCCGTCTTCGGCCAGGCGTTTCGCCTCATCAGCCTGCGAAAACTTCCTCCCAGATCGACACGATCCAGTCGCGCAACTCGCGAAACTCTGTGTCGGGTACGACCCGTCCCGCGTCATCGAGCGCGAGTTCGTGCGTGCGCTGCCTGAGCTCGAGATAGCCCGCCGTGAGCGCGCGGCAACGCGCGGCGTCTACGAGCCCGCTCTGTTCGAGCGCTTCGAGTTGGCGCACGTTGTCCGGATACTTCACGAGTTCCGGATACTCGCGCGAGTGCGACAGGACCCAGTAGTCGACGAGAAACTCGATGTCCGCGAGTCCGCCCGCATCCTGCTTGATATCGAACGTGCCGGCGCCGCTTCGCGAAAGCTCCTTGCGCATGCGCTTGCGCATCGCCTGGACCTCCTCCTTCAGACGCCGGCGATCCACGTGGTCGACAAGCACATCGAGGCGCTCACGCTCGAACGCTTCGCCCACCTCGGGAGTGCCCGCGACCGCGCGGCTACGCAAGAGTGCCTGGTGCTCCCAGGTCCAGGCATCCTTTCTCTGGTAGCGGCGGAAACTGTCGAGACTCGTCACGAGCAGCCCCGCGCCGCCGTCGGGCCTCAGGCGCATATCGATCTCATACAGGCGCCCCGTACCTGTCTGCACCGACAGAACATGCACGAGGCGTTGCACGAGCCTCGCAAAAAACCTTGCATTGTCGAGCGGCCTGGGCCCGTTCGTTTCCTGGTTCGGCCCGCTGCAATCGTGAATGAACACCAGGTCGAGGTCCGAGCCGTAGCCCAGTTCCAGACCGCCGAGCTTGCCGTAACCGACGATGCTCAAGCCCGAGGCGCGCGGCGGTGCACCGTGCATGGGCACGCCGTGCCGCGCCACGAGTTCGCGCCAGGCGGTATCGAGCGCGAAGTCGAGCAGGATTTCCGCCGTATCGGTCAGCCGGTCGCTGACCTTCATCAGCGGCAGGTGCCCGAAGCGGTCGGCGACCGCGATCCTGAACATCGCAGCACGCTGGAACTGGCGCATGGCTTCAAGCGCGGCTTCGATATCCTCGGTATCGAGCCTGCGGACCTGCTCGGCCATGAGCCCGTTCAGCTCCTGGCGCGTCGGCGGCGACTCGAACAGTCGCGCATCGAGCAACTCGTCCAGCAGCAAGGGGTATTCGGAGATCTGCCGGCTCAGCAGCGCGCTCGAACTTGCGAGATTCAGCAGTTGCTCCAGCGCAGCGGGATTCTCGTTGAGCAGCGCCAGATAGGCGCTGCGCCGGCAGACCGAGCGCAGGACCGGCAACAGCCTGGCAAGCGTTCTCGCAGGATGGGGATCCGCATCGAGCATCGGCACGAGGTCCGCAACGACATCGGCCAGGCGCTGCCTGCCGGGCTCGTCCATGCGCAGATACAGCCCGCTCGTTCGGAAATCGTGGAGCAGTCCGAGCACATCCGGATCGGCGCCGAGGGGCGTGTGTTCCAGCGAATCCGCGAGCGTGCCCGCTTCCCACGCGGCCTTGATGGCCGCCGAACCGGCACCTTCCGCAACCTCGCTGTCCGTGGTCCAGGTCAGGCGATCGAATTCCGCCTGAACATGCCCGCGGTGCCGTGCGACACGTTCTTCCAGGGCGGGCCAGTCAGGCTCGCCGAGGGCATACGCCAGGCGCTCGCGCAGCTCCGGCTGGGACGGCAACTCCTGGGTCTGACGGTCATCCATCGCCTGCAGCCGGTTCTCGACCGTGCGCAGGAACCGGTAATCCTCGCCGAGCGATCGCGTGACCGCCTCGTCGTAGCCGGCGTGGCTGGCAAGCAGCGGCAGGACGGTGAGCAAGGACCGCGCTCGGAGCAGGGGTTCCTGACCGCCTCTGAGGATCTGCATGGTCTGGGCGATGAATTCGATCTCCCGAATACCGCCCGGGCCGAGCTTGATGTTGTGCGCGATATCCTTGCGCTCGACGCGCGCACGAAATGCGCTCTTCATCTCCCTGAGCGCCTCGAGCACGCCGAAATCCATATAGCGCCGGTACACGAACGGCGACAGCACCTGGTCGAACAACTCCGATCCGCCGTCACCGCCCGTAATCAGCCGCGCCTTGACGTAGGCGTAACGTTCCCAGTCCCGGCCGTGCCGCGCGAGATAGGACTCCAGCGCCGGCACGCTGACGGCGAGCGGGCCGCTCGACCCGAAGGGCCGAAGCCGCGTGTCCACCCGAAACACGAAGCCGTCCGCGGTGACCTGGTCGAGCAGCCGGATCAGGCACTGGACGATCCGCCGAAAGTAGTCCTCGACTTCGACAGCCCTGGACCCGGTGAGCGTGAGCCCGTCCGGATACACGAATACGAGGTCGATGTCGGAGGAAAAATTGAGTTCCCGTCCGCCGAGCTTGCCCATGCCGAGCACGAGCAGTTCGCCCGGCTTCCCGTCGCCGTCCACGGGCCTGCCGTAGCGCGGTTCGAGAGCCTTTACCGCATAGCGCACGGCCGCGTCGATCATCGCATCGGCGAGCGTCGACAGATCCCGGACACAGTCCTCGAAGCTCTCCCAGCCGACGAGGTCCCGCCAGGCGAGCCGCGCGAGCTCGACGTTGCGGCGGCGCCTGAGCACGGCCATCGCCTCGGGCTCGGGCAGACCTTCGATGTCGATGGTGGCGAGCACGGCATCGCGCTCAAGAGCTGCGTCGTCTTCGAGTCTCTCAAGCAGTTCCGCGCAGTGCCTGACGAGAACTCCCAGCACGAAATCGCTGATGACGGCGACGCGCGCGGCGGTCGCGGCGACCCTGGCGTCCGGCGTGACATCGAGTCCCGCGAGGCGTTCGTCGACAAAGCGATATCGGTTCTCAAGAGCGGGAGGCAAACGCGGGGGCGGCGGCAACTTCACGGCGGGAACGGGTCCAATTCAAGCGCAGGAACGGGTCGTAACGATAAACGCGGGTGCGCGGCCGAAGCAAAAAAAGGCCCCGCACGGGGCGGGGCCTTGTGAGGTCGCGCGACGCGGGCGAACTTACATCATGCCGCCCATGTCGTGGTGCCCGCCCATCGGCGCAGGGGGATCTTCCTTGGGTTGCTCGGCGATCATCGCCTCGGTCGTCAGCAGCAGGCCCGCGACCGAAGCCGCGTTCTGCAGTGCGAGCCGGGTGACTTTGGTCGGATCGATGATGCCCGCGGCCACGAGATCGCCGTAGCCGCCGCTTGCCGCATTGAAACCGTAGTTGCCCTCGCCTTCCGACACGGCGTTGAGGACCACCGACGCGTCCTCGCCGGAGTTGGCGACGATCTGGCGCAGCGGCTCCTCGATGGCCTTGTTCAGGATCTTGATGCCCTGGTTCTGATCGGCGTTCGCGCCTTCGAGACCGTCGATCCCGGCACGGGCCCGGATCAGCGCAACGCCGCCGCCCGGCACCACGCCTTCCTCGACGGCCGCCCGGGTCGCGTGCAGCGCATCCTCGACGCGCGCCTTCTTCTCCTTCATCTCGACTTCGGTCGCAGCGCCGACCTTGATCACGGCGACACCGCCGGCGAGCTTGGCCACGCGTTCCTGGAGCTTTTCGCGATCGTAATCGGAGGTCGATTCCTCGATCTCCTTGTTGATCTGCTCGACGCGGCCCTTGATCTCGTCGGCACGCCCGGCGCCGTCGATGACGGTCGTGTTCTCCTTGGTGACCTGGATCTTCTTCGCTTCGCCGAGATCCTCGAGGCTCGCCTTCTCGAGCGACAGGCCGACCTCCTCGGAGATGACCTGACCGCCGGTCAGCACGGCGATGTCCTGAAGCATGGCCTTGCGCCGGTCGCCGAAACCCGGGGCCTTGACGGCCGCGACCTTGACGATGCCGCGAATGTTGTTCACGACGAGCGTCGCGAGCGCCTCGCCCTCGACATCCTCGGCGATGATCAGCAGCGGCCGGCTCGACTTGGCGACGCCCTCGAGCAGCGGCAGCAGATCCCTGATGTTCGAGATCTTCTTGTCGTGAATGAGGATGAAGGGATCCTCGAGCGCTGCGGACTGACTCTGCTGATCGTTGATGAAGTACGGCGAGAGATAACCGCGGTCGAACTGCATGCCCTCGACGACGTCGAGTTCGTTGTCGAGACCGGAGCCCTCCTCGACCGTGATGACGCCTTCCTTGCCGACCTTGCCCATCGCATCGGCGATGATCTGGCCGATGGCTTCGTCGGAGTTCGCCGAGATCGTGCCGACCTGGGCGATCGAGGTGTCGTCTTCGCAGGGCTGGGAAAGGGACTTCAGTTCCGCGGTCAGCGCCACCGTAGCCTGGTCGACGCCGCGCTTGAGGTCCATCGGGTTGAACCCGGCGGCCACGGCCTTGAGGCCTTCGCGCAGCACGGCCTGGGCCAGCACCGTGGCGGTCGTCGTACCGTCGCCCGCGGCGTCGGAGGTCTGGGAAGCGACTTCCTTGACCATCTGCACGCCCATGTTCTCGAACTTGTCCTCGAGTTCGATTTCCTTTGCGACCGACACGCCGTCCTTGGTCATGGTCGGCGCCCCGAAGGACTTCTCGAGGACGACGTTGCGGCCCTTGGGACCGAGCGTGACCTTGACCGCTTCGGCCAGGACGTTGACGCCCTTCATCATCCGCTGCCGGGCATCATCGGCGAATCTGACTTCTTTGGGAGTAGCCATTGATCTGTCTCCATACGATTTGGTTGAAATTCAAACGGTGCGCGCGACGTGTCAGCCTTCGATCACGGCCATGATGTCGTCTTCGCGCATGACCACCAGGTCCTCGCCCTCGACCTTGACTTCGGTCCCGGAGTATTTGCCGAACAGCACCTGGTCGCCGACCTTGAGGTCGAGCGCGCGGACCTCGCCGCTGTCGAGGATCTTGCCGTTGCCGACGGCGACCACTTCGCCGCGAATCGGTTTTTCGGCCGCCGTGTCGGGAATCACGATGCCGCCGGGGGACGTTCGCTCTTCCTCGGTGCGCCGGATTACGACGCGATCATGCAAAGGACGAATGTTCATGGATGGGGCTCCCTTTCCAAACCTTTGATTTGACTAATACAATCGCTTCACGGTCGAAAAATTGTCAGCACTCGACCGGAGCGAGTGCTAATGATAGGGCCGGCGTCGAGGATTTCAAGGGCCGGCAGCGTTTTGGCACAAGCCCGCGGCGCGCGGATATCGCGCCCGGCCATGACATGGGCGGCCCGCGGGCGGTATCCTATCGGTTTGGATCGGCCGAGGAGTGCGGGCAGCGTGAATCCTGAGCCGTTACTGGTGCTGACGACCTGCGAAAGCGAAGGCGATGCGCAGGAACTCGCCGACGCGCTCGTCGCGGCCCGGCTCGCGGCCTGTGTGAACACCGTGGACAACGTTTCGTCCACTTACCGCTGGGCCGGCAAGGTCGAACGCGGCAGGGAGTTCCTGCTGCTGATCAAGACGACGGACGATCGACTCGACGCGATAGAGGAGCGGATCAGGACCCTCTCGGCTTATGAACTGCCCGAGGTCCTGGCGGTCAGAATCCAGACGGGGTCCAGCGACTACCTGGAGTGGCTCAACGCGTCCGTTCGGGAGTGAGGAAATAGCAATGCATCCGCGGTCATCGCCATTTGCGCTGCTTGTCGCCGTAATCGCCGGCGCATTTCCGCTTGCCCTGGCTGCCCAGGATCAGGAGGTCCTGCATCCGCGCGACGCGTTCCCCTACACGGCCGAAGCCACCGCGGACCGCGTGCTGCTCAGCTTCGACGTTCCCGACGGCTATTACCTGTATCGCGAACGGTTCGGCTTCGAGAGCGCCACGAGCGTCGTGACGCTCGGCCCGGCCGAATTCCCGCCGGGCAAGATCTACGAGGACGAGTTCTTCGGCGTACAGGAAATCTACCGCGGCGAGTTCGAGGTCGCCGTGCCGTACTCGCGAAGCGGCGCCGTGCGGCAGATGGAACTCGAACTCAGGCTGCAGGGTTGCGCCGACATTGGGCTCTGCTATCCGCCGCAGCGCTGGACCAGCCTCGTGGAGCTCCCGCCGGGCGGACCCGCGGGCGGCGGAGTTTCAAGCCTGCTCCTCGGCGGGGCCGAAGACAACCTGCTGCCGGTCGACGAAGCCTTCGTCATGAACGCGCGCTTCGACGGCGCCAACGAACTCGTCGTGGCCTGGCAGATCGCGCCGGGCTATTACCTTTACAGCGACAAGCTCGGTTTCGAGGTCGACGGCGGGCTCGGACTGGGCGCGGCGCGCCTTCCCGAGGGCGAGCCTCACTACGACGAGAACTTCGGCGACGTCGAAGTGTTCTACGACTACGTCGAGGCGACGATCCCGTTCTCGCGCTCGAGCCCCGAGGAGATGCCGGTCACGGTCCGCGGGCAGTTTCAGGGTTGCCGGGAAAACAGCATCTGCTATCCGCCCGGCGAACAGATCATGGCGCTCGTGTTGCCCCCGGCAAGCGAGTTCGCGCCGGCTGCCGGCGGCGGCGGCGGCGGCGGCGGCGAGATCATGGTCTCGGAACAGGATCGTCTGGCCGCCCTCGTGCTCAGCGATTCCTGGCTCATCGTGCTCGGCACCTTCTACGGCCTTGGCCTGCTGCTGGCTTTCACGCCGTGCGTGCTGCCCATGGTGCCGATCCTGTCGGGAATCATCGCCGGGCAGGAAAAGGTCACTGCCGGCCGCGGTTTCGCGCTCTCGTTCAGCTACGTGATGGGCATGGCGGTCACCTACACCGCCGCCGGCGCGCTCGCCGCACTCGCCGGCGAGCAGATCCAGGCGATTTTCCAGAAACCGTGGATCATCTCGCTGTTCGCCGGGCTCTTCGTCGTTTTGGCGCTCGGCATGTTCGGCCTGTATGAGCTGCAGGTCCCGGCCGCGATCCAGACGCGCTTGAACAGGCTCGCGAGTCGCCAGAAGGCCGGCACCTTCGCCGGCACGGCAGTCATGGGAGCGCTGTCGGCGCTCATCGTCACGACCTGTGTCGCGCCGCCGCTCGTCGCGACGCTGGCGGTCATCGGCCAGAGCGGCGACGTCGTGCGCGGCGGCGCTGCGCTCTTCGCGCTCAGCCTCGGCATGGGCTCGCCGCTGCTGCTGGTCGGCGCATCCGCCGGCAAGCTGTTGCCGCACGCGGGCCCGTGGATGAACGTCGTCAAGTCCGCCTTCGGCGTCATGATGATCGGCCTTGCGATCTGGATGATGGAGCGAATCCTGCCGGGCAGCCTGACGCTGACGTTGTGGGCCCTGCTCGTATTCCTGACGGGCGTGTTCCTCGGCGCGTTCGAGCCGTTGCCGCAGGAACCCGCGGCGACGAGGCGTCTGGCCAAGGGGCTCGGCGTGCTCGCCTGTCTGTACGGCGCGCTCATGCTCATCGGCGCGACGCTCGGCGGCGAGAATCCGCTGCGGCCGCTGCCGCGCGGCGCCTTGCTGGCCATGAACGGACTCTCTGCCCCGACGGAGCAACTCGACTTCGAGGATGTCGAGACGGTCGCGCAGCTCGATGGCCTGCTCGCCGATGCCCGCGCCGCCGGCCGGCCCGTCATGGTCGATTTCACGGCCGAGTGGTGCGTCTCGTGCAAGGAGATGGAGGAGTACACCTTCCCGGATGCGAGCGTCGTCGCGGCGCTCGAGCCGTTCACGCTGCTGCGCGCGGATGTCACGGCGAACGACGATGACGATCAGGCACTGCTCGACCGCTTCAACAGTTTCGGGCCGCCGACCATCGCTTTCTTCGACCGGCAGGGGCTCGAGCGGGACCCGTACAAACTCGTCGGCTACGTGCCGGCCGAAGAGTTCTCGGCTCACGTCCAGCAACTCGCGGCGCTGTAGCGCGGCGCTTTGACGTAACGTTCCCGCGATGGCCAGGCTTTCAGGACCGACCGGATTGACGCTCGCGCTGAGCGTTGCGGCGTTGCTCGCCTATGCCGGTCTCAGGCTTTTCGCGACCGGATCCATGGAGCAGGCGCCCGCACAAACCGCGGCGGCCGGGGAAACACTCGCGGACCGCTTGCCCGAGTTTGCGCTTCCAGACCTGCACGGCGACAGGCGCTCGATCCGGAGCTGGCCCGGCAAACCGCTGCTCGTCAACTTCTGGGCGACCTGGTGCGCGCCATGCCGCAGGGAAATTCCGATGCTGAAGGAATTTCAGACCGGCAATGCGTCGCTTCAGGTGGTGGGTATCGCCATCGATCGCCTGGAGCCCGTGCACGCGTTTGCCGACGAGATGCAATTCAACTATCCGGTGCTGATTGGCGAGGCCGAAGCGATGGCCGCCGCTTCGGCTTTCGGCGTGCAATTCCTCGCACTGCCGTTCACGGTTTTCACGGGCGCCGACGGCGCCGTGCTCGGCGTGCACACGGGCGAGGTTCACGCGGAGCATCTCGAGCGCTTCGTTGCCGTGCTGGACGAACTCGCGGCCGGCAGCATCGACAACGCCGCAGCGCGGACACGGCTCGCAGACGCGATCTAGCAGCCTGGCATGAGGCTCCGTGCCGCGTGCCGCCGGCGCGCCGGGACTCGAGCGCTTGCGCGTCCGCCATCCCTCAAGTATCCAAAATTCATGAACATGCTGCCTCGTGCAGCGAAATACAGTAATCTTGCTACCAAATTCGGAAAACTTGCGCGATGGCCAATCTCCTTCTACTCAACGGCCCGAACCTCGGCCTGCTCGGAAGGCGTGAACCGGAGGTCTACGGCACCACGACGCTTGCCGACATTGAAGCGCGGCTTCGGGAGCAGGCGGCGGAACTCGGTCACACGCTCGAAGCGTTTCAGAGCAACGCCGAGCATGAGCTGATCGAACGCGTCCATGCCGCCCGCGGATCGGTCGATTACATACTCTTCAACCCGGCCGCATTCACGCATACGAGCGTGGCGCTGCGCGATGCGCTGCTGGCCGTCGAGATACCGTTCGTGGAAGTCCACCTGTCCAACGTCGCATCGCGTGAGGACTTTCGTCAGCGGTCGTTCTTCGCCGACATCGCCGTCGGCACGGTCTCCGGATTCGGCGTTGCGAGCTACGAACTCGCGCTGACGGCGGCCCACCGTTACCTGACCGGCGAGGCGCAATAGCCATGGACATTCGCAAGCTCAGAAAACTCATCGAACTCGTCGAGGCTTCGGGAATTGCCGAACTCGAGATTACCGAAGGCGAGGAGTCCGTCCGGATCAGCCGCCAGGCGTCCGTATCGGCTGCCGACGTCGAACCGGAACCGTCGGCGACGTCTGCCGAGTCCGAGCACAAAGCACCGCCAGAGGCTGCGCCAGAGCAACCGGAACCGCCGCCCCCCGGTCACGAAGTCACAGCGCCGATGGTCGGGATCTTCTACGCCGCACCGAGTCCGGGCGCCAAGCCGTTCGTGGAGATCGGCAGCACGGTCGCTCCGGGCGACACGCTGTGCATCATCGAAGCGATGAAGATGATGAACCAGATCGAGTCCGACGCGGCCGGACGTGTCGTGCGCATCCTCGTCGAGAACGGCAGCCCGGTCGAATACGGGCAGACCTTGTTCGTCATTGAGGAATAGGCACCCGTGCTCGACAAGGTGCTGATCGCCAACCGCGGCGAGATTGCGCTGCGTGTTCTGCGTGCCTGCCGCGAACTCGGCATCAAGACCGTGGCCGCCTACTCCTCGGCCGATGCCAACCTCAAGCACGTATTGCTTGCCGACGAGACCGTGTGCATCGGTCCGGCGCCGTCTCAGGACAGCTACCTGAACATGCCGTCGATCATCGCGGCGGCCGAAGTAACCGATGCCGTCGCCATTCATCCGGGCTACGGCTTTCTTGCCGAAAGCGCCGACTTCGCCGAGCAGGTCGAGGAGAGCGGTTTCGTGTTCATCGGCCCGAAACCGGAAACCATCAGGCTCATGGGCGACAAGGTCTCGGCGATCGGCGCCATGCGCGAGGCCGGCGTGCCTTGCGTTCCCGGTACGGGCGCCCTGAAGCTCGAGGACGCCGACCGGAACATGCGCATCGCGCGCGAACTCGGCTATCCCGTCATCATCAAGGCGGCCGGAGGGGGCGGCGGCCGCGGCATGCGCGTCGTGCACAGCGAAGCGACGCTGCTCAACGCCATCACGATCACGCAGAGCGAAGCGCTTGCGACCTTCGGCAACGACCAGGTCTACATGGAGAAATACCTGGAGCGGCCGCGGCATATCGAGTTCCAGGTCCTCGCCGACGGGCATGGCAACGCGATCCATCTCGGGGAGCGCGATTGCTCGATGCAGCGGCGCCATCAGAAAGTCGTCGAGGAAGCGCCCGCGCCCGGCATCACGGCAGAACTTCGAGCGGAGATGGGCATGCGCTGCGTGGATGCCTGCCGGAAGATCGGCTACCGCGGCGCCGGCACGTTCGAGTTTCTCTACGAGGACGGCGCCTTCTTTTTCATCGAGATGAACACGCGCGTTCAGGTGGAGCACCCGGTGACGGAGATGGTCACCGGCATCGATATCGTCAAGGCACAGCTCGCGATCGCGGCCGGCGACGCGCTGCCGTACACCCAGGAGGACATCGGGATGCACGGCCACGCGATCGAGTGCCGCATCAATGCGGAGCATCCGTCGACGTTCATGCCGTCGCCGGGCACGGTGTCGCTCTGGCATCCGCCGGGCGGTCCCGGCATCCGGGTCGACAGCCATGTGTACAGCGGCTACGCGGTGCCGCCGCATTACGACTCGCTGCTGGCCAAGATCATCGCCCAGGGCGAGGATCGCCCGACAGCGATCGCGAGGATGACATCGGCACTCGGCGAGATCGTCGTCGACGGCATCCAGACCAACGTGCCCCTGCATCAGGAGATCTTCCACCATTCGGCTTTCAGGGCGGGCGGCACGGACATCCACTACCTCGAGAAGCGGCTCGGCCTGAAGTAGCGCGCGTGGCCCGGCAACGCTTCAGGTTCAGGCTCCGGGCCGCTGAAGTTCCCGCTGCCGAAGCACTGCTGGAACTCGCCGGCGCCGAGGCCCTGTCGCTGTGCGACGCCGGGGACACGCCGGTACTGGAACCTCCGGTCGGCGAAACACCGCTTTGGCCTGAAGTCGAACTCAGCGCCCTGTTTGCCGCCGACGCGGATCTTGAGCCCCTGGCGGCAACGCTTGGCGATATGATTGCCGGCGGCGCCGATATCGACATCGCCCGTCTCGAGGACGAGGACTGGCAGCGTGGGGGCTCGCAACGCATCGAGCCACGCCGTTTCGGCCGCTTGTGGCTCACCTCGGCCGACGCAGCGGACCGCTCCCGCGGCACCCGCCAGCTCAGGCTGCACATGGGACTGGCCTTCGGGACGGGCCGGCATCCGACGACCGCGTTGTGCCTGCAATGGCTCGGCGAGAACCCGCCGCTCGACCGGCGCGTGCTCGATTACGGCTGCGGTTCGGGAGTCCTCGCGCTCGCGGCACACACCCTCGGCGCCGCCCATTGCTGGGCGGTCGACAACGATCCGCAGGCGCTGACGGCGACTGCCGAAAACGCACGGCTAAACGGCATCGAGCAGGCGTTGTGGATCGGTCCGCCGGAGGCGTTGTTCGACATCGAGGTCGAGATCGTCATGGCCAACATCCTGGCGGGTCCGCTCGAACGACTGGCGAAGAGGTTCGCGGATTGTCTGGTTCCGGGAGGCACTGTGGTATTGAGCGGAATCCTCGCGGCGCAACGCGATCGGGTCGAGGCCGCCTATGCGCCCGGCTTCCGCGATTTCGACTGCGAAACGCTCGGGGACTGGATTCGCCTGGTGGGCACGCGGCGGGACCAGGAGCCTGCGCCGTAGCAATTCACGACAGCGAAAATCCGATATCGCCGTCCCTTCGACCGATCGATTGAGGGGAATATCGAGTCATATTTGACGAAATCGATCGGTCGAAGGCGCGGATGAGAGAGGATTTGCAGCCGTGAATTGCTGCGGTGCAGGTTCCTTCCTCTACAATTGCGTTGCCCAGGGCTATCGAGACGCCATGCTCTACACGCGCTGCCCGGCCTGCAGGACGACGTTTCGGATCACGGCCGACGCGCTTCGCGAGGCCGACGGAAACGTCCGTTGCGGCCGTTGTGAGACCGTCTTCAATGCCCATCGCGCCGAAGCCGGAAACGAAGCGGCCGGGCAGGACAACGACGCCGACAGCACAACGGCCGGGCTGAACTGGCCGGCAGAGCCGGGAGATCGATGGCGCAGCTTGTGGCCTTATGCGGCGCTGGCAGCGACGCTCGTACTCGCCGGGCAGGGCGTTCACCACTTCCGCGCGGAACTCGCCTCCCAGGATGCGATCGGTCCCGCGCTGGCGCGCGTCTATGACTACATCGGCGCGCCGCTCACGCCGCGCTGGGACCTGACGCAATACGAAATTACCGACTGGTCCGCACGATCGGGGCCCGATACGGCGCCGCGCAACAGTCTCGTCATCGTGGCCGGCGTCCATAACGGCGGTCCGCGGGCGCAACCGTATCCGCATGTTCGTCTGCGGCTCAACGACCGTTGGGGTGCGAGCGTCGGCAGCCGCACGTTCCGGCCGGACGAATACCTGGCGGCGAACGTTGCGGTCGATACGCTCATGCCCGCCGGCGAGACGGCGCAATTGCAGCTCACGGTGGTCGATCCCGGACCCGAGACCTACGGCTTCGAACTTGATCTGTGTATCGAGCCCGAACCCGGGCAATCGAGCTGCCAGTCGGACATGATTTTCCGCTGAGCGGCGCCCCCGGAGGCGCGCAGTGAACCCTCCCCCGCGTGCTATCATCCGCCGCCGAAATGAGCGCCTCCCGCCGAGCCCTGTTGAGCGTATCCGACAAACGCGGCGTGGCGGATTTCGCCCGGCGGCTTTCCGAACTCTCGTTCGAGCTCGTATCGACCGGCGGCACCGCGCGGGTGCTGCGCGAGGCGGGGCTCCGCGTCACCGGCATCTCCGAAATCACCGGTTTTCCGGAGGTCATGGACGGCCGCGTCAAGACCCTGCATCCGGCCGTCCACGGCGGTCTGCTCGCGCGCCGCGGCATTGACGAGGAGACGCTCGACGAGCACGGCATCGGGATGATCGACGTGCTTGTCGTCAACCTGTATCCGTTCGAACAGGTCATCGCGAACCCCCAATCGAGCGTCGCCGACGCGATCGAGAACATCGACATCGGCGGACCGGCGATGTTGCGCGCCGCCGCCAAGAATCACGAGCGCGTCGCCGTGGTCGTCGATGCCGGCGACTACGACGAAGTCATCGAGAGCTATCGCAATGGCCAGCCCGATGACGGACTCAGACGCCGCTTGGCCGTCAAGGCCTACGCCCACACCGCGCGCTACGACACGGCGATCAGCGGCTATCTCGGCGGGCTTTCGGAACCCGCCGATAACGTGCCCGATCCGCTCATGTTGTCGCTCGCCAGAACTGCGGAACTGCGTTACGGGGAAAATCCGCACCAGTTCGCGGCCCTGTACGTCGACCCGGCTGCGCCGACGGGAACCGTAGCGCAGGCGCGGCAGCGTCAAGGCAAACCCCTGTCGTTCAACAATCTCGCCGATGCCGACACGGCGCTCGAATGTGTGCTCGCGTTCGACGAGCCTGCCTGCGTGATCGTCAAGCATTCCAACCCATGCGGCGTCGCGACCGCAGACTCGCCGATGGCCGCATACGATCTGGCCTGGCAAGGCGATCCGACCTCGGCCTTCGGCGGTGTGATCGCCTTCAACAGGACTCTGCCTGCGGATGTCGCAAGCGCAATCATCGACCGGCAGTTCGCCGAGGTCATCGTCGCGCCCGAGGTCGAAGACGCGGCGTTGGGCGCACTTGCCGCGAAACCCAATATACGCGTCCTTGCCTGCGGTGCGCCGTCGGCCGGGTCCGATACGCCGGACATCAGAACGATTGCCGGCGGAGTGCTTCTGCAGTCACGCGACCGCGGCGACCCGGGCTCGACGGCGGCGAGAACCGTGACCGAGCGGCAACCCACCGATACGGAACTCGCGGACCTCATGTTCGCCTGGCGCGTCGCGCGATTCGTCAAGTCGAACGCGATCGTGTTCGCGCACGGCGGCAGGACCGTCGGCATCGGCGCGGGCCAGATGAGCCGCGTCGTCAGCACGCGAATCGCCGCATTCAAGGCCGAGGAAGAGGGGCTGCCCGTCGCAGGCGCGGTGATGGCGTCGGACGCCTACTTCCCCTTCCGCGACGGCATCGACGGCGCCGCGCAACACGGCATCCGCGCCGTGATCCAGCCGGGCGGTTCGATTCGGGATGACGAAGTCATCGCGGCGGCAAACGAGCACGATATCGCGATGGTATTCACCGGTGTGCGCCACTTCCGCCACTAGCGGCCCGTGGCGAAAGTCGCGCGCGGAGGCTCGTCGCGAACGCATGCGCGGGGTGCGTCGATGAACGTTCTTGTCGTCGGTGGCGGCGGGCGCGAACACGCGCTCGCATGGAAGGCGGCCCGCTCGCCGCTCGTCTCCGAAGTGCTGTGCGCGCCGGGCAACGCGGGCACCGCGCTCGAGCCGAACGTTCGCAATGTCGGAGTCGGCGCCGGGGACATTGACGGGCTCGTCAGGCTCGCGAAGGACGAATCGGTCGAACTCAGCATCGTCGGACCCGAGCAACCGCTCGTGGACGGTATTGCCGATCGCTTCGCAGCCGAGGGGCTCAAGTGTTTCGGACCCGGAGCCCGCGCGGCGATGCTCGAAGGATCGAAATCGTTCGCCAAGGATTTCTTCGCCCGCCACGCCATCCCGACAGCCGCCTACGAGACGTTTACGGACCTCGGCGCCGCGCGCCGCCATCTCGCCGGTCAAACGCTGCCCGCGGTCATCAAGGCGGACGGGCTCGCGGCCGGCAAGGGCGTCATCATCGCGCACACGGCGGAGGAAGCCGATCGGACGCTGGGCGGCATGCTCCAGCGGCACGAGTTTGGCGACGCCGGCAAGAAGGTCGTGATCGAGGAGTTCCTGCGCGGCGAGGAAGCGAGTTTCATCGCGCTCGTCGACGGCACGCGCATCCTGCCGCTGGCGAGTTCCCAGGATCACAAGGCCCGGGACGACGGCGACCGTGGCCCGAATACGGGCGGCATGGGCGCCTATTCGCCCGCGCCCGTGGTCAGCGGCGACGTCAACGACAGGATCATGAACGAGGTGATGCGTCCCGCCGTCGAAGGGCTCGCCGCCGACGGCATCGACTACCGCGGTTTCCTGTATGCCGGCCTCATGATCGACGAACACGGCGCACCGCGAGTGCTCGAGTTCAACTGCCGCTGCGGGGATCCCGAAACCCAGCCGATCCTGTTCAGGCTACGCTCCGATCTCGTCGCTGTCTGTCTCGAAGGCTGCGGCGGCGCGCTCGATGCCGTCGAACTTGACTGGGACCCGCGCGCCGCGGTCGGCATCGTCATGGCGGCGGGCGGATACCCGGGCAGTTACGAGAAACAGAAGCCAATATCGGGCCTCGAGGGCCTCGACAGCGACACGGTCAAGGTGTTTCACGCCGGCACCGAGCTCCACGACGGCCGCGTCGTGACCAACGGCGGCCGCGTCCTTTGTGCGGTTGCGCTCGGCGAAAGCGTCAGTGAGGCGCGCGAGCGCGCCTACGAAGCCGTCGGCAGGATCGAGTGGGAGGGCGCGTTCAGTCGCAGCGATATCGGCTACCGCGCAGTCGCCCGGGAACGCGGCACGGGTCAGGGTTAATGCTTGCCGGCGCTTTCCGAAACAGGCTCTAGCGCTTCATCGCCTCAAAGAACTGGGCGTTCGTCTTCGTGTCCTGAAGCTTGCCCAGCAGGAACTCGACCGCGGCGAGTTCGTCCATCGGGTGCAGGACCTTGCGCAGGATCCACATCTTCTGCAACTCGTCGGCCTGCGTCAGGTACTCTTCCTTGCGGGTACCCGAGCGGTTGATGTTGATCGCGGGAAACACGCGCTTCTCGGCGATCCTGCGGTCGAGATGGATCTCCATGTTGCCGGTGCCCTTGAACTCCTCGTAGATGATGTCGTCCATCTTCGAGCCCGTGTCGATGAGCGCCGTCGCGATGATCGTCAGGCTGCCGCCCTCCTCGATGTTGCGCGCCGCGCCGAAGAAGCGTTTCGGCCGCTGCAGCGCGTTCGTGTCGAGACCGCCCGTCTGTACCTTGCCCGATGAAGGCACCACCGTGTTGTAGGCGCGCGCCAGCCGCGTGATCGAATCGAGCAGTATGACGACATCCTGCTTGTGTTCCGTCAGGCGCTTGGCTTTCTCGATGACCATATCGGCCACCTGGACGTGACGGGTCGCGGGCTCGTCGAACGTGCTCGAAACGACTTCGCCGCGCACCGTGCGTTCCATCTCGGTGACTTCCTCGGGCCGCTCGTCGATCAGCAGCACGATCAACGTGCACTCGGGTTGGTTGGCCGCAATGGAAGCTGCGATGTTCTGCAGCAGCATCGTCTTGCCGGCCTTCGGCGGCGATACGATCAGGCCGCGCTGGCCCTTGCCTATCGGCGCGACCATGTCGACGATGCGCGCCGTCAGATCCTCGGTGCTGCCGTTGCCCTGCTCGAGTTTGAGCCGCTCCTTCGGGAACAGCGGCGTGAGATTCTCGAACAGGACCTTGCTTCTGGCGTTCTCCGGCGCGTCCTTGTTGATCTGCCCGACCTTGAGCAGCGCGAAATAGCGTTCGCCGTCCTTGGGCGGCCGAATCATGCCCGATACGCTGTCGCCGGTTCTGAGATTGAACCGCCGAATCTGGCTCGGCGACACGTAGATATCGTCGGGACCGGCCAGGTAGGAGCTGTCCGCGGACCGCAGGAAGCCGAAGCCGTCCTGCAGGATCTCGAGCACGCCCTCGCCGAAGATGTTCTCGCCGTTCCTCGCGTGAGCCTTGAGGATCGAGAAGATGATGTCCTGCTTGCGCGAGCGGGCGAGATTCTGCAGGCCCATCGTCTCCGCAAGCCCGACGAGTTGAGATGCCGGCCGGGTCTTGAGTTCGGACAGGTTCATCGCGTTCCTGCTGAGCTCGAGTTCGGCAGCCGGGATCACGTCAAAATTCTCGTCGTCCGGAAATTCTTCCCGGGCGGGCTTCTTGCGGCGCGGGCCGCGTTTGCCGTTTCCGTCCCGCCCCTGGCGTGAACCGCCCTTGGGACGGGTGCGTGCTGAATTACCCAAGTATCCCCTCACGAACGTTTACCGGGGTTGCCTGACATTAGGTTTAACTCCCTTGTGCACCGAGATGCGGCTCAAGGAACGACTCGAGCCGTGCCTTTGGAACCGCCCCGACGACCTGGTCCACGACCGAGCCGCCACGGAAGAGCAGAAGCATGGGAATGCTGCGCACGTTGTATTGCATCGGTGTGCGCGGATTCTCGTCGATGTTGAGCTTCACGACCCGGAGGCGGCCTTCCTGCTCGGCCGCGATCGTGTCCAGGATCGGCGCGATCATCCTGCATGGCCCGCACCATTCCGCCCAAAAGTCGAGCAGCACGGGCTGGTCCGACTGCAGGACGTCTGCCGCGAAATCGGCATCGGTCGTATGTACGATCTGATCACTCACCGTTATGACTTCCTCCGGACCTTGCGTATTTCCCTTCGGGACGCCCTGCGCGCTCGCTTGCGTACGGTCAGCGTTGCTGGAAAGACGGAAAGTGACGGCCCCGGCCGGAAAGGCGCAATGTCGAAGCTGGTCGCTTTCTACGAGACTCGCGGGAGTATTGCTGGGTGTCTGAGAGAGCGAGAGCGCTCGCCTGCGGACTATTGTGAACCGTGCACGAGACAATTTGCAAGTGGTTCCGGTACAGCGGCCGGAACGGAACAAGCGGAACCGTCCGGCCACGCCGCCGCCGCCCGAAGCCTCCCGACACGGGCTGTGCTAAGATCGGAGTACGCGCGAACACGATCCCTCACGACCTCGTGCCTCGCGCGAGAACGTAGACCAACAACAAACGGGGGAAGACTTATGAGCGCAGCGAAGATTGTGCGTATCGTCGGCCTGATCGTAGTTCTGATCGCCGCATTTGCACCGACCATCCCTTATATCGGCGTCGCCGTGGCGATCGTCGGTCTGGCGGTCGGCTACTACGTCAGTACCGACAACCGCGGTACGCTGTTTCTGGTGGCCATCGCGTTGGCCACGGGCGTAGCCGAAGCGCTCGGGGGCATACCGGCTATCGGGATGTATCTGACGGCCATACTCAGCAGCGTTGGCGACCTTGTAGCCGCCGCGGCAGTGACGGCTGTCGTGATGATCTCGTACGAAAGACTGACGGAATAGGTCTTTCCGTCAGCGAACCCGGTTACGCCGTTTCAGCAGAGTCCGATGAGCTGAACTCGCGGCGTCGACCGGGTTGGCACTTACAGGGGGCTGGCCGCGCCGTTCGGCGCGGCACTCCCCCGCTCCCTTTCCTCCGACGCGCGCTCACGGACGCACGCGCCAGGAGTGAAGCCTCAAGCGCTCCTCAGAAGCTGAATCGCGCTCCAAGCGTGTAGCGCCGGCCGATCAGGTCGTGGAACGCGTTCGTCTGCGTCGCGTTGGCGCCGAAGTAGCCGAAGTTCGCCGAGATCGGCGGATCCTCGTCGAACAGGTTCTGCACATTGCCGTACAACTCCAGCGTCCCTTCTCCCACAGCGAGGTCATAGCGCAGGTTTGCGTCGACATAACTCACCGACTCGATCGTGTTGTTGTCGATGTGTACGCCTTCGGTCTCGAGCACGTCACGCACGCCCCCGTCGATCCAGCGCGCCTGGATGAACGCCCGGAACGCCCCCCTGCGATAGTTGAACTGCGCCGTGATCTTTTCGGTCGGCAGGTCGAAGCCGCCGTATATCTGGCCCGCGCGATCGATCCTCGGCGAGTCGAAACCCTGGAACGAGTTTTCGGCGAGGTGAGTCGCGAGCAGGCGAATGCCCAGTTGCTCGCCGCCGCCGAACCAGTCGACGTCGGAGCGGTAGCTGACCTCGAAATCCGCGCCCTCGACGGTCGCGTTGGCGACATTGAGGAAGTTGGCCGAGACGACGTTGATGGCGCCGGGCGTGCCGTCGGGAAGGTCCGGCTGACGGGTGATCAGCGGGCAAAGCGACACGTCGCCGATGTGACATTGGTCGACGATCTGCTGAGGCGTCAACTCCGCGATCGCATCGACGAGATCGACCTGGAACCAGTCGATGGACACGGACAATCCGGGCGTCCCGGTCGGCTGAATCACGAACCCCATGGTGACCGTATCGGCTTCCTCGGGGCGAATGTTCGGGCTACCGCCGGTCGTGCGGAAGATCTGGAAGCGCTCGTTGTTTCTGGCCGGATCCTGCACCGAGGAAGCGCCGCCCGTCTGGTCGAAACGCTCCGAGAGCGTCCCGGCCCTGACGTCGCGCGAGCGCGTAGCCCTTAGACGCAGCGCATCGGTGAGCTGCGAATCGACGCCGGCCTTCCAGACCCACACGCCGCCCGAACCGGAGTAGTCCGCCCAGCGCGCGGCAACCGGGATATTGAGCCTGTTGTCGGCAAGCACGGGTACGAAAACCTCGCCGAACACCTCGGAAACATCCCTTGCGCCGGTGACGTTCGGTACCTTCGAGTACTGGATGACGACCGAATTGTTCAAGTCGCCGCGAGGCATCCCCCGTATGCCGGCCGGGGCGTAGTTCATCGGCACCGGCCGCCCGGAATCGTGGTTGCCGTCGAGAATCCCCGCGCTCAACTGCGTGCCGTCGGGCGCGAAATACGGCCCGACCGGCGTGCGCGCGATCTGGTTCATCGACTCTTCGCGCCAGCCGGCGCCGAACGCGACGCCGATCGCGCCAACCTCGCGGTCGTCGAAGAGCTCGCCGGTCATCGAGAACTCGATGACATCCTGTTCGATCCACGAGCGGGTGATCCGGCCTTCTTCGGTGACGTAAGTGTCCGTCACGCCGAGATCGAAACCCTGCTGGGCGTAGTAGATGGGCGTCGTGACTGTCTGACCCGGGTCGAAACCCGTGACCCAGTCGATCGCGGCGTCGGACATGTTGCCCCGGCCGAAGGGATTCATCGGCACGCAGTCGGGGAACATTGCCCCCTGAGTCACGAGCGTGACGTTACAGACGATCTGGCCCGTCGCAGGATCGACCACGGCATCGTGAGCCAGGTGGATGCGGTCGAGGCGGATGCCGCCGAGTTGCCTGATCAGCGTCGTGGTTTCGCCCTGCTGAACGAAGGCGTCGACGCTCCAGCCGTCGAAGACGCCGCCACCGGACAGTTCCGCCTCAAGTCCAAGCGTCGTCGACTCGAACTCGACGTCGAGCGCGAGCGCAGCGCCGCCGCGCTTGAGGTCGGACGAATGGCCCATGCGATTGAGGTTGAAGCACGGTACCGCGTCCGGCGCAGCGGATGGCTGGCCGTTGATGCCGCAACGCCTGGAGTAGCCCGGGTCGTCCAGCACCGCCTGAATCTCCGGCGGCAGGAAGGCATTGCCGCTGTAGATGACCATCGGCGAGAACGGCCCGTGGAACTGCCCGGCGATGTTCAGTTGCGTTCTGAACGACTCCCCGCGCAGTGCCTGCGCAAAGAGCGTGACATTGTCGCCCGCGTCGTAACTCAACCGCAGGAACTGGTTTTCCCGATCATAATCCGTCGTCAGATTCGGCAAATCCGCACCCATGTCATCGCCTTCGCCGACACCGCCGGCGATCGACTGCGACAGCCCCGGTTGTCCCGGAACGAGTCCGAACGGCGATACCGCCGTGCCCGCGGAATTGAAATTGTGATTGTGCAGCGGCGTGCCGGGCGCGAAGATGAGGCCGTCGAAGGTCGCCGTCCTCGATACGACATTGGGACGTACCAGTTCTCTCGGCCCGCTCGGGTCCGGATTGATGATGATGCCCCAGTTCTGGTACCAGTCCCGCCCTTCGTAAGTATGGATGCCGTCCTGAGTGTAGGTATCGACCGAAAAGAGCAGGTGCATGCGCTCGCCGATCGCGAAGCCGCCCGCAAATGAGGCTTCCCAGTTGTCGCCGTCGCCTTGGGCCGACTGGCCCGATTGGGCGTGGCCCCTGAGCCCCTCGAGATCCGTATCGAGGATGAAGTTCACGACGCCGGTGACGGCGTCCGTGCCGTAGGCGGCCGATGCTCCGCCCGTTACGG
Organism: Gammaproteobacteria bacterium; assembly: GCA_022826245.1. GTDB lineage: Bacteria > Pseudomonadota > Gammaproteobacteria > Steroidobacterales > Rariloculaceae > Rariloculus. Next base: position 46,731 of record JAJDVG010000037.1, read on the forward strand.
TCTCGACCGAGCGGAGCAATGCTTCCGGAAACGCGCTGATGTCGGTGCCGCCGAATCGCGTCGAGGACACGACCCGCCGCCCGTCGAGCAGTACGAGCGTCCGCTTCGTACCGATGCCGCGCAGGTCCAGGTTTCCGGAACCCGGGCTCGAGAAGAATCCGCCGGGATCGTTCGGCGTTCGATTGTTGTAGAACAGGGGCAACTGGCTAAGCGCTTCGATCACGTTGCCGGGCGCCATGAGATCGATATCCTCGCGGCCGACGACCGTCACCGGCGTGGGCGTATTCATGCCCGATGTCTGCTGGATGCGGGAGCCGGTTACCGTGACTTCCTCAAGCTGCGCGTCCTGGGCCATGCCGGTCGTGTGGCCGAGCCCGAGCGCAGTAAGGCAGGCAAATGCCAGCGGTTTGAGAACTGGTGTGGGCCGAGTCATTGAAATACTGCCAATAGGCAAACGTCGCATCGTATGCGTCATTATCTGTTCCCCCCGAGGTGTTGCGGCTTCGATGCAGCGCCCCTCCATGCCGCCCGAAGCTTCGTTGTAATCCTGCGCTGTAGCGCGGTTCATGTTGTTGTATCGAGCATACGCTCTTGCCCACGCCAGTCAAGTTAGCGGCCGGCCTGCCACCTGCGGGGTGTCGATAGCCATGTTCCGGAGCCTGCCGATGAGTACAATCTGCGAATCCCCGAACGAACTGCCGTTACGAAGAAACACCAACTGAAGTGCGTTCGCGGCCTGGGACTGCGTTCTGACTTCGGCGCGCGGGGGAGCGCGGCGATGGCGCCGCGTACCAGGCAACATTTGTAAACCGCGAACCGGCTCACATGCCGGTTTGCAGGAGATGCCGATGACCCGACTCGCAACCGCCTTCGCAAGCGCTTTGCTGTGCCTTGCGGCCTTGCAGGGATCGACCTCGCCGTCTGTCTATCCGACCGGTACGACAATCTACGATCCGGAGCGTGCCTGGAACGGCTACACCGTGCTCTCGCCGCTTTCGGCCGGGGCCGCCGTCGTCATCGACATGAACGGCAACGTCGTCAAGCGCTGGGACGATTACAACAACGCGGCCGGGGGGCCTGCGCGGGTACTGCCGGGAGGCGGGATCGTCGCAGCCTCAGGCGCACGACCGCCGCACCAGGAAGCGCTCGAACTCGTGCAACGCGATTTCTACGGCGAGACGGTCTGGAGTTTCGGCCGGAACGAGCAGGTCGAAACACACGACGGCGAGACGGTCTGGTCGTCACGCCAGCACCATGACTGGCAGCGCGCCGACTTTCCGGCCGGCTACTACTCGCCCGAAGCCGAACCTGCAACGACGGGCGCCAACACACTCCTGCTGACCCACACCAACCGCGTCGAGCCCAACGTGTCCGACGTGCTGCTCGAGGACGACCGCATCATCGAGGTGTCGCCCGACGGCGAGATCGTCTGGGAATGGATCGCGAGCGAACACATCGACGAACTGGGTTTCGACGCGGCGGCGCGTGCCACGATCGCCACGGCACCGGGCTTCAGCGCGGCGCGCGGCTCCTTCGACTGGCTGCACATCAACTCCGTGACCTACGTCGGACCCAACCGCTGGTTCGATGCGGGCGATCAACGGTTCGCGCCCGACAACGTGATCGTCAGCGGCCGTGAGGGCAACCTGATCGCCGTGATCGCGCGCGACGGATCGATCGTCTGGCGCCTCGGCCCTGAATTCGACGAATCCGAGGAACTGCTCGCCATCGGCCAGATCATCGGCCAGCACAAGCCCCATATCATCCCGAAGGGTCTGCCCGGGGCCGGCAATGTGCTCGTCTTCGACAACGGCGGTGCGGCGGGCTACGGCGTTGCGAGCCCGGTTGCTCCGGACGGCGACAACATCTATGCACGGACGTCGTCGCGCGTGCTCGAAATCGATCCGCTGACGCTCGAACTCGTCTGGTCCTACGCGTCAGCCAGCTTCCTGAGTTGGAACATCAGCAGCGCGCAGCGGCTCGCCAACGGCAATACGCTCATCACCGAAGGCGCGAGCGGACGCCTCTTTGAGGTGACGAGCGACGGAGACATCGTATGGGAGTACATGTATCCGCACGATGAAGGGGGGCGCAACGACGTCTATCGGGGCTACCGCCTGCCCTACGGGTGGATCCCGCAACTCGACCGGCCGGAAGAACTCTCCGTGACGCCACCGCCGCCCGGTGAGTTCCGGGTACCGTAGCTTGCCGTTCGTTTGCGCTCGGGGGCGGGTGAACGATGGTAGCGGAAACGAGGTCCGACCGCCTGTTCGTTAGTATTGGAGTGACGTGAACTACGATCTCAGGACTTTCCGGGGCGATCTCTTCGGCGGTCTCACCTCAACCGTCGTCGCGCTGCCCGTGGCACTGGCGTTCGGAATCGCGTCGGGCCTCGGGGCAGCCGCGGGCCTGTACGGCGCGATCGCTGTCGGCTTCTTCGCCTCGGCCTTCGGCGGCACCCGCTCGCAGATATCAGGTCCCACACCATCGATGACCGTCGCCATGGCGGTCATCGTCACGTCCCACGCGACGACGTTGACCGAAGCCCTGACGGTGGTCGTCATGGGCGGCTTGCTCCAGGTGCTGCTCGGTCTCTTCAGGTTCGGCCGCTACATCGTCTATACGCCCCATGTCGTCATCTCCGGGTTCATGTCGGGCATCGGCATCATCATCATGCTCATCCAGGTGTTGCCGTTCATCGGGGCGCCTACGTCTCCCGAGGGGCCCATGGGCGCAGTTCGCGACCTGCCGGCGGCGCTCGGCAACATCAACGCGAGCGCCGTGGCGATCGCCCTCGTGACGCTCGGGATCGGTATCGTCTGGCCGGCCCGGTTGTCGCGCCTGCTGCCGGCGCCGATCGTAGGCCTGATCGCGGGCACGCTGCTCGGCGTGCTGTGGCTCACCGATGCGCCGGTCATCGGCCAGATCCCGGCCGGACTGCCCGCGCTCCGGTTCGAGTTGCCCTCGTTCGCCTTCCTGATCGCCGCGATCCATCCTGCGATCATTCTTGCCCTGCTCGGCTCCGTCGACAGTCTGCTGACTTCGCTGATCGCCGATTCGCTGACCGGAACGCGCCACAATCCGGACCGGGAACTCGTCGGGCAGGGGCTCGGCAACATGGTCGCGGGACTGTTCGGAGGGCTGCCCGGCGCGGGCGCCACGATGGGCACGGTGACCAATATCCGGGCCGGCGGCCGGACCCAGGTATCGGGGATCCTCAGGGCCGTCCTGCTGCTCGCCCTGCTGCTCGGACTCGGCCGGCTCGTCGAACCGATTCCCCATGCCGCACTTGCGGGGATCCTCATGAAAATCGGCTGGGACGTCATCGACTGGCGGATGCTCCGCCGCACGCACCGAATTCAGGCGCACTACATGTTCATCATGGTGACGACGCTGTCTCTGACCGTGTTCGTGGATCTCGTCACGGCCGTTGCCATCGGGCTCATCGCCGCGGGACTTGCCCATGCGCGGCAACTCGAGGGTCTGGAACTCGACAGCGTGGTCTCGGTACCGATGCTCGATCAGACGTTCTTTGCCGGCATGGAGCGGATGGCGAACGACGACCCGCTCGCGGCGCGAGTGGGCCTGGTGGCGCTGCGCGGAACCTTCACCGTGGCGTCGTCACACAAACTGGTCACGGTCATGAGCGTGGACATTCGCGATCACGATGTCGTCATCTTCGATTTCTCGGGAGCAACCCACCTGGACGACAGCGCGGCCATGGTCATAGAGCAACTCATCGACGTAGCGCGCAGGGCGGACACCGAGATCATCATCATCGGGCTGTCGGGCACCGTGGGCCATACGCTCGAAACGCTCAACGTCCTGCGCAAGGTGCCGACGGAACGCATCGTCGACACGCTCGATGAGGCGCGGGAGATCGCCGCGGATCTGCTTGATTGAGCCGCACCCTGACCTGTCCAACGGCCGGGGCCGCTATTGCCTGTCGGCGGGAAGCTCGCAGTTGAACGGCATGACCTGCTGGCCGGGAATCCAGGTCCAACGGACTTCCATGGGTACGGGTTCGGTGAAGTTCACCGGATCGACTACTTCTCCCTCCCAGACAAGATCCGTACCGTCCTCGCTCAGGATGAACCGTTCGTTGATGACCACATCCTCGCTTTGCGGCGTGCCGATGTCGTCGACGTAGCGCCAATCGATGTCCCGGGTTTCCACGACAAGCGTATTGCCCTCCCAACGACCGACGGAGCGCCCCATCCGCGGCTGCGACGGCTCCCCGTCGCCATCGAGATGGATCACCCGTTCGCCGTCCCACTCCTCCAGCCGCATGAGGATGGCCCCGCCCCGGTCTTCGAAGGACACGGGATACGGGTTGGCCATGACGGTCGGCATCCCCGGCGGAATGCACTCGAGCGCCGGGTCCTCCTCCGGATCCCACAGGGCCTGAACGGCCCGCCCGGCCTCGGTCAGCGGATAGCCGGAACCGCCGTCCATGGACAGGGCATTCCTGAACGTAACCGGCACCCAGACCCGGAAGATGTCCGCACGCAAGGACGCGTCGGCAGTGTCGGCCTCGCGCTGCGCGTTCTCCGTGATGTTGTAGCGGCGGTCGGTCTCCGCCTGCAGGGCCACTTCCCGACCGTCGGGCAGGACGATCCCGGTCGCGAACATGGCCGTCAGTCCGTTGCGTCCCATGCTCCCGGAAACGGACACGCGGTCGCCTACAGCCAACAGATCCCTGGAGACGCCGAGGCGCACGACCGTATTGACCGAACCGAACTCGATCTCCCACTCCTCGTCTTGCCCGCCTTCGCCGCTGCGGCTCAAGAGCAGGCGCACGTGGGGATTTCGCCAGAAGACGTCGGTGATCTCGCCCTCTATCGTCCCCTGGTCGTTGGGATCGTAGCGCCCGATCTCCGCGTGATGCGCCGTTGCAGCGATGGCCGCCAGGGAAGCCGCCAGAAGCAAGCCGATTTGAAGGCCGCGCATGTTCGCTCCCGGCTACAGGCGAACGATCCGGCGGGAATTCATCGGCGCCAGAACGAACGATTCGAGCGAATCCGCGGTCAGTGGCAGAAAATCGCGTTGAGCGGCGAAGTAGAGCACGTTCTCGCCGAACATCCTGAGTTCGTACGCCCGCTGCCGGTCGATGAGGCCCGCAACGGGAGGCCGGACATCGGCGGTGCAAATGCCTTTCAATGACCGGTACCACAACGCGTCGGTACGCCCGCTGAACTCCACGACCGTTGCTCCCCGGACCCCGAGTTTCCCGGCAAAGGCCATGGATTCGGAGTGTTTGGGGTCCGCGAGTACGACCCAGCCGTTCAGGTCGTTCGTGCGCGCAGCCAATGTAGCCGGCACGGCGCCGAATGCCACCGAAAGGCCCGCGGATTTAATCAGGTCACGCCGAGTGAGCATGCGGTCACCTCAAGTTGTGTCCGCAGATCATACACGAAGGCCAGCTACGGATACGCCAGCGCGCGAACGATCTTGCAGTGCGGATTCCCGCCTGCGACACTCGGCCCCTGCCGGCGCGTGCGCCGTGCAGATTGGACGAATTCACTCGAAGGACGATTCCAATGGCTCTACCACCCGGCTTGACCGAATCCCGGTTTTCCGAAGCGCTCGAGCAATTCGCCTCGGCCGTCGGCTCCGACTGGGTATTCAGCTCCGACGAAGATGTTGCGCTCTACCGGGACTCGTATTCGGTCTACTGGGGCGAAGAAGAAGAACGCGTCGCTTCTGCGGCCGTAGCGCCGGCCAACGTCGAACAAGTGCAACAGGTCGTGCGGATAGCCAATCGCTACGGGATACCGCTGTACCCGATCTCGACCGGCCGCAATCTGACCTACGGCGGTTCGGCGCCGACGCTGAGCGGAAGCGTCGTTGTCGATCTCAAGAGGATGAATCGCATCCTCAAGGTCGACGACGAACGCAATTTTGCCCTTGTGGAACCGGGCGTCTCGTACTACGACCTCTACAACTACATCCGGGACAACGATCTGAGGGTCATGCTCGACGTGCCCGACCCGGGCTGGGGCAGCCCCATCGGCAACAGCCTCGACCACGGCTGCGGGTACACGCTGTCGCCGTTTCGGGATCACTTCGGATCGCACTGCGGCATGGAGGTGGTGACGCCCGAAGGCGATGTCGTTCGTACCGGCGCGGGCGCGGTGCCCGGCTCCGACGCCTGGCAGGACTTTCACTACGGCGCCGGCCCCACCATAAACGGCCTGTTCGCCCAGTCCAATTTCGGCATCGTCACGAAGATGGGTTTCTGGCTGATGCCGTTGCCGGAGGCTTTCCTGATCGGTACCGTGACCGTACCGCGCTACCGCGATTTCGCCGCGCTGATACGGGAAGCCAGCTATCTCGAGGATTTGTACCTGATCGGCATGCCGTGGTACACGAGCCCGGCCAGTGGCGGCGCCTTCATCGGGACGCCGCCGGAGCTTGCCGCGCTCATGCAGGACGGCTGGCCGTCGACCGGTCAACTCGAGGAGTTCGTTCGCGCGAAGGGCGTTCCGGCCTGGTCGCTCGATCTGCGATTCTACGGACCCGAGGAAACGGTCCGCGCGAACTGGGCGGCGGCCCGACGGCGTCTCGCGGCCGCGATACCCGATGCCGCGTTCGAGGATCATGACCTGGTCGAATTGCCGATACCGCGTGACGAGGAAACGAGCTTTTCACACAAACCGGAAGTGGGCATCCCGGCGCTCGACGCCTTCATGCTCGTTGCGCGGAACCCCGGGACGACAGACGACCCTCCGGACGGGCATGCCGACTTCTTCGCCATGCTGCCGAGAACCGCCGACGCCGTTCACTCCGCGGCCCGGGTCTTTGCCGAAACGTACGCGGAAGTCGGGTTCCCGCCGTTGCACCATCCGTTCTCGATACCGGTCAGCTACTATTCCCGCTGCTTCATCATGGGCACGGTGGTGCCGACATGGCGAGATGCGGAGAGGAACGCGCGCTCGCGGACCCTCTACGAACGTCTCGTTGCGCGGTGCGGCGAGAACGGCTGGGGCTGCTACCGTACCGCGCCGGCGTTTCAGGACCTGGTAGTCAGCCAGTACTCCTTCAACGACAACGCACTGTTGAAGTTCCAGGAGAAGCTGAAGGACGGGATCGATCCCAACGGGATCATTTCTCCGGGCCGTTACGGCATCTGGCCTGCCAGCATGAGGAACAACCGCGCATGAAACGGAGCCTTCTACTGCTTGTCCTTCTCGCCGCCTCCCAGGGTGCGCTTGCGCAGACCACGCCTTCGGCCGAGAACGGCAGGACCGTATTCGCGAAGTGGTGTACACCCTGTCATGGCGCCGACATCGTCACGGGAGAACTCTGGGGGCGCGCCCCGGCTCCGGGCACCGCGGCGCTGCAGCTCAAGTACAGGGGCGAGCTGCCGGCAGTACTCGAGGAACGAACCGACCTCACTGGGGAGTTCATCGAGACCGTTGTTCGGGGCGGCCTGTTCGGAATGCCGATCACCAGGAAGACCGAAATCAGCGACTCCGAACTGGAAGACATCATCGCCTATCTGACGAAGGGCGACGCGGGCTGAGCGGGTTGGGCGGCTGCAACCGCAGGGGCGGCTCCGCAGGCTGGTAAGCTGCTGCGCGCTGAATACCTCGTTACTGCAGGTTTTCCGCCAGCGTGACGTGACGGTCGAGCGCTTCGGCTTCGAGCAGGTCTGCCTGCCTGGCGATCCAGAGACCGACATTGCGGTGGGGTAACAGGCCGGTCTGATCGGCCCGATAGTCCAGATCGCCCAGCACGCGGCCGTACGGACCGAATCCCTGAACGCGGTACGGGATCACGATCGGAGTCAGCCCTTGCGAATTCGCCTGAGCGACGTAGTCGCGAATTTCCTGCTCCGCCGCGTTCCTGCGGTCCGGCCAATCCTCCCGCAAGGTGAAAACGCGGATATCCCTCGGGCCCAGAGCTTCACGTGCGTCACCCGTCCGCTCGGTGATCTTTGCGATCCAGCGCTCGTTCTCGGCGTCATCGCCCGGACCATGAGCGATCACGGCAACGACTTCGTTCGCCGGATCTGAACTGAGTGCGCGAATGCGAGCGGTCACCACTTCGTCCATTTCAACGGCATCGGCCAGACCGTCACCGCTGACATGGAACGCCAAATCCGTATCGACTTTCCAGAACCCCATGGGCATCGGCATGTTGGCGGCTTCCGCAGACGAGTGGTCGTGCTCGCCCCTGGGCGGGGCGCCATCCTGAACGCCGAGAATCTGCAGCGTCCGGTCGTACCAGCTCTCGCCGGAGATGAACACGCGCACGACACCGACGTGACTGACGCCTCGGGATTCGAGCCTGCGAACGGCCGCTTCCATGGAACCGGCATCTGCCATCCCCAACGCCACTTCCACGGGAACGCTCTCCTGCAGCGGTTCTACCGCCTCCACCAGGTGCGCGTTCCATTCATCGCTGCCGCCATGCGCCATGACCATCACGCCGAAGTTGAATTCTTCGCCGGAGTTCCGGCTTTCCAGGACGGCAGTCGACGCGCATGCCGAAAGGGCCAGGCCAATCGCGCAAGTCGAAATCAAACGGGTCGACCGAGTCGCATATTCATGAATTCTCATCGTTATTTCCCGTATGCGGATCGAGTCAGATGTCGATGTGGAAACTGACGCGGAAGTTGGTTCCGGGTTGCTGCGCGTTTGCGATCGCGGACGTCGCCTCGGCGTTCATGCTGCTGATATTGATCCAGCGCGCGTAGAGTTCGTCAAAGACATTGAACACGCCGAAGCGCAGGCGTGCGGACTCGGAAAAATTGTAGTTACCGACGAGGTCAACCACGTTGTAACTGCCGGCCGTCACGTGCTCCGGTGTCGAAACGCGATCCTTCCTGCCGACCGCCGTAAGCAGTGCTTCACCGCCCCAGCGGCCCGAAGCCGCGTCGAACCTGAGACCCGCCACCAGGGTGAGCGGATCGACCGAATCGAGCGGCGTTGACGCGCTCAGGTTGTCCCCGCGAGCGTAGGCAAGCGCAGTGCGTGCCTGCCAACGATCGTTGAGAAAGAACCAGGCGTTGAACTCGGCGCCTTCGATCTCCACCTTGCCGACGTTTCGATTCTGAAACAGGCTGATCGGCCCCCTGACTCCGGCGAACGCGTTCTCGATGAAGTTCGTGTAGCGGTTGTGGTAGGCGGCGATGCTCAGAAAAGCGTTCGGGAAACTTGCCCTCAGTCCAAGCTCCAGGCCTTCGCTGTTTTCGGCCCCGAGTTCCGGATTGGGTACCGTTGCGTACTGAAAGCCGAGGTTCACGAACGACTGGTTCGCTTCGGCGAAATTCGGCGGGCGATAGCCTTGGGCGTATTGGCCGAACACGGACCAGACATCGTTGACGTCGTAAACCAGCCCCATGCTCAGCGAAGTCGCGCTTTCGTCGATCGACTCCACAGCGAAACCGTAGCCGCTGACTTGCCCGGTGCCATCGAGCGACGGATCCGGTATGGCGTTCATCCGGTAGCGGTCGTAACGCGCTCCCGGTATCAGGCTGAGCCCGCTCTCACCGAAGGCGATCTCGTCCTGCAGGTACAAGCCGGAGCGTTCGGTGGACGTGTCCGGAATGGTCTTGTTCGGAAACACTTCCGGCGGTGCAAACGGATACTCTGAAATCCGGCAGGTAACATCGCCGCCGGCGAGGTTCTCTTCGCAGCGATTCCGGGGCCTTTGCGTATCGGTTTCCTCGACACTCGCGCCGTAGGCCAGCGAATGGGTCACCGAGCCGGCGGCGACCGTCTTGCGCAGGTTCAGATTCAGGGCCTGCGTCTGCTGATCGAAGCCCAGGGTGGATTGCCTGAGTGCGCTCGTGCCGCGATACGTGCGGGGGTCGCGAGGATTGATGAACGAATAGCTCGTGCGCGTCTGCTCCGTATATTGCGAGGAGTCGATCGTCTGATCGTTCAGGTCGATTTCAAGTTCGTCGAACAGGGCGAGTTCGGCGTCCCACAGGTAGCGCAGCCCGAAGCGCAGCCGTTCGGTCTCGTCGAGACCCATGGAGCCTGAAACCGTCCGGCCGATCTCGGAGTCCAGTTGCGTCGCAACTTCCTCGACGAAACTGTCCACGCTGAATCGCAGTTGGTGGCCGGGAGACGCGTCCCAGAACAACTGCAGAAACAGGCTGTCGGAGTCGCCGTCCTGCGGATTCAAGGTGCCCGGGCCGTTCACGTCCTGTTCCGCGAACTCCCTGTGGGTGTACTGGGCCAAAAAGCCCACATCGCCGCCCTCGAACGCGGCCGTGAATCCGCCGCGATACTGGTCGTCCGCATCGGCGGCGGACGCGCGCACGTTGAAGGCGAGCCGATCCCCTCGAAGGTAATCGCCCGGTTCCTTGCTGGTTACGATGACCGCCCCGCCGATGGCGTCGGCGCCGTAGAGAACCGACGCCGGACCGCGAATCAGTTCGACGGCCTTGATGTTGTCCGTGTCGAAATTGTCCCTGCCATAAGAAGACGGGCCGGCGTTGTAGATGTCGTTGCTGCGAATGCCGTCGACGACCGTGAGCACGCGGTTGCCGCCGATTCCACGAATGGCGAAACCCTCGTTGCCGCCGCGGCTGGCGGTGGCCATCGATACACCCGGTTGGAAGCGGACCAGGTCGTCGAGGTCCTCGGCCAGTTCCCTTTCGATGTCCTCGGCGGTAACGAGTGAGACGGTGCCGGCGATGTCTACGATAGTGCGCGGGAGCCGGGTTGCGTTAACGATGAGTTCTTCGATCCGGTCGTTGGCTTCCTGCGCCGCCGCGGGTCCAACCGGAACGACGGCCGCGCTTACCGCCAACAGCGATGTCAAAGCTACCCGCAACCTGCCGTACTGAGATACCGGCGCGTCCGGTCTTGCTCCGCTCATGACTTGCTTCATCCAGATCAGTTGGCGTACCGAACCCGTCACAAGCCGCCTTGTCCATATCGGAAACGCGATGTCGGGCGACCGGTTGGTCTTTCAGTCGGGGAGCGAGCATATAGGAATGATTTTTGTTTGTAAACGCGAATCGTTCGTATTTGCATTTGAAGCAATCGAGGCGGCGCAGCTTCCGGGCCCAGAGCTTGCGCGTGCGTTACGGATATCCGGGTGGAGCCGGGCGAGCGCCGCGGAGTGCAGCGCCGATGATCGGACACAGTGTCGGAGCGTACCGGCACTATCTGTCGGGGCTACCAAAGTTTGATTTACGGCACCATAAAAAATACCATTCTGGCATGAACACTACCATTGACGGCGCCGGACGACTCGTCATACCGAAAAAGCTCCGCGACCGGTTCAACCTGACCCAGGGCTGCGCGGTCGAGATCAGCGCCGGCGCGAACGGCATAACGATTCGCAAGGCCGGCCAGGAACCGGCGCTGATCCGCAAACACGGCATCCTCGTGCACCATGGCATGGAGCGCACCGGGCTTGACATCGGCGAATTCGTCCGCGCCGAACGCAATGCCCGGCACGCCCGTTTCGGGGTGGACGCCGGCTAAGCCCGAATCGACCCCCGCTCGTGAACGGTTTCGTTGCAAACGCCACGCGGCGTCCCCGTCCACGGTCGATTTCCGGATAGATGCGCACGCTGTTCGACACGTCCGTCATCGTGGCCGCACTGGTGGATCAACTGGGCAGTCACCGGCCGGCCTTCAACGCATTCCGGCAATTCACGGAAGGAGACCACGTCGGCTGGTGCTCGACGCACGCGCTCGCCGAGTGCTACGCGACGTTGACCGCTCTGCCTTTGGCGCAGCGCATCACGCCGGAGCAAGCCCGTCTCCTCATCGAGGACACGGTCCTCGGCAGGCTCACCGTCATACCGCTGACTGCGGCCGACTACCGGGCGGTGCTCCGCGAAGTCGCGACCATCGGGCTCGGCAGCGGCGCCGTCTACGATGCGCTGCATGTCCGTTGCGCGCGCAAGAAGCGCGTCGACCGAATCCTGACCTACAACGTGTCGGATTTCGAGCGGTTCGACCTCGGCGAAGTGCTTCTCGCGACGCCTTGACGCCTACGGATCGAACTTCGAGTCAGGGACCCGTCGCCTGCGTCATCGAGCGGGCTCAGGTCCGATCGGGACGCTTACGTCACCTGCGGGTTCACTCGCTCGCCGATCGCTACAGGCGGGTCCAGTCGGCGTGGACCGTGCAGGCATCCGAGAACGTGTCGAGCTTCGCCTTGAGTTGGTCAAGCGTCACTTGCCGAGTATCCGGCGTTCAATGAGATCGGAGAATGCAGGGTTGAGCTCGATGCCCACCCACCGCCTCCGCAGACACTCGGCAGCGAGCAAAGTCGTGCCCGAGCCCGCGTACGGATCCAGAACGACGTCATCAGGAGCGCTGGTTATCGAAACACAGCGTCGCGCAAGCGTGAGAGGCATCATGGCCGGATGGTCGTCAACCTCGCCGTTTTTGCGCTTGACGGGCTCCGTGGGTATCTACCAGACGGTACGCAGCCTCCTGTTGTTGGGGCCGACAACCGCACTCGTGTCGTAGTAATAGTCCTGTTCCTTCGAGAGCAGGAACACTGTTTCGTGAGCCTTGGTGGGCCGATCCCGCACCGATTCGGGATGGGCGTTGGGTTTGTGCCAGACAACTTCGCTACGGATCCACCAGCCGGCATCCTGGAGCGCAAGTGCCAGGCGCCACGGAACGCCAATGAGGTCCTTGGGCTTCAGTCCGTCCGGCGTACGCGGTCGAACGCCCATGGCTCGCACACGGTTCTTGCGGTCCGGCGCGCGATAGCGCCTGTTGCCGGACGTATAGGAATCGCCGACGTTGAGCCACACCGTCCCGTCTCGCCGAAGCACGCGACGCAACTCGTCGAAGGCTTCGACGATGCTGTCGATGTAGGAGCGCAAGGTGTCGTCACGCCCGATCTGATCATCGACCTGGTAGTCCCTGAGGGACCAGTACGGCGGCGAGGTCACGACAGTTTGCACGGACTCCGTCGGCAGCAGGCTCAGCGCGCTCCGGGCATCGCCACAGATCAACAGGGATTCCGAGATTTCAGTCAGTTGGCGGGAACTGTCCGTAAGGCGCCGGTAGGGACCTGGAGCGAACAGCGCGGGCGTCGGCAATGCGCTGTCGACGTCCGGCTTGGTGGGTGCGTCGCTCATCCGAAGAGTGTCGTGCGCTTCGTGGTCGAATCATACTTGAACTGGACGCGCCTCGGCGAAGCGACGAAACGGCGCATATTTCACGGTTTCGCGCGCCCGAGGTGCGTAAAATCGTTCGCACTACGGACGCGATTGAAAGCCTGCGCAGCCAAGCCCGCAGTGCGATTCGCAACTTGGGGCTCTTCCGGATGGGGCTGGCGGAGAGGGAGGGATTCGAACCCTCGAAGGGCTATCAACCCTTACTCCCTTAGCAGGGGAGCGCTTTCAGCCACTCAGCCACCTCTCCGTTCGGTCTCGCGCCAACGGCACTTCGTCGGCAGCGTGATTCTAGCCGCTGCGGACGCAAATGGGGACCGCGAACTCATCGGCCGCACTCGGCCTCGACGCCCGCTGCAAACCGATCGACTTCACGAGCCGAGCTTAGCGTAACGAAGCGTATGTGCGCCCAGCGCGGGTCTTTCGTCGCGGCGCGCATCGACTTCCGCCAGCGGCGCTGGTTGATGAGGATCCAGTAGACGAGCGAGTCTTCCTTGCGCCAGAAAGCGAGTTGCGGCCAGAACCGTTCGACGTTGGTGCCCCACAGCAGTTCCCTGGTGCGCGCGCGCTGCCACGAACGTCGCAGCGCCCGCCAGATGAGCTGCGGCAGCGGCAAGTCCAGCCAGATTACCGTGTCAATGCGCGGCCAGAACGCTTGTTGCGTGAAGCGCTTGTAGTTGCCGGCGACAACCCATGCGTCGCCGTACGTCGCCTGCTCGATGCGGCGCAGCAACTCGTCCGGGTTCGTCTCATTGAGACCCACCCAATCGGGCAGCCAGTTGAGCGCGTCGAGTTCGACGAACTCCGCATCGAGCGCCTTGGCCAGTCGCCTGGCGAGCGTGCTCTTGCCGGTGTTGCTGTTTCCCATCACCTGGATGCGACGGCCGATCGGCGCTCTCGACGGACACTTGATGGACGTGGATTTCATGCGCTGGAGATCGGGGCGAACCGTCGCAAGGCCATGGACCTTTATTGCATTGGCAGGAGGGGCGCTTTCGAGAACTCGGTCACGTTACCGGCCGGGGTGTTTGCCAATAGCAACTCGCCGGCAGCGTGATTCCAGCCGCTGCGGAAACAAACGGGGACCGGCAGCCCCCATGTGACGCTATTGAGCCGTTCCGCCGACGAGCTTCGGACGTTCGGATTCCTTCTCCGCCTGTTCGCGTTTGATTCGCTCGTAGATCTCTTCGCGGTGCACCGCCACGTCGCGCGGCGCGTTGATGCCGAGACTCACCTGATTGCCCTTCACGCCGAGCACGGTCACGGTGACGTCATCGCCGATGATCACCGTCTCTCCAACCCTGCGGGTCAAGATCAGCATAGCCAAACTCCTTCTCGGTCTCCGCCGCCCGTCCCTTCTTCGCGCATCCGAGCGCGACACGCCCATAGGGGGGGTCGGGCGACCACCTTTCAGACCCGGAATCATCACAGGCATGCGCAGTCGGAACACGCCGGACTCCGGGATGTCCTTGGCAAGGCCGGCCGCTGTTTTCATTGTTATAAATCGCAGCCGGTCCCCCTGTGAAGCGCCCTTCCGAGAGCGCACTTCACTTCAGGCTATGGTAATGCTTTTCGGCACGCAGTGACCGGATTTGCGTGTTGATCGTTGCGTCGACCCGGATTCGGGCCGTGACGGAAGGTTCAGATCAGCGTCCGAACGAGCGCGAGTGCCTCGTCGAGCTTGTCGGGCAGCGTACCGCCGGCCTGCGCGAAGTCGGGCCGGCCGCCGCCGTTACCGCCCACGCACTCGGCAACGGGCTTGATGAGCTTGCCGGCGTGGAGCCGGTCGGTCAGGTCCTTTGTGACGCCGGCCACGAGATAGACCTTGTCCGCCTCGACGCTGCCGAGCACGACGACCCCGGAACGGAGCTTGTCCTTGAAACGGTCGGCGGCACTACGCAGTGCCTTGACGTCGGCGCCGTCAAGCCGTGCGACTAGCAGTTGCACGCCGTTGACCTCCTCGGTCTCGTCGAGCAGATCCCGGCTTCCACCGGTCGCGAGGCTGCTCTTGAGCTTCGCGACCTCGCGTTCGAGATTCCTTGCGCGCTCGATGAGCTGGACGACCTTGTCGCTGACATCGTCGCGGCTGCCCTTGACGAGTCCGGCCACTTCCCTGAGCACGGTTTCGCCGGCGTTGACCCAGGCGAGCGCTCCGCGTCCGGTCACGGCTTCGATACGGCGTTGACCCGCGGCGATGCCCGACTCCGACGTGATCTTGAAGAGCCCAATATCGCCGGCGCGGCTGACGTGCGTGCCGCCGCAGAGTTCCGTCGAGAACTCGCCGAGGGTCAGCACTCTAACGTCGTCGCCGTACTTGTCGCCGAAGAACGCGATCGCACCGGCAGCAATCGCTTCGTCGAAGGGCAGCACGCGGGTTTCGGCCGCCGTATTCAGGCGGATCTGCTCGTTGACGAGCGCCTCGATCTCTGCGAGTTCGTCGTTGGCGACGGGCTCGTAATGCGAAAAGTCGAAGCGCAACCGGTCTGGAGCAACGAGCGAGCCCTTCTGCTGCACATGCGAGCCCAGGACCTCGCGCAGCGCGGCATGCAGGAGATGCGTAGCGGAATGGTTCAGGACGGTGGCCGCGCGGCGCTTAGCATCGACCGACGCGGTAATCTTGGCGCCGACCACAAGCTCGCCCAAGGTAAGCGAACCGAAGTGTCCGTGTGCCGCGTCGAGCTTTCGCGTGTCGGTGACGCGAAACTCGGCCGCCGCGCCGAACAGCTCGTGGGGGGTGTCCGACAAGCGGCCAGTGTAGCCCGACATGCGTGTCATGTCGTCAGCGAAACGGCCAGGCTCGGCCAACAAACGACCTGTATCACCGACCTGCCCGCCGCTCTCGGC
Organism: Gammaproteobacteria bacterium; assembly: GCA_022826245.1. Lineage (GTDB taxonomy): Bacteria > Pseudomonadota > Gammaproteobacteria > Steroidobacterales > Rariloculaceae > Rariloculus. Next base: position 62,683 of record JAJDVG010000037.1, read on the forward strand.
ATAAAACGGCGTACGATCGAGCACGACGATCCCGGTATCCCCCTCCCCGAGCCGCTCGACCGGATTCGCCTCGGCATCGAAGAGCGCCACAATCTCGCCATCGGCTTCAAGGCACTCGTACCCCAAAAACTCCGTCTCTTCACTCAGCGACGGCAAATCATGCGCCAGCGCCTCAAAGCGGCTCGCCTGCCTCGACCGCGTCCGCTGCCCCTTCATCGCCCGCTCAAACCCATCGCGGTCCACGCTGAGCCCCCGCTCCCTCGCGATGTCGGCGGTCAGATCCTCAGGGAATCCATAGGTATCGTAGAGTTTGAACACCGTCTCGCCCGGCAACGCCGCCCCACTCGGCAGATCGGCAATGGCGCCCTCAAGCAGCCGCATGCCCTTGTCGAGGGTCTCCGCGAACCGCTCTTCCTCTTGCAGCAGCACGCGCTCGACGTGCTCGCGATGTTCCGTGAGTTCGGGATACGCCTGCCCCATCTCGGCATTGAGGCTCGCCACGAGTGAATGGAAGAATGGCTCCTCGACGCCGAGCTTGTAGCCGTGCCGCAGGGCGCGGCGGATGATCCGGCGCAGCACGTAGCCGCGGCCCTCATTGCCGGGTAGAACGCCGTCGACGATCAGGAACGAGCAGGCGCGGATGTGATCGACGATGACTCTGAGAGAATTGCTGCTGAGATCCTGAGCCCCGGTCGCCGCGGCCGCCGCTCCGATGAGACTCCGGAAGAGATCCGTATCGTAGACCGAATGCACGCCCTGCATGACAGCCGAAAGCCGCTCGAGCCCCATGCCCGTGTCGACCGACGGCTTCGGCAGCGGCACGAGTTCGCCTTCGGCATTGCGGTCGAACTGCATGAACACGAGGTTCCAGACCTCGACATAGCGGTCGCCGTCGTCGTCACCCGAGCCCGGCGGCCCGCCGGCAACGCCGTCGCCGTGGTCGTAGAATATTTCCGAACAGGGGCCGCACGGCCCCGTGTCGCCCATCGACCAGAAGTTGTCGTCCTCGCCCAGTCGGGCGAAGCGGCGCTTGTCGAGGCCGATGTCGTCGAGCCAGATGGACGCGGCTTCGTCGTCGTCGAGATAGACGGTGCCCCAGAGGCGCTCGGCCGGCAGACCGAGCACGTCGGTCATGAACTCCCAGGCGTAGCGGATCGCGTCGCGCTTGAAGTAGTCGCCGAAACTGAAGTTGCCGAGCATCTCGAAGAAGGTGAGATGCCGGTCCGTGTAGCCGACGTTTTCCAGGTCGTTGTGTTTGCCCCCGGCCCGCATGACGCGCTGTGCCGTCACCGCCCGCCTTGAGGCGCGCGACTCGCGACCGAGGAAAACGTCCTTGAACTGCACCATCCCGGCATTGGTAAACAGCAGGGTCGGATCGTTGGCCGGGACGAGCGGCGAACTCGGCACGATTTCGTGATCGCGCGCGGCGAAGTATTCGAGAAAAGCCTTGCGCAGTTCGTTGCTTGAGTGATTCATGTCGACAACGCAATCGGAGTGTGGGGCACGCTAATCGGAATCGGCGCCAATATCCAGTGCCGCGTCGATCTGGCCCATGTCGAAACCGCGGTACTGCAGGAACCGCGCCTGCCTGGCGCGTTCGGCATAGTTCGCCGGGGCGCCGGCGCCGAAGCGTTTGACCCGCGCCCGCCGTGCGATCGCGTTCCAGTCGATCGTGCCGTCGTGCAGCAGGTCGTCGAAGACCCCGGAATTCACGCCGCGGCGCGTCAGTTCCGATCGAATGCGCACCGGACCCTGCCCCTTGGCGGCCCGCGTGCTCACGAAGCTCTCGGCGAAGCGCCGCGCGGACAGCGCACCGGACTCTTCGAGCTCATCGAGGATTTCGTCGATCAGGCCGCCGCTGAACGCACGCCTGGCGAGCTTGCGCTCGAGTTCGGGGCGACTGTGCTCGCGGCGCGCGAGCAGGTCAAGAGCGGTTTTTCTGCACGCGGGCCGATCCAGTGCCATCTCAGGCTTGCTTGCGCGCGGCTCCCCCTTCGGTGCTCGGGACAGCGGTCGGTTTTCTACCGGGCAGCAGCCTGTCCCTGATCTGCGTCTCGATGTCGGCGGCGATGTCGCGATGCTCGATCAGAAACTCGCGCGCATTCTCCTTGCCCTGGCCCACGCGATCGCCGTTGTAGCTGTACCAGGAACCTGACTTCTCGACGATGCCGAGCTCGACGCCGCGGTCGATGATCTCGCCCTCGCGGGAGATACCGTGGCCGTACAGAATCTCGAACTCGGCCTTTCTGAACGGCGGCGCCATCTTGTTCTTGACGACCTTGACCCGCGTGTCGTTGCCCAGAATCTCATCGCCCTTCTTGATGGCGCCGATGCGGCGGATATCGAGCCTGACGGACGAGTAGAACTTGAGCGCGTTGCCGCCGGTCGTGGTTTCGGGATTGCCGAACATCACGCCGATCTTCATTCGAATCTGGTTGATGAAGACCACGAGGCAATTCGAGCGCTTGATGTTCGCCGTGAGCTTGCGCAACGCCTGCGACATCAATCGCGCCTGCAGACCCACGTGCGTATCGCCCATTTCACCCTCGATCTCGGCCTTGGGCGTCAGCGCCGCGACCGAATCGATGACGACGACCTCAACGGCCCCGGACCTGACGAGCATGTCGGTGATCTCGAGCGCCTGTTCCCCCGTATCGGGCTGGGAGATCAGCAGATCGTCGACATTGACGCCGACCTTTTCGGCATAGACCGGGTCGAGCGCGTGCTCGGCGTCGACGAACGCCGCGGTACCGCCGCCGCGCTGGACTTCGGCAACCGCATGCAGCGCCAGTGTCGTCTTGCCGGAGGACTCCGGCCCGTACACTTCGACGACCCGTCCGCGCGGCAAACCGCCGATCCCGAGCGCGACATCGAGGCCCAGCGAGCCGGTAGAGACGACATCGAACTCGCGCGTCGCGATCGAGTCGCCGAGTCGCATTACGGACCCCTTGCCGAACTGTTTTTCGATCTGGCCAAGGGCGGCGGAGAGCGCCCGTTTGCGGTTTTCGTCCATAGTTTGTTGTCCGGTTCGTGTCGCCGGCGGGTCGCAGCGAAAGCACTCAGATTATTTCACAGAACTGCCGCCCAATCAGCCGGAAATTTGTCGCCAAACGTACCAGTTTCGCGGCCGAAAAAGTCGGGCCGGAAGGACAGCCGAAGCCGTACCCGCTCGTTCACAGCGGCCAGTCGCCAATGGGTTCGTAACGAACGCCCCGGTCGACGGGCACCGACTCGAGAAGCGTCAGTCGCTCGGCCGCCCAGCGCACCGGTTTCACCGTCGCGTTGACTGCGCGGGCGCGCCGGCTGAGCGTCACATGCGGCATGAAAACCTTCCGTTCGCGTTCGAATCCCTGCGCTGCGAGCCCGTCCCACAACGCGCGTTCAAGCTCACCGAGCGCATCGGGTTGTCCGGACGGCGACAGCCAGAGAATTCGCGGCCGAGCCCAGTACCCAAGCGTATCGAGCGTCAGCTCGAACGGACCCGTCCGGATCGGCGGGACATCGCGGGCGCGGTCGAGTTCGTCCGGTTCAAGCCCGCCGAGGAACGCGATGGTGATGTGCAGGTTTTCGCGAGGCGTCGGCCGACCGCCGGCGGCATGCACGGCGCGCCGCGTGGTTTTGACGAGCGCGGCGCGTGTCGATTCGTCCGGCCACAGGCCAAAGAACACCCGGCGCCGGCGCGGGCCTTCCGGCCGCGGCCTGTTTCGGGGCGCATCGCGCGCACTACTCACGGCATGTCCCGGCGATGACGCGCCTTGCCATGCAGAACGCAGCGCACGATCGCGAGGGCGGCATGCTACTGTCCCGCTACCGCGTCATTCAGGAGCCCCTCGAGCGCGCATTCCACCGAAAGCCTGCGAATCCGCTCGCGGTTGCCTTCAAAGAATCGCTGCGCGGTGCGCACACGATCCGCAGCGGCCCAGGCAAACCAGACCGTGCCGACGGGTTTTTCGACCGTGCCGCCGCCGGGCCCGGCAACGCCGCTGACCGCAACGGCGAATTCGGCGCCGGTGCGCGACTGCGCCGCGTTCGCCATAGCGATGACGACCGGCTCGCTTACCGCGCCGTGTGCCTCGAGCAGCGTGTCCGGCACGTCGAGCAGGCCCGCCTTGGCTTCGTTCGCGTACGTCACGAACCCGGCCGCGAACCAGCGGCTGCTGCCGGGCACGTCGGTCATGACCTTGGCGACCCAGCCGCCCGTACAGGACTCAGCCGTGCACGCGGTCCGGTTGCAAGCGAGCAGCGCCTCCCCGAGCCGGGCTGCGAGCGCCTCAAGTTCCCGATCGGAAGGTTGCATGTGCGTCCTTGACGAGATCGCGCCTCGGCGGATGACAGCGAGACCGATGTAACCGTTCCATTTTCACCGGCGAAGGATTGGCCGCGGTCACGGAAGAGCTTCCACGCCTTGCCGGGTTGTCTGCAAGCCCACGAGGATTTCACGATAGAGCCCGAGATAGCGTTCGGCCATGAGTTCCACGGATAAGTCCCGCCGCACTCGCACCCTGCCGGCCATGCCCATGTGCTTGCGCAGACAGGTATCGCCGATGAGCCGTTCGAGCGCGGCGCCAAGTTCGGCGGGATTGTCGGGCGGAACGAGCAAGCCCTCGACGCCCGACTCCACAACGTCGACGATGCCACCGACGGCCGAGGCGACGATCGGCACACTCGAACTCATGGCCTCGAGCAATGCGACGCCGAGCCCCTCGCGCCGCGCCGGATGCACGAGCACGTCGACGCCGGGCAGAAGCGCGGGGAGGTCGCGGCGGAAACCCGTGAACAGCACATGACGCCCAAGCCCGAGCGCGGCAGTTCTGCGCCGCAGATGCCGCTTCAGCGGCCCGTCACCGAAACACACGACCCTGAGTTCCGGATGGCGTTGTACGAGCTCCGGCAGACAGGCCAGCAGCACATCGTGTCCCTTGCGCCTGATGAGTTGCGCCGAGACCGCGGCGACGAACGCGTCTTCCGGTAACGCGAACTCCGCGAGCAGCCGCGCGCGTGCGGTTCGGTCCGGAAGGAATTCATGCGCATTCACGGCGCTTGGAATCCTCCTGATGCGCGCCTGGTCGAGTCCGGCGCTGCCGGTCAGCTCCACCTCGACGGCGCGCGAGATCGCAACGATAGCGCGGTAGGGCCGGTACTTGAACCGCGCCCAGAACGCGGGCTCGGGATTGTCGACCCGGCGCGTCAGGACCGCCGGCAAGCCCTCGGCAAGACAGGCGCGACCGGCGAAGAGATCGGCGCCGCGCCGCGAATGCACGTGCACGATATCGGGTCTGACGCTTCTGAATACGGCGCGAAGCCGCCGCGCGAGCCCGAAGTCGAGGTCGCCGCCCATCGGCAATACGATCGTCCCATCTCCGGCAGGCCATACCCACGCGGTTTCATCCTGACCGGCGAATCCGGCCGTGAAACGCAACCCGTGAATCCGCGCCCCCGCGATATCCCCCGGCGGACACACGAGCACATTGGCCACGCCTCTACCGCGCAGTCCCTGTACCAGACTGCGGACCTGATTTGCGCCGCCCAACATGCGCCGGCCCGCTTCGACATGAAGGATTTTCACGCGGCAATCATAGCGTTCGACGAAACGCTTATGCGTCTAGAATGGTCACCGCCCGGACGCAGCACATCTAATGACCCGATCCCACACCCCCGTAATGCAGCAGTACCTGGCCATCAAGGCCGAGCATCCCGATGCGCTGCTCTTCTTCCGCATGGGCGACTTTTACGAGCTCTTCTACGAGGACGCGCGCCGCGCTGCGGCGCTCATCGACATCGTGCTGACCAAACGCGGGCAATCGGCCGGCGAACCGATCCCGATGGCGGGCGTGCCGTATCACGCCGTCGACACCTACCTCGCGAGGCTCGTCAAGCTCGGCGAATCGGTCGCGATCTGCGAGCAGATCGGCGATCCGGCGAAGAGCAAGGGCCCGGTGGAACGGCGTGTCGTCAGGATCGTCACGCCCGGAACGCTGACCGACGAAGCCTTGCTCGAGGCCGGCGAGACGCGCCACGTCGCGGCGCTCGAGCCCGGCTCGCCGGGCTCCGGGGGCTCCCCCGGCGCTCCGGCCGGACTCGCGTGGCTCGATCTCGCGGGCGGACGGCTGGCCGTGGCCGAAACCGCCGACGACGAGGCGCTCGCCGGCGAACTCGAGCGTCTCGCTCCGGCGGAGATCCTGCTGCCCGAGGACGCCGCGGCCTCGAACGGGCTCGCGAGCCACGCGCAGGTTCGCCACCGGCCGCCATGGCACTTCGACGTCGAGACCGGCAAGCGGCTGCTTTGCGCCCAGTTCAACACCATCGACCTCAAGGGATTCGATGCCGAGGACCTGTCATCGGCCATCGGCGCTGCGGGCTGTCTGATCCAGTACGTCAAGGAAACGCAACGTTCGGAATTGCCGCACGTGCGCACCCTCACGCGCGAACGCCACGACGACGCGCTGATTCTCGACGCGCAGACCCGCCGCAACCTCGAGATCGAGTCGAGCCTCGGTTCGACGCGGGAATTCACGCTCGCCGGAATCATGGACCGCTGCGCGACGCCAATGGGCAGCCGGCTCATCCGGGCCTGGCTCGGTCGACCGATCCGGGCGCGCGAGCCGCTCAAGAAACGCCAGCAGGCAATCGAGACGCTCTGCGAGCGCGGACTTGCCGGCGCCCTCGCCTGGGCGCTGAAAGAGATCGGCGATCTCGAACGCATCCTGACTCGTGTCGCCTTGCGCTCCGCCCGGCCTCGCGATCTCGCGCAACTCAGGGACGGCCTCGCAATGATCCCGGGGATCAAGACGCAGCTCGACGGGATCGACTCGCCGCGGCTCGAAGAACTCGACCGATCCTGCTCCGAGCACACCGAGGAGCGCAGCCTGCTCGAGCGCGCACTCGTCGAGACGCCGCCGGCGCTCGTGCGCGACGGCGGCGTCATCGCCGACGGCTACGACGCCGGACTCGACGAGCTGCGCGCCGCAAGCACCAACGCGAGCGAGTTTCTCGACCGATACGAGGCGGCGCAACGCGAGCGCACGGGCCTGCCGAAACTCAAGGTCGGCTACAACAGGGTGCATGGCTTCTACATCGAGATCAGCAAGGCCCAGGCCGCCTCGGCGCCGCCGGACTACATACGCCGGCAGACGCTCAAGGGCGCCGAGCGCTTCATCACGCCCGAACTCAAGGAATTCGAAGACAGGGTTCTCGGAGCGCGGGAACGCGCCCTCGCGCGCGAGCGCACGCTATACGACGAACTGCTCGATCGCCTCGCCGAACGGCTGGCGGACCTGCAGCTCACGGCCTCGGGCATCGCGGAAATCGATGCGCTGACAAATCTCGCCGAGCGCGCCTCGACACTCGGTTTCTCGCGGCCCGAACTCGTCGACGAACCACGGATCGAGTACCGTGCCGGGCGGCATGTCGGGGTCGAGCAATCGTCGCCCGAACCGTTCGTGCCGAACGATCTCACGCTCGACGAACACCGCCGAATGCTCATCATCACGGGCCCGAACATGGGCGGCAAATCGACTTACATGCGCCAGACAGCGCTGATCGTCATCCTGGCGCATATCGGCAGCTTCGTGCCGGCTGAGGCCGCGATCATCGGTCCGGTGGATCGCATATTCACGCGCATCGGCGCCGCCGACGACCTGACGGGCGGACACTCGACGTTCATGGTCGAGATGACCGAAACTGCCAGGATCCTGAACAATGCAACGCGCTCGAGCCTCGTGCTCATGGACGAGGTCGGGCGCGGCACGAGCACGTTCGACGGGCTGTCTCTCGCCTGGGCCGCGGCTCGCCACATCGGCCGCGAACTCGACGCGTTGACGCTCTTCGCGACCCACTACTTCGAACTCACGAGCCTGCCCGACGACCTGCCCGGCTGCGCGAACGTCCACCTCGACGCGACCGAACACGGCCGCGAACTCATTTTCCTGCACAGCGTGAAGGCCGGTCCCGCGAATCAGAGCTACGGCCTGAACGTCGCGGAACTCGCCGGAGTGCCGCACCGCGTCATCGACGACGCGAGGAGCTATCTCAGCTTGCTCGAGCGCGAGCAGCAGGCGCTCGCCGAACCGAACCGGCAACAGTCTCTCGGCTTCGAGACGGCGCCGGCCAAACCCGACCGGCTGCGGCGCCGACTCGAGTCGCTCGATGCCGACAGCCTGTCGCCGCGCGAGGCGCTTGAACTGCTTTACGAACTCGTGCAACTCACCAGAGACTGACGCGCGATCGGCTTGAGCCCGGCCTTGCCCATGGGGGCAACCCGCCTGGCGCGTGAACCGGAACCGGGAGCCGCTCAGCCGGGCGTTGCCGCGAGGCGCTCGAGGCCTTCGCGGTTCGTCCAGGACCGCACGCGTTCGATTGCTTCGGCAACGGGCAACCAGCAGTAGCGGCGATGCTCGAGAACGTTGAGTTCGATCTCGACGGCGTCCGGGATCTCGAGGTACCAGAGGTGCTCCACGTTCTCGCTGACCCCAGGGGCGAACTTCGCGCGCCACTCGGGCAGGATCGGGAAGGTTCGCCGCACGCCGGCGTCGCGCAGTCCCGCAGGGTCCAGGCCTGTCTCTTCGCGAACCTCGCGGGCGGCGGCCGCGGCGGCGGATTCGCCCCATTCGAGGCTGCCCGTGACCGATTGCCAGAATCCCGGCGGGCTCACGCGCTCCAGCAGCAGACACTCCAGCGCGGGCGTATGGACCACGACGAGGACTGACTCCGGGCGCTTGAACGCGCGCTCGGCGGGAGTGTCGCCCGGAGCTACGGTCACCCGCCTAGCCTCGCGAGCGACCCGTCGGCTGGCGGGGCGTGCCGATCGCAAAGGCGTCGATTCGCGGCCACCGCCCTGCCCGCGGCGACGAACGCGGCAATCCCGCGGACACTCAGGCGCCCCGGCGCGTACGCAGTCCGATGCCGAGCTCCCTGAGCTGCGCGGAATCGACCGGACTCGGCGCACCCGTGAGCAGGCAATTGGCGTTTTGCGTTTTCGGAAACGCGGTGACTTCGCGAATGCTCCGGGCGCCCGCCATCCACATCACGAGCCGTTCGAGCCCGAACGCGATCCCGCCATGCGGCGGGCAGCCGTAGTCGAGCGCCGTCAGGAGGAATCCGAACTTGGCCCGGGCCTCTTCAGCCGAGATGCCGAGCAGCTCGAACACGGCCGACTGCATTTCGGGCGAGTGGATACGCATCGAACCGCCGCCGATCTCAGAGCCGTTGAGGACCATGTCGTAGGCGCAGGACAGCGAACCGCCGGGGTCTTCCGTCAATGCCGCCGGGGACGGATCGCGGGGCGCGGTGAACGGATGATGGATCGATGTCCAGGCGCCCTTCTCGTCGCGCTCGAACATCGGGAAGTCGACGACCCAGAGCGGCGCCCAGCCGTCGGCGGTGAGGCCCAGGTCGCGACCGAGCGCGTCGCGCAGCGCGCTCAGCGAATCGTTGACGACGGAATTCCTGTCCGCGCCGAAGAAGATCAGGTCGCCGTCCGCGGCCTGCACCCGCTCGAGGACGCCGCCGATGGCTTCGTCCGGCAGGAACTTGAGAATCGGCGACTGCAGACCGTCGCGGCCGCCTGCGGCGTCGTTGACCTTGATGTAGGCGAGGCCCTTCGCGCCGTAGCGTCCGACCAGCGCCGTGTAGTCGTCGATCTCCTTGCGCGTGAGTTCGCCGCCGCCCGGCGCCCTGAGCGCCGCGATCCGGCTCGCCGGATCCTCGGCCGGGCGCGCGAACACCTTGAACTCGACGCCCCGGAAGAGATCGCCGACCTCGACGAGTTCGAGCGGGTTGCGCAGGTCGGGTTTGTCGGAGCCGAACCGGGCGAGCGCTTCGGCGTAGGTCAGCCGCGGAAACGGTTCCGGCAGTTCGACGTCAAGCACGGCGCGAAACGTGTGCCGGATCAGCTCCTCCATGAGTTCGATGATGCCGTTTTCGTCGAGGAACGAGGTCTCGATATCGAGCTGGGTGAACTCCGGCTGCCGGTCGGCGCGCAGATCCTCGTCGCGGAAACAGCGCACGATCTGGTAGTAGCGATCGATGCCCGACATCATGAGCAACTGCTTAAGAAGCTGCGGCGACTGCGGCAACGCGAAGAACGTGCCGGGCTGCGTGCGGCTCGGCACGAGATAGTCGCGCGCGCCCTCGGGCGTCGTCTTCGTCAGCATCGGCGTCTCGACATCGACGAACCCGGCCTCGTCCAGAAACTCGCGCAAGGCCCGTGTCACCGCGTGGCGCAGACGGAGGTTCCGGTACATCGGTTCGCGCCGGAGATCCAGATAGCGGTAGCGTAGCCGGAGCTCCTCGCTGGCCGGTTCGTCGTGATGAAACGGCGGCGTTTTCGCCTGATTGAACACGGTCAGCCGGGTCGCGACGATTTCGACCTCGCCGGTCGCCATGTTCGGGTTGGCCGTGCCCTCCGGCCGCTCGCGAACGCGGCCCTCGACCGACAGCACGTACTCGCTGCGCAGCCTTTCTGCGACCGCGAAAATGTCGGGGCTGTCCGGATCGAAGACGATCTGGACGAGCCCTTCCCGGTCCCGGAGGTCGACGAAGATCACGCCGCCATGGTCGCGGCGGCGGTGAACCCAGCCGGCGACGGCGATGTCCTGGCCTATGAGTGAGCGGTCGACATGACCGCAGTAGTGGCTGCGCATGGTGTCTGACGTTCCGGCAGAACGGGCGACGCGAAGGGAGCGGCGGATGTTACGGCGGCTGCCCGGCACTGGCAAGCGCGCATCGGCAAAGTGCCGGCGCACAATTGCAAGTTGTTATTTCACTTCACGGTGGACACGAACAACCCGCCATTTCAGCCGCTTCCCGGCAAGCATGGCTTGAGCCTTGTCCCGTCAGCCCGGAATTGAGGCCGTCTGCTCCGCGGGCGCCGCATCGCCCTCCGGATGGGCCGAATGCCAGGGCGGCACGACCACGCCGAGCGAGATGATCATCTTGAGCGCTTCCTCGACCGACATCTCGAGTTCCCTGATATGGTCGCGCGGCACGAACAGCATGAAGCCCGAGGTCGGGTTCGGCGTCGTCGGCAGGAACACGGTCACGAGCTTCACACCCGTGCGGAACTCGACCTCTTCCGGATCCTCGGAGGTCTGAAACGCGATGCTGTAGAGCCCCTTGCGCGGATACTCGATCAACAGCACCTTCTTGAACGAGCTGCCCGTGTCGCTGAACACGATCTCGGCGAAGTTCTTGACGGCGCTGTAGACGGAGCGCACGAGCGGGATCCTGCCGAGCAGGCTCTCGTAGAGATTGACCATCCTGCGGCCGACGAGATTCGCGACGAACGTGCCCGTGACGATCAGCACGATCAGCGCGAGGATCGCGCCGAGGCCCGGAATGCGAAAACCGAGCAGAACCTCGGGACGAAACGCTTCCGGGAGCAGCAGCAGGACGCGGTCGGCGAGGTCGAGCAGCAGCGTGAATACGAGGATGGTCGCCCCGACCGGCAACCATACTAGCAGTCCCGCTACCACGTAGCGGCGCAGACGAATCATTGCCTTGCCCGCCAATCAGGCGGCCTCTGTGCCGGACTGCCGAGGCGTCGATGCCCTCGATGCGCGGCCCGAATCGCCATCGGATTTGCCCGCGCCCGCCGAGTCTCTTCCGCCTGACTCGGGTTTGCCGCCGGCCGTGGACTTGCCGTCGGCCTTCCTGTCCGGTTTCGCGTCAGGCTTGCCGTCTGCGGACCTGTCCTTGTCGGGCTTCGCTTCCCCGTCGGCGCCGTCGGCCAGGTTGCGCTTCGTTTCCTTGTCGGACTTGAAGTCGGTCTCGTACCAGCCCTTGCCCTTGAGACGAAAGGCAGGCGCCGACACGAGCCGCTTGAGCGCGATGTCGTCGCAGCTCGGGCAGTCCGTCAACGGTGCGTCCGCGATCTTCTGCAACGCGTCGAGCGTATGACCGCAGGATTCGCAACGATACTCGTAAATGGGCATGCGCCGGCCTCGCGTCTCCACGGGAGGGCATATCTTTTGGGCAAGCCGCCCCGATTTCAAGGGGCAAGCGAGGTCCGACCGTTCCCGGACCGGCCCGTAGCCCAACCCCGCCGATCACGACGCGCCGCTTGTTCGAGTCACCTGACTTGTGTGTTTCAGGAGCGTCGAGGCCGATTTGGCGCCTTGAACTCGGTACGGCCATCGCTGGCCAGACGCATTCACGCGGCCTCGGCCGCGTCCCCCTGGGTGAAATCGAGCCCGTCCGCTTCGACGCTGACGCGAATCGTGTCTCCGGGCTCGAAATCTCCGTTCAGGATCCGCTGCGCGAGCGGATTCTCGATCTGCTGCTGAATCGCCCGCTTGAGCGGGCGGGCGCCATAGACCGGATCGTAGCCCGCATCCGCGAGCCGGTCGCGCGCTTCGCCGTCGAGCACCAGCCCGATATCGCGCTCGCCGAGCCTTTGCCGCAGGTGTTCGAGCTGGATGTCGACGATCCTGCGGATGTGCTCGGCCTCGAGCGGGTGGAACACGACGATGTCGTCGACGCGATTGAGAAACTCCGGACGGAAGTGCCGGCCGACGATGTCGAGCAGATCCTGCTTCATGCGCCCGTAGTTGTCGGCGCCGGCGAGCTCCTGGATGCGCTGGCTGCCGAGGTTCGAAGTCATCACGATCACCGTGTTGCGAAAGTCCACGGTGCGCCCATGGCCGTCGGTCAGGCGGCCGTCGTCGAGCACCTGCAACAGCACGTTGAACACGTCCGGATGGGCTTTCTCGACCTCGTCGAGCAGCACGACCGAATACGGTTTGCGCCTGATGGCCTCGGTCAGGTAGCCCCCCTCTTCGTAGCCGACGTAGCCGGGCGGCGCGCCGACGAGCCGGGCAACGGAGTGCTTCTCCATGAACTCGGACATGTCGACCCGCACCATGGCCTCTTCCGTATCGAACAGAAACGCGGCCAGGGCCTTCGTGAGCTCCGTCTTGCCGACGCCGGTCGGCCCGAGAAACATGAACGAACCGTTCGGCCGATTCGGGTCGGCAAGGCCGGCGCGCGAGCGGCGGATGGCGTTCGACACGGCCTCGAGCGCCTCGGCCTGGCCGACGACGCGTCTCTCGAGGAAGCTCTCCATGCGGATGAGCTTGTCCTTCTCGCCCTCGAGCATCTTCGCTACCGGAATCCCCGTCCATTTCGAGACGATTTCGGCGACCTCCTCGTCGGTTACCTTGTTGCGCACGAGCCGGTGCGCGGACTCGTCGCCGGCCAGCGCCTGCTCGAGCTGCCGCTGCAATTCCGGTATGCGCCCGTACTGCAGTTCCGAAAGCCGCGCGAGATCGCCCGCCCGCCGGGCCTTCTCCTTGTCCTGCTCGGCGCGCACGAGTTCTTCCTTGAGATGCGCCTCGCCCTGCACGGTGGCCTTCTCGGCCTTCCAGATTTCCTCGAGATCGGCGAACTCGGCCTCGAGACTGTCGATCTGCTTCTGAAGGTCGCCGAGCCGCTTCCTCGAGGCATCGTCCGACTCCTTCTTGAGCGCCTCGCGTTCGATCTTGAGCTGGATCAGTCGCCGCTCGAGCCTGTCCATCTCCTCGGGCTTGGAGTCGATCTCCATGCGGATGCGCGATGCGGCCTCGTCGACGAGATCGATCGCCTTGTCGGGCAACTGCCGGTCGCTGATGTAGCGGTGCGAAAGCACGGCCGCCGCAACGATCGCGGGATCGGTGATCTGAACCTTGTGGTGGACCTCGTAGCGCTCCTTGAGCCCGCGCAGGATCGCGATCGTGTCCTCGACCGACGGCTCGTCCACGAGCACCTTCTGAAAGCGGCGCTCGAGCGCGGCGTCCTTCTCGACGTACTTGCGATACTCGTCGAGCGTCGTTGCGCCGACGCAATGCAGCTCGCCGCGGGCGAGCGCGGGCTTGAGCATGTTGCCGGCGTCCATGGCGCCCTCGGCCTTGCCGGCGCCGACCATCGTGTGCAGTTCGTCGACGAAGAGAATGATCCGGCCTTCCTGTTTCGCGAGATCGTTGAGCACGGCCTTGAGCCGCTCCTCGAACTCGCCGCGGAACTTCGCGCCGGCGATGAGCGCGCCGAGATCGAGCGCGAGGATGCGCCTGGACTTGAGGCCCTCGGGCACCTCGCCGTTGACGATCCGCTGGGCGAGACCCTCGACGATGGCCGTCTTGCCGACGCCGGGTTCGCCGATAAGCACGGGGTTGTTCTTCGTGCGGCGCTGCAGCACCTGCACGGTCCTGCGGATCTCGTCGTCGCGGCCGATGACGGGATCGAGCTTGCCTTGCTCGGCCCGTTCCGTCAGGTCGATCGCGTAGCGTTCGAGCGCCTGCCTCGTGTCCTCGGCGTTCGGATCGTCGACGGCCGCACCGCCGCGTACGTCGTCTATGGCCTTCTCGACGGCGCCCTTGACGGCGCCGGACTGCTCGAGCAGCGTCGCGAGCGCGCCGCGCGACTGCAGGGCGGCGAGGATGAACAGCTCGCTCGAGATGTAGCCATCGCCGCGCTTCTGGGCGAGCTTGTCGGTGAGGTTAAGCTGCTTGCCGAGCTCGTTGGAGATGTGCACATCGCCGCCGGCGCCGTCGACCGCCGGCAGCCGATCGAGCGCCTCGCCGAGCCGCGAGCGCAGCAGGTTGAGATTGACGCCGGCCTTGCTCAGCAGGCCCGGAGCCGTGCCGCCGTCCTGCTCGAGCAGCGCCGCCATGAGGTGAACGGGCTCGATGAACTGGTGGTCGCGGCCGACCGCGAGCGACTGCGCGTCGGCGAGCGCAAGCTGGAACTTGCTCGTCAGTTTGTCCATGCGCATGAACGCGGCCTCCAAACGTTCCCGGATCGCTTACTAGATGAGGCCGAACGTGACGATTATCAACCTGCGGATGCCTGCGTCCGCGGCAAGCGGGCGCCCGCTCGCATCATGTCCCCCTCACTCCGGGCAAGCTCGAGGGGCTCCAGGGGACACGCTGCGGTCGGTCGCTGCGCGGCAAGCCTGCTGCTCGCCTTGCTAAGCGAGCCAGATCAGGCTCGCCATCCGCCCGCAGGGCGCCTCGCGGCGGTGAGAGAAGTAGCGCTCGGGTTCGCTCCAGGTGCACGCCCCGCCGCCGTGGATCGACGTGACGCCGAGCCGCCGCAGGCGCATGCGCGCGAGCGCGTAGAGGTCGGCCTGCCAGCGGCCGCGCGCGTTCGGTCGAAACGCCGCGGAAGCTTCCGCATCGGCGTCGACGAAGGCCGCATGCACATCGTCGCCGACCTCGTAGGCCGCGGGGCCGATCGCGGGTCCAAGCCAGACGAGCAGCTCCCGCTGCGGAATCTTCATCGCGGCGACGACGGCTTCGAGAATGCCCGCGGCCAAGCCGCGCCAACCGGCATGGGCAATGCCGACGCGGCTGCCGTCGCGGGCCGCGAGCAGTACCGGCAGACAATCCGCCGTAAGCACGGCGCAGACGACGCCGGACCGACCGGACACCGCGCCATCCGCCGGTCCCGACCAGGGCTCGTCGAGATCGACGACCCGGCGGCCGTGCACCTGCGTGAGCCAGTTCGGCTCGCCCGGCAGGTTCAGCGCCGCAGCAAGGCGGCGGCGATTCTCGGCAACGGAATAGGGCTCGTCGCCGACGTGACCGGCGACGTTCAGTGTCGAGAACGCGCCTCGGCTGACTCCTCCGTCGCGCCCGCTGACCCATGCATGGACGTTTCCGGGTGCGGGCCAGTCCGCCGCGCGCGCGAGTGCGCTCATCGAATCAACCATGAGACGAACGAGTGCTCTGACAGCGAGTGGCCCCAAACCGCCTGATGTGCGAGTGCGTTCATCGGGTCACTGCGGCCTCTCTGTCCGCACGCAGCGCCGCGAGCAGCGTCAGCAGATCCTCGGGCACGGCGCTCTCGAATTCGAGCGGCCGGCCATTGACGGGATGCGCGAACGCGAGCCGCGCGGCGTGCAGTGCCTGGCGCGGAAACGCCTCGAGCGAGGTGCGCAGCGCCTCGGTCGGCGCGGGCGGAAAGCGGGGCCTGCCGCCGTAGAGACGATCGCCGACCAGCGGCGCCCGAATGTGCGCCATGTGGACACGGATCTGGTGCGTTCGGCCGGTATCGAGCTTCGCCTCGACATGCGTGTGGGCACGGAAGCGCTCGAGCACGCGATACGTCGTGCGCGCCGTGCGGCCGCGCTCGCGTACGGCCATCTTCGTGCGCTCGCGCGGATGGCGGCCGAGCGGCGCGTCGATCGTGCCACCGCCGCTCAGCACGCCGTGACTGACCGCCTCGTAGACCCGCCCCATCCGGCGCGTTTCGATCTGCGCCACGAGCGAGGCATGGGCCGGCAGCGTGCGTGCGACCACGAGCAGTCCGCTCGTGTCCTTGTCGAGCCGATGCACGAGGCCCGCGCGCGGCACGGCCGCGAGCGCGGGATCGAGATTCAGCAGGGCATTCTGCAGTGTTCCGGACGCATTGCCCGCGCCCGGATGCACGACGAGGCCGGCGGGTTTGTCGATGACAATAAGTTCCTTGTCCTGCCAGACGACCGTGAGCGGAATGGGTTCGGGACCGGCTTCGGCAATCGGTTCGAGCTCGGTCTCGAGCACGAGCCGTTCGCCGCCGGCAAGGCGCGCCTTCGGTGGCGCGCTCGTACCGTCCACCGTCAATCGGCCGGCGTCGATCCATGCCTTGAGCCGGCTGCGGGAGAATTCCGACATGAGCATCGCCGCCGCCTGATCGAGCCGCTTGCCCGCGAAATCGGCCGGGACCACAACGTTTCTAGAGATCCTTTCCATCCGGAAATCCCCGGCCATACCGAAACTTTTCGCTATACTTCAGCGTCGAACGAGCTGTGGACCGGCACGTGTTGAAGACTATCAGATACCTGGCATTGGCCGCGTGCGCGGTCGCCCTGCTTGCCGGCTGCGGCCGCCGCGACGAGATCATCCAGGATTTCGGCGCGGAAGGGTTCTACGACCGCGGCTTCGACGCCATGCAGTCCGGCAACTACGCAGGCGCGATCGCGTATTTTCAACAGCTCGAAGCGCGCTATCCCTTCAGCAACCTCACGCGGCAGGCGCAGCTCGACCTGATCTATCTCTACGACCGCAGCCAGCAACCGGAAGCCGCGATCGAAGCCGCCGAGGAGTTCGAGCGCGAGAACCCGACACATCCCCGCGTCGACTACTGCCTGTACATGAAGGGGCGCGTCTTTTTCGACCAGGCGCCCAATATCCTCGAGCGCATGTTCAACATCGACATGACGGTCAGGCCTCCGAAGGACACGCTGGCTTCGTTCGCGGCGTTTCAGGAACTGCTCAGGCGCTTCCCCGACAGCCGCTATGCCGACGATGCCCGCCAGCGAATGGTGTACCTCAGAAACCGGCTCACCGCATACGAGAATCACGTCGCCCGCTACTACCTCGAGCGCGGCGCCCATGTCGCGGCCATCAACCGCACGATGTACGCCCTGGAGCACTACACGGGCTCGCCGGAACTCGAGGACACGCTCATGCTCATGGTCGAGGCCTACGACAGGCTCGGCATGGTGGATCTCGCCACCGATGCCGAGCGCGTGCTCATGGAGACGTTCGGCGAACCGGCGCAGCCACTGCGGCTCGAGTGACAGCCCGCGAGCCGCGGGTGGAGCGAGCTTCCGGCCAGTCGGCTCAAGCCGACTTTCGACCGCCGTGTTCGCATCGCCGCGTCGAGCGACAAACGACGATCAATAGCCGGATGTGATCGGGTAGCGCCAGTCGCGGCCGAATGCGCGGCCGCTTATCCTGACGCCCGGCGGCGCCTGGCGCCGCTTGTACT
Organism: Gammaproteobacteria bacterium; assembly: GCA_022826245.1. Lineage (GTDB taxonomy): Bacteria > Pseudomonadota > Gammaproteobacteria > Steroidobacterales > Rariloculaceae > Rariloculus. The sequence continues at coordinate 80,407 of JAJDVG010000037.1, forward strand.
CGTTGCGCCTGACCATCTGCAGCACGTCGGCGACCGTGTTCCGGCCGAAACCCTGGGCGGTGATCTGATCGATCGAGCTGTCGCGCTCGATGAACGACTCGAGGATCGGGTCGAGCACGTCGTAGGGGGGCAGGGAATCGCTGTCCTTCTGATCCGGGGCAAGCTCGGCGCTCGGCGGCCGTTCGATGACCCGCTCGGGTATCGATGCCGACAAGGAGTTCCGATAGCGGGCAAGCGCGTAGACCATCGTCTTGCTGCAGTCCTTGAGCGGCGCGAAGCCTCCGGCCATGTCGCCGTACAACGTCGCATAGCCGACCGCCATCTCGCTCTTGTTCCCCGTCGACAGCAGCATCTCGCCGAGCTTGTTCGAGATCGCCATGAGCACGAGCCCCCGCGAGCGCGCCTGGATATTCTCCTCGGTCGTATCGGGATCGCGGCCGGCGAAGACGTCACCGAGCACATCGACGACGGCATCGACGATCGGCCCGATCGGCAGCACGTCGTAGCGCACACCGTGGCGCTTCGTCTGCTCGGCCGCATCCTCGCGACTCATTTGCGAGGTGAAGCGCGACGGCATCATCACCGCGTGGACCCGTTCAGGCCCGAGCGCGTCCACGGCGATGCTCAGCGTCAACGCCGAATCGATGCCGCCCGACAAGCCAAGCACGACGCCCGGAAAGCCGTTCTTCTCGACGTAGTCGCGCGTACCGAGAACGAGTGCGGCATGCACGCTTTCGACGATCGACAACGGCGGGGCAACGGCCTGCGGCGGAACGCGGGGCCGGGCGCCCGCCGTATCGACTTCAACGACATGGATGCCGGCCTCGAAAGACGGCGCGCGAAAGACGACTTCGCCGCCCGCATCGACGGCGAACGAACCGCCGTCGAAAACGAGTTCGTCCTGGCCGCCGACGAGGTTGAGGTAGATCAGGGGAACACCGTTTTCGCGGGCGCGCTCGGCGAGTATCCGTTCGCGCTCGGCCACCTGGTTCATGTGGTAGGGGGAGCCGTTGATCACGAGAATGACCTCGGCGCCGGCCTCCCGGCACGCGCGGCAGGGCTCGGGCGTCCAGGCGTCCTCGCAAATGATCAGGCCGAAGCGGCAACCGCCGATTTCGGTCACCGTCGGGCCATTTGCGGCAGTGAAGTAGCGCTTTTCGTCGAATACGGCGTAATTCGGCAAGGCCCACTTGCGATGGTTCGCGAGGATTTCACCGTCGCGGAGCATAGCCGCGCTATTGTAGATGGCTTCGCCGTCGTATTCGGGGTAACCCAGACACATCGCGATCCCGGATACGCCCTCGCGCACGCGGGTGAACGCCGCCTCGACGCGGTCGCGCAATCCCCGATGAAACAACAGATCCTCGGGCGGATAGCCGCTCAACGTCAGTTCCGGATAGAGCACGAACTCGCAGCCGAGCCGGTCGCGAGCCTGCGCGGCTGCCTCGAGCACGCTCTCGGTATTGGCGTCAATGGCGCCGACCCGCGTGTTGATCTGGGCGAGCGCGATCCTCACTCTATCCGCCGGCGGCGGAAGCCCCACCGCGTTCGATTGGCGAAACGCCGGGCGTGGCGTCTTCACGGTCCGCGAGCGCCCTGACCATCGCGTCGCCGAGGTCGGCGAGCGAACGCACCGTCGCGATTCCCGCTTCGGCGAGCGCGGCGTACTTTGCCTCGGCCGTGCCCTTGCCGCCGGCGATGATCGCCCCGGCGTGACCCATGCGTTTGCCCGGCGGGGCGGTGACGCCGGCGATGTAGGCAACGACGGGCTTGGTGACGTGATCGGCGATGTACTCTGCCGCGGCCTCTTCGTCGGTGCCGCCGATCTCGCCGACCATGATGATCCCGCGCGTTGCGGGATCGGCTTCGAACAGTTCCAGGCAGTCGATGAAGTTCATGCCGCGCACCGGATCGCCGCCGATACCGACACAGGTCGTCTGCCCCAGCCCCCGGCTCGTGGTCTGGTGAACAGCCTCGTAGGTCAGGGTTCCGGACCGCGACACGATACCGATGCTGCCCGATTCGTGTATCGCGCCCGGCATGATGCCGATCTTGCAGGAGTCCGGCGTGATGATGCCGGGACAGTTCGGACCGATGAGCCGGCAGTCGTAGTCGCCGAGAACGGCCTTGACACGCACCATGTCGAGAACCGGCACGCCCTCCGTGACGCAAACGACGATCCGGATGCCTGCGTCGGCCGCCTCGAGTATCGCGTCGGCAGCGAACGGCGCCGGAACGTACACCATGCTGACGGTGGCTCCCGTCGCCTGCTTCGCTTCGGCGACCGTATCGTAGACGGGCAGGCCAAGCTCGGTCGCGCCGCCGCGGCCCGGCGTGACGCCGGCAACGACCCGCGTTCCGTAGTCCAGGCACTGCGCCGTATGAAAGCTGCCCTGCCGCCCGGTCAGACCCTGGCAGACGACCTTCGTGTCGGCGTCGACGAGTATGCTCATGCGGCCCGCTCCGCCGCCTCGATGGCCTTGACCGCGGCGTCGGTCAATCCCGATGCGACGATGATGTCGAAACCGCTCCCGGCGAGGAGATCCATACCCTCCTTCACGTTCGTGCCCTCGAGACGCACGACGACGGGCAGGTCGACGCCGGTGTTGCGGACGGCGGAAACGACGCCCTCGGCGATGAGATCGCAGCGGACGATACCGCCGAAGATATTGACGAGGAGCGTCTTCACCCGCTCGTTGGTCAGAATGATGTTGAACGCCTCCTCGACATGCTCGGCCGTCGCGCCGCCGCCGACATCGAGGAAATTCGCGGGCTCCCCGCCGTGCAGCTTGATCAGGTCCATCGTCGCCATCGCAAGCCCGGCGCCGTTGACGAGACAGGCGATGTTGCCGTCGAGCGACACGTAGCTCAGATCGTGTTCCCGGGCGCGCCGCTCGCGCTCGTCCTCCTGCGCCGGATCGCGCATGGCCGCGAGTTTCTGCTGCCGGAACAGTGCGTTGTCCTCGACGTTGATCTTGGCATCGAGCGCGACGATCCGGCCCGCCTTCGTCACGATCAACGGATTGATCTCGACGAGGCTCGCGTCGCATTCGTGAACGAGCCTGACGAGATCGTTCAGGATGCGCCCGAGGGAGGCGCTCTGCGACGCGTCGAGCCCCAGTCCGAAGGCAATGCGCCGCGACTGGTGACCGAGCAGACCGGCTGCCGGGTGCAGCGTCACGGTGAAGATCTTCTCCGGAGCCGTTCTCGCCACTTCCTCGATATCCATGCCGCCCGCCGCCGATGCGACGATCGCGACCCGTTCGCTGCTCCGGTCGACGAGGAGGCTCAGATAGAGCTCGCGCTCGATGTCCGAGCCGCTCTCGACGTAGACCCGGTCGATCGGCAGACCGTCGGCGCCGCTCTGGTGGGTCACGAGACGCCTGCCGAGCATCTCCGCCGCGCACGCTTCGACCTCGTCGAGCGAGCGCGCGAGCTTCACGCCGCCGGCCTTGCCACGGCCGCCGGCATGCACCTGAGCCTTGACGACCCAGAGCGCGCCGCCGAGCGCTTCGGCAGCATGTAACGCCTGTGTCGGGGTCGCCGCGACCCGGCCCTCGGGCACCGGAATACCGTATTCGCGGAAAAGCACCTTGGACTGATACTCGTGGAGGTTCAAAGCCGATCCCTTGGCCTGAAACGGGCGCTGGAAACGCGGCGCACTATTCTCCACGAAACGGAACGGTTTCGTAAAGGAAGGCGTTTCCGCACGAACATGCGGCAAATGGGTCTCCGGGATCGCCGGGGCGTTGCGGCACCATAGCGGGCGGCAGTGCTTGAAGAAGAGGCTCGAATCGAAATGAAGCAGTTCCAAAAGGGTTTCACCCTGCTCGAGATGATGATCGTGATCGCGATCGTCGGGATCGTCGCGGCGGTCGCGATTCCGTCGTATCAGGACTACACGATCCGCTCGCAGGTGTCCGAAGGCATCAACCTGGCGTCGGCCGCCCAGGCCGCGATCGCCGAAACCTGGCTCTATCGCGGCACGGCGCCGGCCAACCGTGCGGCCGCGGGGCTCAGCGCCGTGGCCACGAACACGCAAGGCCGGTATGTCTCGCAACTGGACATCGTCGACGGCGAAATCGTCATCACCTACGGTAACGACGCCAACGCCGCGAGCCTTGCGGGTCAGACGCTCGTGCTCACGCCGCACCTGAACGCCGAGGACAGCATCGTCTGGCAGTGCGGGCTCGCGCCGCCGACGATCTCGAACCCGATGAGCGCCAACACCAACCCCGGCGGCACGACCATCGCGCCGCAACACCTGCCGGCCGCCTGCCGACAGTGACGCCGCTTGCCAGCGAACGCCGCCCGGGCGATTTCCGCAGGGCGGCGACGGCCGCCGGCCGCAGGTTCGGGGTCCCGGTATTCGATCTCGACGCGATGGAAGTCGATCTCGACGTCGTCAGGATCGTCGACGAAAAGCTGCTCGCCAGGCATCGCGTCCTGCCGCTGCTGCATCGGGGCAATCGCCTCTACGTCGGCGTCGGCGATCCGGCCGACGTCAAGGCGCTCGACGACATCAGGTTTCAGACTTCGCTGCGCGTGGAACCGGTCGTCGTCGAGCAGGACAAGCTCGAAGTCCGGGTCGCGCGCGCCATCGAGGCCGTCGACACTTCGCTTGCAAGCTTCGATGACGCGGAGTTCGACGACCGCGATCTCGATATCTCCGGGGGCGATGAGGGCTCCGGTCCCTCAACCGCAAGCGCGGATGTCGATGACGCCCCCGTCGTCCGTTTCGTCAACAGGATCATGCTCGACGGAATCAGGCGCTCGGCCTCCGACATCCACTTCGAGCCCTACGAGAAGTACTGCCGCATCCGTTTCCGCCAGGACGGCGTGCTCGAGGAAATCGCCCGACCGCCCGCGGCGCTGGCAACGAAGGTCGCGGCGCGCCTGAAGGTCATGGCGCGGCTCGACATCGCCGAGCGGCGGATCCCGCAGGACGGCCGCATCAGGATGCGGCTGCCGGGAAGCCGCGCCGTCGACTTTCGCGTCAACACATGTCCGACGCTCTTCGGGGAGAAGATTGTCTGCCGCCTGCTCGATGCGTCGAGCGCGCAACTCGGCATCGATGCGCTCGGCTACGACGAGGCGCAGAAACGCGCCTATCTCGACAACCTCATGAAACCCTACGGCATGATCCTGGTCACGGGCCCGACCGGCAGCGGCAAGACGGTGTCCCTGTACGCGGGGCTAAACATATTGAACAGCGTCGACCGGAACATCTCGACCGCGGAGGACCCGGCCGAGATCAACGTGCCCGGCATCAACCAGGTCAACGTCAATCCCAGGGTCGGCCTCACGTTCGCTTCGGCGCTGCGCGCGTTCCTGCGTCAGGACCCCGACGTCATCATGGTCGGCGAGATACGCGATCTGGAGACCGCCGAAATCGCGATCAAGGCGGCGCAGACCGGGCACCTGGTGTTGTCGACGCTGCATACCAACGACGCCCCGCGAACGCTGACGCGCATGGTCGACATGGGCGTCAAGCCTTACGCGATCGCAAGCTCGGTGAGCCTGATCATCGCGCAGCGCCTCGCGCGCCGCCTGTGCGGCAACTGCAAGGAAGCGGTCGAGCTGCCTGCCGAGGCACTGCTCGGGGAAGGCTTTACGCCGGCCGATGTCGAATCGACGACGACCGTGTTCCACGCACGCGGTTGCAGCCGCTGCAACGCCGGCTATTCCGGAAGGATCGGCATCTTCCAGGTCATGCCCGTCAGCGACGCGATCGGCCGGATCATCATGCAGGGCGGCAATGCGATGCAGATCGCCGAGCAGGCGCGGGCCGAAGGCGTTGCCGATCTCAGGCAATCCGGTCTGGGTTCGGTCAGGGACGGCATCACCAGCCTCGAGGAAATCAACCGGGTCACGGTCGACTGACGTCGCCGGAATCCGGGGCCTGTTCAGCAACTCATGGCCAGGGCCTCCGCACGCAAGCAGGTCCCGTTCCGGTGGGAAGGCACCGACCGGACGGGGCGGCCGGTACGAGGCCGAACCGTCGCAATCAATGCCGCCGCAGTTCGCCGCGAGCTGCGCCGTCAGGGGGTCGCGCCGACACGGGTGCGCAAGTCCGGCCCGCTGCTCGGCATGACGCGGCGCATCGCGACCGGCGACATCGCGATGTTCTCGAGGCAGCTCGCCACGATGATGAACGCCGGCATCCCTCTGGTGCAGGCGTTCGACATCATCGGCGCCGGGCACGACAACCCGTCGATGCAGAAACTCGTCCTGGCGATCAGGACCGACATCGAGGGCGGCACCGCGCTCGCCGATGCGCTCGCACGGCATCCCGCGCATTTCGACGACCTGTACGTGAAGCTCGTTGCCGCCGGGGAGCGAGCGGGAGCGCTCGACACCTTGCTCGAGAAGATCGCGTCTTACAAGGAGAAATCCGAAGCGATCAGAAAAAAGGTCCAGCGCGCCCTGTTCTACCCCGCGGCGGTCGTCGCGGTTGCGGTCGTCGTCACCGCGATTCTGCTGATCTACGTGATTCCCGAGTTCGAGTCGCTGTTCGAGGGATTCGGCGCCGCGCTGCCGGCGTTCACGCGCTTCGTGATCGACATCTCCGAATTCGTCCGCGACACCGGTTGGAGCATCGCGCTCGCCGGCAGTCTGGCAGTCGCCGCATATCTGCGCGCGAGGCGCCGCCATCGCGGCGTGCGCCGCTTCACGGACAGGCTGTCGCTGCGGCTGCCGGTGATCGGTTCGATCCTGACCAGGGCGGCCATCGCCCGGTACGCACGCACGCTGGCGACGACCTTCGCGGCGGGCGTGCCGCTCGTCGAGGCACTGGAGTCCGTCGCCGGCGCCACCGGCAACTCCGTCTACGAAACAGCGGTACTCGCGCTGCGCGACGACGTCGCTGCCGGACAGCGCCTGCAGCAGGCGATGTACAACACGGATCTGTTTCCCAATCTGGTCATCCAGATGGTCGCCGTCGGCGAAGAGTCCGGGTCGCTCGACGCAATGGCGGCAAAGGTGGCCGATTTCTACGAAGCGGAAGTCGAGCACGCGGTCGACGGCATGTCGACGCTGATCGAGCCGCTCGTCATGGCGGTCCTCGGCGTGCTCGTCGGCGGGCTCGTCGTCGCGATGTATCTGCCGATATTCCGGATGGGCGCCGTCATATAGGCGCCTGCATCACGGGCTTCTGGCAACGCACCGCCGCTCGTGACAGCATATCCGGGACCCGATACCGGGCAGGTACGGCAGGAACACTTGGAAATCTTCGAGATCTGGCCCGCGGCGCTCCTTGTCGCATGCGGCGTGCTGGGCGTGCTTGTCGGCAGCCTGCTCAATGTCGTCGCGTATCGATTGCCGATCATGATGGAGATTGCCTGGCGCCGGCATTGCAGGGACGCCGAGGATCAAGCGTTCACGCCGCCGCCCCACGCGCAGGGTCGGACCTTCAATCTCTGGTGGCCGCCATCGGCGTGTCCGAGCTGCGGTGAGCACATCGCCGCAAGGCACAACGTCCCGATCCTGAGCTTCCTCTGGCTCAAGGGCCGGTGCGCGTACTGCGGCACGGCGGTTTCGCCGCGTTATCCGCTGGTCGAAGCGTTCGCCGCCATCGCAAGCCTGGTCGTTGCCTGGACCTTCGGCCCGAGCTGGCAGACCGTTGCGGCGCTCGCGTTTACGTGGACGCTCGTGGCGCTGGCGCTGATCGACCTCGATCACAAGCTGCTGCCGGACAGTCTGACGTTGCCGCTCATGTGGATCGGCTTGCTGCTTGCGCTCGTCCCGGTCGACGGCATGCCGTTGTTCACGTCGCTGCGCGACAGCGTGATCGGGGCAGCGGCGGGCTACCTGAGCCTCTGGATCGTGTACCAGGCGTTCCGGCTCGTGACGGGCAGGGAAGGCATCGGCTACGGCGATTTCAAGCTGCTCGCGGCGCTCGGCGCCTGGCTCGGCTGGCAGCTCCTGCCGCTCGTCATCGTCCTGTCGGCGACTGCCGGCTCGATCGTCGGCATCGCGCTCATCGTCTCCGGCAGACGACCCCGCGAGACGGCGATGCCCTTCGGTCCGTATCTCGCCGCCGCGGGCTGGGTGGCGCTGCTATGGGGATCGGACCTTACGGACCTCTACGTTCAGCTTGTAGGCTAGTACTCCGTCAATCAGATAATGCAGTATGTTAATGTATGTTCTCAATGAGTTGGAGCAACTTGTTGAGAGGTATGCCATGAAGAAACTGTATGTGGTGCGTCTGACGTTGCAGGAGCGGGAGCGGTTGCATGACATGG
>JAJDVG010000034.1 GCA_022826245.1 Gammaproteobacteria bacterium
CGCAGCGTCAATTGACCATTGATTCGGCGCTGCAAATCTGCTTTCCTTAACCTCACGAGATGTGGCCCCTCCTGCTCGGCATTGTCGAAGTTCGCAATCTCAACAATACCAGCAGTGACGCCCATCTCGCCCTATCTCAACACCACCTCAGCCGGAAATTTCTGCAACATTGGGGCTAACAAGCCGACACCGGAGTTACGCTTTCGGAATCCGGTCAATCTCGCGAGTTTGACCCTGCGGCTGTTCGCGTCAATCCGCCGCGATTATCGCGCCCGCCACGGGTTCTCCCGGCGCAATCGCTCGAGTCGGGCGAAGTCGTTGTCGTAGGACGCCAGCGCGGCATCGTGGATGAACGCCAGTGCGGCAAGGTGGACATCGGTAGTCAGGTTGCCGGCGGTGCCAGCGCCAGGGAGACAGTTATTTCGTGCCATCGTACCTACCAACTGGGAGTATTGCGGCCTCGGAGGCAAGCATAAAATGCGCCCGTATCGTATGCCTACGCGGCAGTCGTTAAGGAGCAAGTGTGGCGAATCCGCTAGATGCCTTCGACCGCATCCTCGCGGCGCTGCACGGAGCCGCTCTCGACGGCGCCCACTGGCCAGCCACCGCCGCGCTGATCGACGAGGCCTGCGGCGCCGTGGGCAACGCGCTGGTGGTCGGCGAATGGTCCGGCGACGACGTGCGCATCTGCTTCGCCCAGTATCTCTACCGCGGCGAGCTTCGACAGGACCTGGCGCGCGAGTATTTCGACGTCTATTACCCGCACGACGAAGGGCGGCGCCGCCTCAGGGTGCGGCCTGCCGGCCAACTGTTCCATAGCCGCGATTTGTACACCGAGACGGAGTTGAGAAAGTCGCCGGCGTACAACGAGGGATTGCGCCGCTGCCGAGGCCAGAACGGCTTGCAGGGGCGTCTCGACTGGCAGAGCGGCCTGCGTGTCGTCTGGGCCGTCGGCGACCCGATCGCAAGCGGCGGCTGGCAGTCCGCTCAACTCGATCTGCTCGAGTCTCTGGTTCCGCATGTCCGCCAGTTCGTCCGCGTCCGCCAGGCGCTGGTTGGCGCCGATGCGCTGGGCGCCAGTATGGTGAGTCTGCTGGACAACAGCCGGATCGGCGTCCTGCACCTGGACCGCGAGGGGCGCGTGCTCGCGGCGAACGACCCTGCGCAGGATATCCTGCGGCGCGGCGACGGCTTGTCTGACCGCGACGGCGCGCTACGCGCCTCGTTGCCGGCGGATCACGGCCGATTGCAGAGGCTGTTGAAGCGTGCGCTGCCGAACCTTGAGTATGGGCTGCCGGCAGGCGGCTCGATGACGATCCAGCGCCCCTTGCTTCGGTCGCGGCTGCAGCTTTACTTACACCCCGTGGATCCCGCGCAGGCGGACTTCGGGGCTCGCCGTGTGGCAGTCCTGGCGCTGGTGGTCGACCCGACGCGCCGTTCGCGCGTCGACCCCGTCCGTGTGTCGGCGCTGCTCGGCCTGACGCCGTCGGAGGGCCGGGTCTCGGCGCTGCTGGCCGAGGGCCTGGCGGTGCGCGAGATCGCCGCGACCGCGGGCTTCAAGGAGAGCTACGTCCGATTCCTCCTGAAGCAGGTCTACAGGAAGCAGGGTCTGTCCGGGCAAGTCGCCCTGGTGCAGCGGGTCCTGGCGACCTGCTCCCTGGCGCTGCGTTGACGGTTCCCAGGCCGGCAACGGCGCTTCGCTTCCGGGCTCCTTCGCTTCCATGCCGATGCGGCATACCTCAAAACTGGGATATGACTCGGACAAGGTCCTGTCGTTATAAGGCGCAAGCCAATAGAAGCCTCACCTTGATCCTGGATGTCCCCCACCCGAACAGTAGCCGCCCCGGGGCGCGTCGGGCAGATCACCGGCCTCCATGCCGTCGCCGCGTTAGCCCTCCTGTGAAATGCCCGGTTTGCGAAAAGGCACAGTGATTCCTCCCCGCATCACGCCAGCCAGAGTCCATAGGTACAAGGCGGGCCAGGCTGCGGGCGACCATCAAGCGACAGCAGATCGTTACTACGACATGGTGACCGACCTCTGCGAGTTCGGCTGGGGCCGGTCCTTTCACTTCGCTCCGCGCCGCCGGGGCGAGAGTTTCAAGGCATCTCTGGTGCGGTACGAGCAATTTCTCGCCGACCGGCTGGAATTGAAACCGGGCATGGAAGTCCTCGACGTGGGGAGCGGCGTGGCAGGGCCGATGCTCACGCTGACGCGGCATACCGGAGCCAGCTTTGTAGGAGTCAACATCAACGCCTACCAGATCCAGCGTGCCAGGCGCCACACGCGTCATCATTTCGAATTGTGCCGCTTCGTCAATGCCGACTACATGGAAATGCCCCTGGACGACTGCATGTTTGACGCGGCGGTCGCGATTGAGTCCACGCGGCACGCACCGGACAGGGCAGGCGTGTTCGGAGAGGTCTACCGCGTGCTGCGTCCGGGAGCCCGGTTTGCGGGTTACGACTGGTGCATGACCGACAAGTACGATCCAGCCAACGCGCAGCACCGCCGCATCAAGGAGGACATACTGGCCGGCGCCGGCCTGGTCGACCTGGGTTCTGCCTCCGAAATCTGCGACGCGCTGCGCCAGGCCGGGTACGAGATCGAGGAAGCGCGCGACAGGGCGGTTGAGTCGGATTCGGAAACGCCCTGGTATCGTTCTCTCCAGGGTCGCGATTTCAGCTTCACCGGCATCCCACGCACGCCTTGGGGCCGCTCTTTGGTGAATGGAGCCTTGCGCGTCGGAGAGGCATTGCGCCTGGTCCCCGAGGGCTCAGTCGAGGTCAGCTCGTTCCTGAATGCAGGGGCGGATGCGATGGTCATGGGCGGTGAGACCGGGATCGTCACGCCGAACTTCTACTTTCTTGCCCGGAAACCCGGCGGTCACTCGTAAGCCGGAACAAAGTGCAAGGATTCCCAATTCATCTTCATTCGCTATCCCGTAGAGCGCTCGCTGCGGTTCTGCTGTGGTGTTGCGCCGATGGTTTCGTTGCCCGGGCGATCAGCCGGGAGCGGGTTGGTTCAGCGGGTTGACCCACTTTACGTTGGGGAAACGGCCGAAATCGGCATCGTTCGAATAGACGGTGTAACCGTGTTCCACTGCCAGGGCGGCGATATGGGCGTCCGTGGTCAGGTTGCCCGCGGCGCCGGAGGAATTCAGCAGGTCTTTCACGAGTGGCCAGTGGGTCTGCGTGGGTACGACGATGCCGACGTTGGGTTGTTCCAGCCATCGGTCGACGTAGTTCACGGCTTCCTCTAGATTGAGCGGGTTGGAGAACACGCGCCGGCTGGTTGTCAATCGGACGAACCCGAGCATTGTCGGATAGCACAGGCCCACGGGATTCGCCGATGACAGCACATCGTCCAGCCAGGTGTTGGCGGCTCCGTGGAAAGCGCTTGTCTCGTCGACTGCGTAGACGAGCAGATTGACATCCGGAAGGATCAACGCTCTTCGTCTGCAAAAGCGCCCGTTTCCAGGTCATCGATCAAGGCGTTCAGGCGTGTCGGATCGATTCCCGGCTTCAGCCCAAGCTTTCTCGTGGGAGTAGTGAACATTTTCGGCTTCGGGGGAGTCGACTTTGCCTGCACGCCGAGCCTCAGCAAGTGGTTGAGCGCGGCCTTGAAGCTCAGACCCTCGCGCTTGCGCATCGCTTCGACCTGCGCCGCCAGATCGTCATCAATGGTCACGGTTGTACGCATGATTGTCATCATAAGCATCAATGTATTGATGTCAATGATTGTTTTCGCGAGGGCAGAATTGCGGTGAAGGAATTCGCGGTGGCGTAAGTCCCAGGAACGTTTGCCGGCGCTCATTTGCGGATCGCGCGCGCTTCGTGGCTTGGGTACGATGGACTTGAAGGGAACGAAGGCTGTAAGTCATCGAGACGCAGCCGGCGCGGCGCGAGTTTAACGGAGAGCGCAATGAGAGTAGGCGTACCCAGAGAGATCAAGGACAACGAGAACCGCGTAGCCATGACGCCTGACGGGGTTCGGACACTCGTCAACGCGGGTCATGAGGTGACGGTCGAACTGGACGCGGGCCTGGGTTCGGGCTTTGCCAACGAGGATTTCACGGCCGCGGGCGCTGCGCTTGCCACCGCGGCCGGAACCTGGGATTCCGATCTCGTGATCAAGGTCAAGGAACCGATGCCGGCAGAATACCGCTATCTCGACCGCCAGATCGTGTTCACCTATTTCCATCTGGCGGGTGTCGACCCGAAGCTGACCGACGCACTGCTCGCCGGCGGCACGACGGCTGTGGCCTATGAGACCGTCGAAGACGAACAGGGACGACTGCCGCTGCTCGCGCCAATGAGCGCCGTGGCGGGCAGCATGGCGCCGATTGTCGGCGCCTGGTACCTGGCGCGGTTCAACGGCGGGCGCGGCACGTTACCGGCCGAAATACTCGGCCAGGGCCATGGCGAGGTGGTCGTCGTCGGCGACGGGATCGTCGGCGGCCATGCAGCCCGGGTCGCAGGCGCCATGGGGGCGCACGTCGCGCTGTTCGGCCGGAGCGCGCAACGCGCCGCCGAACTCGAAGCGATGGCGCCAGGTATCGAATACATGGTGTCGGACAACGGTCGCCTGGCGGAATGCATCGAACACGCCGACATGCTGATCGGCGCAACTCTCGTCAAGGGCGCCCGGGCGCAGCATGTCGTCTCCGAGGCGATGGTCAGGCAGATGCCCGACGGCGCGGTGATCGTTGACGTCAGCATCGATCAGGGCGGCTGCGTAGAGACATCGCGGCCGACATCGCACGCCGATCCGGTGTTCACGAAACATGGCGTGACGCACTATTGCGTGACGAACATGCCCGGCGCCTATCCGCGCACGTCGACGCTGTCCCTGACCGCCACGACGCTGCCGTACATCGAACGCCTCGCGAACGGCGGCGCTGCCGCCGTCCTGGACGATCCGTTGTTCGCGAAGGGTGTGAATACCTGCTCAGGAGCAGTGACTTACCGGCCCGTCGCCGAGGCGTTGGATCTCATGGAGCACTTTCGCGAGCTCGATGACCTGTAATCGCGGGCTCTCCCAATTTGCCGCAAACCCAAGGGGAGTCGCACTATCGGCCGCTTGAGACCCTCGCGCGCAGGGATGCGCGCGCGGAGCGTACAGGGAGGTATTCACCGCGTGTCTCAAGCAAGCGATGGTGCGACTCCCCGCCAATTTCGTGATGCGCTCAATCGATCTTGAAGCCTATTGCCGACGCATCGGCTACGACGGTCCGCGCGAGCCGGACCTCGCCACGCTGCGCGAGCTGCATCGCCGCCACGCGACGGCGATCCCGTTCGAGAACCTGCACACGCTCATGGGGGAGCGCGTGGCGCTCGACCCGGAGTCGCTCGAGCGCAAGCTCATCCATGCCGGGCGGGGCGGCTACTGCTTCGAGCAGAACCGGCTCTTCGCCGAAGTACTCGAGTCGCTCGGCTACACCGTCGAGTCGCTCGCGGCGCGCGTCGTCTTCAATCACGAGCACGAGCCGCTCGGACCGCGCACACACATGGTGCTGCTCGTACATATCAAAGGGCGGACGCATGTCTGCGACGTCGGTTTCGGCGGCCTCACGCTGACCGGACCGCTGCGGCTCGAGACCGACATCGAGCAGGCGACGCCGCACGAGTGGTTTCGCCTGTTGCGCTCCGAACCGATCTACAGCCTGCAGGCGAAGCTCGGCGCCGATTGGCGCACGCTCTACCTGTTCGATCTGCAGCCGCAGTTGCCGATCGACTTCGAGGTCGCGAATCACTACGTGTCGACGCATCGCGATTCGTTCTTCCTGACGACACTCATGGCCGCGCGGCCGGCGACGGGCTGCCGCTACGGGCTCTTCAACACCGAGTTGACGGTTCGCCATACGGCCGGCGGCGCGGACCGCAGCAAGCTCGCGTCGGTCGGCGAGCTCAAGGACGCTCTGGCGGACCTGTTCCGCATCGAGCTGCCGGGAGGATCGAAACTCGACGCGGCTCTTGCCGGCATCATCGAACGGGCCGAACTTGGCGGAGATTGAAGTCCGGGATGTTTGCGTGCGCGGCAGCCCGGATCGGGCGTCAATCCGGGCGCATCGATGTCGCTACGGGGGCGCTTGTCCTGGATCGCGAGGCGCGCCTAAACTGGCGTTTTCCCGCGCGGCACATGAAATCGGAGGTCCCATGAGAACAACCATTGCCGCCATCGGTGCGGGCGTTGCCCTGTCGATAGGCGTCCAGGCCGCTCAGGCGCAGGAGGTCGAGACCGGATCAGCGTGCGAGGCGCTCGCGGACCTAACGCTCTCGGAAGTGATTTCGCTCGAAGCGGAATCCGTACCGGGCGGGCCGTTCTCGACGCCGAGCTTCGGCGGACAGCAGGTCGTCAACGATCTGCCCGCCTTCTGCCGCGTCAGGGGCGTCGTGGATCCCGCGATCAACTTCGAGGTCTGGCTGCCCGAGCCCGATGCCTGGAACGGGCGGTTTCAGGCGGTCGGCGGCGGCGGTTTCGCGGGCGTCATCAGCTACGGCGCCATGGTGCCGAACATCCAGACCGGCTATGTCACGGCGTCGACCGATACCGGCCACGTGGCGAGCGATCTCGAGTGGATCCACGACGAAGGCCTGCTGCGCGACTACGGCTATCGCGCGATCAACGAGATGACCGCGAAATCGAAGGCGGTCCTCGGCGCCTACTACGGCCGGCCGGCCGACTACAACTACTTCAACGGCTGCTCGACGGGCGGGCGGCAGGGCCTCATGCAGGCCCAGCGTTTCCCCGACGACTACGACGGCATCGTCTCCGGCGCGCCGGTCAACCACTTCGTCGCCACGCATTACACGCAGCTATGGATCGCGCTTGCCGCGAAACCCGTCGGCGACACGCTGCTGACGCCGACGGAGCTGTCGGTCGTCAACAGCGCGGCCCTCGCGCAGTGCGACTCGATCGACGGCGTCGAGGACGGCGTCATCGAGGATCCGCGGATGTGCACGTTCGACCCGGGCACGCTGCAGTGCTCGTCGGGCGCGAGCAGCCAGTGCCTGAACGCCGAGCAGGTCGAGGCCGTGCGCAAGATCTACGCCGGGCCGAGCAACCCGAGGACCGGCGAGCACCTGCACCCGGGCCTTGTGCCGGGCAGCGAGCTGAGCTGGGTACTCGTGGCCGGTTCGGACCTCGCGCCCATTCCCGCCGAATACTTCAGCAGGAGCGTCTTCAACGACCGCGGCTGGGACTGGCGTACATTCGACTTCGATGCCGATGTCGAGCGCAGCTACGAAGCCACGGGCGAGGCGCTGGTTGCCACCGATCCCGATCTCGGCGAGTTCCGCGACGCGGGCAACAAGCTCATCCTCTATCACGGCTGGAACGACCAGGTCATCTTCCCGGAGGGGTCGATCGACTATTACGAGCGTGTGGCGGCGACCGTCGGCAGAGGTTCGGACGGCGGCATCGGCGAGACGCGGGACTTCTTCCGGCTGTTCATGGCGCCGGGCATGCAGCATTGCCGCGGCGGTCCGGGACCGAGCCAGTTCGATGCGCAGGCCGCGATCGAAGCCTGGGTCGAGGAGGGCATTGCGCCGGACCGTATCGAGGCGAGCCTCGTCGAGGACGGGGACGTGACGCGTACTCGGCCGTTGTGTCCGTATCCGGAAACCGCGCGGTACATCGGCGGCGACAGCAACCAGGCCGAGAGCTTCGCCTGTTCGCAGTAACTGCGGCGCAGGCTTCTCGAGAGGTGCGTGGCCAGTGCCGCGACGGCATTGTCGCCCTTGCCGCTCGTCCGCCGGCGCTTGTAGAACCGCCTTGAACCGATACGTTCGGCGCGTCCGGAATTCGATGGCGTTCGCGGGAAAAGGCGTAGCGCTCCGATGAGCGGCGCCGACGTCATCGTAGTCGGCGGCGGCAACGCGGCACTGTGCGCCGCGCTCGCCGCGAGCGAGGCCGGCGCCAGGGTCACCGTGCTCGAGCGCGCGCCCGAGGAGGAGAGCGGCGGCAACAGCCGCTTTACCGCGGGGTCCATTCGCTTCGCCTACTCGGGCCTCGACGAACTCCGGGAAGTCCTGACCGACCTCGGTAGCGAAGAACTCGCGACCACCGACTTCGGCAGCTACTCCGAGGACGAGTTCTTCGACGACATGTTCCGGGTCACCGACTACCGGTGCGACCCGGATCTCGTCGAGTGTCTCGTGACGCGGTCGAAGGATACGCTCGTGTGGATGCGCGAGGCCGGCATCCGCTTCGTGCCGATCTACGGCCGCCAGGCGTTCAGGGTCGACGGCCGGTTCAGGTTCTGGGGCGGGCTCACGGTCGAGGCATCGGGCGGCGGTCCGGGGCTCGTCGACGGCCTGACCGCGGCCTGCCGCAAGCGCGGCATCGAGATCGCCTGCGGCGCCCGCGTCGTCGATCTCGATTTCGACGGCCGCGCCGTCACGGGCGTCATCGTCAGGCGCGCCGGCGGCCGTCCCGAAACGCTTCCCGCGCGAGCCGTCATCCTCGCGTCCGGCGGTTTTCAGGCGAATCCCGAGTGGCGAACGCGCTACCTCGGTCCCGGCTGGGAGCTCGCCAAGGTGCGCGGCACGCGGTTCAATACCGGCGACGGCATTCGCATGGCGCTCGCGATCGGGGCGGCGCCCTACGGCAACTGGTCGGGCTGCCACGCCGTCGCCTGGGATCGCAATGCGCCCGAATTCGGCGACCTCGCGGTCGGCGATCAGTTCCAGAAGCACTCGTATCCGTTCGGTGTCGTCGTGAATGCCAACGGCAGGCGCTTCCTCGACGAGGGCGCGGATTTCAGGAACTACACCTACGCGAAATACGGCGCGGAGCTGCTAAGACAACCCGGTCAGTTCGCCTGGCAGGTTTTCGACGCGAAGGTCAAACATCTGTTGCGCGACGAGTACTCGATAAGGCAAGTCACGCGCGTGCGTGCCGACTCGCTCGATGCGCTCCTCGACGCGATGGAGGGGGTGGATCCGAAGGCGTGCAAGGCCGAGATCGCAAGCTACAACGCGGCCGTCAGGCAGGACATCGCCTTCAATCCGAATGTGAAGGACGGGCGCTGCACCGAAGGTCTCGCCGTCGACAAGTCGAACTGGGCGAACACGATCGACACGCCTCCGTTCGAAGCCTACGCCGTGACCTGCGGGATCACGTTCACGTTCGGAGGCTTGCGAATCGACACCGACGGCCGCGTCCTCGATACGGATTTCGAACCGATTCCGGGACTTTACGCGGCGGGCGAACTCGTCGGCGGGCTGTTCTTCCACAACTATCCCGGTGGAACGGGCCTGCTCGCCGGAGCGGTATTTGGCCGGATCTGCGGCGCATCGGCCGCGCGTTCCCTGTCAGGCTGATGCAACGCCGGATTTCGAAATCGCCTTTCGGCGCAATCCGAGTGCCGTAGCGGGAGCGCACGACGCGGCGGGAACCTGCGGCCTGTGGGTCACGCTACCGGTGCTCCTTGCGGGCGCCGACTTATCCGCCACCTTGACGATCAACGCTCAATCTGACGTTAATAGCGGCACGGGACACGCCACAGGAGATGCCCATGTCCGCACTACGATGGCTCCGCTGCGCTACGGTGCTCGCCGCGGCCTTTTCAGCGGCCGCAAGCGCGCAGGAGACCCGGATCTACAACACGGTCAAGACGAAGCTCGACGCGGGTCAGCAGGTCGTCGGCGGTACGGTCACGTCTGCCGACCCGAACATCTACTGTGCGATGGCGAATTCGGGCTACGACTTCGTCTGGATCGAGATGCAGCACAGCCCGCTGACCTACCAGGAAGTCGCGCGCATGATCTGGGCCTGCCGGGACGCACCGGCGATCCCGTTCGTGCGGATTCCCGACGCGACGGCCGGCGACATCCAGAAGGCGACCGACATCGGCGCGCTCGGGATCGTCGTGCCGCTCGTCGATACGGTCGAGAAGATCAGCGACGCGGTCCGCTATACGAAGTTCCCGCCGGACGGCGTGCGCAGCCTCGGCGGCGGGCAGTACCGCGCGCTCTGGGGCGATGACTACCGCGCGACGGCCAATGACAACATCGTCATCGTCGCGATGATCGAGTCGCCGGCCGGCGTCGCGGTCGCCGAGGGGATCGCGGCAGTCGAAGGCGTCGACATCGTCATGGCCGCGAGCACGGATCTCGGCAGCTTCTCCGGACTGAGCCAGGGAACGCCCGAGTACGAGGCGATGGTCACGACGATCCACGATGTAACGCTCGCGGCCGGACTCAAGCTCGGCGGCCCGCAGGCCTGGCGCGACCGGCACGGATTCAGTTTCTTCCAGGGGCCGCCCGACACGACGCTGCTCAGGCTGGGTGTCGAGACCTCGTTGCAGGCCTCCGAGACCGGCGTCGCTCCGATCGAAGGCGCCGAGGACGACTGAGCGTGACCGAGGCTGACCGAGCATGGCGGAAACGGACTCGCTACAAGTGCAAGCGGCGTCGTCATGGTAATGCCGGTCTTGCGACTGTGAAGTGAGTGCATGACGGTGAAGCAGGCATCAAGGCGGGACGTACTCGGCGCTGCGCTCGCGGCGCTCGCCTTGCCGGGCGCAAATCTGCGCGCCGCCGACTTCAGCGGCCGCGTCATCGAGATGCTGATCCCGTTCAAGGAGGGCGGCGGTTCGGACACCTGGGGCCGCTTCAACGCGCCTTATCTGTCCCGCTACCTGCCGGGGCGACCGACCGTCGTGGTCCGCAACGTGCCGGGCGGCGGGTCGATCACCGGCGCGAACCGCTTCGCGGCCCGCGCTCGGCCCGACGGGCTGACCGTGCTCGGCACCTCGGCATCGACGCAGTTCCCGTATCTCATGGGCGACCCGCGCGTGCGTTACGACTATCGGGACTGGCGCGTGCTCATGGCCTACGGCACGGGCGGGGTGGTCTATGTCTCCTCGCGGCTTGGGATAACGGACCATACGGGGCTCGCGCGGATCGCCGCAGAGCCGCTGCTCTACGGCAGTCAGGGGCCGACATCGCTCGATCTCGTCCCCGTGCTCGCTTTCAAGCTGCTCGGGCTCAACGTGCGAACGATCTTCGGAATCAGCGGCCGCGGCGCCGGTCGGCTCGCGTTCGAGCGCGGCGAGCTCAATATCGATTACCAGACCTCGACCGCGTATCTGCGCAACGTCGTGCCGTTGATCGAGCAGGGCGATGCCGTGCCGCTCTTCAGTTGGGGCACGCTCGACGACGAGGGCGGGCTCGTCAGGGATCCGAGTTTTCCGGACCTGCCGCACTTCGGCGAGGTCTACGAGGCCGTTCACGGCCGCGCGCCGAGCGGTATCGCCTGGGAGAGCTGGTTCGCGTTCTTCACGGCCGGCTTCCCGGCCCAGAAGCTGCTCGTCGCACCGAGAGAGACGCCCGACGACGTCGTGCTTGCCTATGAAGACGCCGTACGCGCGTACCGGCGCGACCCGGAGTACCTGGCCGGCAAGCCAGCGGCGCTCGGCGCCTACGAGCAGGTCACGGGCGCGGCCGCCCAGACGATCTATGAGCTTGCGACCGACGTGCCGCAGAGTGCGATCGCCTGGGTCAGGGACTGGCTCAGGGACGACTTCCGCGTCAGCCTCGAGGGTTGATCTTGCTCGAGGCGCTGACCGCCGCAATCGCCAATCTCGCCACCGTCGAGCACGTACTTTTTCTCGGCGTCGGGGTCGTGCTCGGCCTGACGGTCGGCGTCTTTCCCGGTCTCGGCGGTATCGCTGGACTGTCGCTGCTCATGCCGTTCCTGTACGGCATGGACACCGTGTCGGCGCTCGCGATGCTGATTGGCCTCGTCGCGGTCATCCCGACATCGGATACCTTCACGTCCGTGCTCATGGGCATCCCGGGGTCGAGCGCAAGCCAGGCGACCGTGCTCGACGGCTTTCCGCTGTCGCAGCAGGGCGAGGCCGCGCGGGCGCTCGCCGCGGCGTTCGGTGCGTCGCTCTGCGGCGGTCTCGTCGGCGCCCTGATCCTGACGTTCTTCGTGCAGATCGCACGGCCGCTGATCCTGACGTTCGGCTCGGCCGAGCTCTTCATGCTCGCTGTGCTCGGTCTCTCGATGGTCGGCGTGCTGTCGGGCAGCGGTCTGTGGAAGGGGCTTGCCGCCGCGGGACTCGGCATGACGATCGGGTCGATCGGCGCCGCGCCCGCGACCGGCGAGTTCCGCATCACGTTCGGGATCGATTATCTCTACGACGGATTGCCGCTCGTCGTCGTCGGCATCGGGCTATTCGCGTTTCCGGAGATCATCGACCTGCTGCGCAAGGGCCGCCCGATCGCGAGCGGCGGGCGGCTCACGGGAAGCTGGGCCAACGGGCTGCGCGATCTCGTCAGGCACTGGGCGCTCTGCCTGCGCTGCTCCGCGCTCGGCACGATCATCGGCGCGATTCCCGGGCTCGGCGGTACGGTCGTCGACTGGATCGCCTATGGCCACGTCGTGCAGGTCGCGAAGGACAAGTCGGGCTTCGGCAAGGGCGACATCCGCGGCGTGCTGGCGCCGGAGTCAGCCAACAATGCCAAGGAGGGCGGCGGCCTGATGCCGACGCTGTTGTTCGGAATCCCGGGATCGGGCGCCATGGCGGTGTTCCTCGGCGGCATGGTGCTGCTCGGGATCGAGGCGGGACCCGCGATGGTGTCGAGCGATCTCGACCTCACGTACACGATCGTCTGGTCGCTCGCGCTTGCGAACGTGCTCGGCGCCGGGCTCTGCATCGTGCTCGCCCGGCCGATCGCCCGCCTCACGACGCTGCCGTTCAACTACCTTGCGCCGTTCATGATCGTCGCGATCAGCTTCGCCGCTTTCCAGGCGACGCGCGATCTCATGGACCTCGCCGCCTTGCTCGGCGTCGGCGCGATCGGCGTCGTGCTCAAGCGGTTCGCCTGGTCGCGCCCGGCGTTTCTGATCGGTTTCGTGCTGGCGCCGCAGGCGGAGGGCTATCTGAATCTGGCGGCGCAGTTCTACGGCTGGCAAATGCTGCTCCGGCCGGGCGTGCTGATCATTCTCGCGATTACGGTCGTCTCGGTATTTCTCGGGGCGCGCCAGGTCCGGCGCGGCGCGGCGACGGTCGCGGTCGACAGCGACGTGAGCGGGGATGGCGCCGTGGGCGGGGCGGGCGCAGCGAGCGGGGATGGCGCCGTGGGCGGGACAGGCGCAGCGAGCGGAGCGGCGGCGATTCGCGCGACTGGCGCGGCGAACGGCTCCGGCTCGCCGGTCGATCCTCGTCCGCAACTCGCCTTCGTCGCGGTCACGGCCGGGATGGTCGTCTACGCTGTCGCGAGCAGCCTGCAACGCTCGCCGCTCGCGTGGATGTTTCCCGTCATCATCGGGATCGCGACGCTGCTCGCCTGCCTTGCGATCGGCGGCCTGCTTGTGTTCGGTGCACCCGACGGCAAGCTCAACTTCGATGCCGAGCAAGCATCGGGGACTGCTGCAGGGAGCACGATTTCGGCCCAGTTCGCATGGATCGCCGGGTTCGTCGCGGCGACCGCGCTCGCCGGTTTCGTGATCGCGTCGGCGCTCTGGCTCGCGCTGTTTCTGAGGCTCAGGGCCGAGGCGGGAATCGTCCGGGCCTTGCTGCTTGCGGCCGCTGCGTCGCTCGGATTCCTGGCCGTCGAAAGCCTGCTCGTCGTCGAACTGCCGCGCGGCTTGGTGCAGGTCTGGTGGGGATCGGTGCCGTGATCCCGGTGTGGCAACCGTTGAGCGCCGAGTCCGGTCAAGCTGTCAAGCCGGCATGGTCGGGATTCGGGACGATCGGGATGCCGATCGCGGAACGGCGATGACACAGCGCGCGATACCCTGCCTCTTCATGCGCGGCGGCACGTCGCGGGGACCCTACTTCCTGGCCACCGATCTGCCGGCCGATGCGCGGAAGCGCGATCGCGTGCTGCTGGCGGTCATGGGCTCGCCAGACGCGCGGCAGATCGACGGCATTGGCGGCGCGGATTCGTTGACGAGCAAGGTTGCGATTGTCGGTCCGTCGACCGAGCCCGGTGTCGACGTCGACTACCTGTTCGCGCAGGTCGCGATCGACAGGCCGATCGTCGACACGGAGCCGTCCTGCGGCAACATGCTCGCCGGCGTCGGGCCGTTCGCCGTCGAGCGCGGCCTGGTCCGGGGCGGCGATCCCGAGACCACGGTCACGATCCGCAGTGTCAACACCGGCGCACGCATCCGCGCCATCGTGCAGACCCCCGGCGGACAAGTCGGCTACGACGGCGAGCAGGAGATTGACGGCGTGCCCGGTTCCGCAGCGCCGGTCCGGCTCGAGTTCATCGACATCGTCGGAGCGAAGTGCGGCTCGATGTTCCCCACCGGACATTCCAGCGAAACCATCGCGGGAGTTGCCGTTACGTGCATCGACGTTGCGATGCCGATGGTCATGATCGCGGCAGCGGATTTCGGACTCACCGGCTACGAAACCGCTGCGTTGGCGGCCGACAGCGGGCTCATGACAAGTCTCGAACAGATCAGACGGGAGGCCGGCCGCCGCATGGGGCTCGGAGACGTCCGCGACAAGGTCGTGCCCAAGGTCGCGCTGCTCGCACGGCCGCGGTCCGGCGGGCTGATCAGCTCGCGCTATTTCACGCCGGATACGCTGCATGCGGCCCATGCGGTCACGGGTGGAATCTGCGTCGCCGCCTGCGCGCTGACGCCGGGAACGGTCGCCGGTCCGCTCGCAGACCCGGCTGCGGTGAGCGAGGGCCGCTGCGTCATCGAGCATCCGTCCGGCGTGCTCGAGGTACGCCTCGCGACATCGGGCGAGGGCGACGCGCTCACGATCGAGTCGGCCGGAGTCGTGCGCACGGCGCGCAAGATTTTCGACGGTAGAGTACTCGTACCCGCGAGCGTCTGGCCCTGACATATACTGCGGGCGCGAAGCCAACGGCGCGGGTCGAACAAGCTCGGCGCCGATTGAAATGACGGCGCGGCGAACGGCGCGAGGATCGCTGATCCGGGAGCAGGCGCCGGTGGGATGAAAGGCGGCAGGGCTGGGGATAATGGAACGAACGATGGCGAAACGAACGACGACTCGAGCAACGGCAAAGGGCGGTGTGGCGACAGCGCGGCGCTACGCGAGGACGGTGCTTGCAACGCTGGCGGCGTTGCTTGCTGTCCCTGCCGCACAGGCTCAGCACGGCGCGGTCGATGGCGAGTGGCGTTTCTATAACGGCGACAGCGGCGCGACCAAGTACTCGCCGCTCGATCAGATCGACCGGGACAACGCCGCGCAGTTGCAGATCGCCTGGCGGCGCCCGCCCGTCGATGCATCGATTCTCGACCAGGCGCCGGACCTGCGCTACGGCAACAGCTTCCGGGCAACACCGATCATGGTCGACGGCGTGCTCTACGCGCCGAACCCGATCGGCTTCGTCGAAGCGTTCGATGCCGGTACGGGCGAGACGATCTGGGTCGAGGAACCGTTCGCGGGCGGCGCCGAGGGCTACCGCGGCACGGGCACGCGCGGCGTCTCCTGGTGGGGCGAGGGCGAGGAGGCGCGCATCCTCCTGCAGCGCGGCGAATACCTCATGGCGCTCGATCCCGCGACCGGCGAACGCATCGAGCACTTCGGCGACGGCGGGCGCGTGAACCTGAGCGATGCCCTTCCGGGCGGGCTCGTGCATGCCTGGAGCGGTATTCCGTTCGTCGCGCGCGACGTCGTCGTGGTCGGCCATACGACCAACGACACGTTCGCCGCGATGGAGGCTCCCCGCGGCGACACCCGCGCCTACGACGTGCGTACGGGCGAGCTGCGCTGGGTCTTCCACGTCATCCCGCAGGGCGGCGAATTCGGCGTCGAGACCTGGGAAGACGGTTCCTGGGAGTACACGGGCCACGGTTCCGTCTGGTCGATCTTCAGCGCCGACGAGGAGCGCGGCATTCTCTACATGCCGATGTCCTCACCGACCAGCGACATGTACGGCGGCCACCGTCCGGGCGACAACCTCTACGCCCAGGCCGTCGTTGCTGTCGAAGCGGAAACCGGCGAGCGGCTCTGGCACTTCCAGACGATCCGCCACCCCCTCTGGGACTACGATCTTCCGGCCGCGCCGGTGCTCATGGACATCACCGTCGACGGCCGCGACATCGAGGCGGTTGCCGTGGTCACGAAGCAGGCGTTCGTCTACGTGCTCGACCGCGTGACCGGTGAACCGGTGTGGCCGATCGAAGACCGGCCCGTGCCGCAGTCGGACGTACCGGGCGAGGTGACCGCGGCGACGCAGCCGTTTCCGACGAAGCCGCCGCCGTTCGACCTGCAGGGCTCCACCGAGGACAACCTCATCGACTTCACGCCCGAGCTTCGCCAGGAGGCGCTCGAGATCGTGTCGCGCTATACGATCGGACCGCTGTTCACGCCGCCGACGATCCGCGACGACGGTCCGGGCGGCAATCTCGGCACGATCCAGTTGCCGGGCTCGCAGGGCGGCGCCAATTGGCACGGCGCGGCATTCGATCCCGAGACGCAACGCTTCTACGTACCTTCGGAGACCGGTCCGTTCGTGGCCGACATCGAGCCCGGCGATCCCGACTTCACGAACCTGCGCTACGTCAAGGGAACGCGGCTGTGGATGGGCGGACCGCAGGGGCTGCCTTTGTTCAAGCCTCCGTACGGGCGCATCACGGCGTATGACATGAGTGCCGGCGGAATCCTCTGGCAGGAGCCGAACGGGCAGGGGCCGACCGATCATCCGGCGATCCGCCATCTGAACCTCGGTCCGCTGGGCAATCCGGGACGTCCGGCGCCGCTACTGACCAGGACGCTGCTCTTCGCGGGCGAAGGTTCCGACGCGATGATCGTTGCCGGCCGACTCCAGCCCGGCCAGCCGCTCGAGACCGCGCCGAGCTACGGCGAACCGATCTTCCGCGCCTGGGACAAGGCGACCGGCGAAATCGTCGCCGAGATCGATCTGCCGGCCGGCACGACCGGTGCGCCGATGACCTACATGCACGAGGGCAGGCAGTACATCGTTGTTGCCGTCGGCGGCAGAGAGGTCGCTCCGGAGTGGATCGCCCTGAGTCTGCCGTAGAGCCGGCCGACAGCCCCACTGCATGGACCCGAAGCTCGTCTTGCCAAAGCGCCGGTCAGCTTCGATTCGGAGTTCGGCCGCCCGCTGACAGCGGGGCCGGGTAGCAGTTCGCAGCGGTGACTGTGTCCGGACCCGTACGATCACTCGGGCCCGCGAACGCGAACGGCGATTCCCCCGCTGTCGGGCGTCAGGAAACGGCCGCCCATCAAACCGCCCGTGATGCGCGCCGTGAAGGGCGTACCCGGATACGAACGCTCGCGCGTGCTGATCTGAACCCAGGTGCCGTTGTTTTCGGTCAGAAAAACAGCGAACCCCGACAGGTTGCGGCGTACGTCAACAACCGTGACCCCGATGCCGTCGTCGGAAACAGCATCGTCGACCGCTGCGGCCTCGTCAGTCTGCGTGGTCGGCGAAGCGTCCACCGCCGGAGAATCGTCAGTATCGGTCGTTCCCACGCCTTGCCGCGCGAGGCGATCCCGCAAGCGGCGCCAGAAGGGTCGGCGCGGCCGTTCTTCGGCGGGTTCGACCGTCTGCACCGATCCGGTGTCCGGCTCGATTCGCTCGGCTGGAGTTGCGGTTCGGGCAGGCGCCGCGGCCCGCTCGGCAGGAGTTGTCGTTCGGGCAGGCGCCGCCGCACGCTCGGCCGGAATTGTCGTTTGGGCAGGCACCGTTGCCGCGTCCGCCGGGGGTATGTCGTTGCTGTCGCCGTCGGCTTGCCGCGCACCGCGCTGCAGCCTGTCGTAGCAAGCCAGCCGCTCGGCATCGGCGCTCAAGGCCGCGCAATCCTCGAGACCGCTCGCAAGTTCCTCCTGGGTATAAGCGGCGGTCAGCGGTACCAGCGCTAGCAGTATCCCGGGTCCGATATTGGGCAGGTGACGGCCTGAACGGCTGAGAGGAAACGGGTAAACGGTCGCCATCAGGGTGATTTCACGGCCTGGTCACAGCGTTGCGACAATTCGGGTCTGGCCGATCATAGCCGTTGCGCCGCGGCGAAGTCATCTAACGGATGCCGGCAAGCTCACTGGAGTCAACGTGCAGTCATCCGCCGCCACCTTGCCCGGAAACACGGTCGTTCGGAACCTTTTCCCCATCGGACGGCGAGCGTTAACGGCGATTGTGTCTCTGTCGCAACAATAACCGTCACTTCGGTTGACGCTGACTGGCGGGCATGGGTAGCATCCCCGCGCGTTCGAGTGCCTGACAATCTGACTTTTGTCCCGGCGATCCACCGGGGCGATACCCGCTTTGTCGACACAGGCACCCGCGTGCATAGGGTGAAGAGAACAATCGCGAATCGTTAGAGACCAAGGGAGAGCAAAAACATGAAACATCGACTATTGGCCAGGCTACCGGTCGGCGCACTTGCGTCGGCTTGCGCCGCGATCCTCGCTCCGCCGAGCGTGATGGCTCAGGATGGCGGTGAACTTGAAGAAATCGTCGTAACCGGCTCGTTCATCAGCCGCCCGGCGGACCGGCCACAGCCGGTCCAGATACTCGATGCCG
Source organism: Gammaproteobacteria bacterium (assembly GCA_022826245.1). Taxonomy (GTDB): domain Bacteria; phylum Pseudomonadota; class Gammaproteobacteria; order Steroidobacterales; family Rariloculaceae; genus Rariloculus. The sequence continues at coordinate 18,487 of JAJDVG010000034.1, forward strand.
CCGAGATTCGCGCGGGCCAGCGCGTGACCGTCGCCGAGGTCGTGCGCGACATGCCGCAGATCTCCACGGCCAACGTCACAAGCAACTGGCAATCGGCCACGAACAGCATCAACATGCGCGGCCTGGGCAGCCGGTCGACGCTGGTGCTCCTGAACGGTCAGCGCATGACGATCGATGCCAATGCCGGTTCGCAGGTTGACGTCAACAATCTCGCGCCGAGCATCATGCTCGAGCGCATCGAGATGCTGCTCGACGGCGCCTCGGCGCTGTACGGCTCCGACGCCGTCGCGGGCGTGATCAATTTCCTGAGCCGCGATACCTTCGAGGGATTCGAATTCAACGTGTCGAGTCAATGGGCGGAGACTCAGACCGACACGCCCGAAATCGTCACCTCGGGAATCTTCGGCACCGGCGACAGTGACTCGCACCTCGTCATGGCCTTCGAGATGCAGCGCCGCGATGACAAGCTGCAGGAAGAAGACCGCTTCGGGCCCGAACGCCTTTCGACCGGCCTGATCACGGCGCTGTGGAACCCCGGTACCTTCCTCGCCGCGCCGGGCGCGCCCCGGCCGGGTTGGCACCGCGACCCGCTGTGCAGCAGCCCTGAGATCGGCGGTACGCCCGACACCAGCGACATTACCGATCCGGCGGGCTTCATCAGCGGCCCGTTCTGTCGCGGGCTGTTGAGCCTGCAGCGCACGAATACGCCGGAGCAAACGGCGCTGACCGGCATGGCCGTGTTCACGCAGGATTTCTCCGGCGGAGGGCTGGACCGCTTGCGCGTCGAGACGAACTTTGCGCGCGCCGAATCGCAGTCAAGCTTCGGCACCGGCGTCCCGCTGCTGTCGCTGCCGAGCGTATCCGGCCAGATTCCCGTGCTGCCGAGCACCAATCCGGGCGTGCTGGACGCGCACGTACGCTCGGGCGGTACATTTCCGGTGCAGGACTTCGGCCGCGTGTTCAGCCGTCAGTTGAGTCCTCTCGACGGCGATGACGCTTCGCTCGACAGTGCGAGCACCCAGAACACCTACCGCGTCGCCGCAAGCCTCGAAGGCGCGTTCAGCGATACCTGGAACTGGCGGTTCACGGGCACGTTTTCGCAGAACGACCAGCGCAACAATCCGAACGATACGATCACGGACCGCTACATGCGGGCGCTGCAGGGCTACGGCGGGCCGGCGTGCAAGTGGAACTTCGTGCAGGGCGCACTCAACGATCCGAACATTCAGCGGGGCGTCGGAAGCTGCCAATACTGGAATCCGTTTGCGAGCCGACTGATCGCCGATCCCACCGACGAAAGCCCGATCGATCCGAGCGATCCGAACTCGCCGCCGAAGCGCACGCTCTACAACTCGCCCGAACTGCTCGACTGGATGATGTTCGGCGGCCAGGACATCAACGAATCCCGGTTCACGTCCTTCGAGTTCCTGACCACGGGCGAACTGTGGGAGATGGCTGGCGGTGCGACGGGCATCGCGCTCGGCGCACAGGTCCGCAATCAGGAACTCAAGGTCGGCGTCGACCAGATCCAGAAGGACGGCGGCTTCGGCTTCAGTCCGCAGATCCTGAGAGACTGGAACGCGCAACGCGACACCGAAGCCTTCTTCGCGGAGCTGGTCATGTTTCCGCACGAGGATTTCGAGATCGATATCGCCGCGCGCCGGGAAGAGACGCTGGGCATCAGTTCCACGGAACCGAAGCTCTCGCTGCTGTGGACGCCCGCGGACAATCTCTACTTCCGCGCGACCGCAGGCTCGTCTTTCCGCCTTCCTTCGGAGAATCACCTGTTCGGTATCGGTCCGGGTTCGGTCGCGCGCGACACGATCGGCGGCGAGGTCACGCAGGCCGTCGGCATCGCGGTCGGTAACTCGAACCTGCGCCCCGAGACCTCGGACAACTTCACGGTCGGCTTCACATGGGACATCACCGACAACTTCACGGTGGATCTGACGTACTGGGACTACGAGTTCACGGATCTCGTCGCCTCCACGAACGCCGAGACGACGCTCAGGCTCGACCTGGCCGATGGTTGGGTCAACGCGGGTCCGAACAATTCCAATCCCGTTTCTCGCGAGGACAGCCCGCATCCGTTGTTCCCGGGGCGGCCGAACGAGTATTGCGAGGTCACCCGCGGCTGGAGTTTCATTGACGAGAATGACGATGAGCAGGCCGATATTCCGCTGCCGGAAGGTTGCGTGACCGGGTTCGACTTCGAGATCTTCCGCTCGAGTTGGCAGAACCAGGAAGTCATCATCACGAACGGCTTCGACCTGACGCTCGATTGGCGCAGGGACTTCGGTCAGCACCGTGTGGGGGCGCGCTTCATCGGGTCCTTTACCGAGGAATACTCCGGTATCGACCTGGTCAATGACGACGGCGAGACGCCGCAGTATGCGGGCCGCGTGGCCGGCAGGCTGCGCAACGTCGTCGGGACCAATGCCGATGGCGTCTCCGGCGTGTCGGGCAGCAACCCGGACCTCAGGGCCAACCTGATCCTGACGTACGGTGTGGGCAATCACAACCTCCGAGGCACGATCCGCTACACGTCGGGCATCGAAAACGTCGATCCGAATCCGCTGGAATCCCGGTGGGATGAGGGCGCCTACACGCAACTCGACCTCGTCTATGATTGGGATGTGCCGCTGAGCCGACCGGCGACCCTGTCGTTCGCGATGATCAACGCGACTGACGAGGAGCCGCCGCTGAACCCGAACGGCCTGGTCACGTATACCCAGAGCCTCTACGACGGCCGCGGACGCATGTTCCGGCTCATGTGGAATCAGGGCTTCTGAGGGCTTGACCCGATCCGACCGGTTCACGCCGGTTTGTCTTGTGGCGCGGCCCCGCTGTAGATACTGCAGCGGGGCCGTGCGCTTTTCGGGCATCGCCCTGGCCGATCGCGCCACCTTGCCGTTGCGGCCGGCCCGGCGCCTTCAGGGTATCGCGCGGCGGGTTTGATTTGTCGCGATGCGCAAACTAAAGTTTTGCGGGACCTGCGTCGAGCCCGGCCCATGGGGGCATTAGCGTCCGTACCCGACAACAACAAGTGAAGGATAGAGCCGCATGAGTTTCATCTATTTCCTTGGCCGTTTTCATGTGCTCGTCCTGCATGTGCCGATCGGCATCATCATTGCGATCGTCGTGCTCGAAGCGCTGGCGCGGCGCGAGAAGTACCGGCATCTCGAGGCGGCTTCGCCGTTTCTGTGGGGCGCGGCGGCCCTCACGGCCGTCGTCACGGTCGTGCTCGGCTATTTCCACTTCGCCGAGGGCAGCTTCGGCAGCGCGTCCGGCGTGCAGCATCGGACCTTCGGCACCGCGCTCGGCGTGCTGATCGCGGTCGTCGCCGTGCTCAGGCTCAGCAAGTTCGCGTCGAACTACGCGCCGGTGTACTTCCCGGCATCGCTGCTGGCGCTGTTGCTCGTGCTGATCACCGGCCACTACGGCGGCAATCTGACCCACGGTTCGACATATCTTGTCGAGTATGCGCCGCAACCCGTCCGCTCGCTCGCGGGCCTCGGGCCGAGGCGTCCGCCCATCACCGACATCGCGATGGCCGATCCGTTTCTCGACATCGTCGCGCCGATCCTGCGGCAGCGCTGTACGGACTGCCACGGCACGGACACGACCGAGGCCGATCTCGACATGACGACCCATGCAGCGCTCATGCGCGGCGGCGAGACGGGCGGCACGGTTTCAGTCGGTAACCCGCAGTTCAGCGAACTCATGAATCGCATCACGCTGCCGCCCGAGGACGAAGCGTTCATGCCGGCGGAAGGCAACACGCCGCTGACGCCCGGGCAGGTGCAGATTCTCGAGTGGTGGATTCAGACCGGCGCTCAGACGGGCGTCACGCTCGGCGAATCGGACATCGAGGTCAGCGCCGAGATCGAGGCGCTGCTGAACGCGGAACTGGGTATCGAGGGCTGACCGGATCCGGCTTCAGCCGAGGCGATCCTCGCAGCCCCTGAGCTGGGCGCCCCATTCCTTCGCCCGGTAGTCGACGCGGCGCGCGACGTCGAGCAGCCAGCCCTTGCCTGCATGAGTGTTGCGGCTCCAGCCGCCCGGACCTTCGTGGTAGGCGAGGTATTGATTGTAGGGGTCCCACTTCGAGATGCCGGCCGCTTTCTGCGACTTGTCCGTGTACCAGCCGACGAAATCGATCGCGGCACGGAAATCGTCGCGATCGGCGAAGCGGCGGCCCGTCTCGTCCCTGTACTGCTGCCAGGTGCTTTCGAGCGCCTGGGCGTAGCCGTAGGCGTCCGACGGGCGCTTCCAGGGGATGAATCCGAGCAGCTTCGTGCGCGGGGGTCTCGCATCGAACTGGAACGTGGACTCCTGGCGGACGATGGCCATCTGCACGTGGATCGGCGTGCCCCATCGATCTTCGGAAGCCTGTGCGGCCCGGTACCAGCGGCGCTTGTCGTCGAAGATCAGGCAGATGTTCTCGACGTTGGCCGGCGGCGCGGTCGCGCAGGCGGCGACGATCAGCGTCGTCGATATTGCAAGCAGCAGTCGTGCCGGGCGCACGGGCGAAAACGCACCCCAGCGGCGGCGCCACGCGTGACGCATTGGAGTTCCCACGGCGCCGATCCTAGCACGAAAGCCGGGTCGCCCTCACGCGCGACGCTGGAACCGTACGGTCCGGTATCCCGGGGCACAGGCGCCGCGGCGTTGCAATGGCGAAGCTCTACGGGCTTGATTAAACTGCCGGACGATCGAACGCAGCGTACTGCAACCGATCCTCCAACGAGGAGTTCGCCGCGCCGCGGCATTCTCCGGGAACCATCCGAAGAAGAACCGACGTGCTTGATCCCTCCGACCCAAATCGCGACGGCCCGAACCCAACGCTGCCGCGAAGATCGGTCTGGCAGCGCTGGGTCCACAGGCCCCAGGGCCTCGGGTTTCGCAAGGCGCTGCTGCAGGTCCATCTTTGGCTTGCGATCACGATCGGCGCCTACATCGTCGTCGTGAGCGTCAGCGGCAGCGCCGTCGTGTTCAGGCGCGAACTGGGCATGTGGCTCGTGCCGCGCACGGTGCCCGAGGCCGTCGGCATCCCGCTTGCCGGCGACGGTCTGCGCGAAGCGGTCGAGCGTGTCTACTCGGACTACGAGATCCTTGCGGTCGTCGAACCGCAGCGGCGGCCCGACGAGCCGGTGTACGTGCGACTGTCGCGCGACGGCGCCGAATCGTCGCGCCAGTTCGATCAGTTCACCGGCGTCGACATGGGCGACACCTACCCGCTGCCGATGCAGATCATGGAATGGTTCGTCGACCTGCACGACAACCTGCTCGCCGGGCAGACCGGGCGGACCATAAACGGGATCGGCGGCCTGTTCGTGCTCGTGATCGTGTTTTCGGGCGCGGTTCTGTGGTGGCCGGGACGGAGCCACTGGCGCCAAAGCATGATCGTGCGTCCATCGCGAAAGGACCGGCCATTGACATGGCAACTGCACAGCGCGCTCGGATTCTGGGCGTTCGCGATGCTGCTGGTCTGGGCGCTGACGGCAGTCTACTTCGCGTTCCCCGAGCCTTTCGAGTGGCTCATGGACTCGCTCGATACGGACAGCTCGGACTTCGAGCGCCCGGGTGAGCAGGCGCTGTTGCTGCTCATCGATCTGCACTTTGGCCGTTTCGGCGGACTCGGTGTGCGCACGTTCTGGGTGCTGATCGGCCTGATCCCCGCGGCGATGTTCATCACGGGTTTCATCGTCTGGCGGCGGCGCGTGAACCGCCGGGGGCGCGCCGGGGAATCTGCGCCGCAAGTCACCGGCCGTCCCCGCGGCAATTGAAATCTACCGGTCGGAGGCTGTCCGGATCAGAGCACCGTAGCGCTCACGATCATCGTCGGCATGACCTCGAGCGAGTCGAGATAGGCTTCGCCGTTGTCCCACAGGCGCGTCTGGTTCAGGCCGCCGGTCGGATCGCCGACCTGCAGGAAGTTGTCCACGGCATTCATGCCGTCGACGACCTTGCCGAACACGGTGAAGTTGTATTGCGGGTCGGCCAGCCGGTTGTTCTCGATGTAGTTGATGAACACCTGCGTCGAGTTGGTGTTCGGTCCGGCCTTGGCGAACGCGAGCGTGCCGCGCTCGAGCGCGAACAACGTCGGGTCGTCGTCGAAGTTGCGGTTCTGCCAGGCCCGGTGCGGGTCACGCCAGTTGATGCCGAACTGGGCGACGAAACCCGGTACGACCCGCGATATCGGAATGTCGTCGTAAAAACCCGATTCGACGAGTTCGACGAACCGTTGCGCCGCGTTCGGCGCCGCCTCGGGATACACCTCGATGGTCACGTTGCCCGCGGTCGTTTCGAGCTGCACGAGCTGCGCCTGTGTCAACTCCGGCGCGTCGGCCTCCTTTCCGGGCAGCGGCGCGAGGTCGAGAGCGAGTTCGCGAGGCGCGCTCACTGCGGCTTCCCCGGAAACGTCCGGCGACTCCACGTCCGGAGCCGGTGGCGTCGGCGACTCGCAGGCGCTGAGGGCAAGCCCAAGGCAGGCCGCGCAGATCGAAAGCGGCTTGAGGCGATGCATGGTGTGGCTACTCCTGTGCGGTCGACCGGCACGGCGCCGCTGATCGCGATGTGGTTTACAGGGGACAATTCGGCTCCGTGCTGGCAATCGGTATCGTCGTGACTGATACTCACGCGTGCCACTATAGCGAGGGGCGTTCATCATGCAAGTCATTCGCGGGAGAACCCATTTGTCACGACGAAAGCTGCTCGCGGCACTCGCGGCGTCCCCGGCGCTCATGGCCGGGTTTCAGGCGGCGCAGGCGCTGGAACCCGGGGTCCGCCAGGGCACGCTCAGGCTCAGCGTCATGCCGCAGGTCTGGGGCGATCTCGATCTCGGCATCGAGGAGCGTTGCGAAGTGCTCGCGGCGCTCGGTTTCGCCGGCATGGACCTGCCGCAGCCCGACCAGATTCCGATACTCGATGACCACGGGCTTCAGCCGTCGATGATGGTCGGCACCGGCACGACCTTCGCCGACGGCCTCATACGCCGTGAGCTGCACGACCGGATCGAGGAGGCGACGCACGCGGGTATCGAGATGTGCGCGAGCGTCGGTTGCCCGAATCTCATCGCACTGCCCGGAGAACGGCGCGGCATGTCGCGGGAGGAGGGCGCCGATCACGCCGTCGAGATCCTGTCGCGAGTCGCGCCGTACGCCGAGGAAAACGGCGTTTATGTCTGCATGGAGATCACCAATTCGAAGGTCGCCGCGGACAACCGCACGGACCAGGTGTTCGACGATATCGAGTGGGGCTTCGATGTCTGCCGCAGGACCGGGTCGCCCAACATCAGGATCGTCTACGACTTCTACCACGTGCAGATCGCCAACGGCGATGTCGTCAGGACCATGCGCGACAATCTCGACCTGATTTGCCATGTCCATGTCGCGGGCGTGCCGTCGCGCGGCGAGATCGACGACACGAGCGAGATGAACTACAGCTACATCGCCCGGGAAATCGTCGACATGGGTTACGAAGACTTCGTCGCGCTCGAGTACCGCCCGACACCCGGCCGCAACCCGCTCGTGAGCCTCGCGGTCTGCTACGACATCATGACGTCGGCTTAGCGACGTCCGACGCAAGCGCTCCGGCCAGGCGACATTTGCGCTGCCGGAGTGCCCGGCAGCGTGTTCAACTGCGGGACGTGCCGCTCAGTCGAGCATCTCCAGCGCGTACCGGAGTGTCCCCGGGCCATCGACGCGTTCACGGTACGACTCGATGAATACCTTGCCGACGATCTCGCCGTCCGGAGTCAGCACGAACACGCCAGGGTGCGGAATGCCGTAGGCATCGTCGCCCGGTTCGTAGTCCTCGTTCAGAATTCCGAGCGCGAGAATCGTCGCCGCATCGATATCGGAGATGAACGGGTAGGTGATGCCGGCCGCATCGACGAACTGCTGTTGCAGCTCCGGCGCGTCGTAGGTAACGACGACGATCCCGACGCCCGCTGCCGCGAAGTCCTCAACACTGTTCTGCAACTGCCCGAGCTGCGTTCTGCAGAAGGGTCACCAGTCGGCGGAGCGCACGGCGAAGAACGCGAGACCCCTGTCTCCCATGAATTGCCCGACGCCCGTGATTTCCTGGCCCTGATAGAGAGCGCGTATCCCGGGGAACGCCGCGCCGATGGGCAGGCCCGGATCGAACGAGTCGTTGTCCTCGGAAAGGAAGATGTCGCCAAGATCCGGCGGTTGCGCCGCGAGTTCGCTCACGAGCGCATGACCCATGACGACCGCGATTGCGGCGGCTGAGGTCAACAGGTTGATCGACTTCTTCATGGCTTGAGCCTCACAGTGCGATGCGCCCGGTGGCGGGTCGCGATGTATCCGCTGTCGATGATCGTACGCCGGGCCGTGCGGCGCAAGGCCCGTGGGCGACCTCCGGTTGCGATGCTGCTTCGATGTGGTATCTAATCCGCCGACACACAGCAAACGGGCAGGATTAATGGACAAGGCAGAACTCAGGCAATTGGTCGACGCGGCCAACACGCGATACACGGACCCGGAACGCAACAGAAACATCAACGAGAAGCCCGGCGAGCCCCCGCGCTTCGAGGTCTATCACTTCTTCATGTCGATGTGCTCTTACAAGGTCCGGGGCGTGCTCGACGAGAAGGATGCGAGTTACGTCTCCCATGACATCGACATCCTGCCGCCCAACATCCAGAACTACTTTCCGGAATATGTCAGGCTCAGGGTCAAGGGCGGCGAAGCGATCCCGCAGCCGCTTGTCGACGGTTACACGGGGCGTTCATCCACGGAAACCGAAGGCTTCGATCCCTGCGTCGTCCCGACGGTCGTCGATCACGAGGCCGGCAGGGTCCTCGTCAACTCCAAGGCGACGTGCCTCTATCTCGATTCCGCTATTGACGGGGGCACGGAACTCGTGCCGAAGGACATCGAGGCCGAGGTCATCGCGCAGATGGATGTCGTCGATCGCACGCCGCACGTCGCGCTGCTCTACGGCGCCAATCCCGAGGGCGACGGGCGTCCAGACTTCGTTACGGAGATGATGAAGACCGCCCATGACGTCAAGATCGCGAAGCTCCGCGAGAACATGGCCCTTGTGCCCGATGACCCCGTGCTCGTGCCGGCCTACGAGCACAAGATCGTCAAGGAGCAGAAGGCCAAGGCGTTCGTGCGGACCGAGAGCGACATGCGCGTGGCGCTTGCCGAGTTCAAGGCGCTCCTCGCGGATCTGGAAAAACAACTCGAAACGACCGGCGGCGAGTGGCTCTTCGGCGACCGGTTCACGATGGCCGATCTCTTCTGGGCCGTGAGCCTGTTCCGGATCAAATGGCTGGGCCTCGGTTACATCTGGGCGAGCGCCGACGGCGTGCATCTGCCGCGCGTGGAGGCTTACGGACGACGCCTGTTCGCCCGGCCGAGCATCGAGCGTTCGACGATCCACTGGCCCAATGCGCCCCCCTCGGAGCACGTGATGGAGTTCTACGGGGGCTAGCCGGGCGCGGCTCTAAAGCAACTCCTCGATCTGTTCGAGCTGCTGCAGCAGCACGTTGGCGCGCGCGTACACCTGCGTCGGGAAAATCCTTCCCGGCGTTTCGAGCGTCGGGAAGACATCTTCTGCGTCGAGCGTGCTCGAGACGAGCGCCAGACCACCGACGAGGATCGTGGAGATGTCGTAGACATGGCCCGGTTCGACGTCGTCGGGAATGTTCCGCCGCGGGCTGATGTGCAGTGTCGGGGCGCCGGACACGTCGCCGATCCGCCCGAGGACTTCGGCGCACTGCAGCAGCACACCGTAGACGTCGCCCGGACGCTTGTAGCCATCGAAGGGGGGCGCGTCGGGCAGGAGTTCCGATTCGCCGAGATGAGAGAGAATGCCCGCGGCGAAGACGGCTGCCAGTGTCACCTGGCCGAACACATCGGGCGGGCGGGGCGGTGCGCCCATGAGCAGATTGACCTGGCGGTTGGTATCGAGCAGCGTCATGAACGTGCCGGTTGCGGATGAACGCGTGGGCGGAAATACGTCGGCCTCGGTCTCGATGCCGAGGGCGCGCTTGACGGCTCGGACCTGATCGAGCGCCTGTTCCACGACCACGATCGTGTGGGCCGGGGTCAGTTCGCCCTCCGGCACTGGCGGCGCTGCCATGCGTTCGGCGTCGGCCTGCTCCTGCGCCAGTTGGTTCAACTTGCGAAACAGCGACTGGGCCTGGAAATACACGACGTGCTGGGACACGTCCGACGCCGGCAGGCGCGGACTGTCGTCAAACGGGCGCCCCATGACTTCCCGAACCAATTCGACTTCTTCGGCGACCATCGCCGCCACGGCGAATACGTCCGGGTTGTCGATCGTCTGCGCCCAGGCCGTCGAACCCATGGACAGCCCGAGGCAGAGCGGCAGCACGAAGCGGTGGATGTGTAATTGATCTTGTTTCATTGCGGCGGTTCCAGCGAGGGGACTTCGTACGATCATACGACTATACCCTACGAACGTGGCAACGCCGGTATGCAGCCGCAGGCGAAGCGATTCGAGCAGATCCACGTTGGCATCGACGCCGCACGTTACTATATTCGCCGCACATGCCCGAACGAGTGCGACGCAGGTGGTCGGGGGTGGACATAGTGGGATGAAGACCAGTCTCAGCATCAACGTCAACAAGGTTGCACTGCTTCGCAACCAGCGCGATATCGGCTATCCGAGCGTGGTCGGCGCGGCCAGGCAAATCATCGCCGCCGGCGCCCACGGCATCACCGTCCATCCGCGGCCCGATCAGCGCCACATTCGTCCCGGCGACGTCTCGGATCTGCGCCGCCTGATTGCCGATGAATTGTCCGGGAGTGTCGAGTTCAACATCGAAGGCAATCCGACGGACGAGTTGCTCGAGATCGTCCGTGAGGCCTGCCCCGATCAGGTGACGCTCGTTCCGGACGATCCCGATCAACGGACCTCCGATCATGGTTGGGACCTCGCCGCCGATGGCGAGCGCCTGAAGCCGATCGTCGCAGGGCTCAAAGAGGCGGGCATGCGCGTCAGCCTGTTCATGGACCCCGATCCCGGCGCGATGCAGCTCGTGGCCGCCTGCGGCGCCGACAGGATCGAACTCTACACCGAGTCCTATGCGACGGCGCACGCCGCGGGCGACTGCGAAGGCGTACTTGCCGGTTACGTCGCGTCGGCCGAAGCGGCCATCGCCAACGGGCTCGGCGTCAATGCCGGCCACGACCTGAACCTCGACAACCTGCCGCTGTTCCGCCGCAGCGTTCCTGAACTCGCAGAAGTCAGCATCGGCCACGCGTTCACGTCCGATGCCCTGGAGCTTGGCTACAATGGCGCCGTTGCCGCGTATCTCGCTGCGCTCGGCTGAAGCGGCGCCAAGCCGAATTCGGAGGTGAGCAAAGTGCGCATGGTCCGGGTCCTTCCGCTTACCGCCGTCGCGTTCGCCGCGGTGGCATCGGCGCAGACAGACGCAACCACGTCGGCGCCAGATGTCGCCGGCGATCTCTCGGCAGCTCCGACAAGGGCCACTTCCGTCGATGGCGCGTACATCTCGTGGCGCGAGCACATCGTCGATGACGAAGCGTCGTCGGGCATCGAGCTGCGCGGCAGCGACGGCCTCGTCCTTGCCGATCTCGACGGCGACGGGCATGTCGACATCGTTTCCGTCCACGAATCCGATGACCAATACGACGGAGTACCGGAAGGTCATGTGCGTATCGCCTTCGGCAGCGCGGACCCGGATCGCTGGGAACTCGTCACGCTGGCCGAAGGCACCGAAGCGGGCGCCGCCGAGGATGTTGCCGTGGCCGATCTAAACGGTGACGGACACCTCGACATCGTAGCGGCCTGCGAGCTCGCCCACCTGATCTACTTCGAGAATCCCGGTGCCGATGCCCGAGCCGGGCACTGGGAACGGATCATCCCGAGCGTGGCGTCCGATCGCGGTTCGTTCATCCGGGTGTTCCTTGCCGATCTCAACGGCGATGGCCGCCCCGAAGTGGTCACGGCGAACAAGGGCGCCCAGGATCCGACCCGGGCGGCTCAGGAGCCAAAGCAGATCTCGTTTTTCGAGATCGCGGGCGCACCGCTCGACGACTCATCGTGGATCGAACACGTACTGACCGAGGCGCCATGGCCGATCAACGCGCGGCCACAAGACCTCGACGGCGACGGAGATGTCGACGTGGTCGGCGGCTCGGTCGCGGAAGGCCGCATGATGTGGTTCGAGAACCGGACCGGCGACAGCGGCTTCAGCTTCGTCGAACACCCGATCGCTCCGGTCGAGGCGCCGACATCCGGTCGCGGTACGGTCGAGCCACCCATTGTCAACGGCTTCAACCTGGATTTCGCGGATCTCAATGGCGACGGGCGGCTCGATGTCGCCACCTTCGACACGCTGCGGCTGATCGGCCTCGGACCCGTCTGGCTCGAACAGCCGGAGGAACCGGCCGGTTCCTGGCGCCTGCATCGAATAGGCGCATACGCGCCCGACCAGCTCGTTGGATTCGCGCTTGCGGACATCGACGGCGACGGTGACCCCGATCTCATGACGGGCGGTTACAGCTTCGGTTCTCGGACGGCCGACGGAGGAGCTTCGCCGAGCGATGCCCTGGGCCGGCTAGCATGGTTCGAGAACGACGGCAGCGCCGGCTTTTGGCCGCGACACGATTTCTCGCGCCGCCAACGCGGCATGTTCGACAAGTTCGTACCGCGCGACATGGACGGCGACGGCGATATCGATTTCGTCTCCACGCGCGGCAACAGCGGCAGTTACGACGGCGTGTTCTGGCTCGAGCAGCTTCGAAGTGCGGAGCCGCGTCGCGCCTTCGAGCCCGCCCGAACGGTCGACAGTCCCGAAGTGCCGCTTCCGGCCGGCGATTGAGCCGTCCTGCTGCGCGAGCGCATCGCCGCAAAGGGGGGGATAAACATGTTTCGAAGCGTGGGTCATATCGTTGCCGTGGCCGTAGTGCTCACTGCCCCGCCGCAGGCGGCTGCCGAGCTCATGAACGAGGACGCCCCCGTCATCGTCGGTCACTATGCCCTGAACGTGACGAGCATCGAAGAGCACTTGCGGTTCTGGGTCGACACGCTCGGCGGGACCGTTGCCGACTTCGGCGACAGCGACATCGCCGTGATCGAGTTTCCGGATATCTACATCGTATTGCGCGAGTCCGCACCGACGGGTCCCACGCGCGGCACGACCTTCGATCACATCGGTTTCGCCGTGCCCGATGTGCCGGCATTGACGACCGAGGTCGTGGCCAACGGCTACGCGTTGACAGTCGGCCGCGAACCCGCTCCGGGCGAGACTGCAAGCCCCCCAACCGCGGGCAACTACGGTCGATTCTCCTACCTGCTCGGCCCCGACGGCGTCAAGGTCGAACTCGTTACGAGCAGCGAGGAGAACCCGCCGCCGATCACGCACCACCACGTCCATTTCGTCAACGAAGAGTTCGTCGCGATGCAGCAGTGGTACATGCGCGCGTTCGACGCGACGCTGAGGCCCGGACAGACCGACTTCTTCATCGGCGCCAACCTGCCCGGCGTCGGCTACATGCTGAACTTCTTCAGTTGGTTGCCTGACGAGGAGCTCGTCGGGACCGAAGGCCGCGCCGTGGGCCGCGTCGGTTTCGAGGTCAGGAATCTCGAAGCGTTCGTCGAAGGGCTCGAAGCGAAAGGCATCACGCTTTCGCGCCCCCTGCGACGGACCGACGAACTTGGCGGTATCGCGGTCGCAACTATCGTCGACCCCTGGGGCACGGTCATCGAACTCACCGAAGGTCTGCGCGACCGCCGGTAGCGTTGGAATACGGCCGCCGTCCCGACGTTCCGGGAAGGGAAACGGTGTTCAGCCGAGTGTTTCGCCGGCACCTACAGGCTGCCGGTCCCGCTCCCGGGAAGGAGGAACGCCGCCTCAGGAGGCCGGGAGCAACTCCATGACCTCGGTTGCGAGCTCCGGGTAGGTGATCGGCCGCTTGTGGATATGCACGCGGTTACCGGCCGTGTCGAAGATCAGCGTCATCGGCATCTCGCCGTACCAGGAATCGAGCACGGCCTCATAGAACGTCTCGTCTACCGTCGATGCGAGCAGGACCGGAAACGGCGGATCGAAGTTCTGCAGAAACTCCCGGATGTCGGCCATTTCCTCGGGGTAGTTCATCGAAACCGCCAGAACCTCCAGCCCGTCGTCCCGGTAGCGGTTGTAGACATCGATGATGTCGGGGAACTCACGCAGGCAGGGCGGGCACCAGGTCGCCCAGAAGTTGACGACCACGACCTTGCCTTCGTTCTCTGCAACGAGCGCGGCAAGATTCTCCGGCGTGACCACGGGAATTTCCTGCGCTCCGGCAGCGAGCGAGCAGGCCGCGGCAACGGCGGCGCATGAAGAAACGAGCCAACGGGGTCTGCCGATTGTCGCCTTCATGAGCCGAACCTCGAGTCGATTGTTTGCTGTGACGTCTAGGGAGTGTTGTCTGCCATCATCAGCTCGGTGGCGTCCACGACGCGACCGAACTCCTCGGCACGGATATCTGCGACGTTGTCGACGACAAAACGATTGACGGTCACGAGAAACGTGTTGTCGATCTCGGGGTTTATTTCGTAGAGGCGCATCGCGACGTCTCGCGGACCCCGCCTGAACACGACCAGCGGAATCTCGAGCCCGGCCGACGCGCTGAGCTCCTCCAGCCAGGGCGAGGCTTCTTCGCCGGCCACGATCGCGGCCACGGCCTTGAAGTCCTCGTTCTTGTGGCGCAGGTACAGTTCGTCGAGTTGCCTGATCAGTTCCGCAGTCTCGTCGCCTGTGTCGCGAAAGAATGCCAGCACGTTCGGCACGTCCTGGAACTCGCAGACGTAGCAGATACGCTGGCCGGCGTATTCGCCCGTGACGTCGAGCACGGGTATCGAGGCCGTCGGTGAACCGATCTCAAGCCCGGAAATCGAACTCTGTGCCCAGGCCGCCGTGGCGACGAGCGCGGCGCAGCAGGTCAGGCCCGCAATTCTTGTTGTTGTTGGCGTCATCCTTACAAATCCTCTTCGACAGCGAGCCCCGCGGTTTCAAAGCCGAGATCGAGCCACTCGAACCATCCGCCTTCGAGCACCTTGACGTCGAGATAACCGACCAGACCGAGTTTCTGGGCCATGTCCACGGAGTCTTCGTGGTCGTTGCAGGCGCAGTAGATCACGAGCGTCTTGTCGCGCGGCAGGGTGACCGGGAGGCTCAGTTCATGGACCCAGGGGAAGTTGACCGATCCCGGAATGCGCTCGTCTTCGAAGATGAGTTCGGCCGCCGTGTCGACGATGACGATTTCGTCCGATTCTTCATCCATCAACGACTTCAATTCGTGCGGCGACATGAAATCGGGTACGTAGACGTAGCCCTCGATACACTCGCCGTCGACGAACACGCAATCCTCGAAGTCGTCGTCCTGCGCCAGCGCAGAACCTGCCGCGAGCAAAGCGCTCACCAATCCAACTGCCAACAACGAGGGTCGTCCGCCAGCGCTGCGCGTCATCATGGTCCTCCTTGCATCCGCCGTACTCGCGCCGATGCGCGGGCAGCGGAGGCGTTAAGACAATCATCTATGGTCGCCGGAATGCCGCGTCACGTCAACGCAGGGGCCGGTTCGGAGTTCTTCTCGAACGGGTCCCGGAGCGGTCGATGACAACGGTGAAAGCGGCATGACGAGCGTGTGTTGCCCGCCCTGCGTTTCGGTATAGTATTGGCTCTCTTCGAACGTCCAAAAACTTGCTTTTCGCGCAGAGGGGTATGGCCATGCGGTTGTTCAGGCAGGCAATTCTGACGGCAGGGGGAATGCGCGCACGGCGCTTCAGGCGCCTGGGACTGGGTCTGGCGCTTGCGTTCGGCGGGGCCTCGGTCCTGACCGAAGCGGCCGCGCAGACGGATGAGCGGCTCTATACCGTTCATAACCCCACGGGTATTGCGCCCCCGATCGAGCGCAGGGCCATGGCGCCGCGCCCGGAGAGCCTCGACGGCAAGACGATCTATCTCGTCGACGTGACCTTCAATGGCGGCGATCTGTTTCTCATGGAGATGGAGAAATGGATGAAGGCCAACATGCCCGAAGTCAACGCGATCTATCGCGTCAAGCGGGGCGCCTACAGCCGGGACGACCCGGAACTGTGGCGGGAGATCCAGTCCGTAGATGGCCTCATGGTGATGGCCATAGGCCATTGAAGCACCTGTGCGCCGGCGGTCGTCGGCCATGTTGCTGAAGTTGAAGCGAATTACGGAATTCCGGCCGTCGGCGTCATCGTCGACGCTCTCACCGACCTCGTGCAGGACAAGGCGCTCGAGGAGGGCATGCCCGGCCTGCGGCTCGCGTTCACGCACACGCCCGTCGGCGGCAAGACGCCCGCGGAGCTTGCCGGGTACATCGCCGGTTACGACCCGGTCAACAATGTCCCCCTCATGGAGGAGATCGTCGGTCACCTGACCCGTCCCCTCAACGAAGAGGAGCTGACGACGGGAATATTCGAGCGGACGAAGCGCGATTTCATCGGTCCCGACACGCGGGACAACCTGCAGCGCTACTTCGATGACCGGTTCTGGAGCGACCAGCTGCCGATCATCATGCCGACCGAGGAGCGCGTCAACGCGATGCTCGCCGGCACGTCGCGCGACCGCGACGAGGTCATCGGCCAGATGCGCGTCACGGGGACGCGCGAGGCCTGGGAGTACACGGTCGAGACGGCCGCGATCAACGCGGTCATGGCGGGCGCGAAACCCGAGCATTTTCCCGCGATACTCGCGCTTGCCGGAACGCGCACCAACGCGCGCTCGAGTTCGACCTCGTCGATGACGGCCATGGGCGTTTTCAACGGGCCGATCGTCGATGAACTGCTGCTGAATTCAGGGACCGGCGCGCTCGGGCTCTACGACAACGCCGGTGCGCTGATCGGGCGCGCCTGGGGGCTGTTGTCGGGGAACGTCACGGGCGGTTCCGTGCCCGGCCACACCTATCTCGGTGTGCAGGGCAACCCCATGAGCGCTGTGCCAGCCGTGTTCGCGGAGAACGTCGACGGGTTGCCCGAAGGCTGGGATCCGTTGCATGTGCAGAAAGGCTTCGCCAGTGACGAGAGCGTCGTCAGCACGTTCTCGGGCTGCCAGAGCCAGAACACGATGATGGTCCTGCGGGACGAGGACTGGGAGTGGGTGCTGCAGCGCTTCATCGGCGGTCTGGGTCCGCCGAATCGCGGCTCCAAGATGCTCCTCATCGACCCGGCCGTGACGGCGCCGTTCCTGCGCTTCGGCTTCGACACCAAGGAAAAGCTCATCGACTGGGTCAAGCAGAACGTCACGACGCCGAAATACCACTACTGGCTCGACCAGGAGGTCATCAACTACAAGCTCGGACCGGCCCGCGCGGGACGAGAGCCTTACGCGACGTGGCTGAGCCTGCCCGATGACGCGCCGATCCCCTACCTCGAGAGGGTCGAGGTCGTCGTCGTCGGCGGCAGCGGCAATATCAGGTGGAGCGTCAACGAATGCGGCTACAGCAGAAGCGTGGCCGTGGACGACTGGCGGTAACAGGACTCGCGTCGATCCGAAGCAAGTCAGGGTCAGGAAGCGGCCGCTCGCGGGGACCCCGCGAGCGGCCGCGTACGGTTTTGGACGCGATCAGGTGCTTGCGGCCGAGGGCTGCAGGTCCGGCACCTCCGACTCTTGCGTTTCCGCCTCGGCCGGGATCGCCCTCTCAGGCTTGAGCTTCAGCAACAGCAGCAGTCCGGCGGCGACGAGCGAGCCGACCGACATGATGATCGCGACGGTCGGCAGGCCGACGCCGCCCTCGAACAGCAATCCCGCGATGATTGGCGCGAGCACGGAGCCGCCGCGCCCGACGCCGATTGCAAAGCCTGTACCGAAAGCCCTGACGTGGGTCGGAAACGCCCTGGCGAACATCGCGTAGAGCCCGACGATCGCGGCGTTCGTGAAGAAGCCGGCGAACGCGCTGATCATCGCCAGCCGCTCGAGGTCGGCCGGCGACCGACCGAAAATGGTGACCAGGACGGTCGACAGCACCAGCGCGCTGATCGTCAATCCCTTCACGCCGAAGCGCAGCGTCAGGAAGGCGAGCACGGCGCCGCCCGTGGCGCCGCCGACGTTGGTCCAGACCAGAACGCCCCCGGCCTGGGAGATGTCGAAGCCCATGCGCACGACGATCTCCGGTATCCACTTGACGATGAAATAGAACGTCGTGATGTGCAGGAAATACGCCACGGTCAGCAGTGTGGTAATGCGGACCAGCTCCGGCGAAAAAATATCGCCGATCGAACGTTTGCGCTCTTCGAGCTTCACCTCGGGCAGCGCTGCGATAGCCTCATGTCCCATGCGCCTGAGCGTCGCGTTGATCTGCTCGAGCGCGCCCGCGGGCTGCTTGCGCGCGAGCCAGTGGATCGACTCCGGCACGAAGAAGTAGACCAGCGGGATGAAAGCCGCCGTGACCGCCGCGCCAAAATAGAACACGTAGCGCCAGTTTTCCTCGTTCCCGCCCAGCAATACCGCGACGATCATGCCGCCGACCACGGCTCCGATCGGATAGCCGATCGACATGATGGAAACCGCGAAATCGCGTCGCCTGTTGTTCGAGAATTCCGCGGCGGTGGCGGTAATCGCCGCCAGCATCCCGCCGATGCCGAGACCCGTCAGGACGCGCCAGATCGAAAGATCGATCAGGCCATAGACCTGCGTCGCCATGAACATGCCCACGGTCATGAGCACGAGGCAGGCCAGAATCGTCTTGCGCCTCCCGATCTTGTCGGCCACGCCGCCCAGCAACAGCGAGCCGATCGCCATTCCGATCAGTTCCATCGACAGCACGATGCCGAGTTCCGCCCGGTTGATGCCCCACTCCCTGGCAATACCCGGCGATGCGAAGCTGATCGACAGCACATCGAAACCGTCGAGCGCGCAAAGGCTGAGCGTCAGCGCGACAGCAACGATCTGCAGAACACTCATCGGTGAATTGGCGAGCGTGTCGCGCGGATCGGTCATATTCATCGTTGTTTTCCCATCCTCAGGGTTCCGCGAGCGGCGGATTGTGACGCGCAAGCCTAGCATTTTCTGCATGCGGCTACCCGGACGCGGACGCGATCCTCAGGCCGCGACCTTTCGATGTCCCGCTACGGCGTGGATTTCCCGGCGTCGCGGCGCTCCACGAGCATCCGCGTCACATGGCGTTCCTCGACCGTTTTCGCGGTCAGATGGAACGCACCTTCGGTGATCTCATCGCCTTCGGCCGGTATTCGGCCAAGCCGCTCCATCATGAGTCCGGACAGCGTGTTCGCTTCGATCTGGAAATCCGTCTGAAAGCCGAGGTCACGCTGCGCGTCGGACAGCGGCATGGAGCCGTCGACGATCCACCGGTTCGCGCCGAGCCGCTGCACGGCGAACGGCGATTCGACCGTGTCCTTCTCGTCGAGGATTTCGCCGACGACTTCTTCGAGCAGGTCCTCCACGCTGACGATGCCGACGAATTCGCCGTATTCGTCAGCGACGATCGCGATGTGCTCGCGTTGCTGGCGCAGGGTATCGAACGCGCGCGACACCGTAATGGTTTCGGGAATGACGAGCGGTTCTCGCGCATAGGATCGCAGTTCAGACCACGGTGCTTCCCGTCCCTGAAGCATCGCTTCGAACAGGTCCTTGCCGAGCACGATGCCGATGACGTTCTCGCTGCCGTCGCCTTCGACGACCGGGAATCGCGAGTGCCTGCTTTGCCGGATGACGGCCGCGTTGTCGTGGGGTGTGGCGCTGAGGTCGAGCACCTTGACCCGGTTGCGCGGCAGCATGACCCAGCTTACGGGGCGTTCGTCGAACTCGATCAGATTGTTGAGCATGGCGGCGCTCTTGGTCGGAATTTTTCCGTGCGCTTCCGACGTTGCGACGACGCCCTTGAGGTCCCGCATCGTCAGAACGTCGGCGTAGCTCGCCTCGGCGACGCCGCAGAGTCTGAGGACGCTGCGCGAGGCGCGGTCGAGCGCCCAGGTCAACGGAAAGGCAAGCACGTAGAAGAACTGCAGCGGCCAGGCGGCCAGCATCGATACGGGTTCGGCCTGGCGGATGGCAAGCGACTTCGGCACCTGCTCGCCGATCACGATGTGCAGCGACGAGAACACGAGAAAGCCGACGATGAACGCGATCTGGTGGATCGCGTCCTCGGGCAGGCCCCACAGGCTCAACACGGGTTCGAGCAATGCGGCCACGGCCGGCTCGCCGATCCAGCCGAGACCGAGCGAAGCCATCGTGATGCCGAGTTGGCACGCCGCAAGATAGGGCTCCATCTTGTCCTGCATGGCCAGTGACATGCGGGCCGTGAATCGGCCGGAAGCCGCTTCGCCTGCCAGCCGCGAGCCCTTCGCCTTGACCAGCGCGAATTCGGCGGCCACGAAGAAGCCGTTGGCGAGCAGGAGAAGAAAGATAGCGGCAAGACTGATGCCGATCATGTCCATTTGCGTCGTTGGTTCCTGTGGAGATTCGGGAAGCGAACCATTAGGGCAGAAACGGCCCCGGGTGTCGATAATCCGACGGGGCCGTCACGGCCGTTTCAGTGGATGAGCGCTGGTGTCGCGCGCGTCGGGCCCGCCCGGAGGCACGGGCCGGCCCGGCGGCGGAACGTTTTCGGTTCCGCCGCGAGGATGTTGCGAGAGCGGCGCTGCGCGTCAGTTCGGTGTGGAGACCGGCAGCACGGAGCGGAAGTTGTACTTCTGTCCGGCGATCGTAGCCTGAGCCATCAAGCCGCCGATGGCCAAGGTGAACACACGCAGACCGTTTTGATACGAGCCGTTTGCCAGCGCTCGTCCGGCGCCGGAGGCGCCGACGGTTGCCTGGCTACCCTGGGTTCCGGACGACGTTTGTGCACTTGCCGCGACTGCGACGGCGGCTGCCGAGGCGTCAAATTCGAAGTTTCCACGAGTGAACTCGTCGTAGGCCCAGCGGTCCTCGAAGAATATGATCTGCCGGTAAGCCTGTCCGCCGGCCTGCAAGCCGATGGAGACGTCGATGAGCCGGCTGAAGCCGGTGACTTGCCCGTTAACGTACACCTGGCCGCGGCCGGTGGCCGCGCCGACGCCGAGACCGCCTCTGGCGATGCTGTCCCAGACGGCGAAACCGTAGGCGGAGTCGAAGTACGGACCCACCTCCGGAACCTGCCGGAACATCTCGATCGCTGCGGAGAAGTCTTCGACTTGCTGGGCGAGCCCAGGGCCTGACGCACCAACGAGCAACAGGGCTAGAATCCATTTTCTGGAAACCATAACGCCTCCTCCTTTACGGACTGACTCCCACTTCAAGCCCGTGAACATGTGAAGTGCAATAAGTGCACGTCGAGTTTACATGGATTTGCGGCGCGATCCGAGCCCCGCATGCACTGGCCGCGAGCGCGCGACAGCTTGCGCGAGTGCGGCCGCGTCTGCACCATGGGTCAAATGGCTCGGTCCAGACGACGTTTTCTCAAGGCTTCCGCCGCACTGGGCGCCACCGCGATCTCCGGCGCATGGCCTGCGCCGGCCGTCAGGGCGCAGCGAACAGGCGCGGCGGACCGTCCCTTTCGCATCGTCATGGCCGGTTACGGCCCGCCGACGACGAGCTTCAGCCTCGCGCTCAAGCGCATCGGCGACAGGCTCGAGGCGCGGTTCGGCGACGAAGTCGAGGTGCGCTACGTCTACAACATCCTCGATCTCGGCTATCGGGCGCTCGACATCCTGTGGCTGGTGGAGCAGGGCGTGCTGACGCTCGGCTACCAGTCAAGCAGCTATCTGGCGAACCGTGTGCCGGATCTGGAGCTCGTGGACCTGCCGTTTCTCTTCACCGAAAACCCGACGGCGCGCGCTGCCATGGACGGCGAACTTGGCCGGCATCTCACGGAGGCCATCGAGGCTCGAACGGATTTCCGGGTTCTCGGCTACTTCGAGAACGGGCTGCGCCACGTATCCAACCGGCTCAGGCCCGTGCGCTCGCTTGCGGACCTTCAGGGCATGGCAATACGAGTGCTGCCCAGCCAGGTACACGCGCGCGCCTTCGAATTGCTCGGTGCGAGGCCCGAGATCATGGACCTCACCGAGGCCATAGCGCGAATCATGGCGGGCACGCTCGATGCCCAGGAGAATCCGTTTGCCAACACGGTGACCTATGGCGTCCACCGGTTCCACCGCTTTCATACCGCAAGCAGACACTCGTATATTTCCCGTCCCATCTTCGTGCACCGTCAGACGTTTGACGCCTGGCCCGACGCGCTGCAGGCGGAGCTGCGTTCGGCCGTGAGGGACGCCGTCGAATTTCAGCGCGGCCTCAAGGACGGCGAGGAGATATCCGCGGCCGAAGCGATCCGCGCGGCCGGAGGCGAAATCATCGAGCTCGCGCCGGAGGAGACGGCGGCATTCATCGAGGCCGTAAGACCCATCTACGCCGAGGCGAGAGACCGGCACCCGCGCGAGTTGCTTGAATTGGTCGGTTTGTAGTCGGCCCGAGTCACTATTCCCGAGCCGAGAACGGTCGATCCCCGCGATCGCCGGGTGCGCCTGCGATAACCCCGGCCGGCGACCGCCAGGTACGGTCGTGGTGCTCCGGGCGCCTTTTCCCGAGTCAGTTCACGATATCGATCGGATACGGTTGCGGCGGCACGGCGGGCACGAGCGTTCCCATCTGCTCGATCAGCGCGGCAAGCTCGGCGCGCCGATTGTCGGGACTGGGATGCGAACTCAGGAACTCGGGCGGTCGCGATTCGCCGAGCGCTTCCATCTTGCGCCACACGCTGACCGCGCCTGCCGGGTCGTAGCCGGCGCGCACGGCCAGTTCCATGCCCATGCGGTCCGCCTCGGATTCGGCCGTGCGGCTGTTCGGCAGCGTGATCGCCACCTGTGCGGCGAGCGCCGCGGCTGACAGCGCCGCGGGATTGTTCTCGTCGCGTTCTCTTGCGGCCACCGCCACCCCCAACCGGGTAAGCAGCGCGAGCGACATGCGCTCGGCCGTGTGATTGGCCAGCGCGTGCGAGACCTCGTGGCCCATGATGTGGGCCAACTCGTCGTCCGTCAGCTCGAGGCGTAAAATCAGACCGCTGTAGACCGCCATCCGGCCGCCGGCCATGCACCAGGCGTTCACGGTCTGCGGATCGTCGACGAGCGCGACGCTCCACCGCCAGTCGGCTGTATGCGGATACCGCTGCACCGCTGCGGCGACCACGCGCCCGGTGATTTCCTCGACGCGCCGCTCGAGCGCCGGATCGTCGAGCAGCTTGTCCTCGTCGTCGAGGTCGCGCACCGTTTGAACGTAGGCGTTCGCCGACTCGGCGATCGCGACCTCGGGCGAAACGATCATGAGCTGTCGGCGCCCGGTCGGGCTCGTGACGCATCCGGTCACGAACGCGAGCAGCACGACCAGCACGCAGGAGCGGCCGGAAACCGGATTCGCGGCGCGTTTCGGGAAGAAACGGTCGAGTTGGAGAGAAATCGGGTGGAGTCTCATCGGGGCGGCGCCTCCTGACCGGTTTGCAGCGGCAGTTTGCACATTGGACAGCGTCGCGCCGATTTCTACTGCATACGCAAGCGGCGGGCAAGTCCCGGACGACCGGTTGTCGGCCCGGCGCGATCGATGCCGGACCGCGGTCGGCAAGCCGTCGCCGGCGAGGCGATCTGCCGCCTCATGAAGCGCGATATCAGCCGTGGGCTGCTACACTCGGACGCAGACGGAATCGCTGCCGGGGGGATCAAATCATGACGACGACTTCGAGAATCGCGGGCATGTTCGCGTTGCTGCTTGCTGCCATGTTCACAGCCACGTTCGCGGCAATCGATGCGCGCGCGCAGGCCGTGCCGAGCTACATCTTCGACCCCACCTGGCCGCAGCCTTATCCGAACAACTGGAAGATCGGCGGAGTCACGGGGCTGGCCGTCGATGCCAACGACAACGTCTGGGTGCTGAACCGGCCGAACGACCTGACGGCCATCGAGTTGCACGCGGAGCATTCGCCGCCGCTCGCGTTGTGCTGCGTCAGGCCGCCGTCGATGATCCACATCGACAGGGACGGCAACGTCATCGGTTCGTTCGACGCTCCGCAGGGACACGGCATGGACGTCGACAGCGAGGGGTTCGTCTATATCGGCCAGGACACCGTGCGCAAGTACGATCCGGGGACCGGTGAAGTCGTCGCCGAAGTGGCCCGCACGCCCGAGCGCGAGAACGGCGCGCCCGTCGGCTTGCGGCCGGCGCCCGACCGTGCTCCGGGCGAAGGCGGCGTCGGCGCGGTGTTCCGCTTCCTGCCGCAGTCGAGAGGCCCGGGACCGGATGCCGCGGCGCTGGCCATGCGCGCGGAAGCGCGCGCGGCGTTCCGTGAGACGTATCCGCCCGAGACACCGATGATCGTCGGCGGGCTCGAGGAAATCCGCATCATCGAGGCGGACAACGAGATGTACGTGGCCGACAACTATCTCGGCGGCCGCGTGCTCGTCTTCGACCTCGATACCTTCGAGTTCAAGCGCGGCTGGGGCGCCTACGGCAAGCCACTGGCCGAGATCAGCACGGACGACGCAGATCACGAGTACACGCCGAACGGGCCGATGCCACCCGAATTCGTCGGCCACCTGACGATCAACGTCTCCAACGACGGCCTCGTCTACGCGGCCGACCGCAACGCCAACCGGATACACGTGACGACGAAGGAAGGCGAGTTCGTCGACGAGTTCATCATCGCACCCGGAACCGGCGTCGGCGGCTCGACGGGCGGCGTTGCGTTCTCGCCGGATGCGCAGCAGCGGTTCCTGTACATCTCCGATCTCACGAACAACCGAATCTGGTTCCTCGACCGTGCGACGGGCGAACTCGTCGGCGAGATGGGCAACATGGGCGAAAACGGCGGCCAGTTCTTCGGGCTGCACATGATTGCGGTGGATTCGGAGGGCAACATCTACACGGGTGAGGTTTTCGCCGGCGAGCGCGTGCAGCGCTTCGTCCCGGCCGACAGCCCGAAGGGCCAGTTGCTCCAGCAACTGGCGGAGATGGACTGAGCCGGTCTGGCGCAAACGTCAGGGCGGGGGAACGGTGCTTGATTGCGGGGAGTCGCACTACGGGCCGCTTGAAACGCGTGGTCAATTAGTCCAGGCAGGGTCGTCGTTCGCGTTGTCGCGGTGTTGCGGGGAGTCGTACTACGGGCCGCTTGAAACGCGTGGTCAATACGTCCAGGCAGGGTCGTCGTGCGCGTTGTCGCGGTGTTGCGGGGAGTCGTACTACGGGCCGCTTGAAACACGCCGTTAATACATCCCTGTAGGCTCCGCGCGCGCATCCCTGCGCGCGAGGGTTTCAAGCGGCCCGTAGTACGACTCCCCTTTGCTTGTCGCGGTTTGAGCCTCGTGTCGATGGTGCGACCGCAATGCTCCGCAGGGTGGGCTACTCGAACTGGAGGTGGCGGCGCGCGGTCTCCGGGTCGCAGGGCAGCTCGGTGAATTCGTGTTCTGGGATCAGGGTGTAGCCGCCCTCGCGGGTGACGGGCTCGGTGAGGTAGACGGGGTCCTCGACGGTGTATGAGACGCGCTTGACGTAACCGTCCGGCTCGAGCCAGTAACGTTCCGTGATGCGTTTGCGGTCGCTCGAGTCGATGCCGCGCGTCAGGCCCCAGCGCGTCGGGCTGAAGCCTGTCGTTTCGACGATGAGGGTGCCGTCGTCCTCGAAGCGGCCGACCGAGTGGCCGAGGATGTTCGGTTCGTGGTCCGCGGGCGGCGCCGAGCCGTCGAGGTGGATGGTCCGGGTCAGCGGCGACTGGTCCTTCTCGATGACGATGCGGTCCGCTTCGACGATCCAAAGATGCGTGTAGGGCGAGAGAATCAGCCCCGGTAGGCCCGTCGTTTCGCAGTCGAACGAGGGGTTGGCGTCGGGATCGAAGGCATCGACCTGTGCCTGACCCGCAGCCGTGACCGGCCAGCCCGTGGGCGGACCGAATCCGCCGACAAGCGCCTGTCGCAGCGTTCCGATGCGGTTCCAGTGGCCGGAGAAGTCCGTCGAGCCCGCGAGCGGCCGCCGCAGCGGGTTGCCGCCTTCGCTCTCCGGGATGCGGAACGAGTAGAACGTCTCGCCGTCGGTACGCGTGACGCTGTCGAGCAGCCCGAATTGCCGCTCGGGATCGCGGTTCGGGTTCGCGACAACGACGACGCGGTCGCCTGGCGCGAACGTGTCCTCGGTCCAGCCGAAGCGCTTGAGACCCGCGACGGAATGACCCTCGTAGGTCCAGGTCGTCTCGCTGCCGTCAGCGTTTACGGCGAGCACTTCCATGTAGACGTGGGGGCTGCGCCAGGAAACTTCGGTGACCGTGCCCTCGACCTCGAAGGTCTCGTCGAGCAGGAACGGCGCCCGCGAGTGGTGGGCGTGCGCTGCAAACGCGGCGAGGATCAGGAAGCTCGAACAGATAGCGTGTGTCTTGGTCATCGTCGTGGTCCCGTCAAGGTTCAGTCCCGGCTCAGATCGTACTGGCTGTAGGGCAGATCGCGAAAACGCCTGCCCGTGATCTGGAAGATCGCGTCGCCGATACCCGACTGAACGGATGTCGCGCGGTCATGGCCCATGCCGATGAGCCAGTGATCGGTTTCGAAGAAGCGGATGTTGATTTCGGGCGGATCCTCGTCGATACGCGACAGCGAGAACGTGTCGAAATTCGTTTCGACGATCCGCCCGTCGGCGACCGTGCAGGCCTGGTGCATCGCGTCATTGTAGAACCACGTGATCTGGCCTTCGATCTGCTTCCTGACCGAAAGCGGATTGACGAGACCGAAGCCCGTTTCGTGCGCGACATCGACGCGCTCGAGCCGGACGCGGCCGCCCGGACTGATCGAGACCGTGTGCACCATCGCGCTGATCGTTGCCGAGCGGCCCGTCTCGGCGCCCCGTTCCTCGAGACCGATCGCGCGCGCCGTGCCCGGAGGTAGCGGCGTGCCCCAGCCCGACATCTCCGCGGCCATGTCGAGCGCGCGGATCATGTCGTCCCTGTGGGGAATGTCGCTGCGAGCGATGAGTTCGCGACGGTACAGGTAGGGGTCCCGGCCGGCGGTCCGTGCCAGTTCGTCGATGAACGATTCCCGGTAGAACTCGTGCGCGGCCTGGCTCACGCCGCGGCGCGTACCGACGGGCACGTGGAAATCGGTTTCGTGGTTCGAGAAGCGGTAGTGCGGGGCGTGGTATCTCGATGCGCCGCCGAAGGATGCGGTCGGCCCGAAGCCGTCGTCCTGCATGGCGATGCGGACTTCGAGCGCGAGCGGCCAACCGTCCTCGTCGAGTCCCGCCCTGAGCCGCGCCATGCCCATCGCGCGATAGGTCGTGCCGATGAAGTCCTGTTCCCGGGTCCACAACATGTGTATCGGCGTGCCTCGATTGGCATTGGCGACCGCGATGGCCTGTTCTGCCTGGGGTCCGTTGCCGTTCCTGCCGAAGCCGCCGCCGAGATGGCACATGTGCAGGTAGACCTGCTCCTCGGGGATGCCCGTGATCTGCGACGCGCTGAAGCGCGTTTCCTGGGGACTCTGGTCGCCGATCCAGATGTCGACGCGCTCGTCCGTTACGAGCACGGTCGCATTGCCGGGCTCCATGCGGGCGCGCGGCAGGTAGGGGGTCGAGTAGGTCGCTTCGACGATCTGCGCCGCGGCGGCGAAGCCCGCGTCGATATCGCCCTCGTCCACGCGCACGGTCCCGGGGACGGCGAGCGAGTCGAGCAGCGCCTGGCGCATGTTCTCGGTGTTGAACGCGGTGTTGTCGGGCGGGATCGACCAGTCGATCGGCATCTGGTCGAGCGCGGTCTTTGCCTCGTACCAGGTGTCGGCGACGACCGCTACGCCCCCGCTGAAGATTCGGCCGCGCGTCAGCGCCGGGTCGGGAATCGGGAGCTGTACGGCCGAGTGCACGCCCGGCAGGTCCCGGATCGCGTCGAATTCGTAGTCGGCGACATCGCCGCCGTAGACCGGGCAGGCTCTCACGGCGGCCCACTTCATGCCGGGAAGGTTGACGTCGATGGCGTAGACGGTCTCGCCCGTGACCTTCATCGGCACGTCGAGGTTCTTCTGCTCGGTACCCATGAGCGTCCATTCGCTCGGCGGCTTGATCGAGATCGATTCCGGGTTCGGGTGCGGGGTCCGGGCGGCCCGGGGCGCGACCGCGCCGTAGGTCGTCGTGCGTCCGCTCGCCGCATGGGTGATGACGCTGTCGCGTGCCGTCAACTCCTGTACGGGTACGTCCCATTCGTTGGCGGCCGCGAGCAGCAGCCGTTCACGCGCCTCCGCGCCCGCGAGCTGCAGGTAATAACGGCCGTCCTTGACCGAAGCAGCGGCATTGGTCCGCATGCGGCGATAGAGGCTATCCGGAATGCCGAAGACGCCCGTCCGGGCGCGGTTCCCGAAACCGGGTTCGCCGCCGCCGTCGGGGTCGCGCGCGCCGCCGCCCATAACCTCGAGCGTCCATTCCGGCGCCATCTCGCGCGCGTCGCGGTTGGCGGACGCGTACTCCGGTCGCACGCGGCTCCAGTCGCACTGCAGCTCTTCGCAGACCATCATCGCGTTCGAGGTCCACACTCCCTGGCCAAGCTCGGTCTGGGCGATACGGATCGTCACCGTCTCGTCGGGATCGATGACGATCCAGGCATTGACTTCGGGTGTGTCGGAGTCCTCGTACCAGACCGCGCCCGAGCGTCGCTGGGCATCCGCGGATCGCGGCGGCAGCCAGAAACCGAGCACGAACGCGCCCTTGGCGGCTGCGGCCATCGCGAGGAATTCGCGGCGGTCGACGCGCCCATCGCCCGCTTCGCTCGCGCGCATCGGCTCGCGTCGATCGGCAGTCGCGCGGACGGGGCAACCGCCGTTGCCGGTCATCGCTCCACCCTCATGAGTTCGGCGGCAAGGTGGATCGCCTGCCGGACGCGGTAGTAGGTGCTGCAGCGGCAGGCGTTGGTCACCGAGGCATCGATGTCGGCATCCGAAGGCGCGGGGTTGCCGTTCAGAAGCGCCAGCGCGCTCATGATCATGCCGGACTGGCAATAGCCGCACTGCGGCGCATCGAGTTCCTTCCAGGCGAGCTGTATCGGGTGGCCGCCGTCGGGCGAGACGCCTTCGATGGTCGTGATCGCTCGCCCGGCCGCGGCCTCGGCGGGAACGCTGCAGGAACGGACCGGTTGGCCATCGATATGTACGGTGCAGGCGCCGCAGGCTCCGATACCGCAACTGAATTTCGTGCCCGTGAGCCCGAGACGGTCGCGGATGACCCAGAGCAACGGCGTCTGCGGATCGGCGTCGACGCTGTGCGTCACTCCGTTGACTTCGAGGTCGAAGGCCATCGCTTCATCGGCTCCTGCGGTGCAACGTCGGCCCGGACCCGCGCGAGGAGTCGACGCGCGCCGGGCGCTACAACAGACGCTCGGCGAGCGCTTCGAGCGTGCTCGCAAGTCCCAGCAGACGACCGCGCGACGCGGTGCTCAGACTTTCCCCGGCAGGCGGCAGGGACTCGGCCAGGCGCGCGAGTTCGTCAGCCGTCGCGGCCGTGTCCTGGCCACTGTCGGCAAGGATCTCCTCGGCGCGGTCAAGCGCGTCCCTGAGTGCGTCCTCCTCGGCAGCCCCGACGATCCCGCTGCGGGCGAGCTGGTCGAGGTAGGCGTGCGCGACAACCGGTTCGGCCGGCCAGACATGCTGCCGTTGCTGCTGCGGATTGCTGACCGCATCGGGCGCCCTGAGCGAGGCGGCCGCGATTTCGTTGCTCGTAAGGTACTGGCTCGGCGTGAGCGCGAATACATCGAAGCCACGGGCGATTTCGGTACCGTAGACATGGCCGCCGTACCAGTACGCCGACCAGTAGCCGCCCATGACGAGCCCTTCGCCGTTGATGGGGCCGCGATCGAAAAAGGCGATCTCGACGGGGTTCGACGAGTCCGTGAAGTCGATGACCGTGATGCCGCCCTGATACCAGGCCTGGACGAAAATGTCGCGGCCGGGAACCGGGACGAGCGAGCCGTTGTGGGCCACGCAGTTTTCCAGATCGGACTGGGGCGCCGGCAACTTGAAGTAGCTGCGAAACTGCAGTTCGCGGTCGACGATGTCGTAGATCGCGTTCGCGCCCCAGTTCTGCGGATCCGACGCGCGGCAGCGCGGCCGGCCGCCGCCGCCCCATTCGTCCGTGAATATGACCTTGTTGCCGTCGTTGTTGAAGGTCGCCGAGTGCCAATAGGCGAAGCCCGTATCGATCACTTCGTGCACGCGGACGGGATTTACGGGATCGGAGATGTCCAGAAGTATGCCGTTGCCCGAGCAGGCGCCGGCCGCAAGACCGATGTCCGGGTACGCGGTGATGTCGTGACAGGAATCGGTTTCGCGCGTCCGCTGTGTGCCTTCGCCGTGGTCGCCGCCTTCCCAGAGTCCTGCGATGACGCCCGAATCGGGATCGGAAAATACATAAGGACGGTTGACGATCTCCGCCTCGCCCGGGTTTGCGACCGGAATCCGGATGACGTCGATCCGGAACAGCGCCGTCTCGGGATTCTCGAACGGCGATTCGTCCGAGCAGCCCTCGAGTTCGTCTTCGGGACGCACGCGGTTCGTGCCGGATCCGTATACGTAGATGTTGCCGTCGTCGTCGGGATCGGTCACGACCGTGTGGGTGTGGGATCCGCGGCAGGTCTGTACCGCGCCGACCTGTCTCGGCAGCCTGAAGTCGCTGACGTCGAAGATCCTGATACCCCGGAAGCGTTCCTCGCTCGCGACGTCCGCCACGCCCTGCAGACCGCAGTCGAGCCGTCCGCGGGTCTGCTCGACGGACAGGATCAGCAGATCGCCCACGATCGAAACGTCGCCCTGACCGCCCGGGCACACGACCGAACTCAGAAGTTCCGGAGCGCGCGGATCGCTGATGTCGTAGGCGTTGAAGCCGTGATAGTTGCCTGCAACGACCACATCGCCGGCGAAAACGAGATCGGTATTGCCGAAATTGAGCAGGCTCGGTCGCGGCCCGTCGTCATCCTCGTCGGCTTCGTCGCCGTCGTCGGCCGCCGCTTCCTCGTTGTCGGCGCCGTCGGCAAGGGCAAGCTCCGCCTCCGCTTCGGCAGCATCGGCGCCGGCTTCTCCCGCAACGGCCGCGTCTTCGTTCGCGGCCGCCTCGACTGCTTCGGCGGCCGGCGGAGCTTCGGCCTGCGCAGGCTCCTGCGCCTGCTCGCTCTCGCCGTCGCGGCGCCCCCCGCGCCCGGGCATCGGCCGACCTTCGGGATACTCCGGATCGAAGAAGCCCGCGGGCTTCGGCAGCGACACGAGGAGTGACATGTTGAGCGAGACCTGTTCCGCGTCGTCGAAGCCGGCGGCGAGGTCGACTCTGGGATCGGGCGAGAATCCCGCCAGCATCGCGTCCATGCGGTCGATCTCGGCGCTCTGGTCGGCGTTGATGTCCGAGGTGAACTGGTAGAGGACCGTATCCTGAGCGGTGCCCGGTTGCTCGAGGAGGTCATCGACCATTTCGAGCGCGCCCTCGTGATGCTCGATCATGAGTTCGAGAAACAGCGTATCGAACGAAGCGCCATCGGCAGCGGCAAGCTCCTCCATCTGCTCCGGCGTCGCCATCCCGGGCATGAGTTCGGCATCGTGATGGCGATGCGCGTCGGGCTCGGGGACCTCGAGGTCCCGTTCGCGCAACCAGTCCTCCATCATCGCGATCTCGTCTTCCTGCGACAGCGCAATGCGCTGCCCGAGCATACGGATCGCCTCGCGCTGCGTGCGCTCAGGCACGAGCACCGTCATGTCCAGCGCCTGGGCGTGGTGGCCGATCATGCCCTGCATGAAGCTCACGTCGGCGGCCGTGAATCTGAGGCCCGCGAGATCCGTGGCTTCTTCAGGGGTGATCAGCCTGCTTTCCTGACCGGGCGCGCCGGGTTGCACGATCGGCGCCTGGGCGGATGCCTGCGCGGCCGCGACAAGCGACGCGGCGGCGATGAGCGCCATGCTTGCCGGGCGCAGCGCGATGGGCGGCGCGAAGCGGACTGTTGAATTGGGGCTGTTGTTACTCATGGCGGCGGTTGGTCCATGGAAAGCGAATGAGGTACGGGATGGTTAGCGGGCTCGCGCCCTTTTGGCTTAGTATGCCTCAAGCAAGTCCGGGATAGACAACGTAGCGTCTTGCCGGGCCACACTATCCATCCATTCTCGCCGCCGTGTCCGCCGATCGATTGATGCCGCCTCCCGCTTCGATCCCCGCACAGGAGCAGTTCCTGACTCGATAGCACCATGGACGCCGGCGAACGCGAATCGATCGAATACGACGTCGTTGTCGTCGGTGGCGGTCCAGCCGGACTCGCAACGGCCATTCGCCTGAAACAGCAGGCTGCGGCGGCGTCGCTCGACGTCGAGGTCTGCGTGCTCGAAAAGGCCGCGGAGATCGGTGCCCACAGCCTGTCCGGTGCCGTGCTCGATGGCCGGGCGCTCGATGAACTGCTGCCGGGCTGGCAGCCGCAGACCGCATCGTTCGCGACTGCCGTCACGCGCGACGAGTTCCGCCTCCTGCTCGGCGAATCCATGTCGCTGCGGTTGCCGGGCATTCTCGTACCGCCGGGCATGCATAACGCGGGGATGCATATCGTGAGCCTCGGCGCGCTCTGCCGCTGGCTCGGCGAGCGGGCGCTCGAGCTTGGCGTCGATCTCTTCCCGGGTTTCGCCGCCGCCGAACTGCTCGTCGACGACGACGGCAGCGTCCGCGGAGTCGTGACCGGCGACCGGGGCATCTCGAGAACCGGCGAGCGCAAGGCGAGCTACGAGCCGGGCATGGCGCTCATGGGCAGGCAGGTCGTGCTCGCGGAAGGCTCGCGCGGTCATCTGGCGAGGCGCCTGATCGAGGAGCGCGGGCTTGCCAAGGGCTGCGACCCGCAGCACTACGCCATCGGCCTCAAGGAAGTCTGGGAGATCGAGCCTGCCCGTCACGAGCCCGGCAAGGTCGTGCACGGCGCCGGCTGGCCGCTGTCGCCGAACGCTTCGGGCGGGTTCTTCTGCTATCACTACGCGGATGCGCAGGTCGCGATCGGGATCATCGCCGATCTCAACTACACCAACCCCTGGCTCGATCCCTACGAAGAGTTGCAGCGCCTGAAACGCCATGCGCTGTTTCGCGACATGCTGAGCAACGGGCAGCGCATCGCCTACGGCGCGCGCGCGATCACGAAGGGCGGCTTCAACTCCCTGCCGAAGCTCTCCGTGCCCGGTGCGCTCATCGTCGGTTGCGATGCCGGCACGCTGAACTTCGCCAAGATCAAGGGCATCCACACGGCAATGAAGTCCGGCATGGTCGCGGCGGACACGATCGTCGATGCCTGGCAAGGCCGCGACGAGGCGGCGAGGGAGCTTGACGGCTACAGGGACCGGCTCATGGCGAGCTGGGTCGGGGACGAGCTGCGCCGCGCCCGCAACGTGCAGTCCGCGCTTCACAAGTGGGGCGTGTTGGCCGGCAGCGCCTTCGTGTTCGTCGACCAGACGCTGATGCGCGGCAAGGCGCCGTGGACCGTTCGCGATCGCACGCCCGATCACGAGGCGCTCAAGTCCGCCGCGGATTCGAAACCGATCCGCTACCCGCCGCCCGACGGCGTGCTGAGTTTCGACAAGCTGACATCGGTGTATTTCTCGGGGACCAATCACGAGGAGGATCAACCGAGTCACCTGACCTTCAGGGACGAGGCAGTTTCGGTCGAGTACAACCTGCCCGTGTTCGACGCGCCCGAGCAACGCTACTGCCCGGCAAGGGTCTACGAGATCGTCCGGGACGACGGCAGGGCGCGCCTGCAGGTCAATGCCCAGAACTGCCTGCACTGCAAGGTCTGCGACATCAAGGACCCACGCCAGAACATCGTCTGGATACCGCCCGAGGACGGCGGACCGGCCTACACCAACATGTAACAGCGGACGGGTGTAGCGGTGTAGATGCGGGTACGCAACCGCACCCTTGGCTTACCACCAACGCAAGGGGAGTTGCACGACCGCTTGCTTGAAACCCACGCGCGCCGGGATGCGCGCGCGGAGCCTACATGGATGTATTCACGGCGTGTTTCAAGCAAGCGGTCGTGCGACTCCCCGCAACGAAGTCTGCGACCCATGGTGCGACTCCCCGCACGTGCTACCTCAGCATCGCGCCTCTATTGAGAAGTGAGCGAGAGAATCGCGGCGACGTCGTCGTGCACGCCGCCGCCGCGGGTCAGGCGTCCGGTAGCCGCATCGACCGGTGTCTGGCCGATCGCGTCGACGATGTCGACCTCGGCGCCGCGCTCGATCATGAACTCGACGACGCGCGTCCAGCCGCGGCCGGCGGGGGAGTAGAGCGCCGTCTGGCCTTCGCGGTCCGTCATGCGGCTCAGGCGCGCGATGCGGGCGCTGCGGCTCGTGATGTCCGTGACGCGGGCGTTGATGTCGGCGCCCGCGGCCAGCAGGATCTCGAACGAGGCGATGACCTTGTCCTCGATGAATTCGTCCGTCGCGAAACGCGGCGAGCGGTTGCTGCCGAAGTTGATGTCGCGCACGCCGATACCGGCGGCCGCCATGAGGGGGGTCACGCCCATGACGTTCGGCAGGTCGACATGGGCGCCGTGCTCGAGCAACAGGCGCATCGCCGCGTGGTCGTGCGTGATCGCGGCGCGCAAGAGCGGTGTCGCGCCGGTCGTGAGCAGGTCGTCAGTGAACCGCTGGCTGTTGCCGCCGCGGCCGAGGCGGTGCATGTTGAGCTGCGTGTTCACGTCGACACCGGCTGCGAGCAGCCGCCGGACGATATCCATCGCGCTCGTGTGCATCGAAGCAGTGGCGCCGGGAATCGTATCCGTGCCCGAAGTGCGTAATCCACCGAGCACTTCGCGCGAAACGTAGGTGTTCATGTCGACGGCGAGATAAAGCGGAGTGCGCCCCCACCAGTCCGACAGGTGTGGGTCGGCGCCGGCATCGAGCAGCAGCGCAGCCGTGTCGAACTCGTAATTGTCGATCGCGATCATGAGCGGGGTGATGCCGTCCGGGGTCGGCCGGTCCACGTGCTCGCCGCCCGCCAGGATCGCGGAGGCGCACTCGGTACAGCCGGAACGCGCGGCGTAGAGCAGCGGCGTCAGACCGCCCGTCGGCCGGTACTGCGCGCGCGGTTCAGACGTGATCTGCGAACCCCAGTCGTTCGCCAATGCACGGGCGCCGACATCGGCGCCGCTGTCGATGAGCAAACGCACGATCCCGGCATGCCGCGCTTCGGCCGCCCACATCAGCGCCGTCTGACCGCGCCAGGACTCCAGCGCGTTGACGTCGGCGCCGTACTCGACGAGCAGCCTTGCGATCTCGAGCGAGCCGCTGCGCGCGGCGAGCATCAACGCCGTCTGACCGTCGAGATTCGGAGATTCGGGATTCGCTCCGGCTTCGAGCAGCATGGCGACGAGCCCGGGATGGGCGACCTTGACGGCTTCGGCGAGCGGGCTCGAGCCGTAGCGATTGACCGCGTCCGCGCTTGCGCCGCGATCGAGCAGACTGGCCGCGAGTTCCGTATCGATGCGGTAGACGGCCCAATGCAGCGGTGTCGTGTCGTCGCCCTGCGCCGCGTTGACGTCGGCGCCCTCGGCGATGAGTTCGAGCGCAGATTCGCGGTTGCCTTGCTGAATCAGGTCCGCGAGCGTGCTCTGGGCCGCGGCCGTTCCGAATACCAGGGAGCCGGATATCGCAAGCAGCAGGTTTCTTGTATCGAGTTTCATGCGCCGCTCCCGCTAGACGATGTCGGGCATGAGTTTGTTGTGGTGTGCCCAGAACCCCTTGTGCATGTCGTAAAGCAATCGGTAGGGATCTTCGAAGGTCCGGCCGAGGTTGTCGAGCACGCCGGTGGTGAGCATGTCCTCGGCCGTCTCGCCGAGCCTGACGTGCTCGACCATGCGCTCGAAGAGCTCGAGCATGAGGTCGTGCTCGGCCTGAAGTTCGGCGCGACCGATTACCGGGCCGTAGCTCGGCACGAAGCGCGTGTCGGCGTCGCTGCGATCGAGCAGCAGCGCGAGCGAGTCCACGCGTCCGCCGAGCCAGCCTCCGCCGAACCAGTCGAATACGGGATCGCGTACCGGGGCCGCGACATCGCCGACGGCGACGACATTGAGATCCGGAAAGGCCACATAGAGATCGCCGTCGGTATGGGCCAGGATCATGTAGCCGTACTCGATGCGCTGCCCGCCGATGGTCGTTACGCCTTCGGTAAAGACGGTCTCCGTCGGCAGCGCCGCGCTCGGCAGAGGCTGCTGGTAGCGGTCCTCCGTCGGCAGGTACCAGCCCGCGGTCAGGCGCTGGCGCGTCTTTTCGTGCGCGAATATCGTCGCGCCGCGTTCGCCGAGCGCCTGGTTCGAGCCGACCTGGTCGAGATGCCAATGGGTGTTGAAGACCGCAGTGACCGCCTCGTCCGAAAGCTCGTCGAGCGTTTCGAGCACGGCGGCGCCGGACGCGGCGGCGCCGGTATCGACGAGCACGCGGCCTTCACCGGTCTCGAGCACGAGGATGTTGCCGCCGGCGCCCTCGATCAGCGCAAGCTTCGGCGAGACCTGCGATACCGCGAGGCCGCCGGCCGCGATGGCGCGCCCGGGCCACGGCAGCAATGCGGCGCCTGCGATGCCCTTGAGGATGGAGCGGCGGTCGGTTCGCATGTCTTGATTGAGGTCTGTCGCGGTGTGTCGGGGAGGCGTACTGCGGGCCGCTTGAAACCCTCGCGCGCAGGGACGCGCGCGCGGAGCC
>JAJDVG010000005.1 GCA_022826245.1 Gammaproteobacteria bacterium
CTTGAAGGAACGGATCGCCGAGTGCCGGGACTGGTCGCGGGTGGATGCGACGGTGGAGTGCTTCGAGCAGTGGCTGCCGGTGCCGGCCTGGTCGCGCCGGATGCGTGTCGTGGTGTACCGCAAGCGCGTCCATCACCGGACCGCGAAGAACTATCAGCTCGACCTGTTCGATCCCGACGACGGCTACTTCGAGTACTCGGCCGTCGTCACCAACAAGGAGGTGACCGGGACCACCCTATGGTTCTTCATGTGCGGCCGCGGCACCCACGAGAAGGTCTATGGGGAGCTCAAGGGCGGCTTCGCGTTCGATTGCCTGCCGACGCAGCGCTATGACGCCAACAGCGCCTGGCAGGTGTTCAGCGTCATCGCGTTCAACCTGATGCGGGCCTTGCAGGCCGGTACCGCCGAACGACGATCGATGAATCGAAAACGACGCACGATCCGGCCGTTTCAGACGATACAGACCCTACGATATCGATTGATCAATCGCGCCGGCGTGCTGATCAGGCCGAATGGCCGTCAAATACTCGATGTCGGCAACAATCCGATCGTTCGGGAGCGATTCCAGACCATCGAGAACGCGCTCGCGGCCTGAAATTTCTGCAACATCAAGGTTAGTTTAGTCCCCGGTTTGTCATTTCAATCGATGCGAACCGCAAGGAGCGGCCGACGCGGGCCGCGCAGATACATGGCCGAGTTAAAAGGAGTAACCGGATGAGAGTCCTGAACGAAACGGAAATGCGCATTGTGGCGGGCGGCGTGCAGCCGATGACCCGACCTGAGCCTCGCCCTTGTTGGGAAGTGCCCGAAGTGAACCGCTGGTGGGTTCGCGAACTTCTGCTGGAGGCGAGAACCGGCGTCGAACCGGCGAATTAGATCCCCTGTGTCTGAAGCCGCCAAGGAGCGATTTCGCGGGATCGACAGGACGGCGGGCGCGGGTTTCCGCGCGTCCGCCGTCCGACTCCCTGGGCAAGACGGAAACCGGTATCATCCGCGTTCCGAGCCCAAGGCAGCGCTCGAACGGAGGCGGCGCATGGTCCTGCACCCGGTCGACGAGGCGCATCTGAAGCTCATCGAGCGGTGTGCCGGCGTCGGCGAGTTGACGTTCCGAGGCCGGATCTTTCCGCGAATCGGCTATCGCATCAGCCGCTATCAGGGCATGGCGCCTTCGGGGCTGCCGGTGCCGGGACTGCACCGCATCGAAGGCTCGGTGGACATCGGCGCGCTCCCCGAAGCGGCCAGAATGACCGGATCGGCACTCACGTTGCGGCTCGAGGACGGACGCAGCCTCGCGATCGCGCTCGCGTCGAGCGACGGACGCGTGCTGGCCGAAGGACACGGTCCGGGCCGCTGCGGCTGCTGCTGACGCCGTGTTCGATCTCATCGACATCGGGGTCAACCTGACCCACGACAGCTTCGATCACGACCGCGGCGAGGTTATCGAGCGCGCGGCGGCGCAGGGCGTGCGCCGCCTCATCGTGACGGGTACGTCCGTGACGGCGAGCGTGAGCGCGCTGTCGCTGCCGGAACCCGAACCCGGGCGGCTCTACGCGACAGCCGGGATTCATCCGCACCATGCGAGCGAGTTCGACGAGCACAGCATCGGCGCCTTGCAACCCTTGCTGGAGAATTCGCGCGTCGTCGCGGTCGGCGAGTGCGGGCTAGACTTCTTCCGCGACTTCTCGCCGCGCGCCATGCAGCAACGCGCCTTCGCGGCGCAGCTCGAACTTGCCGCGGTGACCGGGCTGCCCGTGTTTCTGCACCAGCGCGATGCGCACGAGATGTTCGTTGCGATGCTACGCGACGTTCGCGACCGATTGTCGGGCGGCGTAGCACACTGCTTCACGGGCGGCCCGGAAGAACTTCGCGACTGCCTCGACCTCGACCTGCATGTGGGAATCACCGGCTGGGTCTGCGACGAGCGCCGCGGCGGGCCGTTGCGCGCCGCGTTGCCCGACATCCCGCTGGACCGTCTCCTGATCGAGACCGATGCGCCCTACCTGCTGCCGCGCGACCTCAAGCCCCGCCCGAAGACCCGGCGCAACGAACCGAGCCACCTGCGGCATGTGCTCGAGCGGGTCGCCGCCGAAATGGGTCAGTCACCAGAAGTCGTCGCCCGCGCTGCGACATCGAACACGGAACGACTGTTCCGTCTGCCGCCGCAGAGCGGCCTCGCCTGAACCTGTACGGGCCGTACTCGATCGCGCGGCAGCCGAATCTCGGCACCGTAGGCCGACAGATCGTACTCCCGTACGGGCCATCCTCGATCAGGCCGCAGCCGAATCCCAGCGATCGAGTTCGGCGGCGAGCGCATCGACATCGGCGCCGAGTATGATGTGCTCTGCCGGCCGCTCGAGCAGTTCCTGCAGCGTTTCCGGTACCGGTACCGCGTGGCCGGTCACGGCTTCGGTGATCGATTCGAACTTGGCCGGATGAGCGGTCGCGCAAACGATCCATGGCCGCCCGGCGCGCCGGGCTTCAGGCAACTGATCGTAAACATGGAACCCGGTCGCCGTATGCGGGCACCAGACCTGGCCGAAACGCTCGTCGTCCTGCCCGATCTGGGCGCGAATCGCCGCGTCGTCGACGGGAAAGGCCTGCACGGTCGCACGCAACTCGCCGAAGTCGGGCAGCATCTGAAACAGCCGCTCCATGTTGCTGGGGTTGCCGACGTCCATGGCCGAGGCCAGCGTCTGCACGCTCGGGCGCGGCCGCCAGTCTCCGGTCGCGAGGTACTCCGGGATCGTGACGTTGCTGTTGACGGCGAGCACGATCTCGCGCATCGGCATACCCATCGCCCTGGCCCAGATGCAGGCCAGGCCGTTGCCGAGATTGCCCGTCGGCACGATGTGACTGGTCGCGAGCCCATGCTCGCGCCAGTGCCAGAGGCTGCTCGCGGCATGGAAGGCCACCTGCGGCAGAAGCCGGCCCAGGTTGATGCTGTTCGCCGAACTGAAGCGGTACCTGCGGCTCAGGACGGGATCGGTCAGCGCGGCCTTGGCAAGCGCCTGGCAGTCGTCGAAGCTGCCCTCGATCTCGAAGGAGCGGACGTTGCCGCCCCAGCAGGTGAGTTGATGCTGCTGGCGTTGAGACACCTGCCCTTTCGGGAACAGCACCCCGACGCGCAACTGCGCACGGCCGTGAAAGGCCGCGGCCACGGCGCCGCCGGTATCGCCCGAGGTCGCCACGAGGATCGTGAGCGGCCGTGCGTCGCCGCCGAGCAACGGTAGGGCGCGTTCCATCACCGCGGCCAGGAATCGCGCGCCGACATCCTTGA
This sequence comes from Gammaproteobacteria bacterium, assembly GCA_022826245.1. Lineage (GTDB taxonomy): Bacteria > Pseudomonadota > Gammaproteobacteria > Steroidobacterales > Rariloculaceae > Rariloculus. The sequence continues at coordinate 3,278 of JAJDVG010000005.1, forward strand.
AGGCCGCGGTCGGGCCGTGGAAGACCTCGAGAACGGCGAGCGGATCGGGCGCGTCCTGCAGGCGCCGCAACGGTACGGGAAAGTCGAGCGCATCGTCACAGATGGCGCGAAGCTCGGCTTCGAGCGGCGAACCCGAAAAGAACGGGTGCAGCAACTCGGCGGCGATCTCGGCGAGCGTCTCGCCCTTGATCCATTCCGGTTCGAAGTGCGGCAATGCGTCGGGCACGAACAGTCCGCCGTCGTCGGCGAGCCCCTGCATGACGACTGAGACGAGATCCGTCTCGGGACCTCCGCGCGTGCTCCGGTAGCGCATCGGCCGGAACCCCTCAGTCGCTGCTGCCGCTCAGCATGCTGCAAAGACGCAGCAGGTCGGCGAAAATGCCCGCGGCCGTCACGTCAGGCCCCGCGCCGGGTCCGCGCACGATCAGCGGGTTCTCGCTGTAGCGGCGAGTCACGAACTGCACGATGTTGTCGGTCAGGCTGATGTTCGAGAACGGATGATCCGTGTCGAAGCGCTGCAGGCGGACGCTTGCTCTAGCCTGGCGCACATCCACATCGGCGACGTAGCGCAGCACCTGCCCCTCATCGGCCGCGGCCTGGATTTGAGCGGCCATCGGCGCATCGAAATCCGCCAGTCGATCCAGAAACTCATCGACCGAAGCGCCCGCCAATGCCGCCGGTACGAGGCTCTCGACCTCGATGTCGGCGAGTTCGAGATCGAGCCCGGCCTCGCGCGCGAGGATCACGGCCTTGCGGGCGACGTCCATGCCGGACAGGTCGTCGCGCGGGTCGGGCTCGGTGTATCCGCGGGTGCGCGCATCGCGCACGATTTCCGAAAACGCCCGCGTGCCGTCGAAGACGTTGAAAAGATAAGCCAGCGTGCCGGAGAAAATCCCGCTGATCGTGTGAATGTCATCGCCGGTTTCAACGAGGTCCTTGAGCGTGTGGATCACCGGAAGACCGGCGCCGACGGTCGCTTCGTAGAGAAAGTGGGAGTTCGCCTGCCGGTCGCGGCGCTTGAGTTCCCGGTAGTCGGCCATCGGGCCGCTGTGCGCGCGCTTGTTGGGCGTGATGACGTGAATCCCGCGCGCCAGCCAGTCGGAGTAACGGTCGGCGATCTCCTGACTCGCCGTACAGTCGATCAGGAGCGCGTGCGGCAGGTAATCGGCGTGCACGTGATCGACGAACCGGTCGATATCCATCGATTCGCCGTTGCCGTGCGCGTCGCGCCAATCGTCGAGATCGACCCTCGCCTGATCGAGACACATCTGCCGCGAACTGGCGATCGCACGCACGCGCAGGTCCAGATCGAATTGTTCGCGCAGGCTCCCGGCGGCTCCCGCAAGCTGGTCGAGCAACGCGCCGCCCACCGCGCCCGGCCCGATCAGGCCGATCGAGACCGTCTTCGCCGACAGGTAGAAGTTGCTGTGCACGGCGCGCAAGGCACGCGTCAGGTCCTTCGACGCGATCACGGCCGAGATATTGCGCTCCGATGCGCCCTGGGCGATCGCGCGCACGTTGATGCCGGCGCCGCCCAGCGTCCGGAAAAAGCGCCCGGCGCTACCCGGGAGCCCCGCCATGCCATCGCCAACGACGGCGAGAATCGCGCAGCCGGGTGTCACCTGAATGCGCTGCACGAGCCCCTGGCCGAGTTCGACCGCGAAAGCGCGCTCGACAACGCGCCTGACCGTGTCGGTCGCGTCCTCGGCAACCGCAAAGCAGATCGAATGCTCGGAGCTGCCCTGAGAAATCAGCATCACCGACACGCCAACCTCCCGCAGCGCGCCGAACAGGCGGTCCGCGGTGCCCGGCACGCCGATCATGCCGGCGCCCTCGAGATTGACGAGCGCGACGCCGTCGATGCCGCTGACGCCCTTGACGACCTCGTCGCGCAAGGTGGACGCGGCGGAGATCGTGGTCCCCGGCCGCCCGGGATCGAAAGTGTTGCGGATCCGGATCGGAATTCCGTCGGCAACCGCCGGCGCCATCGTGCGCGGATGCAGCACCTTGGCGCCGAAATAGGCCAGTTCCATCGCCTCGCTGTAGGAGATCTCGTCGATGACCGTCGCTTCGGGCACGAGGCGCGGATCGCCGCTCATGACCCCGTCGACATCGGTCCAGATGTTGACTTCGCTCGCGCCCAACAACGTCGCGAAAATCGACGCCGAGTAGTCGCTGCCATTGCGCCCGAGCGTGGTCGGCAAGCCGTCGCGGGTCGAAGCGATATAACCCGTGATGACCGCGATGCCGCCGAAGTCCTCAGGTATGACCTCGGCGCGCCTGGCGCGCGTCGCTTCCCAGTCGATGACCGGCCCCATCTCGCCGCGTTCGGTGATCAACACATCGCGGGCGTTGACGAACCTGACGGTGGCGTCGGACTGCCCGTTCCGGAGCACCTCGGTCATGAGGCGCGCGGACCACAATTCTCCGAAGCCCGACACCAGATCGCGGCTGCGGTGCGACGCCGAACGCACGAGCGACAGGGCCTTGAGCACATGACTGATGTCGTCGAGATCGCGCTCGAACTTCTCGACTAACGGCGCGACGTTGTCGGCGGGCAGCAGTTCCCCGGCTACCGTGCCGTAGCGGGCGAGCAGCGTCTCGACGGAGTCGGACAGGCGCTCGTCCGACACGGCCTTGCCGATGAGCCCCAGAAGCTGGTCCGTGACGCCGCCCATCGCCGAAACGACGACCGCGACGTTGGCATCGCAGGGGGCGCTGACGATCTGCGCGACCCGGCGATAGCACTCGGCGTCGGCCAGACTCGTGCCGCCGAACTTATGGACTATCCAGGCCATCGGGGTAATTGCTGTCTCGCGGGGGGCGCGAGCATACCAGAATCCGGAAGTGTGCAGACTCCGAAACGGCCGTCAGCCCGCCACGTGATTCGCGCGCGCGATTTCGTCGCGCATCGCTGCGATCGTCTCGGCGTAGTCCTCCGTGCCGAAGATCGCCGTGCCGGCCACGAAGGTATCGGCGCCGGCCTTCGCGATCCGGCCGATATTGTCGACCTTGACGCCGCCGTCGACTTCCAGGCGAATGTCGCGCCCGGACCGGTCGATCGCTTCGCGTGCCGCAGCGAGCTTGTCGATCGTCGACTCGATGAACTTTTGCCCCCCGAAACCCGGGTTGACCGACATGAGCAACACGAGATCGACCTTGTCGGTCAGGTGATCGAGCCAGCTCAGCGGCGTTGCGGGGTTGAATACGAGCCCGGCCTTGCAGCCCGCATCGCGGATGAGCTGCAGCGTGCGGTCCACGTGTTCGCTGGCCTCGGGGTGAAAGCTGATGTAGCTCGCGCCCGCGCGCGCGAACTCCGGCACGATCGCGTCGACGGGCTTGACCATGAGGTGGACGTCGATGGGCGCGTCGATCTCCCTCGCGCGCAGGTGATCGCGCAGCTTCTCGCAGACCGGCGGCCCGATCGTCAGCGCCGGCACATAGTGGTTGTCCATCACATCGAAGTGGATGAGATCGGCGCCGCCGGCGACCACGGTTTCGACCTCCTCGCCGAGGCGCGCGAAGTCTGCCGCCAGTATCGACGGCGCGATCCAGAAATCGTTCATGCGGTGGATTATTCCACGATCGACGGCTGCGCTCATCTCGATGTCGCCGGCCGGATGCGGTCACAATGCCTGGTAGGCCGCCCGCTTCGTCCGTTTGCATAACGCCATGCATGTTCGGATTTGGATTGCGTTGAATGCGGCACTAACATGCCTGTGTACACTGTGCGCCGTGAACCGGAGCAAAGGATCGGTGAAGGACTGAGATGTTTCTGCATTCGAGAACGAAGGATCGACCCGTGCACTTCGGCGCATACGCGCTCGAGACCCTCCCCCGCGACCCGTCGGTCATCGAGGCCGAATCGGCGCGACAGTCTGCTGCTCCACCGCCCGACACCGAAACCGTTCCCGACGACAATCTGAGCAGGATTGCACACAATTATCTGGAGATCTTTGCCGGCGGCATCGACGGCGATCCCGCACCGGCGCAAGCTCCGGTCCCGGACGATCTCGAGCGGCGGGCCGCCGACGTCAAGGGGCTTGCCTACTTTCTGGATTCCGCGCACGTCGGTATCTGTTCGATTCCGGCATCGGCATGGCTCGATGGCGCGGCCATCGACGACCACCGCAACGCCATCGTCCTGCTCATCGAGCACGGCAGGCTTCCCGAGCCGTCCAACCTCGCCCATGACTGGACGGCGCCCGCTCGCCGGACGGTCGGCGACATGCGCGCCGCCGAAATCGCTGCCGTCGTCGCCGGACACATCCGCCACATGGGCTGGACGGCGCGCTGCCACATCGCCGGTCACTCGACGGTCGACATGCAGCAGCTCGCGGTTCTCGCGGGTGTCGCGCTGCGCAGTAACGGCACGGCGATCAGCCCGTTTGTCGGCGCGGACCACTCGCTCGCCGTCGTGACGACGGAATACGAACTCGCGCATGACGCGCCGCTTGCCGCCGATGCCGAACGGCATGCACGCGGTCTGCGCCAATGGCTGGGCGTGAACGGCGCGCAGTCGGGGCGGGAACGCAACCGCCGAGCCAGGCGCGCCAGTCATCTGAGCCGCTATCCGATGGAACAGGTACGGCGCGTCGCGCGGCCGACCACGCTGATCCTCGACGACGAGGTGCCTCGCGTGCCGAAACGCGCCGCGTTCTTCGAACGGGCGCTGCAGGGCGATCTCGGCGCCAAGGCGCAGAAGGAACGCTTCAATTTTTCGTTCAAGCACCCGACCTCGCAGAGCCTGTTCAGGGCGATCCGCTCGCTCGTGCCGTTCCAGGACGGCCCGGTCGCCGAGGCTGCCGGCGACCGGTACCGGGATCCCGAAGCCAACGCGAAAGCCATCAAGTCGCTGTCGTACTTTCTCGGCTCCGATTTGACCGGGATATGCGAAATCCCGCGCTACGCCTGGTTTTCCCACAAGGAAGACGGGCGCCCGATCGAGATGTACCACCGCTACGCGGTCGTCATGCTCATCGACCAGGGCTTCGACACGATGGAAGGCGCCAGCGGCGACGACTGGATCTCGGGCACGCAGTCGATGCGCGGCTACCTGCGCGGTGCGGAGATCGCCGGCGTCATGGCCGCCCAGCTCAGGAGTCTCGGTTTCCCGGCGCGCTCGCAAACGAACGCCGACAGCGACGTGCTGCACATCCCGCTGATCCTCTGGGCGGGGCTCGGCGAGCTCAGCCGGATCGGCGAACTCGTGCTCAATCCGTTCGTCGGCCCGCGCTTCAAGTCCGTCGTCATGACGACCGACATGCCGCTGGCGGTCGACAAACCGATCGATTTCGGTCTTCAGTACTTCTGCAACAACTGCCTCAAATGCGCGCGTGAATGCCCCTGCGACGCGATTTCGTGGGGCGACAGCGTCATGTTCAACGGCTACGAGATGTGGAAGCTCGACGTCGAGCGCTGCACGCGCTACCGGCTGACGAACTCGCGCGGCGCAGCCTGCGGGCGCTGCATGAAGACCTGCCCGCTCAACAAGGTCGTCGATGCGGACGGCCCGCTCGTTGCGCGCGTCGCGAGCTGGCTCGGTATCAATGCTTTCTGGCTGAAGCCGCTGCTCGTGCCGATCGCCGCGTGGCTCGATGATTTCATCGGCAACGGCAAGCGTAACCTGGTCAAGAAATGGTGGTTCGACCACGAGATCGTCAACGGCGTCACGGTCACGCCGCGGGCAAGCAACGAGCGCGACATCGACCCGTCCCGCAGCATCGATCCCGCGGCGCAGAAAATCTCCTATTACCATGCCAATGCCATGCCGGCCCCGGATTCGTCAGGACCCTGCACCGTCGATCGCAAGGCCGCGCTGGCCGCAAAGGAGGTCGTCGAGACGCCGGACGAGGCCCGGGCGCGCGTCGCCCGCGGCGAACCGCGGCCAGCGCATTACGTGCCGGTACCGCCGATCGGCGCCGACGACGCCGAGGCGGAGCGCGTCGAAAGCCTCTACCTGAAGTAGCTCCGAAGGCGCCGTGCAGCAACGCTGCCGCGCGTGGGCGTGGCCGTTCATGCCGGTCGACGGGCTTTCGCTCGCCGACGCATCGCTGCCGCACCCGAGCCTGGTCTTTCCCTTGCGGCTTCGCGCCCGTGGCTTCAATGGCGAGAGAAATCGTCAACCGGTCTCGGGAGACAGCCGTTCGTCAATCGTCGCAGCGGTGCACTTCGATCGATGCGTGCACGATACCGGCATCCGCCGGGATCAGCCCCCGGTAGTAGTCCGGCGATTTCGGTTCGTGCGTGACGACCGACACGATCGCCGAATAGATATCCGGACCCACGGCCCACACATGCAGATCGGCGATGCGGTTGTCGTCGGCGGCCTCGATGCTGGCGCGCACCGCGTCCGAGACGGTTTCCGGCGCCTGCCCGTCGAGCAGGATCGTGCTCGTCGAGCGCAGCAGGCCGATCGACCAGCGAGCGACGAGAATCGCCCCGACAATGCCCATCGCCGGATCCATCCAAACGAAGCCGAAGTACTTCGCGCTCAGCAGCGCGAAGATCGCGAGCAGCGACGTCAGCGCATCCGCGAGCACGTGCAGGTAGGCCGAGACGAGATTGTGATCCTTTGCATGATGGTGGCCGTGACCGTGGCCGTGCGCGTGAGCATGGTGGTGGCCATGGCCGTGATGATGGCCCTGGCCATGCGCGTGATGAACGCCCTCCCCGTCGGCGTCCGAAGGCTTCTTCTGTTCGAGAATCAGCACCGAGACGCCGTTGACGATCAGCCCCAGCACGGCGACGAGAATCGCCTGGTTGAACGCGATCGGCACCGGCGCGATGAGGCGGCCGATGCTCTCCATCGCCATCACGAGGGCGAAACCCGCCAGCAGGACCGCGCCCGTGAACCCACCGAGGACGTTGACCTTGCCGGTACCGAAGCTGAACCGCGCGTCGTTCGCGTACCGCCGCGCGTAGACGTATGCGAACGCATTGATGCTCAGCGCCGCGGCGTGCGAGGCCATGTGCAGACCGTCGGCCAGCAGGGCCATGGACCCGTAGACGAGGCCCGCGATGATCTCGATGACCATCATGGTTCCCGTGATGGCGATGACGATCAGCGTCTTCGACTCACCGGGCCGTCTGAGATCCTGTCCGAAGGTATGGGAGTGCTGCCAACGGCTGAGCTGGTTTTCGTGCATGTCTTCCCGCACAGGCGTCCGTTGCCCGCATCATAATGCAGACCCGCGAGCGCTACACCGGAGGCGCACGACGTTTCGGGTTCCTTTCCGGCGAAACCCGTGCCAAACTTCCGCCCGCAAAGCGGCGATCAGTACCCAAGGCCGCGCGGGAACCGGAAGAGGAAGAAATGGCAATCGACACGGAGCAGGTCATCGACCAGCTCAACAAGATACTGGAATACGAACTCGCGGGCGTCGTCCGCTACACGCACTACGCGATGATGATCTTCGGCTACAACCGCATCCCGATCGTCGCGCTGTTTCAGCAGGAGGCACAGGAGTCGCTGGGACACGCACAGCAGGCCGGCGAAATGATCACGCGGCTCGGCGGACATCCTTCGCTGGGGATCGGGCCGCTGCTGGAGACGTACCAGCACGACGTCGGGCCGATCCTGACCGAGACGCTCGAGGCCGAACACGCCGCGCTCAAACTCTACTACGAGTTGCTCGCGATGGTTGAAGGCAAGCACGTACCGCTCGAGGAATATGCGCGCAACCTGATCCTTCAGGAGGAAGCGCATATCGACGAAATCGACAAGATGCTGCGCAATCCGGGCGATGTCGGCATCAGCAAGGCCGCGCTCGAACTCGCCTGAACAGGCATCAAACAGGGAGAAGGAAATGGATCTTGGACTGAAGGGCAAAAATGCGGCGGTTACCGGCGCAAGCCAGGGTATCGGTTACGCGATCGCGAATGCGCTGGCGCAGGAAGGCTGCAACGTCGCGCTCGCGGCGCGGGGCGAGGAACGCCTGAACCAGGCTGTCGCCGACATGCAGGCGCACGGCGTGACCGCTGTCGGGATCGTCGCCGACCTTTCCAACGAAGACGGCTGCAAGGCCTTCGCCGATGGCGCGGCCGAACAGCTAGGCGGGATCGACATCCTCGTCAACAACGTCGGCGGCATGATACCGGGCACGCTCGACAGCCTGTCTCCGGACGACTGGGAGCGCGTTCTGAACGTGAACCTCATGGCCGCCGTCAGCATGACCAAATACGCCCTGCCCCATCTCAAGCAAGGACGTTCGCCGCGAATCCTGAACGTCTCCGGCGTTTCCGGTACGCAACTGCTGCCGGGCGCGCTCACGACGACGATTCCGAACGCGGGAATCATCGGTTTCTCGAAGGTCATGGCCGGTGAACTGGGGCCTGCCGGCATCACCGTCAACAACATCTGTCCGGGGCTCACGAGCACCGAATCCTGGGGACCGCGCGCCGAAGCCATGGCCAAGGTCCGCGGAGTGACGGCCGACGACGTGCGTGCGGCGATCGCCGGCCAGACGCTGCTCGGCCGCTGGGCGGAACCGGAGGAGATCGGCAACGTCGCGGCTTTCCTCGTTTCGGAAAAGGCCAGCTACATGACGGGAACGACGGTCGAGGTCTGCGGCGGCTTTACGCGCTACATCTGACGCTTCGGGGAGCCCGCCGCCGGCGCAGACCGGCGGCTACCACCAGTCTGCGCGCTCGCGTACCGCGGCCTGCGCGCGTTGCGCCGCGTCGATGACTTCGTCGACGTCGATGTCCGTCAGGCGGCCGTCGCGCTTGAGAATCCTGCCGTCGATCATGACCGTATCGACGTTCGCGGGCTGCGCGGCCTCGACGAGCATGTGCGCGGGCTCGGTGAATACGCCGAGATTCAGTGCGCGCGTGTCCACCATGATTAGATCGGCACGCTTGCCCGGGGTCAGCGAACCGATGCTGTCATCGAGCCCCATCGAACGCGCCCCCTCGATCGTCGCAAGTTCGAGCACGCGCCGGGCCGGGAGCCGGAATTCATCCTGCGTGCGCGAGTTTTCGACGTTCTGAATCCCCTTCATGATGGCGAACATGTCGGCGTTGCCCGCCAGCGTCGGCGTATCGACCGACAAGCCGACGGGGATGCCGGCATCGAGAAAGTCGCCGGTAATCGGAAAGCCGAAACCGATGCGCAGTTCCGTCCAGGGAGACAGGCTCACCGACGCGCCGCGCCGCGCGAGCGCCTCGATTTCCTCCGGACTCGTCCAGATCGCGTGGATGACCTGCACGTGCGGCCCGAGCATCCCCGCTTCCTCGATGGCCGCGATGCCGCCCCGACTGGTCGGAAAGTTGTTGACGTGCACGGACACCGGCAGATCCAGCTCCCGTGCCGCCAGGTAATCCTGCCGGGACGCTTCCGTGCCCGCGCCGCGCCACGCCAGACCGAGCGTCAGCAGGCCGTTGTTCGAGTAGTCGTTCCAGGCTGACGCAAGGCGCGCCACATCCGCCATGTCGAGCGGCGAATCGTTCGACGCGCCGGTCGGCGATCCATAGGCGAAGCGCGCGCGGATGCCGGTGTCGGTCAGCGCCCTGAGATCGGCTTCGGCGTAGGCGGGATCGCGCACGTTGTGGCACCAGTCGTGCACGAAGGTGATGCCTGAGTGGATGGCTTCCGCAGCCGAAAGCCGCGTGCTGGCATACATGTCATCGGCTACGTAATGCGCGCCGATGCCGCGCGAGGTCGGGAAGTAGCCGTGCTCGGGCACATCGCCGGCCATGCTGCGCAGCATCGACGTCCACATGTGCCAGTGAGTTTCGATCAGGCCCGGCAGAACGAGCATCTCGCCGGCGTCGATCACCGTGGCATTCGGAGCGTCGATCGCCTGCCCGACCGCGGCGATCTTCCTGCCCCTGATGTGCACGTCGGCATCGGCCAGGTCGCCGAGCGCCGGGTCCATGGTCAGAACGTAGCCGCCCCGGATCAGGTACTCACTGTTTGCCGGCATGGCGCCGCCCCCGTTGTCGCCGTCCTGCGCAGATGCGAGCCGCCAGCCGCCGGCGCCGACTGCGCCCGCGGCCATGGCTGCGCCGATGAAGTCACGTCTTCGGATCGATGCGTCGCCGCGGTACCTTGTCATGGCGCCTCCCGCCAGTTGTCGATGCCCCCTGCCTTGCCAACGCTCCCGCCCCGGCGCGCGGTGGGCCGGAACGCGCGCCGGCTCAGACGAGCATGCAGACGGACTGCAGTTCCGTATACATCTCGATCCCCGTGCGGCCGTGCTCGCGGCCGAATCCCGATTGCTTGAAACCGCCGAACGGCATGTTGGCATCGACGAAACTGTGGCAGTTGACCCAGACCGTTCCGGCCTTGACCTTCGGCACGAGGCGGTGCACGGCCCTGAGGTCGTTCGACCAGATGCTCGCGCTCAGGCCATACGGCGTCGCGTTCGCGAGCGCCGCCACTTCGTCGATATCGTCGAACGGCTGCGCAACGAGCACCGGACCGAAAATCTCTTCCTGAACGACCCGCATGTTCGCATTGACGTTGGCGAGCACGGTCGGTTTGACGAAGCAGCCCGGATGCTCGAGCGACTCGCCGCCCGTGACCAGCTCCGCGCCTTCCTCGCGGCCGGAGTCGACGTATCCCATGACCCGGTCCTGTTGCTCGCGAGAGACGAGCGGACCCATTTCGGTCTCGGGGTCGAGGCCGGGGCCGAGCCTGATCGCATCCGCGGCGGCGCTCACCCCCTCGACGACCCGATCGTAGATCTTCTTGTGCGCGTAGAGCCTCGAACCCGCTGCGCAGACCTGGCCCGCGTTGAAGAAGATCGCCTGTGCCGCTCCACCGATGACGGTTTCGACGTCGGCGTCGGGCAGGACGATGACCGGGGATTTGCCGCCGAGTTCCAGCGAAACGCGCTTGAGCGTGTTCGTCGCCGACTTGTTGATGATCTTGCCTACTTCGCCCGAACCAGTGAATGCGACCTTGTCGACACCGGGATGGCTTACGAGCGCTGCACCCGCCGTCTCCCCGTAACCCGTGAGGACGTTCACGACTCCGGGCGGAAAACCGGCTTCCATGACCAGCTCGCCGAGGCGCAGCGCCGTCAGCGGCGTCTGCTCGGCCGGCTTCAGAACGCAGGTACAGCCGGCTGCAAGCGCGGGACCGAGTTTCCAGGCCGCCATGAGCAGCGGAAAATTCCACGGGATGATCTGCGCGACGACGCCGACGGGATGACGCCGCGTCGAGGTTTCGAAACGGGATCCGGGCGGCGCGCCAACGGATATATCGAAGGTCGAGCCCTCGATTTTCGTCGCCCAGCCGGCCATGTAGCGCAAATACTCGCGCGTGGCCGGGATGTCCACGACACTCGCCATGAACTTCGTCTTGCCGTTGTCGATGCTCTCCAGTTCGCAGAGTTCGTCCGCGTGCTGCTCGATGAGATCGCCGAGGCGCCATATCAGCGCCTGACGCTCCGCGGGTAGCATGCGCGGCCAGGGTCCCTGCTCGAATGCTTCTCTCGCGGCGGCGACGGCCCGATCTACATCGGTCCGGTCCGCATCGGCGACGCTCGCGACGATCGCTCCGGTAGCCGGATCCACGACCGAAATCGTCCTGCCGGACTCCGACTGGACCCATTCGCCTCCGATCAGCAGGCGTGCGGGGCGGTCAAGAAACGAAACTGCACCGACGGACGGCGCGGGTTGTGCTGCAATGGCGACGCTCATGGTTTCCTCTCGATGAATTCTTGTACTTGCGGGCGCAATATGCGCAGAACGCGAGTGTAGAACCGGCTTGCGGCGCCGACAAGGGAGCGCGAATTCCGCCGCCCCTGGTACAAGCCTCGCTGCACTCAACCCAGCTTGAGCAGCGTCTTCGCGTTCTCCTTGAGGATCAGCGGCCGGACCTCGTCGCGGATGTCGATGTCCTCGAAATCCGCAAGCCAGCGGTCCGGCGTGATGAGCGGGTAGTCCGTGCCGAACAGCACCTTGTGCCTGAGTTGCGTGTTCGCGTAGTGAACGAGTTGCGGCGGGAAGTACTTCGGCGACCAGCCGGACAGGTCGATGTAGACCTGCGGCTTGTGCAGGCAGATCGACAGCGCCTCGTCCTGCCAGGGCCAGGAAGGATGCGCGAGGATGATCGGCATGTCGGGAAAGTCGACGGCCACATCGTCGACATCCATCGGGTTGCCGTACTTGAGCCGTATGCCCCCGCCGCCCGGCATGCCGGTCCCCATGCCCGAATGCCCGGTATGAAAGAGCGCGGGCAGGCCGGCTTCGGCGATCACCTCGTAGAGCGGGTAGGCGCTTCGGTCGTTCGCATGGTATTCCTGGTACTGGGGATGGAACTTGAATCCCCGGATGTCGTAGTCGTCGATGAGCCGCCGCGCTTCCCTGATGCCCTCCCGCCCGCGCGCCGGATCGATGCTCGCGAACGGGATCATGATGTCGCTGTTCTCGTGGGCGAGTTCGGCGACCTCCTCGTTCGGCACGGGCCGGTCGCCGCGCGCATGTTCGCCATCGACCGGGAAGATCACGCAGGCGATCTTCCGCTCGCGGTAGTAGTCGGCAATCTCCGGGATCGTCGGGCGCGCGTGCTCGTGCCGGAAATAGTTTTTCGCGGCTTCCTGGAATGCGGTCAAGGGCTGCGGGTCGCGCGAGGACACCTCCGCGTGCGTGTGCACATCGATCGCGACCAGGGCATCGACATCCATCGCGCGAGCCGGGTCAGACCAGGATGCCCTGCGCCCTGTCGACGGCCTCGTCGGCCTTTCTGAGCATCTCCTCGAGATCGGTCGGCACCGGAACGTCCTGGCCGCGCCTGACTGCAGGCCGCTCGCCGATCGCATCGAGCCACCGCTCGAGGTTGTCGAGACCCTCGATGTCTACGCCTGCCCACTTGTAGCCGCGAACCCAGGACCAGTTCGCGATATCGGCGATCGAGTAGTCGCCGGCCAGGTATTCGCTTTCGGCGAGCCGCATCTCGAGCACTTCGAGCAGCCGGCGGACCTCGCGCTGATAGCGTTCGATCGCGTAGGGGATGCGTTCCGGCGCATAGCGGTAGAACACGTTCGCCTGCCCCATCATCGGCCCGATGCCGCCCATCTGGAACATGAGCCACTGGATGGCGAGCGATCGCCCCTTGACATCGGTGGGCAACAGGGCGCCCGCCTGCTCGGCCAGGTAGAGCATGATCGCCCCCGATTCGAACACGGCGAAACCGCCGTTGTCGTGATCGACGATCACCGGGATGCGCCCGTTCGGATTGAGCTTCAGAAACCACGGCTCCTTCTGCTCTTTCTTCTCCATCTCGATATGGCGCACGCTGTACTCGATGCCGAGTTCCTCGAGCGTGATGGACGCTTTCCAGCCGTTGGGCGTGGGGGAAGTCAATAACTCGATCATTGCCGGCTCCTGGCGCTCAGTCGCAAATGTGCGTGTCTGCACGATTGGGCGCGTATTCTAGACAGGTTTCGATTCCGTTGCCGATGCGCGGCGTGCGGCGCCGCGCAGAGCGCGCGGCACGACCGCACACTTGCGCAGGGGTCACGGAAGCTGCATCGTGGCGCTGCAGATTCGCCCGCAAGCGTGCGGCGTCAAACGCCGCGCAGCGTCGCGACCGGCGATTCGTTGACCACCGATCTCACGGCGAGCGTGCCGCTTACGCCGACGATGGCGATTCCGGCGACGACGCCCGCGATCGGCAGCCACAGCCCGGGCACGTAGTCGAGTTCGAACACCTGCGTGGCGAGCACGTAGCCGATGACTCCGGCGCCGACCGCGGCCAGCGTACCGGCGAGCAAGCCGAGCGCCGTGAACTCCGCCGCGACGCCCTGCAGCACGATGCGCCGTTTGGCGCCGAGCGTGCGCAGCACCGCGCTTTCGAACATCCGTTCGTCGCGCGTGGCCTGAATCGCGGCGAAGAGCACCGTCAATCCGGCTGCCAGGGTGAACATGAACACGTACTGCACCGCGAGCGCCGCCTGGGTCATCGCCCGCCGCACCTGGTCGAGCACGGCTTCGATGTCGATGATCGACACGCTCGGAAACTGCCTGACGAGATCGATCGACACACGCCGCTGCGCCGGCTCCACGAAGAAACTCGTGATGTAGGTATGCGCGAACTCATCGAGCATGCCGGGATTCACGACCATGAAGAAATTCGGCTGGAACGTGTCCCACTGCACACTGCGCACGCTCGTGATCCGGACCGTCAGCGCTTCCCCGCCGATGCTGTAGGTCAGTTCGTCGCCGAGTGCGAGGCCGATTTCCTCAAGCAGCGACTCCTCGATCGACAACTGCGGCTCGGTATCGCCCGGCGACCACCATTGTCCCGCAACGATCGCATTGTCGGGCTTCAGGTCCGCCGCCCAGCTCAGGTTGATTTCGTCGTTGAGTTCGCGCCGCGCCCGCCGGTCCCTGGCCGGATACTCCGCAACCGGCACACCGTTGACGTGGCTGATCCTCGCTCGCGCGAGCGGCGTGAATTCCGCGTCGTCGAGATCGTAGTTCGCGAGCACGCCGCGGACATCGTCAAGCTCATCGGGCTGGATGTTGATCAGGAACTGGTTCGGCGACTGTTCCGGCAGCAGGCCCTGCCATTCCTCCATGAGTTCGCCGCGAACCACGGTCAGCAACAGCAGCACCATGATGCCGAGACCGAAGGCCACGACCTGGACGCTGCTTTCGCGTCCGCGCCGGGCGACATTGGCTATGCCGTAGCGCCAGGCGACGCCGACGCCGCCGCGCAGATGTTGCAGCGCCCACACCAGCCCGAGTCCCGCCAGATAGAGGACCGCGAACGTCCCGACGGTGCCGCCCACCACATAGGCAATGAGCTCGAAGTCGCGGAAGATCAGCGCCAGCATGCCGGTGACCGCTGCCCCGGCGATGCCGTAGACGGTCAGATAGCGCAACGGCGGCGGGTCAATGTCCTGGCGCAGCACGCGCGCCGGCGGCACGCCGCCGAGCTGCAGCAAGGGCGGAAGCGCGAAACCGACCGCGACGGTTATCGCCGTCAGCGGGCCGAGCACGACGCCCCGGAGATTCGGCGGCGGCAGATCGGCCTCGACGAAGTCGGCGAGCAGTGCCGTCAGGCCGAACTGCGCGAAAAACCCGATGACGCTGCCGATCACGCCCGCCGCAAGCACGAGAATCAGCAACTGGGTCAGATTGAGCCTGAGCACGTCGCGGTGCCGGGCGCCGAGACATTTCATCATCGCAACGCCGTCGAGCCTGCGCACGACGAAGCGGCGCGCCGCCATCGCGACGGCAACGCCGCCGAGCAGGACGCCGACGAGCGCCGCAAGCACGAGGAACTGCTCGGCGCGGCGCACGGAGGAGCGGACCTCCGGCCGGCCGTCCCGAAAGTCCTCGAGCTCGTGTTCGGCGGCAAGTTGAGGTTCGAGTTCGGCCCTGAAAGCGGCGATTCGCGATTCGCTGCCCGCGAACAGTAACTCGTACTCGGCCACGCTGCCCGGCTGCAGGAGCTCCGAGGCGTAGACATCCTCGATATTGAGCAGCACGGTCGGCGCGATTTCCATGAAGCGCCAGCCTTCGTCGGGACGAAACTCGAGCGTGTGGCCGACGAGCAGGTTCAAGGCGCCGATGTCGATCCGATCGCCGACTTCAAGCCCGAGGCGCGCGAGCAGGCTCGGCTCCGCCCAGACCTCGCCGACCGGCGGTACGCCCTCGGCCGCATAAGGCGTGCCCGACAACTCGTCCGCGATTCGTACCTCGCCGCGCAGCGGGTAACCGGGCGACACGCCGCGCACATCGGCGAGCGACGTGGAAGTCCCGGCCACGACGACGCTGCGAAAATGGACGATATCGGCGGTTACCACGTCGTTGGACGCGGCGATGGTCCGGAACGCATCCGGCAGGGGATTGACCGATTCAATCCTGACGTCGGCCGCCAGGGCCTCGCCGGCCTGCTGGGACACGGCCTGTCTGACGCGGTCGGTAAAGAACGACACCGCACTCATTGCGGCGACAGCGACGATGAGCGCGGCCACGAGCACGATGACCTCGCCGGAACGCCAGTCCCTGGCGAGCAGGCGGCCGGCGAGACTCCAGGGAACCTGCTTCATCGATTCAATCCTTCGCTTGGCCCGGCTGGACCCTTGGACAGATCCGGATCATTGTATGCGAAGCGGGCCATGGCTGACCGCGCCCTCTTGCGGAAGCCTCCGGTTCGCCGATTACCAATTGAGGCGAAGCTGTGCGAAAGCGTTCATGCCGGGTCCGGGCAGGCGGGCGCCGAAGGGCACATCGGAATCGGCCACACGGTTGAAGCCCGCCAGGTGATTCGTGTAGTGCCTGTCGAGCACGTTTTCGATTCCGACCCGAACCTGGACGCGATGGCCGGCTTCCCATTGACCGTAAAGGTTCAAAAGGCCGTAACCCGGTGTCGATGCGTTGCTCGAACGCGTTTCACCGTGGACGATCGTCGCTGAAATACGGTCCTGTTCCGCGACGAGTACGGCCTCCGTCGTCAGGGACCAGCGGCCGCGTTCCGTCGTCAGTGCGACGCGCGCATTGAGCGGCGCGATGCGATACAGATCGTCGTCGATGTCAGCGCGCTTGCCGCGCACGTAGCTCAGGGTCGCATCGAGGCGCAGCCGCTCGGAGACGCTGTAACGCGCGACGACATCGAAGCCGTAGAGTTCAGCCTCGACGTTCGCGAATTGCAGGGGCGTCGGATCGCCGTTCGCGTTGCCGCTCACCGCAATGACTACAGGGTCGACAACTGCGACGCCCTGAATGTAGTCATCCACGGACCGATAGAACATCCTGGGCGCCAGGAACCCCCTGTCGAACGTCCAGTCCAGGCTCAACTCGAACTGGTCGGAGACCTCCGGAGCCAGATCGACATTGCCGACGTAGTTGTTGAGGTCCCCGAGCCCTGAATTGATCTCGAGCGGAATCCAGAGATAGCGCTCCACGTACATCGGCGATCGGGTCTTGCGGGCGTAGCCGATGCCGAACATGAGCGCGTCGCCGATCGCCCTATCGAACTTGAGCACGGCATCGATGTTGTCGTCCCTTACCCTGCGTTCGGCCGCGTTGAATCGGTCCCTGAGAACCTTTACGGCGGACGGTGGCGTGCCGCGCGGGAACGCGCCGGGATGCATGTCGGCAAGCCGCGCCGGGAACGCGTCGATCGCGCCGGAAGAGGATTCGACCTGCATGTAGCGCACGCCGGCCTCCATGGACCAGAGGGCTCCGAGGTTGCCGAACCATTCCGTGAACGCTCCAAGCTGATCCTGTTCGGAGTCGTTGAAGTTGTTGACGAAGAATGGGGCGAAGTCGGGATCGAGCACTTCGGCGGTATGCGTCTCGAGGTTGCCGTCGAGCCCGAAAGCGACCTGGCCGCTCCAGAGCGCTCGCGACCCGGACACGACGAAACCGGTCGCATCGGCAACGACATCGACGAAACGCCGCTCCTCGTCCGCGAAAGGCGGCAGGGGAAGTTGCGATAAATCAGGCGCGTCGCGCAGCAGGAAGTTGTTCATGCCGTGCCGCACGTCCGTTCGGAACACTCGGGCGGAGATGTCGGTGTCCCCGATGCGTATCCGGAACTCGGCGTTCACGCGGTCCGTGTCGAAGAAGTCGATGTCCAGCGGCAGTGCCGGGGTCCCGGAGGGATCGGTATCCGTATGCGACAGGTCGATCCCGAACTCGCCGTTCCGCCACCTGAAGCCGTAGCCTGCGCCGTAGGTCTGGCGGCCGTATTCGGTCGCGCTGACGGTTCCGGAGCCGGATTCGATCGCGTCGCCCTCCTCGCTGCTGGCGATGACATGGAAGCGGTGTTCAGAGTTCGAGACACCGAGAAAGGCGGCGACGGCGCTGCCGTCGTTGCTCATCGCCGAGAGCGCGGCGTCGCCCGCAAGTTCGAAATCGCGCGCGGCGACGAACTCGCTGTGCCGGGATTCCGCCTGAATCAGCCCGCCGATGCCGGGCCCGGCGCTGACCGGAGCAATGCCGCGGGTCATGGTGACGCGGTCGGTCAATGCGGCCGGCATGTAGTGCAGCGGCGCATCCATCCAGTTGGGTCCGCCTGGGGTGACGCGCATGCCGTCGACCGTGACGGTCATTCTCGGGCCGAACAGGCCGCGGTATTGAGCCTGGCCGCTCAACGCGCCGTTGCGGTTGACGCTCGCCCCGGGCATCCGCGTCAGGATCTCCATGGCATCGGGCACCGGCGCGGCACTCGTGCCCGGGGTGATGTCGATGGTCTCGACCCGATCGGCAGAGCCGATAACGACGATCTCGGGGACGAGTGAGCGCGTCGGCGGCGCATTGTCCTGAGCATGTGCGGCCAGCGCGCCCGCCACGAGTCCGCACATCGATACAAAACGCATGTACATTGCAGAAGCTCCTTGATCGAGAGCAATGCAGGGATTGCAGCCGGCCGAAGTCGAGCTTCGAATGCGGCTGTGGAAACGGTCAGATCAAGGATGGGTGGGGAGGAGCCCTGGAGTTGAACCCGATGGCGATCCAGGCGAGCGAAACGGGCGTGTAGAGCGTGAAGTCCGGGCCTGTGTCCGGAAACGGAACCTGCAATCCGGAATCGCCGTCAATGGCGGCGATGGAAAGCAGGACGCCGAAGGAACAGTGTTCCCATGCCAGTTCGTGATTGCCGTCGGGGTCGTGGTGATCGTGATGGTCGTCGTGACCGGATTCCGGCGACAAGGGACCTTGCGGGAAGCCGGAGCTGCAGACCTGTATCGGCCAGCCTTCGCCCAGGGAAGCCGGCATGTAGCCTGCCGGAATGAGCAGCCTGCACACCAGCGCCGCATACGCGAAAAGCAGCAGCGGTCGCCGTAGCTCTTTGAGCGATCGAAGGCCCATGGGCGGATTATTTTAGGTCTTTGGGCCGCATTTGCAAATCATTCTCATTACCGTTTGGCACGTCCGCGTGCCCATGCAGTCGCATGGGCACGCCGTCCCCCGCTCAGAAGTGCGAGCGGAACCCCAGCGCAACGTTGCGGCCCGGCAGAGGCACCGTGTCCTTCACGAACGAGGTGTGCCTGCGCGCATCCTCGTCGGCGAGGTTGTGCCCGTGCACGAAGACCTCGAACGTCGTTCCACCCGGAGTCTCGACGGTCCAGGTGAAGTCCGCATTGACCATCGTGTAACCCTCCGTACGCGTTTCGATCGCTGCGATGTCGTCCTGGTCGTCATAGACCGTTACCTCGAAACCCGCGAGGAAACGGTCGTTGTGGAACTGGATCCGCGAGCCGTAACGCAATGGCGGCATTCTCGGCAGGTGTTCCCCGTTGCTGAGCTCGCCGTTGACGTAGTCGGCAAAAAGACGCAGATCGACCTCTGCGCCGCCGCGTTGGAAGATGGGCGTGAAAAACTCGGCCTCGATCCCGGTGAAGTCCGCGTCCCGCTGCACAAAGTTGTAAATCGGCAATTCGCCGTCCAACTCGCCGGAGTCCTCAAGGTAGATGAAGTCCGTGTAGTCGGTCTGAAATGCGGTGAGGCTCCAGTTCATGTCGCCTTGCGTTCCGCGAATCCCGATATCCATATGCCGGGACGTTTCCACGCCGATGTCCGGATCGCCGATCTCGACCGATTGGGTCGCCAGGTGCGGTCCGTCCGCATAGAGTTCCTCGGCCACCGGCAAGCGGTCCGCGAGCGCCGCATTCAGCACGAAAGAGAAGCCGTCGCCGAAGTCGCGGATTCCCGCGACCGACAGGTTCGTCGCGGTGTCGCTGATTTCCGGCAGGCCTTGGGAAGGCTCCTGTTTCTGGTAATCGAGACGGCCTCCCAGCGAAACATTCCAGTTGTCGAAGTCCCGCTGCTCAATGATGAAGGCGCCGTAGCTCGACGTGTCGACCGGCGGCACGAAAGCCTCGGCCCCGACCGCTGAGAACTGCCGCTCGTTGAGCTGCACGCCGTAAGCGCCGTCCCAGGCGCCCCAGGGCGCATGCATGAACTCGATCCGCCCTTCCCAGGACTCGTTATCGAAGCGGGTACCGATTTGATCGCCTTCCAGTTCCAGGTGCTCGTAATCGGTAAAACCGAACCTGAGATTGATCGCCTCCACTGGACCTGACAGGTCGAACCAGCCGGCCTTGAGGTCCACCCGCATCTGCTTGAGCTTGATGCGCACGGCCTCTTCCTCGGCCCCGTGCTCGTCATGGTCGTGATCGTGGTCGTCCTCATCCTCGTCGTGGTCGTGGTCGTCCTCATCTTCGTCGTGATCGTGGTCGTCCTCGTCCTCGTCGTGGTCGTGGTCGTCCTCATCCTCGTCGTGGTCGTGGTCGTCCTCATCCTCGTCGTGGTCGTGGTCGTCCTCATCCTCGTCGTGGTCGTCCTCGTCGTGGTCGTCCTCGTCGTGATCGTCCTCGTCGTGATCGTCTTCGTCGTGATCGTCTTCGTCGTGATCGTCTTCGTCGTGGTCGTCCTCGTCGTGGTCGTCCTCGTCGTGGTCGTCCTCGTCGTGATCGTCTTCGTCGTGGTCGTCTTCGTCGTGGTCGTCTTCGTCGTGGTCGTCTTCGTCGTGGTCGTCCTCGTCGTGATCGTCCTCGTCGTGGTCGTCTTCGTCGTGGTCGTGGTCGTCCTCGTCGTCGTGATCGTGGTCGTGTTCGTCGCCTACCATCACTTCCGCGTGGTGATGATGATGGCCGGGAATGCCGTAGTTCGTATCGAAGCCACTCACCGAGACACCGATGAAACCGTTGCCCCCGAGCCAACTGCCGCCGATCGAGTACGCCTCGCCGTCGAGCGAGCTGTTCTCGAGGATCTGACGCACCGTCAGTTCACCGTCGTCCTCGTGGTCGTCTTCGTGTTCATGGTCGTCGTGGTCGTCCTCCTCTCCTATCCCAAGGTCCGCGGGACCCGGAATCTCGTAGTCTTCCGACCTGCGGCTCACCGCATCGAAGTGCCAGGCGAAATTGTCGTTGCCGCCGTCGAGCGCGATCAGGCCGCTGCGGGAGTCCGCGACGGAATCGCCCTTCAGCTCGAATATGCCCTCGAACCCGTCGTCCGGAGCAAACGCGGGGATACGATTGGTGATGACGTTGACGACTCCGCCAACCGCAGCGGTACCGTAAAGCAGACTCGTCGGCCCCCGGAAAATCTCTATCTGTTCGGCCACGAGCGGATCGACGCTCACGGCATGGTCGACGCTGATCGTCGAGACGTCCATGGTGTCCAGCCCATCTTCCATCGTCCGCACGCGTGGACCGGCCAGCCCGCGAATGATCGGCCGCGAAGTGCCCGCGGCGAAGGACGAAGCGCTTACGCCGAGCTGGTCGGCGAGCGTTTCGCCGAGTGTCGAACGGCGAACGCGCTCGAGCGCCTGCTCTCGAATGACCGTGATCGACTGGGCCAGCTCGTCGGCGGATCGCTCGCGCAGCACGCCCGTGACATGCACCTCCTCCAACGGGTGGACGGTATCGGCCTGTTCGTCCTGCGCCGCAACGACACAGGGAAAAACCAGTGAAACAGCCTTCACCAGCATTCGAAAGCACTTGGAAGATCCCATGGACTGCTCCGGTAACTCATACGACGAAAACCCGGGGACAGG
Organism: Gammaproteobacteria bacterium; assembly: GCA_022826245.1. GTDB lineage: Bacteria > Pseudomonadota > Gammaproteobacteria > Steroidobacterales > Rariloculaceae > Rariloculus. The sequence continues at coordinate 24,741 of JAJDVG010000005.1, forward strand.
ACATCGCCTGGCTCCCGGGAGACACAACGAGTTTCAGGAAGCGGTCGGTGGGGCGCGTGCGGGATGGGATTTGGGGAAACCGTCCGGAGTTGCGCGGTCGTTGCCCGAATCGGGTACGCGGGCGGAAACCGTCAACGGAACAACGACCTTGACGGGGGCGACGTTGGCGCTGGCCAGACTGGCGCCCGCGATGCAGAACTCGCAGACGGTGTCCGGGGCGTGGCCCTCGTCAGCCAGATCGTGATTCAGAACGACCAACTGCGCGGCGCATAGAAGCACTGCGCACACCGTGGCGACCAATGCGTCACGGTCGGGTCGAAACATCCTGAACCATCTCCCGTTCACACGCGGAGTATAGGCACAAGCCCGCAGCGTCACAATCCACGACCGGCCTGTTACGCCACTGTGAACCGGAATTGCTAACTGTCATAATCGGAGCGAACGTTCGATGCGGGCGGAACGACTCCGCTCCGATGTAAGGTGAACCCATGCGTGCGTCCCGTCTCAGTTGCCTGATTTCCCTGTTGATCGCGGGCCACAGCAGTGCCCAGCAGGCGCCGGAAGTCGTCGAGGTCGTCGGTCAAACCCCGCTCGGCGCTGGTGTCGATGCGGACCGGGTCGCTGCCAACGTGCAGTCGGCAACGGCCGAGGAACTTCGCGAGCAGCGGGCGCTGGATCTTGCGGATTTCATGAAGCGGAACCTCGCGAGCGTATTCGTCAACGAAGCGCAGAACAATCCGCTGCAACCGGACGTCCAGTACCGTGGCTTCGTCGGCTCCCCGCTTCTCGGGCTGCCGCAGGGCATAGCCGTGTACCAGGACGGCGTGCGCATCAACGAGCCGTTCGGCGATACCGTCAACTGGGCGCTCATTCCCGATTCCGCCATCGAGACGGTCTACCTGATGCCGGGGTCCGACCCGCTGTTCGGCCTCAACGCACTCGGCGGTGCAATCGCCATCGAAACAAAGACCGGATTCTCGAGCCCCGGAACGCGGGCGCAAATACACGGAGGCTCTTTCGGGCGGCTCGGGCTGCAAGCGGAAACGGGCGGTTCGACCGACGATCGTTTCAGCTACTTTCTGACGGGCTCGTACCTCGAGGAAGACGGCTGGCGCAATTATTCGCCGACGGAAGCAACCCAGTTCTTCGGCAATCTCGGCTGGCAAACCGACGCCGCGAGTCTCGATCTGAACGTGACGCTGGCCGACACGAACCTGATCGGCAACGGCGCGGCGCCGATCGAACTGCTCGAGGTCGACCGCGCAGCGATCTTCACGCGTCCCGATCAGACCGAAAACGAGCTCGCGCTGGTCAATCTGATCGTCGAGCGCGAAGTCTCGAGCAGCCTGACCCTGACCGGCAACGTCTACGTGCGGCGCAGCGACATCGGCACCTACAACGGCGATGACTCCGATTTCGAGGAGTGTGATTTCCATCACGGCTTTATCTGCGAGGAAGCCGAAGGCGACGACGATGACGACGACGAGGATGAGCACGAGCACGAGCACGGGGACGGCGACGATGACGATGACGATCACGATCACGACGAAGACGACGACGAGCACGAGGAAGAAGTGGTCCTCGACGCCAACGGCAATCCGATTCCCGAGAGCGATGCGGTCGAGGGCGCGACCGTAAACCGGACCAACACGCAGCAGGACGGCATGGGCTTCGGCCTGCAGGCCACCTGGACCGGCGAGTTCGGCGGTCGCGAGAATGTCTTCGTGCTCGGGCTCTCGCATGACGACAGCGACATCGATTTCGACGCGAGCACGGAACTGGGCCGACTCGACGCCACGCGGCTTGCGGTTCCGAGCGGCGTTTTCGTTGGCGAATCGTTCACCCGGATCAACGCCGAGACATCGACGACGGGCGTCTACGTGTCGCACAACTTCCTGGTTTCGGAGACCGTCGCCGTGACGCTCTCGGGCCGCTACAACAACACAAGTGTCGTGTTGCGCGATCTGCTGGGCACGGCGCTCAACGGCGATCACAGCTTCGGCCGATTCAATCCGGCCGTGGGCGTAACGGCGAATCTGCGCGACGATATGACGTTCTACGCGAGCTACAGCGAATCGAATCGCGCGCCCTCCCCTGTCGAACTCACCTGCGCCGACGAGGACGATCCCTGCCGGCTGCCGAACGCGTTTCTGGCCGACCCGCCGCTCGAGCAGGTCGTTGCCAGCACGCTCGAGGCCGGTCTCAGGGGCGACTGGTCCGGCGGCGACTGGCATGCGGGCGTCTTCCGCACCACCAATGAGGACGACATCCTGTTCATCAGTGCCGGCGCGCTCACGAATGAAGGCTTCTTCGACAACGTGGGCAGGACCCGGCGCGACGGCATCGAGGTCAACCTGAACGGTCGGGCCGGGAACAACATGACCTGGTTCCTGAATTACACCTTGCTGGACGCCACCTTCCTCGAGACGCTCGCATTCCCGAGTCCGAACAATCCCGCGGCAATCGAGGGCGAAGTGATGGTTTCCCCGGGCGACCGCCTGCCGCTGATTCCCGGACAACTCCTCAAGGGCGGGTTCCGGGCCGCGATCGGCGATCGCCTGACGATCGGCGGCGGCATCGTCGCGGGCGGCGACTTCCACATGCGCGGCGATGAGGGCAACGATGTCGGGCGCATCGGCGAGTATGCGGTCCTCAACCTGCGCGGCGACTACCGTATCAGCGACAGTGTCCGCCTGTTTCTGAATGTCGACAACGTGCTCGACGAGGAATACGAGACCTTCGGCCTCTTCGGCGAAGCCGACGAGGTGCTCGGCGACGATTTCGAAGACAGCCGCTTCTTCTCGCCGGCCGCGCCGCGGGCCGCCTGGGTGGGCGTGGAAGTCGACTTCTAGGCGCCTCCACCGCAGGCTCCTGATGCTCGAGCGGCGCAGTCCCGGTCGGCTTAACGGTTAAGCAACGGTTCTTAACGCGCTTAACCTTGGTTTGCGGAGCGCACACCGATAGGCTCGCTAAAGACGGTCGCGCACCTCTTCACCCACATGTGTCCGGCCAGTATATTGGGCCGCGCCAGGAATGAAGCCGGGCAGCGCGACAAACGATCGCAAACCGTGCGTCTCGCACGAACTGAGGGAGCCTCGAAATGAAAGTGATCGGAACGCCAATACCCGTGCTGCTCGCCGGACTGCTTGCGCTGGCGGGACCGGCGCTCGCGCACAGCCCGATCTGCAACTGCTACGACAACGGTGACGGGACGGTAACCTGCGAGGGCGGTTTTTCCGACGGCGCATCCGCCGAAGGCGTTGCGATGCGCATCGTCGATGACAGCGACCGGGTGCTCACGGTCGGCGAGATGGATGCTGACAGCACCTACACCTTCGACCGCCCGGATGACGAGTTCCACGTCATTTTCGATGCGGGCATGAGCCACATCGTGACCATCTTCAGCGGCGATATCGAGTAAGCGAATGCGTTGGCGCACGAAGATAATCAGGCACGGGACTACAGCCCTCGCGACCGCCGGTACCGCGTTGCTGATCGCGCCTGCCATGGCGCACTTCCAGATGCTGTACACGCCGGAAATGGCCCTGTCCTCGGGACAGGCGACGCAATTGCTCATGCTGTTCACCCATCCCGCCCACGGCGGGCCCAACATGGCCATGGGCACGCCCGAGGCGTTCTACCTGATCAGCCAGCGCGGCGACGCCGCGGAGCCGGTCACGACCGATCTGCAGGAATACCTGGAGCCGATCGCCTGGCACTCGGAAAACGGTCCGGTGGACGCGTTCGAGGCCAATCTGCCGCGCAATCTGACCCGGTCGCTCGGCGACTACGTCTTCGTGCTCGAACCGAGCCCGTACTACGAACCGCAGGAAGACAAGTACATCCAGCAGTTCACGAAGACGATCATGAACATCGCAGGCGTCCCCGGAAACTGGGCCGATCCCGTCGGGCTGCCTGCGGAAATCCTGCCGCTCGACAAGCCTTACGCGAACTGGACGGGCGGCGTGTTTCGCGGCATCGTTATTGCCGACGGCGAACCGGTCCCGTATGCGGAACTGGAGATCGAATACATCAACCACGCACCGGACCTCGCCGAACGCCGTTTCGCGACGGACGCCGAGGTCGATTACCCTCAGGACTCGTTCGGAACATTGTCCATACGCGCGAACGCGCAGGGCGAGTTCACGATCGGCCTGCCGCGGGCCGGATGGTGGGGCATCTGCGCGCTTGAAGTAGGCGCCGACACCGAGCACGAGGGCAAACCGCTGTCGCAGGACGCGGTGCTGTGGATTCAGGTCAAGGACATGCAATGAGCGGGAACCGCGAAATCATCGAGCCTGCCGGCGCGCGCGGCGAAACGCTTGCGATCGCCGGAGTCGTCGCGGCGGTCCTCGCCCTCGGCGGCTATGCCGTGAGCCAGCGCCAGGTCGAAGCGACGGAATCGAGGCTGTTCGACTGGCAGATCAGCGCGTTCCACGACATGAGCGATGCCGATCAGGCCATCTATAACGCGCTGTCCACGGCCTCGGTCGAGCTGTGGTGGATCCACGGCGATCTGCTGTACTTCGCGGGCGAAGAACGCGCCCAGGATCCGTGGCCCTACATCGAGGAGCTCGACGAGGACTACGCGATGCCGCCGTTCGTACGCGACGTGGCCTGGCGGCAGCATGGCGAGGTGAACTGGCAGCGCGTCGCCTCGTTCTCGTTCGAGGGGTCGACGGTCTACCACGGCAGCGGCGGCACGCTTCCCGGGCAGAGCGCCTGGCTACTCATGCTGTCGCACGTGCACAAGGGCGCGAGCTTCACGGACGGCGCGACGATCTGGATTCACCCGGATCCCGATGCCCCGGCGCCGCAAACGATCAAGCGCGATTCGCTGATCGTCAACGGCTGGAAAGAGGTCGTGCCGTATACCGGCGCCATGGAAGTGGAACGCCTGCAGGGCGCCTGAAGCATGCGGAGCGTGACAATGAGCCAGGGGACGGCGATATCGAATCACCGTGTCAGCCAATCCCCGCCGCGCAGACTCCGTGCGTACCTGCGGTCGCTCCTGCTTGCCTGCGCGTTGAGTGCGGCGTACGGCAGCGCGGCCGCCCAACCGCTGCGCATCGGCATCACGCTTCACCCCTACTACAGTTTCGCCGCCAACATCGCCGGCGAGCGCGCCGAGATCGTGCCGCTCATCGATTCAGGCAGCAATCCGCACAACTACACGCCGCGGCCCGACGACATGCGGCGCGTACTGGAACTCGACGCGCTGATCGTCAATGGCATCGGTCACGACGAGTGGGCCTTCGAAATCGTTGCGGCAGCCGGCCGCGACGACGACCTGCCGCTGATCTACGCCAACGACGGCGTGGCGCTGATCCCGATCGCGGCCGACGAAGGCGACGCCCGAGTCGTCAACCCGCATACCTTCGTATCGACCACGGCCGCGATCCAGCAGATCTACACGATCGCCCAGGAACTCGGCGCGCTCGATCCCGGCAACGCAGACTTCTACCGCGACAACGCGCGTGCGTACGCGGCGAAGATTCGCAGGCTCAAGGCCGGATTCATGGCGGAACTGCTCGAACTTGATGTTTCCGACTTTCGCTGCGCGACCATGCACGGCGCCTATGGCTATCTGATGCAGGAATTCGGCCTGCAGGTCACGGCGGTCATCGAACCGCGCCACGGCGTGGAACCGACCGCCCGGCAACTGGCCGACACGATCGAGAAAATCCAGTCCGCCGACGTCAATGTGCTCTTCGCCGAGAAGTACTTCACGAGCCGCCTGTCGGAGACGATCCGCGACGCCACGGGCGTGAGCATGTACTCCTTCTCGCATATGTCCGACGGCGAGTTCGTGCCCGAACTGTACGAGCGCGAGATGCTCGCCAACCTCGAAACGCTGGTGGCCGCGGTACGCACTGCCGTCGACGCCGACAAGGGCCAGTGAACACTGTGCGAGACAGCTCTGCCGAATCCATGGTCTTGCCCGGCGTACACAGCCCCTGAACCATGCGCGGACCGGGCATCCGCTTCGACGCGGTCGGGCTCAGCCTCGGCGGCAACGAAATCCTGAACGGCATCGACTTCGAAGTCGCGCCCGGCGCCGTCCACTGCCTGATCGGTCCGAACGGCGGCGGCAAGACTTCGCTCGTGCGCTGCCTGCTCGGGCAGATGCCGCACACGGGCACGATCTCCGTCGACTGGCAGGATAACGGCGTTATCGGCTACGTGCCGCAGTTCCTCGACTTTGACAAGTCGTTGCCCGTGTCCGTGAACGATTTCATGGCGATGGTCTGCCAGAAACGACGGCCCGCTTTCACGGGATTGAGCAAGCACAACCGCGCGCTGACCGACGCGGCTCTCGAGCGCGTCGGACTCGACGGCAAGCGCGGGGCCAGACTCGGCAGCCTGTCCGGCGGTGAGCGCCAGCGTGTGCTGTTCGCTCAGGCGTTGATCCCGGATCCTGCGCTGCTCGTTCTCGACGAGCCCATGAGCAGCATGGACGAGGTCGGCGCCGAGTGTTTCGAAGCCATCATCCGCGAACTTGCCGCCGGCGGCGTCACGATCGTCTGGGTCGCGCACGATCTGCGGCAAGTCGAGGAGATGGCGGATGCCGCCACATGCGTCAACCGTACGGTGCTCTTCACCGGAGCGCCTGCCGACGTCCTCGTCGGGCATGAGGCCGAGGCTCTGTTCGCGCGCGCAGGTGAGGCCGAGCCCGGGGATGCAGCGCCATGACCGCGATCTACGACTGGATTCGCGACACGCTCATGAACCTGGCCTTCGAGGGCACGCTGCCGCTCGCCTTCCAGTACGGCTTCGTCATCAATGCCCTGCTCTGCGCGCTGCTGATCGGGCCGGTACTCGGCGGTGTCGGGACGATGGTCGTCACCAAGCGCATGGCGTTCTTTTCCCAGGCCGTGGGCAATGCCGCCATGACGGGTGTGGCCATCGGCGTACTGCTCGGCGAGTCCTACACGGAACCCTACATCTCGACCTTCTCGTTCTGCATCCTGTTCGGCCTGGTACTGAATTACACGAAGGGCCGAACGGCGCTTTCCGCCGACACGCTGATCGGCGTCTTCCTCTCGATCTCGCTTGCCGTGGGCGCCTCGTTGCTGTTGTTCGTCTCGGCGCGCGTGAACACGCACATCCTCGAGGCGGTGCTCTTCGGCTCAGTGCTCACGGTAAGCGACACCGACATCAACGTGCTGCTCGTCGTGACGATCGCAACCGTCCTCGTCGGCGTTCCTCTCTTCAACCGCCTGCTGCTTGCGAGCCTTAACCCGAGCCTCGCCGACGTGCGCGGCGTGCCGGTACGGGCACTCGAATACGTCTTCGTGCTCATGATCACGATTCTGACGGTCGCCTGCCTCAAGATCGTCGGCGCCGTGCTCGTCGAGGCGCTGTTGCTCATCCCGGCGGCGGCCGCGCGCAACGTCATCCGGTCGATGAAGGGCTTCGTTTTCCTGAGCATGGCGATCTCCACGGTCAGTTGCGTCGCGGGCGTGCTGCTGCCGATGCAGCTCGACCTGCCCCTGCCGTCAGGCGGCGCCATCATCATGATCGCGGCAGGCTTCTTCGTCCTGACCTTCCTGATACGCGTTACCATTTCCCGATTCAGGGAAGCGCAGCCATGAAGACGAATCGCGGCTCGGGGATCCCAGCGCTAACGGTCGCGGGCCTGCTGCTCCCGGCCTTGCCAGGCCATGCCCAGGACGACGAGATCCTCGTGCTGACGGCCTTGCCCTCGACGTACTCGGTCACCCACGCGCTCGCCGAGGGCACGAGCATCGTCGTCGAGAATCTGCCCGAGCGCGGCCGGCGCATGAGCGCGCTCCCGAACCTCCTGCGGCAATCCGCTGACCGCTACGCCGACACGCTGGCCAGGGCCGATGCCGTCGTGACCATCGGCAAGCTCTGGCGGGACGATCCGCTCTTCATCGCCGCGCGCAGCTACAACGTACGAGTCGTCGATATCGATGCGACCAAGCCCTGGTCGACCACGCTCGAAGGGATATCCGTGGCGCTCGAGCCGCGTCGCAACGCACCCTGGGCGGAGGCAGACGATTCCCCGCGTGAACCGTCCGTCCACTACTGGCTCAGCCCCGCCAACGGCGCGCGCATGGCCGAGATCATCGCGAGCGACCTGGCGCGCCTGGCGCCCGACGACCGCACGATCGTCGAAACGAACCTCGCTGAACTCAGGCGCGAACTGCTCGGTCTCAAGGTCGAATACGAACTCAGGTTCGCGGAACTCGCCGACGTGACCGTGTTCGCCCTGGCGTCCGAATTCGTCTACCTGACCAGCGACATGGGCCTCTACGTGGACGGCTGGTTCGTCAAGCAGGACATCGACTGGACGGATGCGGACCTGGCGGCTTTCGGCGATTACCTGCGCGACAACGGCATCGGCGTCGCCATGCACAAGTGGGAACCGGACGAGCGTATCCGAGCCGTCATCGAAGCGGCCGGCGCGCGGCTCGTCGTCCTCGACACGCTCGATGCGGGCATCGTCGAGGACGGTCGCCTGATGCCCGAGAGCTACCTCGAACTCATGCGCGACAACCTCGAGTCCCTCCATGCGGCGCTCGCGGCGCACAACGCGGGACAGCCGGAATGAACCACCGTGCCGCAGGATGGCTTTCTTAATATCGTTTATGGAATAGTTTCATAAACTTCTGTTTTATATATTTTTTCTGAAAAGATGATCGATACCGAGACTTGGCAAACTTGCGGAACCTGAAGCGGCCGAAAACCACATCGACATGAAATTCGTACCCCTCCCGAGAAGGCCGTCGATAACAGCGAAGCAGTTCCGCAGCGTCGGGCTTGCCGCCGCGCTATTGTGTTTCCTCGCGGGAGCGGCGCAGGCACAGGTTCTATCGGCCGTGAGCAGTGAAGGCGATGTGCTGGTCATGCCGGGCACGCCGATGCCTGCCGCCGCCATCGTCGACGGCGTGCGGCTCAGCGTGGCGGACGAGGGCAACTTTCGGGTCTACAGGGCGACGCTGAATGGCGACACGCATACCGCCCGCATTGCACTTGACGGTCCGACGAGGCACATGGCCTTCGACCGGCAACGCGAGCGGTTCCGCGAGCTGACACCGAGCGTGATCGTCGAGTTGCGCGACTATGCCCGGCTCGACGAGATCGTCGAATCCGCGGGCGCTCTCGGCGGCAAGGCCTATCCCGAACTCGGATTCGCCATCGTGCAGTTGCCCGAAACGACCAATCCGGCCGAAGCCGCACGCGCCTTGCTCGGCCATCCGGCAGTCGATGCCGCCCGCGTGCAACTGGCTGGTCCGCTTCGCGTACCGCTATAGACGGCTGGCCCTCCTGGAAATATACGGGCTCGCGCAGACGCCAAGGGCAGGTGCACCACGGGCCGCTTGAAACCCTCGCGCGCAGGGATGCGCGCGCGGAGCCTACAGGGATGTATTCACGACGTGTTTCAAGCGGCCCGTGGTGTACCTGCCCGCAACCAAAGACAGAACCACGCGCCTCTGGCGAAGCGGCCGGCACTCAGGGATGCTCGCCTACCGAAAGCGTCAGCATCCATTCATCGAGGCTGCCGACACTGCCCGGCGCGGCATCGATAACCCTGAGCGTCCAGTCGCCGTTCGCGGGCTCCCCATAGAACGCATTGCTGAGCAGCGACCAGCCGAGTAGCCCGGGTTCCGCGACCAACGGGTCGTTGTAGACGGGGTTCAGAATGCTCTCGGTACCCGAGGGCGAGATGAGCGTGACGCCGAGATCGTTCGGGAACGGGTGATCCGCGAGGATCGCAAGTTCGACCGCCTCGACATTGGCCGTGTCGCTGATACCGCTCACCGTCAGCACCTGTGAAACGCCGCCGCCGTCGTTGTCCGGAATGGTCTCCGTCGCGGCGTGCTCGAATGCCATCTGCGTGAACGGGCCGAGGCTGTCGGCCGTGTAGCTGCGCGTCAACTCGAGCGCGGCATCCACATCCACGGCGCCGAAGCCGTACCAGTTGTGGAAGTTGTAACCCGCGGCGTTGGTGATCCATCCGTGCTGCAACACGACCGGCTTGCCGCCGAAGGCGATACGCACCGGCTCCGCGCCCGGATCGATCATCCTCGCGGTCCTCGCCAGGATGTGCTTGACGTCGCGCCAGGTCAGCCCGGGTTGCGCATCGAGCATCAGGGCGATGGCGCCGGAAGTGTTGGGGGCGGCAGACGACGTGCCGCTGAAACTGCTCGTATAGTCGCCATCATGTTCGACGGGGTCGCCGGTAAGTTCGCTGCCGAACCCCAGGCGCGCTTCGCCGCGGTGCGGACCGGCCTGGTCGGTGGTCACCATGGCGGGAGACAGGAAACCGCCCTCGCCTGCCGGAGCGCTGACCCAGAGGTTCGAACCCGCGGACGAATAGCTGGCCCGTTTTCCGTGTGCATTGAATGCACCGACGGTAATGAGGTACGGCAGATTGTTGTAAGCATCGATATTGGCCGATACGCAGCCGAGCGAACGGTTCGGGCTGTAGGCATCGGGCCGGTCCGGGAAGACATGCTCGCGCATCAGTGAGGGACACAGGTCAAAGAAATTGCCCGCTGCCTTGACGTAGAGCGCACCGCGACCGTCGCGCAGCTTTTCCACGCCGTTCCTGAACACGCCCACACTCTCGGGCGTAGCGTTCGATAGCGGCGCCCCGAGGAATCCGTAGCTCATGTTGAAGATGTGCGCTCCGCTCGAGTCCGGGTTGCTCGTGCTCGCCCCGAGCGCGTCGTATTCGACGGCCGGACCGCTACCGCCGTCTACGGCGGACAGCACGTTGTAACCGCGCAGCCGGGCGCCGGACGCCACACCGCGCACCCCGATGCCGTTGTTCGCAGTCGCGGCGATCAACCCGGCGACGCTCGTGCCGTGGTCGCCGCTCGCGGAAGGATTGAACGGGTCCGTGGCGATCGAACCGGGCCACGCGAGCGTGTTGAAGTTCCAGGACGCACCGGCGGAGATATTGTCGCGAAGGTCCGGGTGACAGACCTCGAGGCCCGTGTCGACCACGGCCACCTCGACGCCGGCGCCGGTGGGGCCGTCCGCGAGCGTCTGCGCCATGCGCAGATCTTCGCCCGGGACACCGCCCGCAGCGGCGAACGCTGTCTGACCGGTGTTGTTCAGGTTCCACTGCTCGGCGAGCAGCGGGTCCTCCGTTCCGGGCGACACGGGTCGGCTGAACTCTTCGCACTCGAAAGGGTTCCGCCCGCCCACGGGGATCAGGATCGAATTCCCGTCGGCATAGCCGCCGAACGGCGCAAAGAAATCGTCCGGCGGTGCGGTGATGAACGCGCTTGCCGTATAGATGGCTGGTCCGCGCTCCTCGACGACCTCCTTCGGGAGCGTCAATGTGACACCCAAATAATCGCGCGGCGCAAGGGGCGGAACATCGACGCTCTGCGAGGTCACCGGAGCGCCGATGAGCGTGCCCGGGGCGAAGTCCTCGAAGTCGACCCGCATCATCAGCGACGTGCTGCCGCTCGTCTTCGCACCCAGGTTCAGGATTCCGAAACCGAACTCGTAGCCGCGGTCGCTCGTCCGCATTCTCTCGAACAGCACGAGCAGCGCTGACGTCAGGCCCTGCTTGGCGGAAGCGAACATCGCGCCGGCGTCAAGCACCTCGATGTCGACGGCTGGCGCTGAGTCATCGAAGAGGTTGGCGTCCACGGATTGCACGGCGACCCCGATCGATTCCGTGCCCTCGCCCTCAAAATCGGGGACGGAGCGCAGAGACAACGTTGCGCTGTCCGCGCCGGCTTCGATGGTCACCTCGGCGCCGTCGACGAGCGCCGCAGCGGAATCGCCCATCTCGCCTCCCGACAATTCATAGTCTCCACCGTCCGTGGCCGTCCCGGAGGTTGCGAACCGGACGGTGGCTTGTCTCGGCGCCGGCGTCGAGAGACGAACCGTGATTTCGGCGCCCGAATCGTTCCATTCGGCGATTTCGGTCGCGCCCGCCTCGAGTGTGATCGAACTCACACTGATCGCGAACGTGAGGCTCGCCGTGTCACCGTTGTTATCGCTCACCGAATAGGTGAACGTCGTCTCGTCGAACGTTTCCGTCGGAGTGCCCGACAATGTGCGGGTTGTCGCGTTGAAGGAGACACCGGCCGGAAGTGCGGGCGTCAGCGTGTAGGACAGAGGCAGGTCCCCGCCCGTGGCTTCCGGCAACCCGACACCGATACCGGCCACGAAGGCCCGCTCGAAGGCCGGGAGGGCGCCAATCGCGGCGCCGCGAATGTAGAACTGCCGCTCGATCTCGACATTGCCGAACCTCGGCACCCGATCCGGACGCGAACTGCCGCCGCAGGCGCCAAGTACGAGGCTCGCGATGAACAGCAATGCGGGTGGGCGGAAGCCCCGTTTGAGAGTTTCAAGCACCGCAGCCGTTACTCAAGTCAATAGCCTTGTGACTAATAGTTGACGGGATCGATCAGGCGTGTCGGCGGCGCGCACGGGACGGCCGATGATGGCACTTCGTCAGTGCCGTGTCCAAACTGCCGAATAGTTGATATGGGCCAACGTATAGCCCATGTTAGCGCCCATTGTCATGACCATGCACAGGAGCAGGAATGTCACTCGAGATCGTTTTGGCGGCCGCCGCCCTTGTCGCACTCGCCGGAATTGTCGGCTTCGTGCTTGGCAGTCGGCGCGTCAACCGACTGAGCAGCGAGAACGCGAAACTTCAGGCGCGATTGGAGGAACGCGACAGGAATCTTGCCGACCAGCGCGCCGGATTCGACGAACAGAAGAAGCAACTCAAGACCGAATTTGAGAACCTGTCCAATCGCATCTTTGACGCAAAAGGCAGGGATTTTGCCGAGCGCAGCAAGGCCAGCCTTGATGAGCTGCTGAATCCGTTCAAGAAGCAGATCGATGATTTTCGCGCGAAGGTTGAAGACATTCACACGAAGGAAACCGGTCAGCAGGAGGTATTGAAAGCTGAACTCGCCCGCCTGCAGGAGATGAACCGGCAAATCACCCAGGACGCGCAGAATCTGACTACTGCCCTCCAGGGCCAGAAGAAGATGCAAGGCAACTGGGGCGAAATGATGCTCGAGAGTGTCCTCGACCGATCCGGGCTGGTGGAGGGCAGAAACTACCGCCGCGAAATGTCCATAAGCACCGAAGAAGGCAGGCGGCGGCCGGATGTAGTGGTATTCCTGCCCGATGCCAAGCACCTCGTCATCGACGCCAAGGTGTCATTGAATGCCTATACGCGCTACGTCAATTCCGAAGATGACGGCGAACGCAAGCTGGCCCTGCAGGAGCACACCCGAGCGATCACGAACCACATCGAGGAACTGGCAAGACGTGACTACGACAAGCTCGACGGCTTGAACTCTCCGGAAGTGGTATTCATGTTCGTCCCCATCGAATCGGCCTTCGTCGAAGCCATGAAGGGCGACGAGAGCATCTTCCAGAAGGCCATCGAGAAGCGTGTGCTCGTCGCCACCCCCACGACGTTGCTCACGAGCCTGAACATCGTGCGTCAGCTCTGGCGCTTCGAAGACCAGAACAGGAACACTCAGGAGATCGCCGACAAGGCCGGGCGCATCTACGACAAGCTGCGCACCTTTGTCGACAGCTTCGAGGGCATCGGCAAGTCCCTGGAAAGTGCCCAGCAAAGCTTCAGCAAGGCGAAAGGACAACTTGTCGACGGTCGCGGCAACCTCATCAAGCAGGCCACCGAGTTCAAAAGCCTCGGCGTCTCGGTGAAAAAAGACCTTCCCGCGGAATACACGGACATGGCGGAATCCGAACTCACGCGTCAGCCCGTACTGGTCAGCCAGCAAACGCCGGAACCCATCCAGCAGGAATCCGAACACGAGCAGGATGAAGTTTCATCGGAAACGTAACGAACGGGCGCGACTCAAGCGAATGTGACGCAGCGGAGGTGATCGTCCTCGCACATAGGCAACATGCTCCGCGCGCGCTAAGCTATCGGCGATAGCTGTATACGGAGCGTCGCTCGTGCCTACCCGAAGAAACATCCTCCGATCCGCCGGCGTGCTCTCGGCCGCGTAACACACGACCTGACTGGAGATACCAAATGGCCCTCCCCCACGGCGTAAGCGAAACAGACTTCACACACGCACTGGACCGGTTCCGCACCGCGGTCGGTGACGAGTGGGTGTTCAGTTCGGACGAGGACGTCGCGCTCTATCGCGACGCCTATTCGATCTACTGGGACGAGCCCGAGGAACGCGTCGCCTCCGCGGCGGTCGCACCGGCAACGGTCGAGGAAGTGCAGGCCGTCGTCCGCGCCGCGAACGAGTTGGGGATTCCGCTCTACCCGATTTCGACGGGACGCAATCTCGCTTATGGCGGCTCGGCGCCGATGTATTCGGGCAGCGTGGTGCTCGATCTGAAGCGCATGAACCGCGTGCTCGATGTCGATGAACGCAACGCCTGGGCGCTCGTCGAACCCGGCGTCAGCTACTTCGATCTCTACAACCACATTCAGGAGCGCGGGCTGGATCTGTGGATCGATCCGCCCGATCCGGGCTGGGGCAGCGTCATCGGCAATGCGCTCGATGGCGGCGGAGGCTGGACGGCCTACCCCTTCCGCGACCACTTCGGCGCGCACTGCGGCATGGAAGTGGTGCTCGGCGACGGGGAGATCGTCCGCACGGGCATGGGCGCGGCGCCGGGCGCGAAGACCTGGCAGGAAAACAAGTGGGGCTACGGCCCCTGGGTCGACGGGCTGTTCCGCCAGGGCAATATGGGCGTCGTGACGAAAATGGGCTTCTGGCTCATGCCGAGGCCCGAAGCGCTGATCACCGGCAGGGCGACCGTGGCGAGCGACGACGGGGTCGTCGGGCTCATCGACACGCTGAACCTGCTCGAGAACCAGCAGATGGTCAACGGCTCCACGCAGTTGAACAGCGGAGGCAGTGGCGGTTTCGGATCCCCAGGCTGGTCGCTCGATGTCCCGATCTACGGGCCGGTAAACGTCATCCGCGAGCAACTCGCCTACGCACGCTCGAAGTTCGAGCAAATCGACGGCTGCACGTTCAGCGAATCGGAACTCATCATGACTCAAGGCCCCGGAGAGGACGCACCTCCGGGCGTCCGTCTCGTGAATTTCGGCGTGCCGAACCTGTCGACGTTCTCACTGCTCGGGCGCAGCCCGTTCCAGCCGAATCCGGCCGGCGGACACATCGGGTTTTCGCCGATCCTGCCAAGGCGCGGCGAGGAACTCATCCGCTTCCGCGACTGGTACCGGGCCAATTCGGCCGAGGCCAGCCAGGGCGAGGATCTCGGCATCATCGGCCCGGTCTTCATGACCAACTGGGAGCGCTCGCTCGTCGGGCTCATCATGTTCCCGGTCGCGAAAGACGCCGGGTACAACTCCAGGATACGTGCAGCCTTCGAACGCTGGGTTGAACTCGCAGCAGCCGAAGGTTGGGTGGAGTATCGCGCTCCGACGGTCTACCAGGATCTCGTGGCACAGACCTACTCATACAACGACAACGCGCTCAAGAGGATGCAGGAGAAGATCAAGGACGCCGTGGACCCCAACGGCATCCTCGCGGCGGGCCGTTACGGCGTGTGGCCGAAGCACCTGAGGGACGCCTGATGAAATCGGCGAAAGCCGCGTTCACTCTCGGCGCCGCATGCCTCGCGGGCGCCGTGTTCGCGCTCGGGTCCGTCGCGACCCTGGCGCAGGCACAGGACACTGCCATCGAACGCGGCGAACAGGTTTACGACTACTGGTGCGCCCCCTGCCACGACCCGGGACCGGGCCATCCGGGCACGCAGAGCCTCGCGTTCAGGTATGACGGGACGGAGATTCCCGCTGTACTCGAGGACCGGACCGACCTGACGCCCGAATTCGTCAGAACGTTGGTCCGTCAGGGCATGTTGTCGATGGCCCCGTTCCGAAAGACGGAGATCACGGACGCGGAACTCGACGCTCTGGCTGCGTATCTGTCCGGGCAGTGAGTCGGACTGGCCTGGAACGCCCCGCGTCCCGAAAGTCTAGAGCGAGGAACGCTCCATCGAGCGTGATCGGCATCGCCGACGCCCTCCTGGCCTCAACGTGATATGTCGATATGTTGTCATTTCATCGACACGTTGAGGTGACCTGTCGACAGAATCGACATGTTCGGAAATCCGCGGTAGCGAGCTTGTCGTTCCGGTAGTTCGTGTCGCTCACGGCTGGAAGGCTTATCGACGGGCATCGTCATGAGCCATCGGAACACGTCGCAAGGCGATCACATCTGTTCCGTAAACGGATCGCCAAGCCATCTCACGTTCCATTTGTTGAACGCGTACTTCCCAACCCGCTTGAAATCCGCTAGATTGATTCATAAATAAGTCAGAATAGCTTTTTATAACTTATTTATGGAACACCGATGGCGAAGTCCGCACACAGAAGCCATTCCCGCTATGCCCGCGAAGCCGTAGAGCTTCTCGGGCTGATGATCCGTACCGCGCGCATCGAACGCAACATGACGGTAACCGATGTCGCCGAACGCGCCGGAGTTTCGCGCGGCCTTGTGCACCGCATCGAGAAAGGCGAAATGGGCTCCTCCATCGGTGCGGCCTTCGAGGTAGCCGCCATTGTCGGGCTGCGCTTGTTCGAAGCCGAACCGACAACGCTGACGCGCCATCTGTCGATGGAACGCGGCAAGCTCACCCTGCTGCCGCAATCCGTCCGCACCGGAACGACGAAAGTGAATGATGACTTCTGATCGCCCCGACAGGAAAGCGCCGGAGGAAGCCTATGTCTGGATATGGCTCCCGGGAGCGACGGCGCCGGTCGTTGCTGGCCGCATATCGCGTGACGGCGAGCGGCTGATCTTCAACTACGGTCGGAGCTACCTGGACTCGAATGACCGCATTCCAATCCACGAGCCCGAACTGCCGTTGCGCAGCGGTGCGATCACGCCCGAAATCGGGCTGAGCATGGCGGGATGCCTGCGCGACGCCTCGCCCGATGCGTGGGGCCGTCGCATCATCCTGAACCGGGCCTTCGGCCGCAAGGGCAAGGATATCGATACCACCGCGCTCGACGAGCTGACCTATCTGCTGGAATCCGGCTCCGACCGCATCGGCGCTCTGGACTTCCAGCACTCCCCTTCCGAGTATGTGCCGCGCACCGCTCAATCCGCGCCGCTCGAGGAGCTGCTGAGCGCCGCCGGGAAAATCGAGAAAGGCGAGCCGCTGACGCCCGATCTCGACCAGGCGCTGCTCCACGGTACGTCGCTCGGCGGCGCGCGTCCGAAAGCGATGATCCAGGACGGCGACACGAAGTTGATCGCCAAGTTCTCTTCTTCGACCGACACCTACAACGTGGTGAAGGCCGAATACGTCGCCATGCGCCTTGCGGCCAGGGCGGGGCTCGACGTTGCCGCCGTACGTCTTGAGCATGCCGCCGGCAAGGACGTATTGCTGGTCGAGCGTTTCGACCGCGCAAAGACGGTGGGCGGCTGGACTCGCAAGGCGATGGTCTCGGCGCTGACGCTGTTCGGTCTCGATGAAATGATGGCACGTTACGCCAGCTACGAAGATCTCGCGGAAATCATCCGTCACCGCTTCACCTCACCGAAGGCGACTCTGCACGAGCTGTACGGACGGCTCGTATTCAACGTCCTGTGCGGCAACACCGACGATCACGCCCGCAACCATGCGGGCTTCTGGGACGGCAAACACCTGACCCTGACGCCTGCCTATGACATCTGCCCGCAAAGCCGTTCCGGCAATGTGGCCAGCCAGGCCATGCTGATCGTCGGAGAAAATCGGACAAGCACGCTTGCGACCTGCCTTGAGGCCGCACCCAATTTCCTGCTCGGCCAGAACGCCGCGAAGGACATCATCGCCCGGCAGGTCGCCGCCATCCGGCACGGATGCGACCACGTCTGCAAGGAGGCCGCATTGACCGAAGTCGAGCGCAACCTGTTCGCCCAGCGCATGTTTCTGAACGACTTCATCTTCGAAGGCGCGGCGGAGAGCTTGCGGTGATGAAGACGCTAACGAGGCGGTAGCGGAAACGGTAACGAGGCGGTAGCGGAAACGGTAACGAGCGAGATCGATTATCCCGAACCGACCGTGTGTGCCTGGCGAGGGACGGCCCCTTGTCCCGGTGGTAGCGGGGGCAGGATTCGAACCTGCGACCTTCGGGTTATGAGCCCGACGAGCTGCCTGACTGCTCCACCCCGCACCGGAAGGGCAGGATCATACCGAGGCCGAAAAACCGCCGCAAGACGGAATGTGGCGGACCGATCGGGCAATCCCGCACGAAGACGCAAGGCGGAGTCGTATCCCGTCGACTTCGATCGGCTCAATCCGGCGCGCCGATGCTACTCTGCGGGTCTTGGTTTCAGGTCTGCCGGCGCAAAGAACTCGATATGAGAGGAATCTACGAGCGCCTCGACTTCATGCACCGAATACGACGGTATGACGATGACGTCACCGACTTCCAGCACGTGGTCCGTGCCTTCAACCGCGATTCGATAGCGTCCGGACCGCACCATGAGAATCTGCTCGTTGACGTGACTGTGGGCCGGAAAAATCGTTCCGGCCGCGTAACGTACGATGTTCATGCGCCCAAGTTCGCCCGGAAACTGCTTGATCGTGACGCCGTCCCGACTGCCTTCGCTCCATTCGAGATCGTCCGAGCTGACGATCGTCGGATCGGGCGGTGCGGCGAATGCGACCGTTGCAACCAGAACGCCAAGCAGAGTCATCGTTGTTTTCATAGCGTCGACTCATCCCACTGACACTCGTAAGCCTGGACTTCCTCACCGGCAAGGTCGGCAAATCGCCGGTCAAGTACCACCGGTTCCGTGAACACGGCTTCGTCGACCACGGTCGCGATGTAATCCAGGAATTGGCCGTCCAGGCTCGGAGTGAATCGCTCCAGGATTTCAGTGTTCTCCGTCAACGGGATGCCGTCCTGATCGAACCAGGGCCAGTCGATCGCGACGGTCCGAACAACGAGCGACTCACCGTCCCAGCGGCCGGTGGAATAGCCGTAAGGGCCGGGAGTCGGCGATCCATCCGTCTCGGCCATGACTATCAGGCGTCGCGCATCGAGTTCCTCGAAGCGAAGCACGACATCGTCGCCGTCTCTGACGAACTCCATCGGGATCGGCGTATCCATGATCGCCGGCATGCCGTTCGCGCAGTTCACGTAAGGATTCTCGGCGCCGTTGCCCCAGGTACGCTGCATCTCCCTGGCGAACTCCGTGAGCGGATAGCTGTCGTTCCAGAGCGGTCGCGGCGGCCCCGTTTCGGGCAGCGTCGATTCGTCGAGACTCCATACCTTGAAGATTCCGGGACCGGCGTTCGATTCCGCCGGAGGTGCAGTCGTCCACGACGTCCCCACGAGGTCTGCCGTCCACCGAGGCTCGATCGCGCGTGACGATCGCCATTCGCGGCCGTCGGCGAGCAGAAAGTTCTGCATGAAGATCGCGTTCGTATTTCTGCGGCCCCGATAACCCGCAGCGCGTACGGTGTCACCCACGGAAACCGAGTCGCGTTCAACGCCCGTGCGCAGAATCATCGCAGCAGCCGCCGCTTCGATGCGCCACTCGGCCTCGATTCCCCCGTCCTCACTGCCTTCAACCGTAATGACCGTGTGCGGATTCGCCCACTGTACGCTGGTCACTCGCCCGGCCACTTCGGCGATATCGGTCATGTCGTAGTGGATGCTCGCCGCGTGATGCGAGGAGCCGAACTGCGGTAGGAAGAAACTCGGTAGAGCGAAAACGCTCGCGCGAACAAGGCTTCTGATCATGACACCCCCCGTGACGCCAGAGTCGTGAGCCGTCTCAGACCTTCATCATAACGGCTTTGGGCGGCACAGTTTCAACAACCGGCTAGAGGACCCGCATGCAAAGCTCGAGCAGATAGCCCGGAAACACGCCGAGCACGAGCAGTCCGAGGCCGTTGACGCTTAGCACGACGCGCATGCCGCCGGGCGCGGCGATCGGCGCCTCGTCCAGCGGATCGTCGAAGTACATGTACCAGACGACGCGCAGGTAGTAGAACGCACCGACGACGGCCATGAGCACGCCGAGCACGGCGAACCAGACAAGCCCGGCGTCGATGAGGCTGCCGAGCACGAGCAGCTTGGCATAGAAGCCGATGAACGGCGGCACGCCCGCCATGCTGAACATGATCATGAGCATCACGAAGGCGAACCACGGGCTGCGCGCGTTCAGGCCCTTGAAATCCTCCAGTTGCTCGGCCTCGAAACCCTCCCTGCTCAGCAGCAGGATCATGCCGAACGCGGCGGCGGCCATGATGACGTAGCTCACCGTGTAGAACAGCGCCGCACTGAGCGCATCGTCGCTGCCCGCGATGAACCCCATGAGGATGAACCCGACGTGCGAGATCGTCGAATAGGCCAGCATGCGCTTGAGATTCGTCTGTGCGATCGCGACGATGTTGCCGATCGCGAGCGACAAGATCGACAGCACGATCAACATGCCCTGCCAGCTCGCATGCGCGTCGCCGAGCCCTTCGACGAGCACCCGCCAGGCCAGCGCGAACGCCGCGATCTTGGGCGCCGAACCGATGTAGAGCGTCACCGGGGTCGGCGCGCCCTGGTAAACGTCGGGCACCCACATGTGAAACGGCACGGCGCCGAACTTGAACGCAACGCCGACGACGATGAACGCGAGACCGACAAGCGCCGGAATGCCCATGCCGTCGGGGCCGGACAGGCGTTCTGCGAGCGTGCCGATCTCGAGCGTCCCGGTAACGCCATAGAGCAGGGAGATGCCGTACAGCAACGTGCCCGAAGCGATCGCGCCTAGCACGAAGAATTTCATCGCCGACTCGGCCGCCGTCGCCGACTCACGATTGAACGCCACGAGCGCATAGAGCGACAGCGACAGGAGTTCGAGGCCAAGATAGATCGTCAACAGGCTGTGGGCCGAGACCATGACCATGATCCCGAGCAGCCCGAAGAGCCCGAGAATGAAGAACTCGCCCTTGAACAGGTTTCGGCGGGCCAGATAGTCGCGCGAGTAGACAAAAACGAGGGCGACGGCCACGTAGGCGACGAGCTTGAGCACGCCGGATGCCGCATCGGCCACGAAGCTTCCGAAAAACGTCGTGACCGGTTCGTCCACGAAGAACAAGGCCGAACAGGCGGCCGTGCCGAGCAACGCGGCCAACGACAGCCAATAGGTGATCATCCGCTGCTCGTCGCGCAGGAACACGTCGACGAGCAGCACGACGCAGATCGCCGTGGCGAGAAATATCTCCGCTGCTGCCGGGTAGTAGTCGATCATCTGCCGCCCATCGCTATAGCTTCGATTCCATTACGTGAGCAAGAAGCTCGCGCAGGGTCGTGTCCATTGCCTCGACCAGAGGATCCGGCCACACGCCGAGCGCCAGCACCGACACGGCGAGAATCCCGAGGATCAGGAACTCGCGCCGTCCGACATCCTCGAGCGCCGCCACGCCGTCGTTGCCGACTTCGCCGAAGATCACGCGCTTGACCATCCACAATGTGTAGGCCGCACCGAACACGAGGATCGTCGCCGCCGTGAACGCAAGCCAGAAACTCGCGTGGAAACTGCCGAGAATGACGAAGAACTCGCCGACGAAACCGGATGTGCCGGGCAGGCCGGCGTTGGCAAGCGCGAACAGCACGACGAACGCGGCGAACTTCGGCATCGTGTTCGCAACTCCGCCGTAGGCGCCGATCTCGCGGCTGTGCAGTCGGTCGTACATGACGCCGACGCACAGGAACAGCGCCCCCGAGATCAGCCCGTGCGAAATCATCTGCACCATGCCGCCCTGCAGCGCCAGCATCGCGCCGGCTTCGTCCTGGGAATTGGCGATCGTCGCGAAGATCACGAAAAAGCCGAGCGTGACGAAGCCCATGTGAGCGATCGACGAGTAGGCGATGAGCTTCTTCATGTCCTTCTGTACGAGGGCCACGAAGGCGATGTACACGATCGCGATCAACGACAGCCCGATCATGAGCCAGGCGAGCGACTGGCTCGCATCGGGCGTGATCGGCAGACTGAAGCGCAGGAAGCCGTAACCGCCCATCTTGAGCAGCACGGCCGCCAGAATCACGGAGCCGCCCGTGGGCGCCTCGACGTGCGCGTCCGGCAGCCAGGTGTGGACCGGCCACATCGGCACCTTGACCGCGAAGGCGATCAGAAACGCGAGAAAGATCAGGATCTGCTCGTTCATGCCGAGCGGCAGCTCGTGGAACGCGAGGATCGAGTAGCTGCCCGCCTGCAGATACATGTAGATCAGCGCCACCAGCATGAAGACGGAGCCTAGGAAGGTGTACAGGAAGAACTTGACGGTCGCGTAAATGCGCCGTTCCCCACCCCACACGCCGATGATGATGAACATCGGTACGAGCATCGCTTCCCAGAACACGTAGAACAGCAGCGCGTCGAGCGCGCAGAAAACCCCGATCATGAGGCCTTCGAGCAGCAGGAAAGCGGCGAAGTACTGGGCGGGCCGGGTCTGGATCACCTCCCAGCCCGCGATGACCACGATCGGGGTCAGGAACGCGGTCAGGAGGATCAGGGGCATCGAGATGCCGTCGACGCCGAGCTCGTAGAACGAGTTGAAAGCGCCGATCCAGGGCATGCGCTCGACGAAGTGCATGCCTGCATGGTCCGGGTAGAAACCGATATACAGATGAATGGCGACGACAAACGTCATGAGCGAAACGCCGAGCGCGACCCATCGCGCCAGTTCCGCCCGCCGCGAACCGAGCAGCAGCACGGCGACCGCCCCCGCGATGGGCAGCCAGATCGAGATGCTCAGGAGCGGCACGTACATGGCCGGCTAACCCCGCAGGATCAGCCAGCCGATCAGCGCGGCCAGACCGATGACCATAGCGAAGGCGTAGTGGTACAGATAACCCGACTGCACCCGGCGCACGATCGCGGAGAGCGCGGCGACCCCCCGGGCGCTGCCGTTGACGATGGCGCCGTCGATGACCGTGCGGTCGCCGACGCTCCACAGGAGCCTGCCCAAACCGCGCGTGGCGCCGGCGAGCACGTTCTCATTGAACCAGTCGAAGTAGTACTTGTTCACGAGCAGCCGATGCGCGGGCGCGAACCGCCGGGCGATGCGGCCCGGCAGTTCCGGCCGCAGCAGGTACAGGACCCAGGCGACGATGGCGCCGGCCAAGGCGAGCCAGATCGCGGCCGAAGCGGTGAACGCGTGCAGCACGAACGCCGCGGACCCCTCGAACTCCTCGCCGACCTCGTGCAGTACATCGTGCTCTTCGAGCACCAACATCGAGTCGGCGAAGAACTCCCCGAACAACAGCGGTTCGATCGTGAACCAGCCGATGAAAACGGATGGCACGGCAAGCGCGACCAGAGGCGCCCAGACCACGGCCGGCGACTCGTGCAGATGCGCCCTCGCCTCGCTGTCGAGCCGCTCCTCGCCGTGGAAGACGAGAAACAGCAGCCTGAAGCTGTAAAGCGCCGTGACGAACACGCCTAGCAGCACGCACCAGTAAGCAAAGCCCGCACCGAACGTCGTCGAGGCATGCACGGCCTCGATCAGCGCGTCCTTCGAGAAGAAGCCCGACATCCCCGGGAAGCCGACGAGCGCGAGCGTGCCGATCAGCGCCGTCCAGTAGGTGATCGGCATGTACTTGCGCAGCCCGCCCATCCGGCGCATGTCCTGCTCGTGATGCAGCGCGATGATGACCGAGCCCGCCGCAAGGAACAGCAGCGCCTTGAAGAACGCGTGCGTCATGAGATGGAAGATCCCGGCCGCGTAGGCCGAGGCGCCGAGCGCGACGGTCATGTAGCCGAGCTGTGACAAGGTCGAATAAGCCACGACGCGCTTGATGTCGTTCTGGACGATGCCGAGCAGCCCCGTCAGAAACGCGGTCGTTGCACCGATGATGAGCACGACGCTGAGCGCAGCCTCGGAATACTCGAACAGCGGCGACATACGCGCGACCATGAAGATCCCGGCCGTGACCATGGTCGCTGCGTGGATCAATGCGGATATCGGCGTCGGGCCCTCCATCGAGTCCGGCAGCCACACGTGCAACGGCACCTGCGCCGACTTGCCCATCGCGCCGATGAACAGGCATATGCACGCGACGGTCAGCACCGACCACTGCCGGCCCGCGAGCACCTCGATCGACTCCGCATCGAGCAGTTCCGCTCGCCCGAACACCGTCGCGTAGTCGAGCGATCCGGTGTGCAGCACGATGGCGGCGATGCCGAGCAGAAAGCCGAAGTCGCCGACGCGGTTGACGAGAAACGCCTTGAGGTTCGCGAAGATCGCGGTCGGGCGCTTGAACCAGAAACCGATCAGCAGGTAGGAGACGACGCCCACCGCCTCCCAGCCGAAGAAAAGCTGCAGGAAGTTGTTCGACATCACGAGCATGAGCATCGCGAACGTGAACAGCGAGATGTAGCTGAAGAAGCGCTGGTAGCCCGGGTCGTCGCGCATGTAGCCGATCGTGTAGACGTGCACGGCCAGCGACACGAAGTTGACGACCGTGATCATCAGCGCCGTCAGGTGATCGACGAGAAAGCCGATCTCCATGCGAATGTCGCCGATGACGGCCCACTGGTAGACCGTTCCGTTGAAGACCGCTGCGCCGTCGATGACGATGTCCTTGAGCACGACGAGCGACAGCGCGAACGAGATCGCGACGCCGACGATCGTGACCCAATGCGCTCCGGCCCGCCCGATCGTGCGGCCGAAGAGCCCGGCGACGATGGCCGCCGCGAGCGGCGCGATGACGATGCCGAGATAGATCGATTCCACGCCTGCGTCCCCGTACCTATCCCTTCAGCGTGTCCATCTCGTCGACATTGATGCTGCGCGTGTTGCGGAACAGCACGACGAGGATCGCAAGCCCGATCGCCGCTTCGGCCGCGGCCACCGTCAGGATGAAGAACACGAACACCTGGCCGAGCGTGTCGCCGAGCAGGCGCGAGAACGCGATGAAGTTGAAGTTCACGGCCAGCAGCATGAGCTCGATGCACATGAGCAGCACGATCACGTTCCTGCGATTGATGAAGATGCCGGCGACGCTCACGCTGAAGAGCACGGCAGCCAGGACGAGGTAATGGGCGACGGTGACCATGCGCTCAGTCCTTCGTCGGCTCGACCTTGACGAGGCGCACGCGGTCTTCGCGCCGGACGGCGACCTGCTTCGCGACGTTCTGCGCCTTGAGGCCGGGACGGCGGCGCATCGTCAACGTGATGGCAGCGACGATCGCGAGCAGCAGGATCACCGCGGCGATCTCGAACGCGTAGACGTGCTCGGTATAGAGCACGCTGCCGAGTTCGCGCGTATTGCTGTAGTCGGCGGGGAACGGCTCCGGCGTCGACAGGAACTGCATGCCCTCGCTGCGGAACCACACGACATGACCGATCTCGACAGCCACGAGCAACGCGACGAGCCCGCCGATCCACACGTATCGCGTGAAGCCCTCGCGCATCGTCTCGACGTTGATGTCGAGCATCATCACGACGAAGAGCAACAGCACCATGACCGCGCCGACGTAGACGAGCACGAGCACTATCGCGAGGAATTCCGCCTCCATGAGGAGCCACAGCGCGGCGCTCTGCACGAAGGCGAGCACGAGGAACAACGCCGCGTGCACGGGGTTGCGCGCCGTGATCACGCCGAACGCCGCGATCAGCAGGATCGCCGCGAAGGCATAGAACAGAATCGTCGGAATCAAGGTCTCGTCACTTTCCTTGCCGGATCCGCCCGCTCACCGGTAGTCGGCGTCGGCCGACTTGTCCGCGGCGATCATCGCTTCGTACTTGTCGCCGACCGCGAGCAGCTTGTCTTTCGTCATGATGTTCTCGCCGCGGGCTTCCATGTGGTACTCGTGGATGCGCGTCTCCACGATCGCGTCGACCGGGCAGGCCTCCTCGCAGAACCCGCAGTAGATGCACTTGAAGAGATCGATGTCGTAACGCGACGTGCGCCGCGTGCCGTCCGGTCCGACCTCCGACTCGATCGTGATCGCAAGTGCGGGACAGACCGCCTCGCAAAGCTTGCAGGCGATGCACCGTTCCTGGCCGTTCGGGTAGCGGCGCAGGGCGTGCAGGCCGCGAAACCGCGGCGACTGAGGAGTTTTCTCTTCCGGGTATTGGACCGTGATCTTCTTCACGAACAGGTTGCTGAACGTCAGGCGAAGCCCCCTGGCGAGTTCCGTCATGAGGAATGTCTTGACCGGATTCCGCACGTCGACCTCCTAGATGCCTGCCGCCCACGGCCCGATCTCGAACGCCGCCATGACGCCTTCCACGGCGATCCAGACGATCGTGATCGGTATGAAGACCTTCCAGCCGAGCCGCATGATCTGGTCATAGCGGTAACGCGGGAAGGTCGCCCGGAACCAGAGGAAGCAGAAGCTGAAGAACGCCATCTTCGCCGCGAGCCAGCCGAAGCTCGGCGCGGCGATCCAGGTTTCAGCGAGCCCCGGCACGCCCGCGAACGGCGAGAGCCACCCGCCGAGAAAGAAAGTCGCCGTAAGCGCCGTGATCAGGATCATGTTCGCGTATTCGGCGACGAAAAAGAGCCCGAAGCCGATGCCGCCGTACTCGACGTGAAACCCCGCGACGATTTCCGATTCGCCTTCCGCGACATCGAACGGCGAGCGATTCGTTTCGGCAACGCCGGAAATGAAATAGACGAGAAACAGCGGGAACAACGGCCACAGGAACCACGACAGCACGCTCGTGCCTTCCTGGGCGCGCACGATATCCCCGAGATTCAGGCTCCCGCCGGCCATCAGCACGCCGACGAGCGCGAATCCCATCGCGATCTCGTAAGCGACGATCTGCGCCGCGCAGCGCATGGCGCCGAGAAAGGCGTACTTCGAATTCGAAGCCCAGCCGGCCAGGATCACGCCGTACACTCCCATCGAGGTCAGCGCGAGCACGTAGAGGAGCCCGGCGTTGATGTCGGCGATCACGAACGACTCGCTCATCGGTACGGCCGCCCACACGGCGAGAGCAGGTATCAGCGCGACGATCGGCGCCAGCAGAAACAGGAAGCGGTTCGCATTGCCGGGAACGATGACCTGCTTGAACAGCATCTTGATCAGGTCGGCGAAGGGCTGCAGAACGCCTTCCCAGCCGACCCGATTGGGGCCGAGGCGGTTCTGTATCCAGCCGATGATCCTGCGTTCCCAGTACGTGAAATAGGCAACGGCGATGAACAGCGGAACGACGACGACCAGGATCTTGAACAGGTCCACGAGCACGAAGCGGACGAACTCCGGCAAGGCTGCCCACACGGCGGTGAGCCGGAGTTCGGTGTCGGCGAGCATGCCCGTGAGCCAGTCCATCACGACGCGCTCGCTGCCAGGGGTTCTTCGGATTCGTCCCGAGCGCGGCCGAGAACCGTCTCCTGCAAGGGCTCGGAGCGGCGTACGACCGCATCGACGGCGTAAATCGGGACATCGAGTACGGCCGGGTCGACATCGACGGGCTCGAGCGCCGCGATGCTCAGGCTGCCGCGATAGCTGTTGTCCGGCGGCGGTGCTTCGCCAAGTTCCCGACGCAGCGCATCGCGCACATCCGCGGCACTGCGGTAGTCGAAGTCGGCCAGGCCGAGCGCATTGCCGAGCACGCGCAGCACGCGCCAGCCCGGCCGCGCGTCGCCGACCGGGTCGGCCGCCGCATCGAAACTCTGCCAGGCGCCTTCGGCGTTGACGTAAGTGCCGGCCGTTTCGGCAAACGTGCCGATCGGCAACAAAACGTCCGCGCATTCCAGCAACGCATCGTTGACATACGCCGTGAAACCCACGACTGCATCGGCCGACATGAGCGCGGCCTCGGCCAATTCGCTCTCGGCCATGTCGCGGTCCGGTTCGATCCCGAACAGAATGTAGCCGCGCCGCGGTGAACTCAGCATGCCGTGGACATCGTAGCCCGCGGCTTGCGCCGCAGTGCCGCCGATGCCGCGGTGCGGCAGGCAGCCGGCGAGCGCGGCGCCCACTGAATTCGCGCTTTCCGGAAGATAGCCGAGTTGACCGCCCACGAGTTCCGCAAGCGCGGCGGCGAGCACGCGGATATCGGCAAACCGCGGGTGCCGCTGGGCGATGTGGCCGAGCAGCACGAGCGTACGTTCCTTGCCGAGCAGCACTCTCGCTGCCGCACGATGTTCGGCTTCCACGACTGCGCCGGACACGGCTTCGGCCACATGCTCGGGAGCCGGCTTGTCGAGATCTTCTGCGGCCGCGGCCAGCACGCCCGCCAGCGAACGCGTGAAGTCCGCGAACGGCGCTTCGACGAAGGCCGAGTCGAACAGATACTCATAGTCGCAGGGATTGACGAACCCGACGTCGGCGCCGGCGAGCGCGGCCTTGCGGACGCGATGCGCAAGGATCGGCACCTCCGTTCGCAGGTTCGACCCGACGAGCAGTATGCCCTCGAGTTGCTCGAGCCCCGCGATCGACGAGCCGAGCCACGGCCAGACCGGATCCGCCTGCTGGTCGCGGAAGTCGGTCCGCCGCAACCGGTGATCGAGGTGAGCGGTGCCAAGGCCCGCAGCCATGCGCTGGAGCAGGTACAGCTCCGCGAGCGTCGAACCGGGCGAAGCGAGGATGCCGAGCCCGTCGCCTTCGTCCGCCACGGCGCCCGCAATCGCTTCCGCGGCGCTCGCGAGCGCTTCCTGCCACGTCACCTCGAGCCATTCGCGATCGCGCTTGATCATCGGGACGTTGAGCCGATCCTCGGTGTAGATGCCATGGCAACTGTAGCGGTCGCGGTCCGCTATCCACGTCTCGTTGATCGCCTCGTTCTCGCGCGGCACGACGCGCTTGAGCGTCCCGCGCAGCACGTGGCCGTAGAGGTTCGACCCCGCGCAGTCGTGCGGGGAGATCATCGGCCTGACGGCCATCTCCCAGGCGCGTGCGCTGAAGCGGTAGGGCTTGTTGTTCAGGGCGCCCACGGGGCAAAGATCGATGATGTTCCCGGAAAGCTCGTGGTCGACGCTCTGCTCGATGTACGTGCCGATTTCCATGTGCTCGCTGCGGCCGACAGCGCCAAGTTCCTGAATTCCCGTAATTTCCTGCCCGAAGCGGACGCAGCGCGTGCAGTGGATGCAACGGGTCATGTCGGTCGAGACGAGCGGCCCGAGGTTCTTGTCGGCCACGACACGCTTCTTCTCCGTGTAGCGCGATACGCCGCGGCCGAAACCGAGCGCGAGATCCTGCAGCTCGCATTCGCCGCCCTGGTCGCAGATCGGGCAATCGAGCGGGTGGTTGATGAGCAGGAACTCCATCGTGGCCTTCTGCGCGGAGATCGCGCGCGCGGAGCGCGTGGAGACCTTCATGCCGTCGGTGACCGGTGTCGCGCAGGCTGGCAACGGCTTCGGCGCGCGCTCGACGTCCACGAGACACATGCGGCAGTTCGCCGCGACCGAGAGCTTGCCGTGATAGCAGAATCGCGGCACGTAGATGCCGATGCGATCGGTGACATCGATCAACATCTGCCCTGCGCGCGCCTCGACCGGCTTGCCGTCGACTTCGATGCTGACTGTCTTTTCGTCCATGCTCGGGTCCGTGCCGGGGTCGCCGGCTCAGGCTGCGGCCGCGTCGGGCGCCGCAACGATGCTTCTGCCGCCGTGGTCGATCATGTACTCGAACTCATGACGGAAGTGCTTGAGGAAACTCTGCACCGGCCAAGCCGCGGCATCGCCGAGCGCGCAAATCGTGTGACCTTCGATCTTGTTGGCGACATCGACGAGCATGTCGAGATCGGCATGCGTCCCCGTGCCCTCCATGACCCGCGTGAGCACCCGGTAGAGCCAGCCCGTGCCTTCCCGGCATGGCGTGCACTGCCCGCAGGACTCCGCGTAGTAGAAGCGCGAGATGCGCCGCAGCATGCCCACCATGCAGGTCGTCTCGTCCATGACGACGACGGCGCCCGTGCCGAGGCTCGAGCCCGCCGCCTTGATCGCGTCGAAATCCATCGTCGCGTCGATAATGTTCCCGGCCGGCATCACGGGCACGGAGGAGCCGCCGGGAATCACGGCCTTGAGCTCCCGGCCGCCGAGCATGCCGCCGGCGATCTCGAGCAGCTTCCGAAACGGTATCCCGAGCGGCAGCTCGTAGTTGCCCGGTCTCTCTACGTGGCCGGAGATCGAGAAAATCGCCGTGCCGCTCGATCCCTCGACGCCGACGTCGACGAACCACTGCGGCCCCTTGAGGATGATCGTCGGAATCGAGGCGAGGCTCTGGGTGTTGTTGATCGTCGTCGGTGCGCCGTAGAGTCCGTGCTGCGCCGGAAACGGCGGCTTGAAGCGCGGCTTGCCGGGTTTGCCTTCGAGCGACTCGAGCAAGCCCGTCTCCTCGCCGCAGATGTAGGCGCCGGCGCCGACGAAGGTATGGATATCGACATCGATACCCGAGCCCCGGATATCCTTGCCGAGCCAGCCCGCGTCGTAGGCTTCCTGCAACGCGGCCTCGAATCGCGGCACCGGCTCGTCGATGAACTCGCCCCGGATGTAGTTGTAGGCCACCGTCGCGCCCATCGCGTAGGCGGAGATCGCCATCCCCTCTATCAGGGAGTGGGGGTTCAGCCGCAGGATCTCGCGATCGTGGCAGGTGCCGGGTTCGCTCTCGTCGGAATTGCACACGAGGTATTTCTGCATCGGCGCTTCGCGCGGCATGAAGCTGTGCTTGAGCCCGGTCGGGAAGCCTGCCCCGCCCCGGCCGCGCAAGCCCGAGGCCTTGACCTGCTCGATGATCGCCGCGCGGTCGAGCTCGCCGTCGAGGACTCTCTGCCACGCCCGGTAGCCGCCGACGCTGAGGTAATTGTCGAGTGACCACGGCTCGCTGTCGAAGCCGCGCGTCGCGAAACAGACGAGATCGTGTTCAGGCACGGTTAATCCAACCCGTCGAGCACTTCATCGACCGCCGCCGGCGTCAGGTTTTCGTAGTAGCGGTGATCGACCATCATCATCGGCGCGCCGCAGCACGCGGCGAGGCACTCTTCCTCCTGTTTGAGATAGAACCTGCCGTCCGGTGTGCTCTCCCCAGTCCTGATGCCGAGCCGGTTCTCGATATGGGCGACGATGTCGTCGGCGCCGCGCAGCATGCAAGAGATGTTCGTGCACACCGAGATGCTGTGCCGGCCGACGGGCTTCGTCTCGAACATCGAGTAGAACGTCGCGATCTCATAGACCTGGATCGGCGGCATCTCGAGGTAGTCGGCCACCGCGTTCATGAGTTCCGGGGTCAGGTAGCCGCCGTTCTCGTGCTGCACGGCGTGCAGGGCCGCGAGCACGGCCGAGCGCTGCCTGCCTGCGGGGAACTTCCCGACCCAGCGGTCGATCTCCGCGCACACCTGCGCGGACAGTTCCGGAGTGAAGGCTCTCGCGCTCATCGGTCGATCTCGCCGAACACGATGTCCTGGGTGCCGATGACGGCAACGACATCGGCCAGCATGTGGCCCTGCACCATCTCGTTCATCGACGCCAGGTGCGGGAAGCCCGGCGCCCTGACCTTGAGGCGATACGGCTTGTTCGAGCCGTCGGAGACGAGATACACGCCGAACTCGCCCTTCGGGTGCTCGACGGCGGCGTAGGCCTCGCCTTCCGGGACGCAGTAGCCCTCCGTGAACAGCTTGAAGTGATGGATCAGCGACTCCATGTCGTCCTTCATCTCGATGCGTCTGGGCGGCGTGATCTTGCGGTCCTCGAGCACGACGGACCCGGGGTTGTCCCTGAGCCAGTCCACGCACTGCCTGATGATCTTGGTCGACTGGCGCATCTCCTCGATCCTGACGAGGTAACGGTCGTAGCAGTCGCCATTGACGCCGACCGGAATGTCGAAATCCATGCGGTCGTACACTTCGTACGGCTGCGTCTTGCGCAGGTCCCAGGGGATGCCCGAACCGCGCAGCATCGGGCCTGAAAAACCCAGTTGCATCGCCCGCTCGGGCGGGACGACGGCAATGTTGACCGTGCGTTGCTTCCAGATCCGGTTGTCGGTCAGCAGCGTTTCGTATTCGTCGATACGTGCGGGAAACCCGTCGGCAAACGCTTCCACGAAGTCGAGCAGCGAGCCTTCACGCGCCTCGTTGAGCCTTGCCATTTCCTTGGCGCTGCGCTTGGCTGACTTCTGGTACTTCGGCATCTGCTCCGGCAGATCGCGGTACACGCCGCCGGGCCGGTAGTAGGTTGCGTGCATGCGCGTGCCCGACACGGCCTCGTAGCAGTCCATGAGGTCCTCGCGCTCGCGGAAGCAATACAGGAACATCGTCATCGCGCCGATGTCGAGCCCGTGGGCGCCGAGCCAGATCAGGTGATTCAGGATGCGCGTGATCTCGTCGAAGAGCACGCGGATGTACTGAGCGCGTTCGGGCGGCTCGATGCCGAGCAGCTTCTCGATCGCGAGCACGTAGCCGTGCTCGTTGCACATCATCGAGACGTAGTCGAGCCGGTCCATGTAGCCGATCGACTGGTTGTACGGCTTGCTTTCAGCCAGTTTCTCGGTCGCCCGATGCAGGAGACCGACGTGCGGATCCGCCTTCTGGATGACCTCGCCGTCCATTTCGAGCACCAGTCGCAGCACGCCGTGCGCGGCCGGATGCTGCGGCCCGAAATTCATCGTGAAATTCTGAATCTCAGGCATCGCCCCCATCCTTGAGGCCGCTCTCGTAACGCGCGTCGTCGCGAATGACCTTGGGTACGAGCGTGCGCGGCTCGATGCTGACGGGTTCGTAGACCACCCGCCCCTTGTCGGGGTCGTAGCGCATCTCGACGTTGCCGATGAGCGGAAAGTCCTTGCGGAACGGATGCCCGATGAACCCGTAGTCCGTCAGCAGTCGCCTGAGATCGGGATGGCCGCGAAACAGGATGCCGAAGAGATCGAAGGCTTCGCGCTCGTACCAGTCCGCGGATGCCCAGATTCCCGTGACCGAATCGAGCATGGGCGCCGCGGCGTCCTGGCAGAACACCTTGAGCCGCAATCGGTGGTTGCGGGTGATCGAGAGCAGGTGATAGACGACCGCGAACCGTGCCGGCGGCTCCCAGGCCGCGCCCGCCATGTCGAGCGGCTGCCCGTCGTCTCCGGCGGCTTCGAATACGCCGCGGCTGAAGCCCGTTGCCGTGGCGCCTTCGGTGCGCCACTCGTCGTGGCCGTACTGCGAATAGTCGACGCCGCAAAGGTCCATGAGCATCTCGAAACCGAGAGATTCATCGTCGCGCAGTTCCCGGCAGCACTCGAGCAGTGAGCCCGGTTCGACCACGTAGGTGAGCTCTCCCGGACTGTCCGTCATTCGGGACAGGCGTTCGCCGAACCGGGAAGCGACCGTCTCGGCGAGGCGCGAGTAACGTTCGGTGAGTTGTGTTCCTGCCATTCGATCAAACGCTCGCGCGCTCAAGCGGAGTGACCCGCAAACCTTGCCAAGCGCCGCCTCTTCCTACCGGGCTATCGTGTGCGTGCGCCGTATCTTCTGCTGCAACTGGATGATGCCGAACAGCAGAGCCTCGGCCGTCGGCGGGCATCCCGGCACGTAGACGTCGACCGGCACGATCCTGTCGCAGCCGCGCACGACCGAGTAGGAATAGTGGTAATAGCCGCCGCCGTTGGCGCACGAACCCATCGATATCACCCAGCGCGGCTCCGGCATCTGGTCGTAGACCTTCCTGAGCGCCGGCGCCATCTTGTTGACGAGCGTGCCGGCGACGATCATGACGTCGGACTGGCGCGGACTCGGCCGGAACATCACGCCGAAGCGGTCGAGGTCGTAGCGCGATGCGCCCGCGTGCATCATCTCGACCGCGCAACAGGCAAGGCCGAACGTGACCGGCCACAAGGAGCCCGTCCGTGCCCAGTTGATCAGCGCGTCGACCTTCGTGACGACGAAGCCGCGGTGCATGACCTCGGCCGTATCGAACGGCGCCTCCTGGGTCAATCCCATTCCAGCGCCCCCTTTCGCCATTCGTAAACGAAGCCGACGACCAGCACGGCCAGGAAAATCCCCATCGCGACGAGGCCAAACAGACCGATGCGGTCAAGCGACACGGCCCAGGGAAACAGGAACGCGATCTCGAGATCGAAGATGATGAACAGGATCGCGACGAGGTAGTAGCGCACGTCAAAGCGCATGCGCGAGTCTTCGAAGGCTTCGAATCCGCACTCGTAAGGGGACAGTTTCTGCGGGTCCCGCGAGCCTCGGCCAAGCGCGAGGCCGAGCGCCAGCAACACCACACCGAAGCCTGCAGCGACGAGCAGGAAAATGAGCACCGGTGCGTAAGTCGCGAGCATCTTTCACCAGCCAATCGGTCGGCGCGAATTGTACCAGTCTGCCCGCCGAAATGGGGCGGATTTACGGCGATCGAATTGGTGCGGATGGCCGGACTCGAACCGGCACGGCTTGCGCCACTGCCCCCTCAAGACAGCGTGTCTACCAGTTCCACCACATCCGCATTCAGTTGTCAGCAGGCTCCGGGGCGAGTTCGGGCAGGGCGGGCAGTTCGCCGCCATCAGCGGGGAGCGCCACATCGTCGACGGTGGGCGCCGCATCTTCGGTTGCCGGATCGACCGCGGGAAGCGTTGTCGCAGAACCGTCGAATACCGAACCCTCCAGCAGGCTCTCGGGCTCCGTGCTCTGCGTGGACAGGTACGCGAGCGTCAGGCTGGTCGCGAAAAACAGGGCGGCGAGTACGGCGGTCGTGCGCGAGAAGAAGTTCGCGGAGCCGCGCGAACCGAAAACCGTCCCCGATGCGCCCGCGCCGAAGCCCGTGCCCGCATCGGCGCCCTTGCCGCGCTGCAGCAGCACGAGCACGATGATCAGCAGGGCAACCGCCAGGTGAGCCATCAATGCGACCGTGAGCGTCATTACGTTGCGTTCCGCCTGATTCCCGCCGGGCAATCAGCCCGATGCGGCCTGAAAAATGGTCAGGAATTGCGACGCGTCGAGCGATGCGCCGCCTACGAGGCCTCCGTCGATGTCTTCGCGAGCCAGCAGTTCCGCGGCATTGCCGCCATTGACGCTGCCCCCGTAGAGGATCCTCAATCCGGCGGCGATTGTAGCATCTTGCGCAGCGATCAGCCCTCGAATCAGCGCGTGTACCTCCTGCGCCTGATCGGGGCTTGCCGTCCTCCCCGTGCCGATGGCCCAGACCGGTTCGTAGGCGACGACAGCCGAAGCCAGCACGCCGGCTCCAAGCGTCCCGAGCACGGCATTGACCTGCCGCGTGACGACCGCCTCGGTAAGCCCCTCCTCGCGCTCTTCAAGCGTCTCGCCGACGCAGAGGATCGGCCCGAGCCCGGCCGTCCGGGCCGCGCGGAACTTCGCGACGACCTGCTCGTCGGTTTCGCCGTAGAGCGTCCGGCGCTCCGAATGACCGACGATGACGTAAGCGCAGCCGACGTCCGCGAGCATCGCGCCCGAGACCTCGCCCGTGAACGCGCCCGGATCGACCTCGCTCGCGAGATTCTGGGCGCCGAGCGCGATCGGCGTCGCTTCGAGCCACCGCGCGGCTGCAGCGAGATAGACGTAAGGCGGACACAGCAGCATCTCGGCCCGGCCGCCCTGCCCGACTCCGGCTGCAAGTTCGGCAACGAGGTCGCGGCTCTCTCGCAGAGCGCCGTTCATTTTCCAGTTGCCCGCAACGAGCGGGGTGCGCGTGCCCGTGCCCATGCCGCTCAGCCGCACGCGGCGCGGACGGAATCCGCGAGGCGGGATGCCAGTGTCCGCACCACGGCCTGGTCCTCGCCTTCCACCATGACGCGGATCACGGGCTCGGTACCCGAAGCCCGCAGCACGACGCGGCCCGTCTGCCCGAGCTCCGACTCCACGGCCTCGACGGCGTCGGAAATCGCGGCCTTCCCATCGATCTCGACGGGTTCGCCCACCTCGACGTTCACGAGCGTCTGGGGCAACTGCGGCATGCCCGCCACGAGCTCGCTCAGCGGGCGCCCCGTCCGGCGCATGATCGAAAGCACCTGCAGCGCCGTGATCAGGCCGTCGCCGGTGTTGATCCTGTCCAGGCACAGCACATGCCCCGAAGGCTCGCCGCCGAGTATGCCGCCGCGCTCCTTGAGCGTTGCCCGCACGTTGCGATCGCCGATCCGGGTACGCAGGAACTCGATGCCGCGTTCGCCGAGCGCGCGTTCGAGACCCAGATTGCTCATGAGCGTGCCGACGACGGGCCCCGCGAGGCTGTTCGTTTCATGCCGGTCGCAGGCCAGGACATAGAGCAGCTTGTCGCCGTCGACGAGATTGCCGAGTTCGTCGACCATGACGAGCCGGTCGCCGTCGCCATCGAGCGCCACGCCCACGTCGGCGCGCACGCCAACGACGTTGAGCTTGAGCAGGTCGGGGCGCGTCGAACCGCAACCGTCGTTGATGTTGAGACCGTTCGGCGAACAACCGACGGGGATCACCTCGGCGCCGAGATCCGCGATGACCTGGGGAGCGACCTTGTAGCCTGCGCCGTGCGAGGCATCGACCACGATCTTGACCCCGCTGAAGTCCATGCCGTCGGGAATCGTCCGTTTGCAGAACTTCGTGTATTCCTCGCGCGCGAACGAAGCGATCGTGGCGCGTCCGAGCGACTTGGAGTCACTGGTCCTGGGCGGCGCTTCGAGTTCTCGCTCGATCGCTTCCTCGACCTGTTCGGATAGCTTCTCTCCCTCGACGTCGAAGAACTTGATGCCGTTGTCGTAGTAGGGATTGTGCGAAGCGCTGATCACGATGCCGAAGTCGGTGTCGGTGACGCTCGTGACGTAGGCGATTGCCGGCGTCGGCAGCGGCCCGGTCAGGAGCACGTCGACTCCGGCGGCGACGAACCCGGCCTCGAGCGCCGATTCGAACATGTAGCCGGACACGCGCGTATCCTTGCCGATCATCACCTGGCCGCCTGCGGGCGTGAGCACGCGCGCGGCGGCGCCCGCAAGGCGCAGCGCGAAATCGACGGTCATCGGGCTCTTGCCGACGCGGCCGCGGATTCCGTCCGTGCCGAAATAGCGCCTCGCCATGAACGCTTCCCTCGTGCCCGGAATCGGGCTAGTGCTGGCTTGCCGGTCCGCCCAACGGCGTCGTGCGCTTGTCGTCGGCCTCAAGGGGCTTGCCGGGCTCGGACGGCTCGTCCCAGTCTTCCGGCGGCCTGGGCTCGCGCCCGGCCATGATGTCCTTGATCTGATCCTCGCTGATCGTCTCGTACTTCATCAGGGCATCGGCCATCACGTGCAGCTTGGGCTCGTTGTCCTTGAGAATCTCCCGGGCATCCCTGTAGCAGACATCGACGAGCTCGCGTACTTCCTTGTCGATCGCATGCGCCGTACCGTCGGACACCTGCTTGTGCCGCGTGACGCTGCGGCCGAGAAAGATCTCGCCGTCGTCCTCGCTGTAGGTCAACGGCCCGAGACGATCCGACAGGCCCCACTTCGTCACCATGTTGCGGGCGATGTCGGTGGCCCGCTCGATGTCGTTGGACGCGCCCGTGGTCACGTAGGCCGGGCCGAAGATGAGTTCCTCGGCGATGCGCCCTCCGAACAGGCTCTTCATCTGGCTCATGAGCCGCTGCTTGGAGTAGCTGTAGCGGTCTTCCTCGGGCAGGAACATCGTCACGCCGAGCGCCCGCCCGCGCGGAATGATCGTGACCTTGTAGACCGGGTCGTGGTCGGGTACGAGCAGACCGACGATCGCGTGGCCGGACTCGTGATAGGCGGTGAGCTTGCGCTCGTCCTCGCTCATGACCATGGAGCGGCGCTCCGTGCCCATCATGATCTTGTCCTTGGCCTTGTCGAACTCCTCCATCGTGACCGTGCGCTTGTTCGCGCGCGCGGCGAGCAGCGCGGCCTCGTTGACGAGATTGGCGAGATCGGCGCCCGAGAAGCCCGGCGTGCCCCGGGCGATGATCGAAGGCCTCACGTTGTTGTCGATCGGCACCTTGCGCATGTGCACCTTGAGGATCTGCTCGCGGCCGCGCACGTCGGGTACGGGCACGACGACCTGGCGGTCGAAGCGTCCGGGGCGCAGCAGTGCGGGATCGAGCACGTCGGGACGGTTCGTCGCGGCAATGACGATGACGCCTTCATTGCCCTCGAAACCGTCCATCTCGACGAGCAACTGGTTGAGCGTCTGCTCGCGCTCGTCGTGTCCGCCGCCGAGCCCGGCGCCGCGATGACGGCCGACTGCGTCGATCTCGTCGATGAAAATGATGCACGGCGCGTGCTTCTTGGCCTGGTCGAACATGTCCCTGACCCGGGAAGCGCCGACGCCGACGAACATCTCGACGAAATCCGAACCCGAGATCGTGAAGAACGGCACCTTGGCCTCGCCCGCGATCGCCCGCGCGAGCAGCGTCTTGCCGGTGCCCGGCGAGCCGACCATGAGCACGCCCTTGGGAATCTTGCCGCCGAGCCGCTGGAACTTGCCGGGATCCTTGAGGAAATCGACGATTTCGACGACCTCTTCCTTGGCTTCCTCGACGCCGGCGACATCGGCGAACGTTACGGTGACCTGATCCTCGCCCAGCAGCCGCGCCCGGCTCTTGCCGAACGACATGGTGCCGCGCCCGCCGCCCGCGCCCTGGATCTGGCGCATGAAGTAGATCCAGATCGCGATGAACAGCAGGATCGGGAACGACGAAATGAAGAGATCGAGCAGGAAGGAGCGCTCCCTGGGCGGCGTCGCCTCGATCAGGACGTTGTTCTCCTCGAGCGTGCCGATGAGCGCGGTGTTGTCGGTCTCCGGGTTGTAGGTCACGAACTGCTCGCCGTTGCGGCGGCCGGTGATCGAACCCGTCTCGTTGTCGAACGCCACTTCCTCGACCGAGCCGTCCTCGACGTAGCTCAGGAATGTCGAGTAGGGAATCGGCTGGACGCGGTTGTCGTTGGTCCCGAAGCTCTGGAATACCGAGAGCAGCACGACCGCGATGACGATCCACAGGATGACGTTCTTGGCCAAATCGTTCAATGCAATACCTCGCGGATGGGGCGCGACGCGACCCACTTTGGGACCCTACTACATCCGATAGTCGCGTGCCAGCAAATAAATCTCGCGACTTTGCGCACGAGAGGCCCTGGGCTTGACCCGCCGCACCTTCCCGAAAGCGCGCTCGGCCGTTCGCGTGAATCCGTCGATGCCCGAACCCTGGAACAGCTTGACGACAAAGCCGCCCCCGGGGGCCAGCACCTGCCCGGCGAACCCGAGCGCCTTCTCGGCCAGCGCCATGCTGCGCGGCTGATCGATCGCCCTGTTACCACTCATATTGGGTGACATGTCGGACATTACAAGGTTCACCCGACGCTCACCGAGCAACGCGCCGATCGCCTCGACGGTCTCGGGTTTCGTGAAGTCGCCCTGGATGAACCGGACACGGGGAAGCGGATCCATCGGCAACAGGTCGACGGCGATCACTTCACCGGAATCCCCGACGATGCCGGCCGCATACTGGCTCCAGCTCCCCGGGCTCGCCCCGAGGTCGACGCAGATCATGCCCCTGCCGAGTATCCGTTCCTTCGCCTGGATCTGCTCGAGCTTGAAGACGGCGCGCGAGCGAAATCCCCGCCGAACGGCCTCGTCTACATAAGGATCCTTGTCCTGGCGCATGCGCCAGCGGCTGCCGGACCCGCCGCGCCGACTCATGGAAAGCACCCTGAAGTCATTGAGGACATTGTCGAACGCCGGAAAATCGATCGTTCGGCGCGATCAGCCGCACTGCTGATACGACTCATTCAGATGTATTCCACCTCGGCGATCTCGTAGCTGCGCTGCCCGCCGGGCGTACTCACCTCGACCGTGTCGCCCTCCTGCCGGGCAACGAGGGCCCTGGCGAGCGGAGAGCCGATGGACAGGAGGCCGTTCGTGATATCGGCCTCGTCTTCCCCGACGATCCGGTAGCACACTTGCGAATCGTCATCGATGGCGACCAGGTGCACGGTCGCGCCGAACACGACCCGGCCGTTCGGCGTCAGCCGCGTCACGTCGACGATCTGCGCGTTGGAAAGCTTGGCCTCGATGTCGCGCACACGCGCCTCGATCAGGCCCTGCTGCTCCTTGGCGGCGTGGTATTCGGCGTTCTCGCGCAGATCGCCGTGCGCCCGGGCCGCGGCGATCGCCGCCACGATGCGCGGACGCTCCTGCGTCTTGAGCCGCTTGAGCTCCGCCCTGAGCTGCTCCGCACCGCGCACGGTCAGGGGTACCCGACTCATGCCGCGGCCTCCGCCTGCAGGTCCTGCAATCGATTCACGATGACGTTGTCCAGATGATCGAGCGCATCGCAGGTCGCCTTCGCCGCGGCCAGGGTCGTGTAATACGTGACCTTGCAGCGCACCGCTTCGCCGCGGATCGAGTACGACTCGCGGATCGCCTGCTTGCCTTCGGTCGTGTTGACGATGAGGCTGATCTCGCGGTTCTTGATCATGTCGACGATATGCGGGCGGCCTTCGCGCACCTTGTTGACCCGGCGGCATGATACGCCACCCTTCGCCAGCGCCGCGGCCGTGCCGCCCGTGGCGACGATCGCGAAACCGCGTTTCAGGAGCACATGGCCAAGCTCCACCGCGGCCGGCTTGTCGCGGTCGCGTACGCTGATGAAGGCGACGCCGCGGCTGGGTATCACGACGCCCGAAGCCAGTTGCGCCTTCGCGTACGCCTCCCCGAAGGTGCGGCCCGTGCCCATGACTTCGCCCGTGGATTTCATTTCGGGCCCGAGGATGGGATCGGCGTCCGGGAACTTGATGAACGGAAACACTGATTCCTTGACCGAGAAATAAGGCCGCCGGCCCGGTACCGTGAAGCCCTGTTGCTCGAAATCGATGCCCGCCATGGCATTGGCGGCGATCTTCGCAAGCGGCAGGCCGATGGCCTTCGAGACGAACGGAATCGTGCGCGAGGCGCGCGGGTTGACCTCGAGCACGTACACGACGCCGTTCTGGATCGCGAACTGGGTGTTCATGATGCCGACGACACCGAGCGCGGTGGCCAGTTCGCGTACCTGCTCGTTCAGGGTCCGCTGCATCGCCTCGCTCAGACTGAACGGCGGCAGCGCGCATCCGGAGTCGCCGGAGTGCACCCCCGCCTGCTCGATGTGCTCCATGATTCCGCCGATGATCACTTCCTTGCCGTCGGTGATGCAGTCGACGTCGACCTCGACGGCGAGATCGAGGAAACGGTCGAGCAGCACGGGGCTTTCGTTGGAGACCTGCACGGCCTGGGTCACGTACTCGGTCAGATCGTCCTCGCCGTAGACGATCTCCATGGCCCGCCCGCCGAGCACATAGGACGGGCGCACGACGAGCGGATAACCGACCTCCCCGGCCAGCGCGACGGCTTCCTCGGGCGTGCGCGCGGTTCGATTGGGCGGCTGCTCGAGGCCCAGCCGGTTGACGAGATCCTGGAAGCGTTCCCGATCCTCGGCGAGGTCGATCGAATCGGGCGAGGTGCCGATGATCGGCACGCCGGCCGCTTCGAGATCGCGAGCGAGCTTGAGCGGGGTCTGTCCGCCGAACTGCACGATGACGCCGCCGGGCTTTTCCCTGTGCACGATCTCGAGCACGTCCTCGAGCGTCAGCGGCTCGAAATAGAGCCGGTCCGAAGTGTCGTAGTCGGTCGAGACCGTCTCCGGATTGCAGTTGACCATGATGGTCTCGAAACCCGCTTCGCTGAGCGCGAAAGCGGCATGCACGCAACAGTAGTCGAACTCGATGCCCTGGCCGATCCGGTTCGGCCCGCCGCCGAGGATCATGATCTTGTCGGCGTCCGTCGGGTTCGCTTCGCACTCCTCCTCGTAGGTCGAATACATGTACGCGGTGTGGCTTGCGAACTCGGCCGCGCAACTGTCGACGCGCTTGAACACGGGCCTGATCCCATGACCATGGCGCGCATCCCTGACCGCCGCCTCGTCGAGTCCCGTCAGCGCCGCGAGCCAGCTGTCGCTGAATCCCTTGCGCTTGAGATCGAGCAGGCGGCCCCTGTCGAGCGCGTCGGGACCGTCCGCGGCAAGCGACTGTTCCGCGCGAACGAGGTCCTCGATCTGGGCGAGAAACCACGGGTCGATCGCGGTCAGCGCGGTCAGTTCATCGAGCGTCATGCCGAGGCGGAACGCGTCCGCCACGTACCAGAGCCGTTGGCTGCCGGCCATGCGCAACTCGTGACTGAGCCGGGCATGCTCCTCCTCGGTCTCCACGGGGCCGCAGATCGGCGTCAGGCCGTCGACTCCGGTCTCGAGCCCCCGCAGCGCCTTCTGCAGCGACTCCTGGAAGGTCCTGCCGATCGCCATGACCTCGCCGACCGACTTCATTTGCGTCGTCAGGCGGTCTTCGTCGAGCGGGAACTTCTCGAACGTGAACCGCGGGACCTTGGTGACCACGTAGTCGATCGTCGGCTCGAAGGACGCCGGCGTCGCTCCTCCGGTGATCTCGTTGCGCAGTTCGTCGAGCGTGTAGCCGATCGCGAGCTTCGTCGCGACCTTGGCGATCGGAAAGCCGGTGGCCTTCGACGCCAGCGCCGACGAACGCGACACGCGCGGGTTCATCTCGATGACGACGAGACGGCCGTCGTGCGGGTTCGTCGCGAACTGCACGTTCGAACCGCCCGTGTCGACGCCGATCTTGCGCAGCACCGCGATCGACGCGTCGCGCATCTGCTGGTATTCCTTGTCGGTGAGCGTCTGCGCGGGCGCAACGGTGATCGAGTCGCCGGTGTGAATGCCCATCGGATCGACGTTCTCGATCGAGCACACGATGATGCAGTTGTCGTTGCGGTCGCGAACGACCTCCATCTCGAATTCTTTCCAGCCGAGCACCGATTCCTCGAGCAGCACTTCGGTGGTCGGCGACTGGTCGAGGCCGTGGCTGACGATTCGTTCGAACTCCTCGCGGTTGTAAGCGATCCCGCCGCCGGTGCCGCCGAGAGTGAAGGACGGGCGCACGATCGTCGGGAAGCCGACGGTGCGCTGGACTTCCCAGGCTTCCTCGAGGGAGTGAGCGATACCGGCATCGGGCACGGCAAGCCCGATATCGCGCATCGCGTTACGGAACTGCTCGCGATCCTCGGCCATGTCGATCGCCTCGCGCGACGCGGCGATGAGTTCGACGCCGTGGCGCTCGAGCACGCCGAGGCGGTCCAGATCCAGCGCGCAGTTCAACGCGGTCTGCCCGCCCATCGTCGGCAGGAGCGCCGACGGACGCTCCTTCTCGATCACGCGCTCGATGGCGCGCCAATGAATGGGTTCGATGTAGATCGCGTCCGCGCTCGCGGGATCCGTCATGATCGTCGCGGGATTGGAATTGACGAGGATGACCCGGTAGCCCTCCTCCTTGAGCGCCTTGCAGGCCTGGGTACCGGAATAATCGAACTCGCAGGCCTGACCGATGACGATCGGGCCCGCGCCGATGATCAATACACTCTCGAGATCGTCGCGTCGCGGCATTTTCTCACTCGAACTTCGGATGGATTGCCGCGGCCATTGAGCGTCCCGAGCTACTTGGCGACGGCTTCGGCCGGCTCGCGATTCGCCCGCATCGAATCGACGAACCGCTCGAACAGGTCGCCGAGATCATGCGGGCCGGGACTCGCTTCGGGGTGGCCCTGAAACGAGAACGCCGGACGGTCCAGGCGCTCGATGCCCTGCAGCGTGCCGTCGAACAGCGAGCGGTGCGTCGGCCGCACGTTGCCGGGCAGACTCGCTTCGGCCACGGCGAAGCCGTGATTCTGGCTCGTGATTAGCACGCGCCCGGTGTCGATGTCGACGACCGGGTGATTCGCTCCGTGATGGCCGAACTTCATCTTTTCGGTTCTTGCGCCGCTTGCTAGCGCAAGCAACTGGTGGCCGAGACAGATGCCGAAGATCGGCACGCCGATGTCGAGCAGCGCACGGATCGACTCGATCGCGTAGTCGCAGGGATCGGGGTCGCCGGGCCCGTTCGACAGGAACACGCCGTCGGGCGCGAGCGCCATGACATTGCTGGCCGTCGTCGTTGCGGGCACGACGGTGACGCGGCAGCCCCGATCGGCGATCAGCCTGAGGATGTTGCGCTTGATACCGAAATCGAACGCCACGACGTGGAAATCGTCAC
The DNA here is from genome assembly GCA_022826245.1 of Gammaproteobacteria bacterium. Lineage (GTDB taxonomy): Bacteria > Pseudomonadota > Gammaproteobacteria > Steroidobacterales > Rariloculaceae > Rariloculus. The sequence goes on from JAJDVG010000005.1 coordinate 68,693, forward strand.
CGTGCCGAGCGCGTTCGGCGCCCTCCTCCGGCCAGATGCTGCCTTCGTCCCATCGATACGGCTCGTCGGTCGATACGTCACGGGCGAGATCCATGCCCTCGAGGCCCGGAAACGCGCGTGCGGCAGCCTGAGCTTCGTCGGCACTTGCCGCTTCGCCGGTCACGATGCAACCGGCCTGCGCCCCTTTCTCGCGAATGATCCGGGTCAGCTTGCGCGTGTCGATGTCGGCGATCGCGACCGCGTTGCCGTTGCGCAGGAACGCGGCAAGCCCGTCGTCCGCGCGCCAACTGCTGACGATCGGGGACAGATCCCGGATCACGAGCCCGGCCGCGAAGATATCCGGGGATTCGAAGTCCTGCGTATTCGTGCCGACGTTGCCGATATGCGGGTAGGTCAACGTGACGATCTGACGGAAGTACGACGGGTCGGTCAGTATCTCCTGATACCCGGTCATCGCGGTGTTGAACACCACTTCGCCGACCGTTTGTCCCGCTGCGCCGACGGACGTCCCGTGGAACTCGGTTCCGTCCTCGAGCACAAGCAGCGCGGGTTGCGTCAATCTGAGCCCCTGGAACTGGTGCCTTGCCTTATCCGGGCGGGACGTCTGCAAGGCGCGCGACCTGTCCTGCCGAGCAACTTTCAATGGGTGAAGCTCAGGACGCGATTGTAGCCGCTACGGCCGGTCGCTTGCGAGCCCCAGAACGTCGGCCATCGAGTAAAGGCCCGGCGGCTGCTCCGCCGCCCAGCGCGCCGCGATCAGCGCGCCGCGTGCGAACGTCTTTCTGTCCTGCGCCCTGTGAGTGAATTCGAGCCGTTCTTCGGGGCCTGCGAACATCACGCTGTGCTCGCCGACGATGTTGCCTCCGCGAACGACCGAGAAGCCGATCTCACCGGCCGTGCGCGGGCCCGTCCGGCCGTCGCGCGACCTGACGGCCACCTCGTCGAGGCGGCGCCCGGCCGCCCCGGCAATCAGGTCGCCGAGGGCGAGCGCCGTACCGGACGGCGCATCGACCTTGAATCGGTGGTGCGCTTCGACGATCTCGACGTCGTAAGCGTCGCCGAGCACGGCGGCAGCGCGCGCGACCAGGTCCATGAACACGTTGACACCGACGCTCATGTTGCGCGCATAGACGAGCGGGATGCCTCGCGCGGCGCTCTCGAGCGAGCGCAGTTGACCGTCGTCGAGCCCCGTCGTGCCGACGACGAGCGGCGTGCCGGCAGCTTCGCAGGCAGCGAGGTTGGTCTCGAGCGCGGCCGGCAGGGTGAAGTCGATGGCGACATCGGCGCCGCTCAGCGCCTCGTTCGCGTCGTCGCTCAATGCGACGCCGAGCGAACCGAGCCGCGCGGCTTCGCCTGCATCCGTGCCGAGTAACGGGTCGCCGGGCTCCGTCAGGGCGCCAACGACGCGCATGTCGCCGGTCCCGGTCAGGCAGGCGAGAATCGCATTGCCCATGCGTCCCGCTGCGCCCAGCACTGCCACCTTCAACATGACTCAGGCTCCCATGCGGTCGAAGAACCGCTTCACGCCGTCAAGCCAGGACGTCGCGCGCGGATTGTGACTGGCGCCGCCCTGCTGCACCGCGGCATCGAATGCCTCGAGCTTCGCCTTCTGGTCGGCGGAAAGCTTGACCGGCGTTTCGACCTGGACGCGGCAATACAGGTCGCCGACGCCCGAAGCGCGCACCGAGCGAACCCCTTTCCCGCGCAGGCGCAGGATCTTGCCCGACTGAGTCTCGGGCGGCACTTTCAGCACGATCTGTCCATCCAGCGTCGGCACTTCGATCGAACCTCCAAGCACGGCCGTGGCGAAGCTGATCGGCACTTCGCACTTCAGGTCGCGGCCTTCGCGGCCGAAGATCGGATGATCGCGCACGTTGACGTCGACATACAGGTCGCCGGGCGGCCCGCCGTTGCGTCCGGCCTCGCCCTTGCCGGGCAGGCGGATCCGGTCGCCGTTGTCGACGCCGGCCGGTATCTTGACGGACAGCGTGCGCTGCTGACGGACCCGGCCCCGTCCGCGGCAGTCCCGGCACGGCTTGTCGATGGTCTTGCCGGCGCCGCGACAGGACGGACAGGTCTGCTGGACGGTGAAGAAGCCCTGCTGGACGCGAACCTGCCCGGCGCCGCCGCAGGACCTGCAATCGACCGGTTGCGTGCCGGGCTCGGCGCCCGAACTGCCGCAGCGCTCGCATGCGACGTTGGTCGGTATGTCGATCTTGACGGAGTCGCCCCTGACCGCCTGTTCGAGCGAAAGGTCGAGTTCATAACCCAGATCCGCGCCGCGGTAGACGTCGGTGCGCGCGCCGCGCCGCCCGCCGCCGAAAATGTCGCCGAACACGTCGCCGAAGATGTCGCTGAACGCCTCGGCGCCGCTGAATCCGCCGTCCGCGCTGTTGCCGGCCTGCACGCCCGCGTGACCGAACTGGTCGTATGCCGCGCGCTTGCGGCTGTCGCTGAGAATGTCGTGCGCTTCCTTGGCTTCCTTGAAACGGGCCTCGGCTTCGGGATCGTCGGGGTTGCGGTCGGGGTGGTACTTCATCGCCAGCCGGCGATAGGCGCTCTTGAGCGCGCTCCCGTCGGCGTCGCGGCCGACGCCCAGCACCTCATAGTAGTCGCGTTTCGCCATACGAGAGCTTCCCGTCACCCACAGTCGAAGGCGCGCACGTGCTCACGCACGCGCACGCGACGCAGTTCGCGTCATCCCGAACCGGCCAGGGAGCCCGGGCGACCGGATTACGCGCTCTTCTGCTCGTCGTCCCCGACTTCCTCGAACTCCGCATCGACGACGTTGTCGTCGGTGTCCGCCGCGCCCGCCGCGTCGGCCTGGCCGTCGCCGGCCGCCGCGTGCTCCTCGGCGGCGTAGGCCTTCTCGGCCAGCGACGCCGAAGCTTCGCTCAGGACCTTGAGCTTGGCCTCGATGACTTCCTTGCTGTCGCCCTTCGTGGCTTCCTTGAGGTCGGCAACGGCGGACTCGATCTGCGCCCGCTCCTCGGGCGTGACCTTGTCGCCGAGATCGGCCAGGGACTTCTCCACAGCATAAGCCAGCGCGTCGCCCTGGTTGCGCATCTCGGCCAGTTCCCTGAACTTCTCGTCCTCCGCCGCATGCGCTTCGGCATCCTTGACCATGCGATCGATCTCGTCGTCGTTGAGGCCCGACGAGGCCTTGATCACGATCTTCTGCTCCTTGCCCGTGGCCTTGTCCCTGGCCGACACGTTGAGGATGCCGTTGGCGTCGATGTCGAAGGCGACCTCGATCTGCGGCATTCCGCGCGGCGCCGGCGGGATGTCGGTCAGGTCGAAGCGGCCGAGCGACTTGTTGTCGGTGGCCCGCCCGCGCTCGCCCTGCAGGACGTGAATCGTGACCGCGGTCTGGTTGTTCTCGGCCGTGGAGAATATCTGTTCCGCCTTGGTCGGGATGGTCGTGTTCTTGTCGATGAGCTTGGTCATGACTCCGCCGAGCGTCTCGATCCCGAGCGACAAGGGCGTTACGTCGAGCAGCAGGACATCCTTGACGTCGCCCGCGAGTACGCCCGCCTGGATCGCGGCGCCGATGGCCACGGCCTCGTCGGGATTGACGTCCTTGCGCGGCTCCTTGCCGAACAGATCCTGAACCCGCTCCTGGACCTTGGGCATGCGGGTCTGCCCGCCGACGAGGATGACCTCGTCGATGTCCGAGACCTTGAGACCGGCGTCGTTCAACGCCGTCTTGCAGGGCGCGAGCGTGCGCTCGACGAGATCGTCGACGAGCGACTCGAACTTGGCCCGCGTCAGGTTCAGCGTCAGGTGCTTCGGCCCGCTTGCGTCGGCCGTGATGTAAGGCAGATTGATCTCGGTCTGCTGGCGCGTCGACAGCTCGATCTTCGCTTTCTCCGACGCTTCCTTCAGACGCTGCACGGCAAGCGGATCCTTGCGGATGTCGATGCCGCTCTCCTTCTCGAACTCGCCGGCCAGGTAATCGATCACGCGGTTGTCGAAGTCCTCGCCGCCGAGGAAGGTGTCGCCGTTCGTCGACAGCACCTCGAACTGGTGTTCGCCGTCGATCTCGGCGATCTCGATGATCGAGATGTCGAACGTACCGCCGCCGAGGTCGTAGACCGCGATCTTCTGGTCGCCGCGCTGCTTGTCGAGCCCGTAGGCGAGCGCAGCCGCCGTCGGCTCGTTGATGATCCGCCGGACCTCGAGGCCCGCGATCCTGCCGGCGTCCTTGGTCGCCTGCCGCTGCGAGTCGTTGAAGTAGGCCGGAACCGTGATGACGGCCTCGGCCACGGGCTCGCCGAGAAAGTCCTCGGCCGTCTGCTTCATCTTGTTGAGGATCCGCGCGGAGACCTCCGGCGGCGCCATCAGCTTGTCGTTGGCCTTGACCCAGGCGTCGCCGTTGTCGGCGGCCGCGATGGTGTACGGCACCATGTCGACATCCTTCTGAACGACCGCGTCGTCGAACCTGCGGCCGATCAGACGCTTGATCGCAAACAGCGTATTGGTCGGGTTCGTCACGGCCTGGCGCTTGGCGGTCTGACCGACCAGCACCTCGCCGTCCTTCGTCATGGCGACGATCGAAGGCGTCGTGCGATCGCCCTCGCTGTTTTCGATGACCTTCGGCGCGCCGCCGTCCATGACGGCAACGCATGAATTCGTCGTGCCGAGGTCAATGCCGATTACTCGTCCCATACCTGCAAATCTCCACGTTCAAAGGTTGTTCAGGCCCACTGCCTAGATGGGGTGCCGCGCGGCGCAATTCAAGGCATCGCGCCGCACGATTCGGAGTCACGCGGCGGTCATTCCCCGTTGCCGCCGCCGTCGCCAGGCTCCTGAGCCACGATCACGCGCGCCGGGCGGAGCAGCCGTTCGTTCATCTCGTAGCCTTTCTGGATGACCTCGAGCACGCTGTCGGGCTCGACGGCGTTCGACGGCAGCACGCTCATCGCTTCGTGCTTGTTGGGGTCGAACGGCGCACCCTGCGGGTCGATTTCCCGGACGTTGACGCTCTCGAGCGCCTGATCGAGCAGCCTCAGCGTCGCGCGTTCGCCTTCGAGCAGGGTGGCGACATCGGCGCTGTCTCCGGCGGCAAGCGCCGCCTCGATACTGTCGCGAACGGGCAGAACGGCCTGCGCGAAGCGTTCCACCGCGAACTTGTGGGCGTTTTCGAGTTCCCGGGCGCTGCGCCTGCGCAAGTTGTCGAGTTCAGCCGCCGCACGCACATACCTGGTCCAGTTGTCCTCGGCCTGCTGACGCAATTCGGCTAGCGTCGCATCGTCGGATTCGGCCGGCTCCGGCGTTTCACCGCCCGCCTGCGATTCCGGAGACGGTTCCGCAGCGGCCGACTCCGGCGCCTGACCGTCATCGCCCGATAACGTGCCATCGCCGTCGGACGGCGCCCCGGTGGATTCCGATGGATCCGCCTGAGCGGCATCGGCAGCTTTCTTGCTCATGGAAACACCTTCCTCGACCAAGGCGGAAAACGGGTGAGTGGACCTGTCAGTTATGAGGGCTGACTTTGGGACTTCAAGGCCCGGCCGAGCAGTTTGGCGGTGACGTCGACGATCGGGATGACGCGCTCGTAGGCCATTCGGGTCGGTCCGATCACGCCGAGCACGCCCATCGTTTCGTCGTCGGTCGCGTACGGCGCCGCGACGATGCTGCACGAGTCGAGCAGCTCGTAGCCGGACTCCTGGCCGATGAATATCCTCACGCCCTCGGCGTGCAGGCTCCGATCGAGCAGGTGCAGGATGTCGCGCCGCTGGTTGAAGGCTTCGAACAGCGCCCGGAGCTTGTCGAGGTCGGCGAGTTCCTCGAGCCCCATGAGGTTGGTTTCGCCGGCCAGCACGTACTGCGAGTCGGGCAGCGTATCGGGGAACACGGCCTGGGCCATCTCGATCGTCTGCGTCATGAGCGCATTCATCGACTCGCGGGTGTTCTTCATTTCATCGAGAAGACGACGGCGGACTTCGTAAATGTCGCGGCCGCGGAACTGTTCCGTCAGGTAGTTGGCGGCCTGTTTGAGCTCGCTCTCGGTGTAGTCGCGCTTCACGTCGAGAATCTTGTTCTGTACTTCGGAGTCGTTGACGACCAGGATCGCGAGCACGCGCCTTCCGGACAACGGCAGAAACTCGATCTGGCGCAGCGACGGATGCGTGTGCCTCGGGACCGTGACGACACCGGCGAGCTTGGTGACGCTCGACAGCAGGTTCGACGCGGACAAGGCAAGCGCCTTCGGATCCCCGGCAACGTCGTTGAACTCGTGCGACAGCATCAGCAGATCCTCGCCCGTCGGCGGCTTGAGCTTCATGAGCGTGTCGACGAAGAAGCGGTAGCCCTTGATCGTCGGGACGCGGCCCGCGGAGGTATGCGGCGAATCGAGGAAGCCCAGGTCTTCGAGATCCGCCATGACGTTGCGGATCGTCGCCGGGCTCACTTCGAGACCCGAGTCGCGCGACAGCGTGCGCGAACCGACCGGGTGTCCGTCGCGAATGTAACGGCCGACGAGCACGCGCAGGAGATGCCTTGCGCGTTCGTCGAGATTCGGTGTCGATTGGCTTGTGGCCATCAGCCTGCGCTGTGATAACTTAGCGTCGTGTTTACCAATCCAATCCGATTGCACGCTAGCAATGCGATCCGGTGACTGTCAAGAATGCCGCCGCGGACCGCAACGGCCCGGCATGAGGCGCTATTGACCGTCGCGGCGCGCACGATGCTCCCCGCGGATTCCCCACCATTTCCATGACGCGCGAGTTCTCGAAAATCGGGCTCTGGGGCCGGCTTGCGGAACCCGCCGTCGCCGACCCGGCGCGCCAGATCAGCGCCCACCTGGCAGCCGCCGGGCTTGAGGTGTTCGGTACCGCGAGTTCCGGCGCGGCCGCCCTCCTGGATGGCGTTGCCGAACTCCCCGACGACCGCTTCGGGGCGGGCATCGACCTGCTGATCACCATCGGCGGCGACGGCACGCTGCTGCGTTCGGCGCGGCGCATCGCGGGCAAGAACGTGCCCCTGGTCGGCATCAACCGCGGGCGGCTCGGCTTCCTCACGGATGTCACGCCCGACCGGATGCTCGAGGCCATCGACACGATCCTGACAGGCGACTACCTCGCCGAGGAGCGTCTGCTGCTCGAGGCGCGCATCGTGCGTGACGGTCAGGTCAGGAGCTCGATGTATGCCCTCAACGATGTCGTCCTGCAGCGCAGCGAGCACATGCTCTACTTCCACACGAAAGTCGACGGCAGTTTCGTCAGCGCTCACGCGGGCGACGGCCTGATCGTTTCGACCCCTACCGGCTCGACGGCCTACGCGCTCGCCTGCGGGGGGCCGATCATCCAGCCCGGCGTCGACGCCGTCGTCCTCGTCCCGATCTGCCCGCATTCGCTGAGCGACCGGCCGCTCGTGCTTGAATCGTCGAGCGTGATCGAAGTGCGCACCGACTCCGGAACCACCGATCCGCCGAACATCTCCTGCGACGGGGAACCGCTCGGCGAACTGGTCGTCGGCGACACGCTGCGCATCGCGGCGGCAACAGAGACCGTCACGCTGTTGCATCCGACCAATTACAGCTACTACGAGCTGCTTCGTTCAAAGCTTCACTGGGGCCTGCCGAACCGGTCCGGGCAAACGCCGTCGACCGAACGCGCCTGACCGTCGCGCCCGCTGAAGGTCTCCGATCGCGTAATGCTCAGCTTCATTCGCATCGAGAACTATGCGGTGATCGACGAACTCGAACTCGAGTTCGAACCCGGCTTCAGCGTGCTGACGGGCGAGACCGGCGCCGGCAAGTCGATCCTCGTGGACGCGCTCGGGCTCGCGCTCGGCGACCGGGCCGACGCGGGCGCGGTACGCCGCGGCAGCGCCCGAGCCGAGATCAGCGCGCTGTTCGACTGTCCGGGCCGGCACCCGGCGATCGAGTGGCTGCGCGAACGCGATCTCGATGACGGGGAATCCTGCGCGCTGCGGCGCACGGTGAGCGCCGAAGGCCGGTCGCGCGCGTTCGTCAACAACCGTCCCGTTTCGCTTCAGGATCTGCGTACGCTCGGCGCCCGCCTCGTCGACATCCACGGCCAGCACGCTCACCAGTCCCTGCTGTCCAGCGCAACCCAGCGGGGCCTGCTCGATGCCTTCGCCGGTCTCGTGCATCAGGCGCGCGATACCGCCGCCGCGTTCGGCGCCTGGCAGAACGCAAGGGCGGAACTCGAGCAGCGGAGCAGGAGTGCCGCCGACCGTAACTCGCGACTCGAACTGCTGCGCTTCGAACTCGGTGAGATCGAAGCTCTCGGCCTCGACGACGGCGAACCCGAACGCCTGCAGGCCGAACGCCAGCGGCTCGCGAACGTCGACCGGCTCGTGCAGGGCCTCGTTACGGCGCTGGAGAACCTGTACGAGAACGAATCCGTGTCCGCGCATGCGACGCTCGTCAGAGCCCACCAGGCGCTTGCGGCGATCGTCGAGCACGACAGCGAACTCGCCGAGCCCTGCGAACAGCTCGGCGCCGCGGAGATCGAGATCAGGGAAGCCGCGGCGACGCTGCTGCGCTATCGCGATCGGCTCGATGCGGACCCGGAGCGGCTCGAATACCTCAACCAGCGACTGAACAGGATCCGCTCGCTCGCGCGCCGGCACGGCGTGGACGAAACCGGCCTCGGCGAAGCCGCCGACAGGCTGCGCGGGCAGATCGAGCAGCTCGATGCGTCCGAACAATCCCTTGCCGAGCTCGATGGGCGCGTCGGGCGCGCGGCGGTCGCGTACCGGGAACTCGCCGGAGCACTGTCCGAGGGCCGCAAACGCGGCGCGGCCAGGCTCGCTGACGAGGTTTCGGCCCAACTCAGGGAACTCGGGCTGCCACACGGCGAATTCCGCGTCGCGATGGTACCGAAGACCGGCGACGCGACGGGCACGGACCGAATCGAATTCGAAGTCCGGCTCAACCCCGGCCAACCCTTCGGCGCGTTGAGCCGCGTGGCCTCGGGCGGCGAGCTGTCGCGCATCGGCCTCGCACTCGAGGTCGTCGCCACCGGCGCGTCGCCAATCCCCACCTATGTCTTCGACGAAGTCGATGCCGGCATCGGCGGCGGCGTCGCGGAGATCGTCGGCCGCAGGTTAAGGCAGATCGCCGAGCGCCGGCAGGTGCTGTGCGTGACCCATCTCGCGCAGGTCGCAAGCCAGGGCGCCGAACACTACCGGGTCACGAAACACACCGACGGATCCACGAGCAGCGCGCGCGTGCGCCGCCTGAGCGACGAGGAACGCGTGGAGGAACTGTCGAGAATGCTCGGCGGCATCGAGATCACGTCGACCGCGCGTGCACATGCCGAAGAGATGATGGAGCGCTCCTCGTCGTAGCGCAGCGGTGCGGCGAGTCGCACTGCCGGTCGCTTGAGACACGCTGTAGATACTTCCCTGTACGCTCCGCGCGCGCATCCCTGCGCGCGAGGGTCTCAAGCGACCGGCAGTGCAACTCCCCTTGCGTTTGCGGCTACGGGAGGATCGTCGCTGGCGACTGAGCCGTGCCTTACTCCTTCGGCTCAGTCGGACGGACATAGAGTACGAGGCTGTGATCGACGATCTCGTAGCCGTGGCGGGCCGCGACCTCGCGCTGGAGAGCTTCGATCTGCTCGTCGACGAACTCGATGACGTCCCCGGAATCGACGCAGATCATGTGATCGTGGTGCGGGCTGTCCGAAAGTTCGAAGACGGCCATGCCCCCTTCGAAGTTGTGCCGAATCACCAGACCGGCGCGCTCGAACTGGGTCAGCACACGATAGACCGTTGCCAGGCCGATTTCCTCGCCGCTGCCGAGCAGGGACCTGTAGATCGCTTCGGCGCTCAGATGCCGCTCTTCGCTGCTGTCGAGAACCTCCAGAACCTTCAGTCTGGGTGACGTGACCTTGAGCCCTGCCTCGCGTAGGTGCTTGCTTTCCACCGTCCACCCGCCGTGGCTGATTGGGTTATTATGCTCGGCGACATTATGACGCAGAGCCACTCGGCCCTCCACCTTGACCACACGATTTCACCTCGAGCGCCGCTTGAAACTTCTCGCCGTGGCCGCGGCGTGCCTGATCGCGAGCGCCTGCATCTATCGCGTCGACATCCAGCAAGGCAACGTGCTCGAATCCGATGCCGTGGAACAGGTCGAAATCGGCATGACGCGCAGCCAGGTCCAGTTCCTGCTCGGCACCCCGATGGTCGCAGACGCCTTTCACCAGGAACGCTGGGACTACGCCTACTTCCTTCGGCGGGGTCGTTCGCGCGAGGTCGAACGCCGCTGGATCGTCGTGTACTTCGAGGAAGACCGGGTCGTGCGTCTCGATCGGGATCTCACTCTCGATCCGTCCTGAGCGGGCCTCCTCCCCGGCCCGCGCCGCCCATCACCCGGCCCTTTTCGAGCAGCACCCGCCGCATCTCACGCGGATCGTGCGGGAGCCGCCGGCAGATTTCGACGCGATCCCCGGCATTGAGCACGCGGTCCTCGTCGACGGCGGTACCGAATATGCCGAGGACGAGATCGTCGCTTTCGCGCGCCGTTGCGTCGTCGATGAGGCCGGAACGCCGCACCGCTTCGCCTGCCGTCAAACCGGGTTCGAGCTCGAGTTTCACGATGCGCTGGCGTTCGGCCGTCGCGTGAACGACCTCGACAGACCCGGCTTTCGCGCTATCGGCCATGGCGACGCTCGGCCTGCTCGATGAACGCGGTCAACTGGGACTGGGCAATCTCCTCGAATACGGAGGCGAAGAACGCCGAAAGCAGGGAACCCGCAACTTCGATATCCATCGACAAGCCCACTTCGGAGCCGCCCTCGGGCAGGTCACGGAAGCTCCAGTGGCCTTCGAGCCGCCGAAACGGCCCGGACACGAGCTCGATGTCGATGCGATGCGGCTCATCGAGCGTGTTGCGCGTACGAAAACTGCGGTTGAAGCCGCTCATCCCGACATCGACAATGGCTTCGACGGTGTTGCCGTCCTGCCTCGCGACCCGCGCGCCGTGACACCACTTCAGGACATCCGGATAGCTTGCGATGTCATTGACGATCGCGAACATCTGTGCGGCGGAGCATGCGACGCGCTCGGTGCGCCTGACGGTCGCCATCAGCGTCGGGGCACGGTCACGGAGGCGCGTACGGCGTCAGCAACGCCCGGGACAGAAGTGGTAATGTGAAGGCCAATGACCAGGGATCCACGTCTATTCCGATGCCCGAACGCCCATCCAGAACTCAATTCACCGGCATGGTGGACGGATTGACCATGCATGGCAAGGCTGACCCGATTCGTGTGCGCCGTCCGGTGCAGCCCGGCGCACCTTTGCACACAGGTGAAATCGCTGCCCGAAATCGAGCGCGGTTCCGGGGGCTGCCGGGTCCGGCCGTTGCCTTCATCTTCAGCCTGGCAGCCGTTTCGTCCGACCTCGCTGCACAGGCGCCGACGGCGCCCGATCTGTCGGGCAACTACATTCGCGGCGACTTTGTGGGCCTCGGCGAGAGCGGTCAGTTCAACGACGAGGGACTCCTGACCGTCGAGGGACAGCGCCGCCGGGACGAATACGACTACCGGACCGACGATCCCGTCTACGGCTGCGTACCGGCGAGTTGGGCCCGGGTCTGGTGGAACCCGAACGTCGTCGTGCAGATCAGTCAGGACGCCGATCATGTCCGGCTCAGGTACGAGTTCATGGATCTCGATCGCGTGATTCCGCTGGTGGCCGAAGACGACCCCCATGACGCGGTCGGCATCGACGGGCTCCCCACACTTGGACGGTCCGTCGCGTGGTACGACGGCGATACGCTCGTCATCGACTCAAGCGACTACGAAAGCGGGTACGTCACGACGATGGCCGACTGGGCGGGGCTGCCGCAAAGCCGCCGAATGCGGACCATCGAAAGGCTGACGCGCGGCGCCGACGGCTTCACGGTGGAGATCACGCACCTCGATCCGGTCGTCTTCAGGCGGCCGTTCATCGTCACGTTCAATTACGTGGCGACGGACTACGAACTGCTCGACTACGGCTGCCTGCCGGAAGAAGCGGGTATCGTTTCGCCGGACTGAAGCGGTAGCGGGGAGAATGAACATGAAGTCCGCGGCGCTCATTCTCGGCATGTCGGTCGTTGGCGGCGCACTCGCCCATCACTCGATCGCCGTCAACTTCGATCAAGGCTCGGAGATCACGATCGAGGGCCGGTTGACGGACGTGGCCTGGCGAAACCCGCATTCCCATCTCAGGGTCGTCACGCCGGATACCGGCGGCACGGAGTGGCTCGTCGAATTCGGAGCCATCAACACGATGCGGCGCATGAACTTCGAGACGGACCGCTTCGTCGTGGGTGAACTGATTTCGATCACCGGCTGGCCAGGACACCGTGAGCGTACGATGTACTACCTCGAAGCGACGCTCGAGGACGGTACGCGCCTGATCTGCGCCGGCGCCTCGTGTGCCCCGGAGCGCTGACCGCGAGGCCCTCCCCTCTCTGACCCTAGAACGACTGTCGCCAGGCCAGACCGACGCGCCGGCCGCGTACGTCGTAGATCATGCTGGTCGAGGTGGACAGGTTGCCGTGCTTCAGCGGGTCCACCTCATTCGTCAGGTTCTGCACTGACAGAGTGAGCGTCCGCGAGCCGTTACCTCCGGGCAGCGTGTAGTCGTACAGCACGTCCAGCGTGGTGAACGCGCGTTCTTCGGTCATCGTGTTGTTCGGATTGTCCTCCTCCAGCGCCGAAATGTATCGCACCGTCCCGCGTAAGTAGTGGTTCTGCCGCTCCCAGTCGAAGATCAGGTTACCCCGCACTTCCGGCATCGGCACACCCTGATTGGCCCCGTTGTGGCTACCGACGCCGTCGAACAAACGGCCCTCGCTGGTGATGTCGTACTCGAGGATGTAGCCGCCGTTCAGAGCAACGCCCCATTGCGCCCCGGACGCCGCTTCCGTGTTGAAACTCAGACCGAAGTCGATACCGGAAGTCTTCCAGAAGTCCTGGTTGATGTAGCTCAGGTCATAGAGCAGCACGTCGAATCCCGAAAGACACTCGTCGGGATGCGTCCTGGGATTGGGCACCGGCGTCTGATTGCTGCGGGAAACCTCGCAGACCTCGGTAGGCGCACCCGCCGGCAATACGATACGCGGGTCCGTGATGAAGCCGTCCGCAAGGTCCGCGTTCAGCACGGCGCTTGCGCTTTCCGGCACAATCAGATCCTCGAATTCCACCGTGTAGTAATTCAGGTCAAGGGTGAACCGATCGGTGATATCCCAGGTGATTCCCGCCGTGAAGTTCTGGGATGTTTCCGGCGCCAGGTTCGGATTGCCGGTGGCCTGCGCGCGGGCATTGATCTGGTCGCCGCCAATGAACAACGCAGAGCCGCCCACGGCGGTCTGACCGAAGCTCTGGGCCTCGCTGGCCTGCCGGAACGAGGTGCCCCAGGTGCCGCGAATGAAGAGCCCTTCCGAGGGCGTCAACAATATGCCCACCTTCGGCTCCACCGAGTCATGGGCGCCGGAATTCTCATAACGGGCCGCCAACTGGACCTCGGCCCAATCGCTCGGGTACATCACCATTTCCGCAAACAGCGCGTCGGTTTCGCGGTTGCCGCCGAAGTCGCCCAGTGCCTGGGTATTGAACGCCCAACCGCCACCTTCGCTGATGTCATCGCGATCGTTGAAGTAATCCTGGGAACGCCACTGCGCGCCGACCGCGAGACCCGTGGGACCGCCCGCCATCTCCCAGAGCTCGCCGGAGGTCAGAACGACGTCGAAGGTCGTCAGGTCCGCGCCTCCGTCGATGCTGCGGCCGGCGGAAAACCAGTCCAGCACATCCGGATCGTTGAAGTGCGGATCGCCGGGCGACGCCAGCATGCGGTTGGCAAACGGATTCCAGTATTTGCAGTTGCCTTCTCCAGGGACACCGGTCACGGGATTGCAGGCGCGTCCGCCGAGCCCGCGCAGCGCCAGGTCCAGGCGGGCCCGGATGGCCTCGACATCGACAAACCGGGAGTCATTGGTGGAATACGTGCCGGACAAGGTCCAGTCCCAGCCCGAATCGCCCAACGGCCCTTCCAACGAGGCGGCCAGGCGGTAGGTATCCTGCTCGAATGTTTGCGGCGCCGGATCCTCATAGGCCCCGCTCTTCTCGCGAAACCAAACAATGTAGTCGCGGACCGCGAAATTCGGGTCCGCCGCGTTGGCGGCAATGACGCCCGGATTGGTCCGCGGCACAAAGGGCCGGGGCGGCGCCACGATGGGCAGCCCGTGGCCGAAGTTGTTGGAGTAGCGCGTACGCGCGAATCCGGTTTCCACCTGGGCGATCACCTCATTGCCGAAGTCGTGCGTGACCACGGCGAGCCCGTTGAAGCGCTGTGAATCCGGCACCAGGCTGCGGCCATAGGCCAGCGCCATGCGGCACAGCGGCCCGAGGAGAAAGCCATGTTCCACGCCGCCATCGCTGACCGCGATGGACGGGTCGCCGCAGAGGGGATCCGGAAACGGGCCTCCCGCCGGACTGCCCGTCGGCGTCGCGGGCTGAAAGTTGCCCGGATTGCCGAACGCGGAGATCAGCGACAGCTTCAGGCGCTCCGTATCGTAGCGATGGTCGCTTTGCACCTGCTCCGTGCTGGCGTACTCGAAGCCGGCCACGATACCGGTCGTATCGCCCTGCGTACCGAACAGCCCCGAGACGTTGAACTCGGGCGTGCCGCTATCGGCGTCCTCGTTCCACAAGGTGTTCACCCGCAGTTCCGCGCCCTCGAAGTCGTTGCGGGTGATGAAGTTGACCACGCCCGCCACAGCGTCGCTGCCGTAGAGCGCTGACGCGCCGTCGCCGAGCACTTCTATACGTTCGATCATGATCGGCGGCGCCAGGTTGTTGATGTCGACCGCGCTGAATCCCTGGCTGTTGGAGCTGCCGTCGATGGTCTGGCGCTTGGAGTTGAGCAACACCAGCGTTGCACGTGCGCCGAGCCCGCGCAGGTTGACGGTATTGGTGGGCGAGTCCTGGCCTTCCGACCAGTTGATGGTCGCCACCGTGCCCGACACGATCGGTAGGTCCTTGAAGACCTCCGCGAGCGAACCCCGGCTCTGGTTGATCAACTCGGAATTGTCGATGACCGTCACGGGCTGCGGACGATCGGCGGGACGGGCGATGAACGAGCCGGTGACGACGACTTCCTCCAGCTCGTCCGACTCCTGCGCCGTCAGGGGAGCAGGGATGGAAGCAAAAAGGAACATCAGGCCAACGGCGGGCGGAACCGCGCCGTGAGAAGGCAACGATTGAGTTCGCATTGTTTTTCCCCCAGGTTTTTTTCTACTAATCCGGTGCAGGTCCTCCTTTGGCCGTTATCTGAGAATCATCGTACGAAGATCCCCGTCGGCCGACATCACGTTGAGTTCGCCCTCGTGGGCTTCCCGGTCCGTATTGACCAGCACGACTTCGGTGGCATGGCCCTGCCCGTTGCGGAAGATCGGGTACACAAGATCACCGGAGGCTTCCGCCGGGGTCGTCTGCAGGGGCACGTCGGCCACCACCATTTCGTCGTTGATGGTGACAGTGGTCTCTTGCAGGCCGAGTGTCACCGCCGTATCGGAAAAGATTCTCAGGGAGCCGCGAATGGGGCTGCTGCCGAAGACCTCCTCCAGCGACAGCATCGCCCGCTCGCCCAGCGGTACGGTACGTTCATACCTGGCCGCCGACGCGCCGTCGATGTCGAACAGTTCAAGGTACAGCGTCGCGTGCACCAGACCTTCGTTGACGATGTGCAGTTCGGCGTCGATGTCGCCGTGATGCAGGACATCCGGATAGGTATCCACCGGCGCCCAGAACAGCGTGCCTTCCTGGTGTGAAGTGACGGTGTGCGCGCTGCGTACGCTGCCATCGCGCCGCGACGAGGTCACCAACGCGAACGCCGCCGGCGCCTCACCCTCCGTGGCACTGACCGTGCCATGCCCCGTCAGCAGCGGCTCGGCCGTGGACGGCGATTCATGGATGAACACGTCCCCGGCCTCGATTTCATATGTCACCGGTGCGTGACCGGTAACGGAAAGTTCGCCCCGAACCGTGCGGTCGCTGAAATTCATCAGCACGTATTCCACGTGCTGCCCCGCGCCCGTCGTCAGCACCGGCAGCACCCTGCGCTGAGACATCAGTTCGGATGAGGCCACCTCGCCGCTCACCCGGGGCGCCGGAGTCAGCATGGTGTCGCCGCGGCCGTTGGGGATCTCAAGCAGGCCGCTCATGTTCAGGGGCTGATCCGTTTCGACCCGCAGCAGGCCGCGTTGCGGCCCGGCGCCTGCGTCGAACAGTTCGGAGAGCCTCGCGTAGAGCTGTCCGCCGGCGACGAGACTGCGGGACTCCGCGAGACTGTCGCCGTTCATATCCTCGAATTCGAGCCGGACATTCGCCGTCGCAGCGCTGCCGTTGACCAGGGAAATCAGCGTGTCGCGGCCATCGCGGGCGTCGACGTAGAACAGCGCCGCATTCGCCGGCGTTGCCGCCGGCAGCACCGCCGCGGAGATCAGCTCCCGGCTCTCGCGCTCACTCTGACCGTGCATGACCGCGCGCGTCGTGAGGTATGTGCTCACGCCGGCGATCCGCGCCGGCGTGTTCAGGTTCGCCGTGGCGTATCCCGACTCCAACGGCTGCGGACCGGTGGAAAGCCGGGCATCCAGGGACGCATAGCGCAGCTTGGACCGCGCCGGCAGTTCCACGCGATAGCTTTCCCGCGGCAAGGTGAACACGGTCATCCGTCCGTTCAGGCCCTCGGTCTGGAACAGGCGCTGGTCCGCGGAATCGAAATAGTTTCCGCGGGGGTCGTACACGCGGTCCGCGTGATGGCGCGGATCTCCGGGTCCGGACCGTGCGGCATCGAAGTCGATCTCGCCGATCACCGACATGGCCTCGGGCAGATTCTCCAGACGATCCGGGTGGGCGTCGAAGACCAGTACCCGCTGGTTGCCCTTGTCGGTGAGGTAGAGGCGGTCGTTGGCCGTGTCATAGGAGATGCCGTCCGGCTGGCGAATCCTGCGGCTGGAGATGCCGGCCTCGTCGCTCGTGAAGTCGGACTGGCCGATCACCAGTGAGGCCGCCTGGCCGCTGCTCAACTGCTCCGGCCGCGCGTCGAACACGAGCACCCGATTCTGGAACGGCACCTCCACGAACAACCGCTGGTGGTTCTCGTCGAACACCAGGTCGCCCGGCAGGTTCCAGCGGGCCGCCGAAAGCCCGATCTCGGTGGACGTGAAGTCGTCCTGGCCCAGCACGACGAGTGCATCCGCGCCGTTCCGGATCCGGTCCGGATGCACGTCGAAGACCAGTACACGGTGATTGCTGCCGTCCGTGACGAACAGGCGCTGGTTGACCTCGTCCATGGACAGTTCAGCCGATCGGCCTCCGGAGGGGCCGATGCCGTGGCCATCGCGACTGCCGAAGGAAATCCGGTTGCGCGCTGCCATGGGTTCATAGGACTCGAAGTCTCTCTGACCCAGCACGTAGGAGGCCGGCATGCCGCTCTCGACCTGCCCCGGCGTCATGTCGTAGACCAGCACCCGATTGTTCCAGGAATCGGCCACGAACAGGCGCTTGTGGGATTCGTCGTATTCCACCGCCAGCGGCAGCTTGATGGTGGTCGCGTCCCGGCCCGGCAGGAGCACCGCGCTGGCGGGATCCTCCTGGCCGAATACCCAGGTGGCGCCGCGCTCGAGCAGGCGGTTCATGCGGTCGAGTTCGAAGATCATTACCCGGTGACTGTAGTTGTCGCTCATGATGAGCCGGTGATCCACCGTGTCCACGGTCACGTCCCGGCCCTGGGTCCAGCCTCTCGGCGTGATGCGGGCGTTGGCCGAGCGCGCCAGGAAGTCCGTTTCGCCTTCCGGGTTGATGTGGCCGATCTGGCTGATCATCGGCGTCAGCGTCTGCTGCATCCGCTCGGGATGGATGTCAAAAATGTTGATGCGGTTTCCGGCGGGATAGCCGTCGGGTACATAGGCCAACTGCCGGTCCGTATCCACCACCACGCGTGTCATGGTCAACCGTGTCTGCGTGACGGCCGGATCGGTGGTCTCGAAATCCGGCTGGCCGAGCACCGCGATGGCATCGGGATTGGAGGCGCCCTCCAGGTTGGCCGGCGAGACATCGAACATCATCACCCGGTTCCTGGTGAAGGAGCCCACCAGCAGGCGGTCGAATTCATGGTCCAGGGAGATCGGGCCGTTGCTGATCTTGCGCAGGTCCTCGTTGGGGTCGTTGGCATCGAAGTCCGTCTGGCCGATTACCGCGAAGGCTTCGAGGCCGCTCACCCGGTCCAGGCTCCGGTCGCTGACGTCAAAGACCATCACCCGGTTGCGGTCCATCACGAACAGGTTCTGGCGCTGCGGATGATAGGCCAGCCCGCCGGGACCGGTCAGCCCGCCGCGGCCGGTGGCGGGCTCGTTGGAGAAGAAGTCCGGCTGGCCGAGCACCGCGATGGCGTCGTCGCCCGTCTGCATGCGTGCGGGATCGATGTCCCAGACGAGCACGCGCGCATTGCGCCCGTCGGCGAAGAACAGCAACTGGCGCTCTTCGTCCACCAGCAGCGTTCCCGAGCCGCCGATCCTGTTGGGCCCCACACCCACGAACCAGTCGCCTTCCTCGGGGTTTCCGAGGGTCGCAATCGCGTGGGGCAGTTCATTTCGCTCCAGTTCCGCCAGCGACTCGGGATCGAGGTCGAAGACCATGATCCGCGCGCCCCTGCGCGTCTGAAGGTCCGAACTGTCGGAAACGAACAGGCGCTGGTTCACCGAGTCGAACGACGATTGACCGGGGAAATTGGTTTCGTCGGTGCCGAGGGGCGCGTGGGCGAATCCTCGCCCGATCAACGGGCGGCCGACGCTGAGGTCGGCGTGGGTTCGCGCAGCGAGCCCGTTCTCATCCAGTTGCCAGACGTCGTAGCGGCTGTTTCCCGGCGCCGCAACCATAAGTCGGTTGTTGGCCTTGTCCAAGGCCACCGTGCTGGGTCACCAGATGCCGTGCGATGTACTCCCGCCGTTGGCAACGCCACCGACGAACGTCGGGTTATAGGCCAGATCGTCAGCCCCCAGCGTATCGCTGGCCGGAATGCCGGCGAACTGGGCTTGTGCGGCGACCGACAGGGCCGCCAGGCATGTAAAGGCAAGCAAGCGCATCATGATGCCCCCCGTTTGAATTATTCGTATCCGTTGGAGCTATCGGATTGTCGTCGCTCTCCTTGCGAATCCCCCTGTATGTACTCGATCGTACGAGCCTCCCGAGTATGAACCAACATCCCGGACAGGACAATCCGGAGCCTTGTCCAATGAGACATGAGCCTGAACGGGGGCTTCCGGGCTTCTTGATCGTGGCTCGCAGAGAAGGACGCCGCGTAGTCAGCGGGATATCCTCGGCCCTGGACCTGCCGCCAGGCGGCAGTCCCGGCCATCGGAGCCGTGACTCGCGCAGGTCGCAGACCGGTGAAGCGCTAGATCACGCCGACTCCACGCAACAGGACGGCAATGATCGCGAGCGGCGTTACGTAGCGCGCCGTGAATCGCCAGATTCGGTACGCGGTGCCCGCTTCCGGATCCAACTCGCTCGCCGTCGACCTGCGGGCCATTATCCAGCCGGCAAAGATCGTGATCGCCAGACCGCCGAGCGGCAGCAGAATACTGTTGCTCAGAAAATCGATGTTGTCGAAAAACGTGCCGCGCAGGAACGTCGCGTCGCTCAAGGTGCTGAACGACAGTACCGTCAGCAAACTGAGCGCCCAGGTGATCCCGGCGACGATGCTGGCAGCCCGGGCGCGCGACCATCCGAGCCTCTCGATACACCAGGCCGTGGCCGGTTCCATCATGCTGATCGCCGATGTCCAGGCGGCAAACGTCAGCAGCACGAACAGCAGTGTCGAGATGACGGCGCCGCCCGGCATCTGGCTGAACGCAAGCGGTAGCGACTGGAACACCAGCCCTGGCCCCGCGTCGGGAGACAGGCCGTTGGCGAACACGATCGGGAACACGACGAGCGCTGCGATCAGGGCAATCGCGGTATCGGCCACGACGACCGCGACCGACATCTTCATGATGGAGGCGTCGCCTGGCAGATAGGCGCCGTAGGCCATCACCGCACCCATCCCGACGCTGAGCGTAAAGAACGCGTGGCCGAGGGCTTCCATCAGGCCGTCGCGCGTCAATTCCTCGAACCGCGGTTCGAACATGAACTGCACGCCCTGGGCGAAAGCGCCTTCCACCACGCTGTAGCCGAGCAGGACCAGCAGCAACACGATGAGCGCCGGCATCATGACCCGCACGGCGCGCTCGATGCCGCGTTCGACGCCGCGCGCAATTACGAACGCGGTCGCAACGAGGAACAGTGTGTGCCAGAGCCCGGTTCGAACCGGGTTCGACGCGAGCGCGTTGAACACCTGCTCGACGGATGCGGCGGTTGCGTCTTCGAACGCATTGCCCGCGGATTCGATCACGTAGGCCACGGCCCAACCGGCGATCACGCTGTAAAACGAAAGAATGACGATCCCCGCGCCAACGCCCAGGACGCCAACGTACTTCCAGTTCGCCGCGCCCGACTCCTCCTCGCCGAGCAGCCTCATCGTGGATACGGGGTTTCGCCTGCCGCGCCGCCCGATGAGCACCTCAGACATCATGATCGGCAACCCGACAATCACGATGGCCAGCAGGTAAACGATGACGAACGCGCCGCCGCCGTTCTCGCCCGCGATGTACGGAAAGCGCCAGATGTTGCCGAGACCGACAGCGGACCCCGTGACCGCGAGAATGAAAGCCAGTCTCGAAGACCAGAAGCCATGCAAGGAAGTCCGGCCGGAAGTGCCTGTATCGGTCACGACGATTACCCCCGCAGCGTGCTGTTCGCGTGTTATTCGCGTGCGATTCTAGGATCATTGCAGAGTCATGGCCAAAACGCAGGGAAAACAGCGGGCGCCGAACACGATCGCCGCCAACAAGCGGGCGCGCTTCGACTACTTCATCGAGGAGCGGCTCGAGGCGGGCCTGGAACTGCAGGGCTGGGAGGTCAAGAGCCTGCGTGCCGGCAAGGCGCAACTCACGGAGAGCTACGTTACGCTCCGTGACGGGCAGGCATGGCTGCTCGGCGCGCACATCACGCCGTTACCGACCGCCTCGACCCATGTCCAGCCGGATGCGACGCGTACCCGCCGCCTGCTGCTGCACAGGAAGGAACTCGACCGGCTGACGGGCCTCGTCGAGCGCCGCGGCCACACGCTCGTGCCCCTGGATCTCCACTGGACTCGGTCACGGGTCAAGCTTGCAGTCGGCCTCGCCAAGGGCAAGAAGCAGCGTGACAAGCGCGCCACCGAAAAGGACCGAGACTGGGAGCGCACCAAGGAGCGCGTGCTCAAGGCGCGCGGGCGCGGCTGACCTGCGCGTTGCTCCGGCGGGAGCCTGAAACCTGCGAAAAAGGCCGCGCCGGGGCGAAATCACTTGAAAGGCGGCGCATTGGCCTTACAATTTACGTTTGCTACGGGGGCGACATGGCTTCGACGTCGGTCGCGAAACCTCAAGGTGCATGCCGAGGTGCAGTAGGCCTCGTAAAACTCTCTGCAAACCAGATAGTTGCCAACGACGACAACTACGCACTCGCCGCTTGAAACCCGGTAGGGTGCCGTCTGACTGGAGCCGTGCTTGTGCGTCCAGAGTCCCTCGGGACATTCAGGCGTCATAGCTCACAAGACCGCGATGAGGCAGGTCCGGGGCCGCGTCGTTAAACCACTACGGACTCGCTGTTGTGCAGGCCCTGTCGGCCGGGCGGCCAGCAGCTAAACACAATCGACCGAACAAGCATGTAGAGCCTGAGGCAGAGGGCTTGCGGACGCGGGTTCGATTCCCGCCGCCTCCACCAATAGAATTTGACGGCGACGTCTTCGTATTTCACCGTGGCGATGTCGCCGATCCGATCGTCGTGTTCGACTCCGACGGCCGCTACCAGCGCTCGTTCGGCCGCGACTTCGACTTCGCGAACGAGCATGGCTTGCGCGTCGACCGCTACGACAACGTCTGGGTCACCGACAACCGCGATCACACCGTCATGAAATTCAGCAAAGACGGCGACCCGACGTTGGCAGGGCCTGACCGTAGTCAACTGCCTACACGAGGTAATCTCGCGTAAGTTCCTCGGACACCTCCCAGAGCCGCGCCGCCATCGTCTCGTCCTTCTGATACTCGCCCTGCTCGGCGGGATTGCAGTCGGCAAAGTACTCGCCAGTGACGCCCGTCAGCGACGGATGCGTTGCGACGTAGCACTGCGTTGCGGCCCCTTGTTCCGGGCTTTTGTCGAAACTGGCCGCGCTGAATCGGGTGTTGCGCATGATGTTGGTTCTCACCGTACCCGGATGAACGCAATTTGACGTCGCACTCGTGCCGGCGAGGCGCTTGGACAACTCGAGCGAATACAGTCCGTTTGCGAGTTTGGAATGCCCGTAGCGATTGCTCCAGCCTTCGCCCCCCAGGTTATCGAACTGAATGCCGCCTTCCGGTGCCCGCATGTGCGTGACACTGCCCAAAACGACGACACGCCCTTCGGGCGCATCGACGACGCGGCTCATCAGCCGATTGCCGAAGATGAAATGGCCGAGATGATTGACGACGAATTGCATTTCCAGGCCCCTGACCTGCTGGAGGCCTCTCCCCAGCAATAGGCCGGCGTTGAGGATCAGCATGTCAATCGGCACGTCCATGGCCTGAATCCGGTCGCCACAGGCGACGATCGAGTCGAAGTCCGTGAGTTCGAGGACCTCCGGAGTGACGCGGCCCGTCACACTGGCCGCGGCTTCCTGGCCTTTCTCGACGGAACGCGCCGTGCCGATGACATGGGCGCCCCGAAGCGCGAGCACGCGCATGGTCTCGTAGCCCATACCCGAATTGCAGCCTGTCACGACGGCGGTCTTTCCGCTGAGGTCCAGGCCCTCGGTCACTTCTTCGGCCGTCGATTGCGCGCCGAAAGAACTTCGCGGCACGGATTGCGCGAATGCCGTCCCACAGGCTGAAGCCACGGCGATGACGGAGCTGTTTTCGAGAAACCGGCGGCGGGTCATAGGGTCGGACATCGTTCGAATCTCCTCGCGGTCAGGATGAGCTTCTACCATTCTGCCACGAAGTTGCAATCCGCAGCACGGCGACAGGAGGTCAGCGGGGATTTCCCGAAAAGGGGCTCTGCGACAGAGTCGAAGCTGACAGCTACAATGCGTTGCCGCCAAGCGTATGGCGAACCGGTAGAGCCATGAGTCGACCCTCGACGTTTCTCACCGTGCTGTTCTACCTGTACTTGCCTGTGGCGTCCTCCTGGGCGCAAGTGGCGGTCGATCGGGTTGCGTCACCTCCTTCGCCCGAAGCGATTGTGGTCGGGCGGTGGCTCCTTCAGGGCGATCAGTAACAGTTCGACGGTTTCAACGCCGGCATGCCCGATGGCGCCCGCCAACACGAGTACATCGGCTCCGATCCCGCGATGACCGGTGAGCGCAAAACGCGCGGCGCACGTCTCTCCCGATTTGCCGTTGCCTGCCCCTGGCGTCCCTGCCGCGCTTGTGGGTACATTTTAGACAGCTTATAGTACATCTTAACCTTTATTCAGCATTGTTTTTTTATGCGTTACAAAAAAAATCTGACCCCGCGTGCGGCACGGGCGCTGAGGAACATCGGAGACGGTATCCGCATAGCACGGCGCCGGCAACGTGCCCGTCAAATCGACCTGGCCCTGCGAATGGGCGTCAGCGTAGCGACCGTACAGTCGCTGGAGTCCGGCAATCCCGGCGTGTCCCTCGGAACCTTCGCCATGGCGATGCTGGCGCTGGGCATGATGCCGCAGTTCGAGGCTCTGGCCGACCCGTCCGACGACGCGATCGGGCTGGCGCTGGATCTGGATGCGTTGCCTGAGCGGGTACGGCGTTCGAAGAAGGACATGTAGGCGGAGTCGTGGCGACCGGCACGACATTCGACGTGTTGATCGGCGAGCCGCCTGTCAAGGTCGGCGAGGCCCGCTCGTCCGTCGTCCGTTCGAAAGAGCTTTTCCGCTTTCGGTACTCGGCCGCCTGGTTGAACCATCCGCGGGTGTTTGCGCTCTCTCCGGCACTGCCGCTGTCCGATCAATGGCAGCACTTCGCGGGAACGCCGAATGATCGCGGGGCCGCCTTGCCGGGGGTTTTTCGAGACGCCGCACCCGACGCCTGGGGCCGATCGATCCTCGCCAGAAGCGTCGGCGCGTCCACTGAAACGGAATTTTTATTGGCCGTCGATGACCGAACTCGCCCGGGCGCACTGCGCTTCGCCGACAGCGACGGCGTACCGTTGTCGGCAAACGAACCGCCCATCCCTCGCTTGACGGATCTGCGGCGACTGCACGGGCTCTGTGCCGCGCTTGAGACGGGATCGGCCGATCCGAGGGAGATCGCCCGCGACCTTCAAGGGGCGTCGGCATCCATGGGCGGTGTGAGACCGAAATCCGTCGTGGTGGACGAACAGGGCGTCATGCACATGGCCAAGTTCACGATGACCGGGGACAGCCGGCCGGTCGAACGCGTGGAGGTCGCGACCCTGGCTCTCGCCGCCGAAGTCGGCCTGTGCGCATCGGCGGCCAGGCTGGCCGATCCGGATTCGACGTTTCCGGTCGCGCTGATCGAGCGATTCGACCGCGTGGTTGGCACAAACCTCCGGGTCCACTACATGTCGGCGCAAACGCTTCTCGACTCTCCGCATTGGGACGAGCGCTTCTACACCGACATTGCCGACGCGCTTCGACAAGTGTGCCGGATTGGCGAAAAGGCCATGTCCGAAATGCGGGAACTGCATCGACGAATCCTGTTCACGATTCTCGTTTCGAACACGGACGACCACCTGAAAAATCACGGGCTACTGTATACACCGTCCAACGGCTGGGAACTGTCGCCCGCGTTCGACGTCAATCCGAGCCCGCAACGGCGCCGTCAGCTCAAGACCGGAATCAGCGAGCTGAGTAATTTCGAGCCCTCCGTTGAAGCGTGGGTCGAGGCGGCCCCGTTCTTCGAAGTGGATGAGGACGAGGCGCGGCAAACGGCTGCCACGATGGCCGCGACAATCACGGCTCGCTGGCGATCCTTGCTGCTTGAGTCCGGCGTGACCGAAAGGCAGTGCGACGAATACGCTACCGCCTTCGACCACGAGGGTACTCGGACGGCGCAACGAATGGGCTTGCGGACAGTGCGCGCTCAGGCGCCGGGCAAATCAGGCCTGACGAGCTGAGTACGCCCGGCGACGCAAACCCGACCCCGGCCTGTAGCTCGATTTCGGACATGTCGCAGCGGAACGCGCCAACGCAATAGTTGCCAACGATGACAACTACGCTTGGCGCCATCCGTTCGGTTAGGTCGGTCAATCCTCTACTTCGTCGGGGCCACCGCAATGCGAGCAATGCCGCGCCCTGCGTTGGCGAGGTGTTGGTCTGGTCTTCAGTTAGATTCTCTCGCAAAGGCCTGAGCACACTGGTACTGCCAGTTCGTGAATGGGTTGCCGAACGACCTCAATGTGCATCCCGGCGCGGAGGGTCGACTTCCGGCGTAGAACACGATGCGCTGGCTCCGCACGGCTGAGGTCAGTTGGCAAAACAATTGTATATAGCTCTTGCCGCCGAAGAATACGATGGGATCGGAGACGGTCGACGGCAGCATGCGAAAGTCACGAAACGTCGTAAGACGCGTTCGCCGCTTGAACTTTGGCACGTTGCGAGCGGCACTGAAAGTGACATCGTAGTTGGGCGTGAGGAAGTCGGAGCGAACCAATCCCCAACCCGCCGAGAGAACATAGAGACGATCGATACCGAATCGCTCCACCAGGAGTTGATAGGTCGGCGGACGGTAGAGGTCCCAAGCCGGTAGCAGCCGCAGCGGGTTGGTCCCCGGGTTCGTGTTGTACGACTCAAGCACCTTGCGCCACGACGAGTCCGTGCCGCAGTCGTCGTCCGGGTGCGCGTAGAGACGCGAATCATCGAGAGGGGCGAGTTCGGGTCTCGCGACAAACATGACGCTCTTGCCATCTGGAGTGCTGAGGTGCCCCGCATCGGGGCGCTTGCTGGCCGCACACTGGATGACAACGATCACGCTTGGATCCCAACTTGCTCGACGAGGCGAGCCATCGTATCCAGGAAACTGGAGTCATTGGTCTCGTCAACGTGATCCGAGTTCCAGAGACCTGAGAGTCGGACCTTGGCTCTATCGCAGTGATGGCCAAGCCAAGAGTCAGAAGGCGGGTCTAGTGACGGTCTGCCGTAGTTGCTCAGGAGGGAGATCGCGTTTCGTTCGATGTAGCCGCGCAAGCTGTCAGGACCGGGCTCGTCCAACACCGGAAGCCACCAGACCGGCATTTCGCCAATCGTAGAGCTGACGGCCATTTCGAGATCGTGCTCGTGGTCCCGGATGTGGCGAGGCGCGGAGTTGGGGTAGTCGTCCCAAGACGGACAATCGATCGCGTCCCGCTCGATGACGGCAGTGCCGACGATGAGGCGGAATATCGAGCCGCGGTGATTGCCACCGCCCGATCGTGCCGAGCCGCGATGGGTTGCGAGACGGGTCCAGAGCTTGGTCGAAGCTCCCGACGTCAATGCGTGGATCCCAACGCGAACCACTCGCGGTCCCTCGCCAGATGTCGGTTCGTGTCTCGCCACGCTCGAGAAAGAAATAAACTCCACGCGCGGGCCAGTCAATGCGCCCGTGTGACGTGGCAAGCGTACGAGCACCACCGACACGGCGCTCCAGGATGCGAAGGGTCTGGTGGAAACGGCACAGGTCGGCGAGGCGGGACATGGTTCAGGCAATCAAGTGGCTGTCAATCGACCGCGTTCGCGGCCGATGTCGGTGGTCGCAATCAACTCACCGCTCCGCAAGCGTGGGCATCAAATCGAAGAACTGATCCGCACGCCGAATCACGTCCTCAATGCTATCGGCGCGAAACACTTCCGGACCGAGTTGCTGGCATCCGTCCGAAACACAGTCTATGGCGGTTTTCTCCCAGAGGGCCTTGCACGGCCACTGCCGGACGAGTTCGGAGAACGGGGCGGCGGTTCTATGGTGGCGCAACCGTTCTTCCAGATTGACCGAGAAGCCTAGCTTGAACCGACCGGGGTCGAGTTCGGGCTCGGTGAGGATCACGTAGAAGACGGCGTTGGGGGTTGGGGAATCCAAGTCACTGACCAGATTCGCTGCGCGGTGTGGTGCATCGAACTGACTCCTATGAGTCTCGTAGTCTCGAACCGCGATGTGAGAAGCCTTCTGCCCCCTGGTCCTCTCGCCGACGACGTTCTCGACGTTCAGGCCTAGCTTGCGGACGATATGGTGGATCGCTTGCTTGCGCCTTCCGTGCGTTCGCGCAATGTCAATGATCGATATCAGGTGCTCTCTCGCCATGACCAAATACAGGGTTCCGGACCACTTACAATGTCGCACTCCTCTGCGCGGCTGTCGAGTGTGCAGAATCTACCCTGACTTCGTTTTCTCAGTGCGACGCAACGGAAAACCCGAGCGCATGACGATTCTTGAAACCAAGGGCGACCATCTGGACAACATCGATACGGACTACAAACGTAAGTTATTGACATTCCTATCGAATGGCCAATGGCAAAGACGCATGGAGGTTCGCGACGGACTACCCCCTCCGGCCGAGCGAAGTACCGTCCTTCCACTACGAACTCGTTCTGATGAGCGATTGGAAGACAAGGCTCCCGAATTTTTTCGCGGACGACCTCCCAGAACCGTCACAAGACGAACCGTTAACCGACGATTCCACCTGAGTCCCACTCGCCGACGACGAGGCACTACCAGACGGCCTTACTCCTGCTCTCACTCTACATGTTGAGCGCACGCTGCCCTCCGAGTGTGGATCGGTGTCACCGACAATCTGAAGGTGCACTAATTCCATCAGTCTGAAATTGTCGTTTTCTTCAACGGCGTCTTCTTCGAAAACCTTCCTTTAAACGCTTCTTCGTTTTCTTCGTTCCGTTCGTCTTCGATGTTCCGATCCGG
>JAJDVG010000056.1 GCA_022826245.1 Gammaproteobacteria bacterium
GCGACGGTAGTCCGCGATCGCCAGGTTGCGAAGTCGTGCGATGTCGGGGGCGTTGCCGCGAATGACGTTGATCCACGCGAAGGACCGTGCCGTCACGCCCGAAGCCGGGCGCGACCGTTCGATGATCGTCACCGACGCGCCGTCGGAGGCCAGATGGTAGGCGAGCGTGGCGCCGACGATTCCGGCGCCTGCGATGATGACGGAAGGGCGTCTGGTCACCGGTCGACTTGCTCGGAGTGGGGACGGTGCGAGTCCATCTTCAATACAAACGCCGTTTCAGCGGTTGAGAGCGGCCTGCAACCTCCGGAACCGGTTCAACGATATTGAGACATCGGCGGTCAGGATTCGCTGAGCAGGCCGTGGAGTCGCGGCCCCCACCTACGGCATCTGCAGTCACCCAAATTTGGCGCCCGTGGGAGGATCGAACTCCAGACCCACCGACAGCCCTGAAAGGTTTGCCGGCCACGCGAAGCCGGGCGATCTGCCGCCGGCCTTTTCATTGACGGACAAAGTGCAATCTCATATATGGTTATGGCAGACTTTCACCAAGTATTGGGGAGGTTGCCATGTCCCGGCTTATCTCAGCGCCTTTCTTCAGCGCACATCCCGTCTTTCGCCGGGCCGAGTACGCCGCCGCCGTCGGCCGCGAGCCGGGCGACAGGGTCGTGACAGCAATGCTTGCCCAGCATCTCAAGGCGGGCAACATCCGGCGCATCGCACGCGAGGTCTTCGCGCCGGTGCCCAAGCACGCCGACGCGCGGAACTGGTCCGTTGACCGCTTCCTGGCGGCGTCGCGGCTGCGCCCGGGCGGCGTCATTGCCTATCACTCGGCCCTGGAGTTGCACGGCTACGCCTACTCGGAAGGATACGACGTACAGGTCATCGCCCCGGGAGAGCCGCGCGTGTTCGAAGCGGACGGCCTGACCTGCCGGTTCGTGAAGCCCCCTCCAGGGTTCGCCGGGCCGGCCGCGCCCGAGACCGACGGCGTGACGTCGGTCGATCGGCTGGGGATGGAGGTCAGGGTGACGACGCTCGCACGCACCGTCGCGGACCTGTTCGACCGTCACGATCTGGCCGGAGGCGCGGAGGAGCTTATTAACTCGCTCGATCTGGTGGCCCGTGTCGACGCGGTCGCGCTGGTCCGGCACGCTCGCGCGCGTGGCAACGCCGCAGCCGCCGGCGCGATGGGTTTCTGGCTGGAACGCGAGAGGGAGCGGCTTGGTGTGCCGCGCGAAGTACTCGAGGCGCTCCGGGCGCTCGCGCCCTCCCGGCCGCGCTATGCGCTGGGCGCGAAACCCGGGTCGGCAAAGACGGCGAGAGGCTGGAACGTCCTCGTTCCGGTCGACGTTGCCGAACGCGGCTTCGAGGGGCTTTGAATGGCGCCGCCCACCGTCCAGACACTGCAGCGGCTCGCCGCGGAGACGGGATACCGACTGGATACGCTGGAGAAGGTGCTGCGGCTACTGGAGCTGCTGGACGAGATCGCGGAAGACCCGGTGCTTTCGCAGCGTCTCGCGCTGAAGGGCGGAACGGCACTCAATGTCTTCTACCTCGATCTCGACCGGCTCTCGGTGGATATCGACTTGAACTACATCGGCGTGCTGGACTTGGCGGCGATGGAGCGCGAACGTCCGGAGGTCGACGCTGCGATCGACCGCCTGTTCGCCTCGCAGGGTTACGGTGTCCGCCGCCGGCCTACCGGGCACGCGGGAGGCAAGTGGCTCGCGCGCTACGCGTCCGCACTCGGTGGCAACGCGTCGCTGGAGCTCGACCTGAACTACATGGCGCGCCAGCCGCTGTTCGGCGCGGCCCGCATGGAGTCGCGTATCCTCGGCCGCGTTGGGACGGGACACGTTCTCGTCCTCGATCTCCACGAAATCGTGGCCGGAAAGATCGTGGCGCTGTTCGACCGGGGTGCTGCGCGCGATCTGTTCGATGTTCGGCGCATCCTCGCGATCGAGGGGCTCGACCGGAGCTGGATCAAGGCCGCCGTCCTGGCGCTCGGCGCCTGCAACCGGCGGGACTGGCGAGGCGTATCGACGGATGCAATCGGATGCGATTCACACGAGTTTCGCCGCAATCTCGCCATCTGCCTGCCCCGCGACCTGTTCCGAGGCGCGGGCGATGTCGACGCGTGGATCGCGCAGTCCGTGGAGTTGTGCAGGGAAGGACTCGCGTTCCTCTTCGAGTTGTCGGAGAACGAGCGGAGCTTTCTCGACGGAGTTCTCGACCGTGGCGAGGTGAACGCGGAGCAACTCGGCGTCGAGCGCGAGGTAGGGGCGCGCATCGCGGCCATGCCGATGCTTGCCTGGAAGTGCAAACACGTTCGCAGGCGTCGGGGTCTCCAGGCGTGAAACAAGGTTGATGAGAGTGGCAGCGTGCAAGTGCGCTCGTGGGCACCTGAACATGCCCAGGGGGCTCTGCGCTCAACCGCGCACCGGGTCTGTGTCAAGTAACCTGACGGGCGGCGATGCCTGAAGCCGCCTCTATAGTTCTGCGCACATTGCGGCATGCACTAGATGTGTACGTCTGAGCGAGGCATTTGACAGGAAATGGATGAGAACTGGCTCATACAACTGGAGAAAGCGGTCCGGAAGCGGCCTCTCATCGTCTTTCAGTTCGTTGGGGAAGAGTTGCATCGGTTGCGAGAATCGTCTCGTGGTCTGGCGGAATTCACGATAGCCAGATACCACGACACATTCGGCAAGTTGAAGCCCCCGACTGCCTGCCTAGTGTTTTCCGACGACGGTGATGACGCTGAAGCCCGATTTGGGCTGGTGAGTTCACGCTCTGCGGTATCGACGCTCGAGTCCCGCGTAAAGGTGAAGTGTTCGAAATCAATTCGGCCTTCGACCAAGACCGGTCTCTTGGAGCTAATCACCGAGACACCGCATTCGAACAGGTTGCGCGAGCGGCTCGCATCCGACGACCCGGTTACCGTGTTGTCGTCGGGGTTGAGTGTCCCCGCCAGTTGCAGAAAAAATCGTTCGAATAGTTGGTTCAGCCCGACAGTCATGGGATTTCCGGTCCCATTTGGCGTGTAGCTCAGGTTCACCATATGTGAATCTTAACCACAGGCCCAAATCGCCCGAAATTGGGCAAC
>JAJDVG010000044.1 GCA_022826245.1 Gammaproteobacteria bacterium
TTGAGACCCTCGCGCGCAGGGATGCGCGCGCGGAGCGTACAGGGACGTATTCACCGCGTGTCTCAAGCGACCGCTAGTGCGACTCCCCGCATGCCCGCGATGAGATTGATATACCCCAGCTACGGAAACTGAACAGCGGCCGTTGGCTGGGCTGCTCCGTCCACCGGGTCTTCGGGCGCCGCCGCCTCCCCGCCAGCCGAATCGGCGCCCTCTCCCTCCGAATCGTCCGCCTCGGGTACGGCTATGGTCCCGTTGCCGAACGGCGGCGGCGGAGGCGCGAAGCGATTCTCGACATAGAGCTCGATGAGTTCATCGTCGGTCAGCGATTCGACTTCGCGAATCTCGCACGGCAGCCTGTCTGGCAACTCGTCTCCGACGCCGCCAGCCTGGGTAAACGGATCCTCCGCGATCCCGACGTTGCGGTCGTAGGCGCAGATTCGCAGATTGGCATACCGCCCGGTCGGTTGCGGCGCCGTACGCGCGCGCGTTGCGTCGGCAACGGTGAACTCGATAGTTGTGCCGGGCAAGAACGTCAGGTCGCAGAAGACGCCCTGGAACGTTACCCTGAACGGGCAGCGCTGACCGCCGACATAGAGCACCAGTGTCGTCGAGTCCACGACCTCGAAATCGCGGATCTGCAGTTGGTTGAAGCAGTTGGTGACTTCACACCCTTCAACCGGCTCGGTGTTCAGCGCAAGGTCGGCGACGGGCGTCGCGCTGCAGGCAGCGAGGCACAAGGCGCAGGACACTACTGCAGGTCTCATCGCAATCTCCGGTGGCTGCAGTCCACTGTAGGCCACATTCCCTATCTTGTCCACGACCGTTTGCGGGCACGGCCGCCCGGCGCCCGGTGGCCGGCGCGCATCGTCAGGCACCGCATGCGAACCCGGTCGAAGCGTCATTCAGGCGCGGCATTTCTCCGGTAAAATGGAGCCCGTGAGCGCTACGCGACTGCTTCTTTACAACATACGCTACGGGATGGGGCTCGGGCCCGGCGTGCACTGGCCTTTGCCCGGCGTGGGCTCGATGGCTGACAGCCGGGGGATCCTGCGGCACATCACCAATTTCATCAAGGGGCAGAATCCGGACATCGTCGGTCTGGTCGAAGTCGATGGCGGTTCGATCCGCAGCCGCCGCGTCAATCAGGCCGACACCATTGCCCGCGCGCTCGGGCACTATTCCGTTTATCAGTGCAAGTACGGCGAGAGCTCGCTTAACCAGTTCCTGCCGATCGTTCGCAAGCAGGGCAATGCGTTTCTCGCGGCGCCGCATGTCCACGGAGCGCGCTTTCACTATTTCGACAAGGGGATCAAGCGCCTGATCATCGAGCTCGAACTCGCCGACTGCGCGATCTTTCTCGTGCACCTGTCGCTCAGGTACGGCCACCGGCAGGACCAGCTTCACGCACTGCGCGACTTCGTCGGCGCGTCGACGAAGCCCGTATTGATCGCCGGAGACTTCAATACGCTGCGCGGCGGCAAGGACGAGATCCGCCAGTTCATGAAGGCGAGCGGCCTGCGCAATGCCAATGTCCGCGGGCTTCCCTCCTATCCAAGCCCCTCGCCGCGCAAGGAGCTCGACTTCGTGCTCTACGGCGACGGTATCGACGTCACCGGATTCTTCATGCCGGGCGTCCAGTATTCCGACCATCTCCCGCTCGTCTGCGATTTC
This sequence comes from Gammaproteobacteria bacterium, assembly GCA_022826245.1. Lineage (GTDB taxonomy): Bacteria > Pseudomonadota > Gammaproteobacteria > Steroidobacterales > Rariloculaceae > Rariloculus. Next base: position 1,672 of record JAJDVG010000044.1, read on the forward strand.
CGGGTCGGGCGAACATCGCTGGAGGCTGCCTGAGCCGCCTGCCGTGACTTCACCCGATGCGCGACACTGGCGGCGGGAGACCGATTCCCGCGGAATCTGCCGGCTGATCCTCGACAAGGCCGGAACGGGCAGCAACACGTTGTCGCGCGAGGTGCTCGAGCAGCTCGACGAGGAATTGACCGCGCTGGCGGAACTCCCGAACCTCACGGGTCTCGCGATCGAGTCCGCCAAGGACAACGGTTTCATCCTCGGCGCGGACGTCAGCGAGTTCAGTTCGGTCGACGAGCCCGGCGCGGCTGCGCGAATGGCGGCTCAAGGCCAGGCCGCACTGGCCCGAATCGCGGCTCTCGATTGCCCCAGCGTTGCCGTCATCGACGGGTACGCACTCGGTGGCGGTCTGGAACTGGCTCTGGCCTGCGACTACAGGGTGGCCGCGGAGCGCTACGATCGCACCCTGGGTCTGCCTGAAGTGCAGCTCGGGATTCACCCGGGATTCGGCGGCACGGTGCGGGCCGTGGAACTCGTGGGCCCGCTACTCGGGCTCGACCTCATGCTGACGGGCCGTTCGGTTTCCCCGCAGGAAGCCGTGGCGATGGGCCTGATCGACCGCGCCGTGCCGGCCGCCGATCTCGCTGCGGCGGCCGTGGACCTTATCGAGCGCAAGCCGCGCGCCAGGCGGGCTGCATGGCATCTGCGGCTGCTCGGGCTGCCGTTCGTCCGACCCCTGCTCGCGCGTAGCCTGCGCAGGCGAGTCGCTCGCCGCGCGCGCCGGAGTCACTATCCGGCGCCGTACGCGATCATCGAACTGTGGCTGCGTCACGGGGCACGCGGAACCGCGGCCTACGCTGCCGAAGCCGAATCGATCGGCAAGCTGCTCGTCGGCAGCACGTCGAGGAATCTCGTGCGCATGTTCCTGCTCAGGGAACGGCTCAGGAATCTCGCGCCAAAGTCCGCCGGCATCGCGAAGGTGCATGTCGTTGGCGGCGGCATCATGGGCGGCGACATCGCAGCCTGGTGCGCGCTCAGGAAGCTCGGGGTAACCGTGCAGGATCGGGCGCTCGAGTACGTCGAGCCCGCGCTCGGGCGTGCCCGGAAGCTGTTCGAACGGCGTTTGCGCGCGCCCGGTGCGGCAGCGGAAGCCCAGGCGCGGTTGACCGTCGATCTCGAGGGTGCGGCGCTCGGAGCGGCGGACATCGTCATCGAAGCGATCGTTGAGCGTCTCGATGCGAAAAAGGCACTGCTCAGGGCGATCGAACCGCAACTCGATGCAGGGACGATCATTGCGACGAACACGTCGAGCATCCGCCTGGAAGATATGGCGCATGCCCTGCAGCGGCCCGGCCGCTTCGTCGGGCTGCATTTCTTCAACCCCGTCGCGCGACTGCCGCTCGTCGAAGTCATCTCCGGCGAGGCCACCGACCCCGAGACGCTCGAGAAAGCGACTTCATTCGTCATCCAGATCGGAAAGCTCCCCCTGCCCTGCCGCAGCGCGCCTGGTTTCCTCGTCAATCGCGTGCTGACGCCGTACATGCTCGAGGCGCTCATGGCCCATGAAGACGGCCACATGCTCGAGACGATCGACGCCGCCGCCAGGGCGTTCGGGATGCCGATGGGCCCGGTCGAACTCGCCGACCGCGTCGGCCTCGACGTCGCACTGCATGTCTCCCGAATACTCGGTGGCGTGCTCGGTCGCGAGGCGCCCACCCTGCTTCAGCGCCATGTCGACGCCGGGCGCCTGGGTACGAAGTCCGGCCGGGGCTTCTACGAATACGCGCAGGGCCGGCCGCGCAAGCAGTCCGGTTTTCCGGAGCCGGACGCGGAACTCGTGGACCGGCTCATGCTGCCGTTGGTCAACGAAGCCGTGGCGTGCCATGCCGAGGGTGTCGTGGACGACCCGGAGCTCGTCGATGCGGGAGTCGTTTTCGCCACCGGATTCGCGCCGTTTACCGGCGGGCCGATCAACTACGCACGCCAGCGCGGTATCGACGACGTCGTCGGCCGGCTCGAGACACTGGCCGCGCGTTTCGGACCGCGTTTCAAGCCTCACTCCGGCTGGAGAGATTTCGTCCAGGAGTCGTAGGGCCGGTTCAATCGGAGATATCGCGCGTATCGGATGCGCGCACCCGGCCGGCGCAGGCCTACATCGTCCAGGTTGATCGGTCGCCGCTGCCGGCGCCCGCGAGACAGTCTTCGATACGCTTGCGCGTTTCGCCCCGGTCGCTTGCGTCGAACTGCACGCCGATCCCGACGGGCTGTTGCCCCTGGGTGCCTTCCGGTGTGATCCAGACCACGCGACAGGGAACGACGAGCTGCTCGGGCTCACCCATGAGCCCGAGCGACATCAGCAGTTCATCGCCGAGCTCGTACTGCCCGTTCGTCGCCGTGAACAGCCCCCCGTTACGCACGAAAGGCATGTAGGCGAGATACAGGGCGCCCGCGTCCTCGAAGGTCAGCTCCAGTTGCCGCGAAGCGGTCAATGGCCTGCCCTGTCCGGCTGAAAGCCCGGTAGCAACACACGCATGGCCAGTTCCACGTTGATGCCGGTTCCGATTTGATCGCGCAACTTGTCGATGGCTTCCGATTGCTCGAAGAGCGTACGCAGTGTCAGCAACGGCAAGTCGTTCGGCAAGGGTCCGTTTCCGGTGTCTTTGAACTGATTCGGGTCCCGAGCCGCCATCCGGGATCGGATGCATTGCCGGACCCGCATTGCCAGCCATTCGAGCACGAGGTCAAGGTCATGTTTGAGCCATTCGTCCGCGATTGCCAGCGGATCGCTCCTGTATTCATAAATTGATTTAATTTGTTTTTCTAATTTATTGATTAATTGGTCTTTTTCATCATGGGCCAGTTTAAGCAGATCGAGCGGCGAACGACCCAGGTAGTGGAAGGCCGCGGCGCCCGCTTCCAGCGATCCGAGCCACTGACGGGTAGCGTCCGCAGTTGGCGGCGTCAGCGCCAATGTCTGGCAACGGCTCCGGATCGTGCTTGGAACGCGTCCCGGCTGATGACTCACGAGCAGCATGTACGCATCGCCGGCCGGTTCCTCGAGGGTCTTGAGAAACGCGTTGGCGGCGCCGATCGTCATCGCTTCGACCGGTTCGACGATGACGATTTTCGAACGGCCGTGATAACTCGAACGCGTGAGCGCGTCGATGACGCTCCTGACCTGTTCGACGCCGATCGCGGTCTTGCCCTCTTCCGGAAACAGCCAATGCAGATCGGCGTGCCTGTCCTGTGGCGTGTGGCGCGCCGCCATGGCGGCAGCGGCGTCGGCCGCTTCGAGCGCTTCCGGCGGATCGCCACGGCTGCGGCCGGCGAGCAGGCGGTCTGCAACCACGAGCGCAAGATTGAGCTTGCCGATGCCGCTCGGCCCGGTCAGCAGCCACGCATGTCCCAGGCGCTGTGCGTCGTGAGCGTGTTCGAGCGCTTCAAGCGACGGCTGCAACCATGGGCAAAGCCTGCCGCTCAACAGTTTCAGGCTTGCGCTCGCGTCGTTCATTTCCCTGCGCCTTCAAAGCGCGCCGTGAACTCGCGCAGCACCGCCAGGAGATCGCCGTTGACGGCATCGACGGACCGATCGGCGTCAATGCGTCTGACGCGGTGCGGCGCCCGTTCGGCAATATCGAGATATGCGGCACGCACCCGGCTGAAGAAATCGGTGTGTTCCTTCTCGAATCGATCATGCTCGCGGCCCCGGATGCGCCGCAAGCCCACTTCGACCGGTGCGTCGAGCAACAGCGTCAAATCGGGCTCAAGCCCTTCGTGCACGATTCGAGCCAGCGATTCGAGCCAGCGGCGATCGACGCCGCGGCCGCCGCCCTGGTACGCGTGGGTCGCATCGGTAAAACGGTCGCAGACGACCCACTTGCCGTCGGCAAGCGCCGGTGCTATGACCCGTTCGAGGTGGCGGGCCCTCGCGGCAAACAGCAGCAGCGCTTCGATCTCGCCCGACAGGCCGCCGTCGTGTTCGTCGAGAATCAGGTCGCGCACGCGTTCGCCGAGCGCGGTACCGCCGGGTTCCCGCGTAACGACGACACGGTGGCCGGAGTCGCGCAGCGCCGTATCGAGTGCGGACAGGCAGGTCGACTTGCCGACGCCTTCGGTGCCTTCAACGGTGATGAACGCGCCGCGGGTCATCGTTCACTCAAGGTTTCCAGATATCGGTTGACGGCGTTTTCGTGCTCCTCGAGTGTCGTCGAGAAGTAGTGACTGCCGTCGGATTCACCCGTGGCGACGAAGTACAGCGCCTCACCCGGCGCCGGCGCGACGGCCGCGTCTATGGCCGCCCCGCCCGGAAGCGCGATCGGCGTCGGCGGCAAGCCGTTCTGCGTATAGCTGTTGTACGGGGTATCGCGGTTGAGATCCTCGCGTGTCAGGTCGCCGTCGAAATCGTCGCCGAGCCCGTAGATCACCGTCGGGTCGGCCTGCAGCCTCATTCCGCGCTGCAGACGCCGGTGAAAGACGCCTGAAATCAGTGGACGTTCCGAGGCAAGCGCCGTCTCCTTCTCGATGATCGACGCGAGGATCAATGCCTCGTACGCACTCGCGAGCGCGACCTCCGGGCCGCGGCGGCTCCAGGCTTCTTCGAGCCTGGCGCGCAGGTCCTCATGTGCCCAGGCGAGCAGTTCGAGAGCCGCCGTACCCTTGGGGAAGCTGTAGGTGTCCGGCAGAAACTGACCTTCGGGATGCACGCCGGGGCGCCCGAGCGCCGCCATGACGTCGGTTTCATCCAGTGTGCCGGACTCGATGGCCGGATGAGCCGCAAGCGCGCCAGCGAGCTCGCTGAACCGCCATCCCTCGACGATCGCGAACCTGTGCAGGTAGACCTCGCCCGCGATGAACTTGTCGAGCAAGCCGACGGCCGTCACGCCGGGCGGAACCTCGTACTCTCCGGCGCGGATCCGGGTCGCATAGCCACGCAAGCGGGCGTACCAGTAGAGCAGCCGAGGGTTCGGCAGCAGCTCGCGTTCGGCAAGACTGCGCGTGACGGTGACCAACGGTGCGCCCGCGGGAACTTCGAATATGACTCCGGGTTCAGTAACCGGCAGTGGCGTACTGAGCTCACGCCAGGCGATCAGTGCGGCGCCGCTGAGCAACGCGCCGCTGGCCATGAGCGCGACGGCCGCAATGGCGATCTGCTTGAGTCGGTCACTCACGGTTGCGAGCCCTCAGCAATTCCTGCAGTCGGCGGGTGGCCTCCCCCACTCGACGCGGCTGCCCGTCGAGATTCCGCACCGGCCAGATTCCGAAAATCGAATTGCTTACGAACAGTTCATCGGCATCGCGCAACGCTTGCGGCGCGAGGTCGGACTCCTCCGGCCGCAATCCGAGCTGCCCGCAGGACTCGAGCAGGACCCGGCGCATCACGCCCTTGACGCCGCAGCGCCTGATCCCGGGTGTCAGCAGCGTCGGCCCCGACACCGCGAACACGTTGCTCGCAGTGCCGCCGACGACGAATCCGCTCGTATCGAGCAGCAGTCCTTCCTGTTCGTTCGTTTCGTTCAACTCGACTCTTGCCAGCACTTGCTCGAGGCGGCACAGATGCTTGATTCCCGCAAGCCGAGGATTCTCGCCAAGCCGCAGTTCAAGGGTCCTGAGCGCAATCCCTTCAGTGTAGTAGGAAGCGGGATGAGCGGGCCAGCGAGCCATGCCGATGATTCGCGTCGGTTCCGGGTTTTCGGCGGGTGCGTAGCCGCGCGCCGAAACGCCGCGTGTGACGATGAGCTTGACGACGGCGCGGTCACCGTCGGCACACACGGCGCTGATTTCGTGCGTGATCGTATCGCGGTCAGCGAGAGGAATCGCGAGTCTCCGGCAACCTTCCTCGAGGCGGTCGAGGTGGTAGTCGAGCCAGCGGATGCGGCCGGACCGGGCGGCCATCGTCTCGAAGACGCCGTCGCCGTAGGCCAGGCCGCGGTCGCGTGGATCGACGCGGCCCGGTTTGCCGTCGACGAGCCAGCCTGTCGTCATGGTTGGCGCCGCTAGCTCGGGCGTTTGAAAATCAACGTCCCGTTGGTGCCGCCGAACCCGAAGGAGTTGGACAAGGCGACATCGAGCTTCGCGTCGCGGGCCTCGTTCGGCGCGTAGTCGAGGTCACACTGCGGATCCGGGTCCTCGAGGTTGATCGTCGGCGGAATGACCCCGTCGTTGAGCGCCATGATCGTGAATATCGCTTCGGCGGAACCCGCGGCGCCGATCATGTGCCCGGTAACGGACTTGGTGGAACTGACGGCAAGGCGCCCGGCATGGTCGCCGAACGTTCGCTTGATGGCGACGGTCTCGGCGATGTCCCCGAGCGGTGTCGAGGTACCGTGGGCGTTGACGTAGTCGACATCGCTCGCGTTCAGTCCGGCATCCTCAAGGGCATTCGACATGCACTGATGCGCGCCGGCGCCGCTCTCTTCCGGCGCCGTGATGTGATACCCGTCCGCACTCATGCCGAAACCGGCCACTTCGGCGTAGATCCTTGCACCGCGGGATCTCGCACGTTCGTACTCCTCGAGCGCCAGGCAGGCGGCGCCGTCGCTGAGCACGAATCCATCGCGGCCGCGATCCCACGGCCGGCTCGCGCGTTCGGGTTCGTCGTTGCGCGTCGAGAGCGCCCTGGCGGCGCAGAATCCGCCCAGGCCGAGCGGCGTGGTCGCGTACTCCGCGCCGCCGGCGAACATGACGTCGGCATCCCCGGTCTGGATGAGACGCGCCGCGAGGCCAATGCAGTGCGTGGATGTCGTGCAGGCGGTGACGATTGCCAGATTCGGACCGGTCATGCCGTGCATGATCGAGATGTGGCCGGAGATCATGTTGATGATCGTGGCCGGCACGAAGAACGGCGAGATGCGGCGCGGACCGCTGTTGAGCCACTTGTCGTAGTTGACTTCGATCGTGTTGATACCGCCGATGCCCGATCCCATGGCGACGCCGATGCGGTGCGCGTCGGCTTTGTTCGTCTCGATGCCGCTGTCGGCGATCGCCTGAGAGGTCGCGGCGATGCCGTAGTGGACGAAAGGATCGCACTTGCGCGCGTCCTTGGCGGGCATGTACTCGCTGATATCGAAGTCCCTGACGGTGCCTGCGAACCTTGTCGAGAACTTGCCGACATCGAAGCTTTCGAGCATGCCGATGCCGCTGACACCGTCGCGGACTTTCCGCCAGCCTTCGGCGATGGTGTTGCCGACCGGCGAAATGAGTCCCAGACCGGTGACAACGACGCGTCGTTTTGCCACGGCCGGACTCAGTGTGCGGGGGTGTATCTGGTGGTGTCGGATGACAGCCCGGGCAGGCTGTCAGTCAACCTTTCTGGCGAGAATGTAATCGATGGCCTGCTGGACCGTCGTGATGCTCTCGGCATCTTCGTCGGGAATCTCCGTCTCGAACTCTTCTTCGAGAGCCATGACAAGCTCGACCGTGTCCAGGGAGTCGGCGCCCAGATCGTCAACGAAAGAGGCCTCGTTCTTGAGTTCGTCCGCCTTGACGCCAAGCTGCTCCGCGATGATTCCCTTGATTTGGTCTTCGACACTGCTCATTAGCGTGATACCCCTCAGGTTGCAGACGGCCAGATTCCGGACCATTCCGGTGTGGCGCGTATTGTATTTGAATCGTCCGGGTCATTCTACAAACTGCCCCGCCACGCGGGAGCGCCTTGATATTTCTTATTTAAAACAATGAGTTGTGCTTGAGCACAGCGGTCATTGCATGTGCAGGCCGCCGTTGATATTGAGCGTTTCTCCGGTCACGTAGCGGGCAGCGTCGGAAGCCAGAAAGACCGCCGCCGCGGCAACGTCTTCCGGCCTGCCCAGCCGCCCCGACGGAATCCGCGCATGCAGCGCGTGGATTTGCTTCTCATCGAGCGTACGGGTCATGTCGGACTCGATGAAACCGGGTGCGATCGTGTTGACGGTGATGTTGCGCGAGGCGACTTCATGGGCCAGTGACTTGGCGAAGCCGATCATGCCGGCCTTCGCCGCGGCGTAGTTCGTCTGTCCGGGATTGCCCGTGAGCCCGACGACACTGCTGATGTTGATGATCCGGCCCCGGCGCGCCTTCATCATGCCGCGCAAGGCGGCCTTGCACATCCGGTACACGGCCGAGAGATTGGTCGACAGCACGCGATCCCATTCGTCGGGCTTCATCCGAGCCAACAGATTGTCGCTGGTAATGCCCGCGTTGTTGACGAGTATCGTCGGCGGCCCCGCGCGTTCGTTGACGAGTGCGAGGCAAGCCTCCACGGAAGCGGCGTCGGCGACATCGAGAGTCATGCCCTGCCCGCCGGACTCGAGGGCTTCGAGCCTCGCGGTGATGGCGTCGGCGCCGGCGTCGCTGGTCGCCGTGCCGACGACCGTGGCGCCCTGCAGCGCCAGCGCGTCGGCGATCGCCGAGCCGATGCCGCGCGATGCGCCGGTGACGAGTGCCACCTGGCCGGCGATGCCCGGCCAGCGTTGCAGATCGGTGAGTTGCATTGGTCCAGATGCGAGTGGTGGCGCGCGATTATAGCGGCCGCGGCTGGCGGCCGCGAATCGCGCCAGCCCGGAGCGCGCGCGCCATCGTCACGATCGCGCGCAAACGTTTGTGCTATCTTCGCCGGACAGCGAAATGCGGCGATCTGGTCCCCGCGACCAGCCCGTCGAAGGTAGTGGTATGGCCCCGCGAAACTCAAGTCAGGCGTTCGCCGCGCGAGGATTCACGTTGATCGAGATCATGGTCGTGGTCGTGATCATCGGCCTGCTCGCCGCGATCGTGGCGCCCAACGTCATCGGCAACATCGATCAGGCGGCCGTGACGAGAGCCAGGCAGGATGTCCGCAGCATCGAGACGGCGCTGAATCTGTACCGCCTCGACAATTTCCGATACCCGACCACCGACCAGGGGCTGCAGGCGCTCGTCGCCAACCCCGGCGAGAGCGTGGCGCCCAACTGGAAACCGGACGGATACCTCGACCGCGTTCCCAGCGACCCCTGGAACAATCCCTATCAATACAGGAGTCCCGGGGAAAGAGGTCAGTTCGATGTCTGGTCGTTCGGCGCCGACGGGCAACCCGGCGGCGAAGACGTCAATGCCGACATCGGCAACTGGAACCTCGACTGAGCGCCCGACTCCGGCGGCTGCCCCGCGCACCGCCGGTTTCACGCTGCTCGAACTGCTCGTCGTGGTGACGATCGTCGGAGTGTTCGTCGGCGCCGCGGTACTATCGACAGGAATATCCGGCGACGACCGCGACATCGAGCGTGAAGCGTTCCGGCTCACGTCACTGCTCGATCTCGTGCGCGAAGAAGCACTCATGCAGAATCGGGATTACGGCTTGCTGTTCGCCGAATCCGGCTACGGCTTCTATCTCTATGACAGCCTGCAACTGGCCTGGATCGAGCCCGGAGCCGACGAACTTTTGTCGACCCACGATCTTGACGACGAACTGGGTCTCGCGCTCCGGATCGAGGATCGCGACGTGAACATCGCCCGGAACATCGATACCGAAGAAACCGACGCTCCGCAGCCGCAGGTCATGATCCTGTCGACCGGTGAGATGACGCCGTTCGAGGCGACGCTGTACCGTGATTTCGACGGCCTGAGCCGCATCGTCAGAGCACAGTTCGACGGCAGCCTGGAGATTGTCGATGATGACCTCGCGCTGCGGTGAGCCGCCGCGCTCGGGAGGCAGAGCCCCGCGGTATCGCGCGAGCACACGGACCGCGACCCGCCCGTGCAATCAGCCAGCGCGCTGTGGCGGCTTCACGCTCGTCGAGGCGCTGGTCGCCTTGATCATCGTGGCGCTCGGCATGATGGCCGTGCACACGCAGCTCAACCAGTACGCCGTCACGTCCGTCTATATCAGGGAGAAGACGCTCGCGAGCTGGATCGCCACGAACGTGCTGACCGAGCTCAGCGTTCAAGGCGAGTGGCCCGAACCCGGCAGCGAGGACGACGAGATCGAGTATGCCGGCCGGCAGTGGCATTACACGGTCGAGATCTCCACGACCCAGGTCGAGAACCTGCGCCGCGCCGATGTGTCCGTATCGCTGGCGGAGGATCCCGAGCGGGTCATCCATACCGTATCCGGGCTCATCGAACCCCCTGCCCCGCCCGGCTTTCTGGCGCCGCGCTGGTTCGGCACTCCCGCGGAGGGTGGATGATGCGGCGTGCCTCCGGTTTCACGCTCGTCGAGCTTCTCGTGGCGATGACCATAGTCGCCATCGTCGGCGTCATCGCGCTCGACGGGCTGAACCGGGTCATCGATCAACAGTCGGTGGCGCGCGAACGCGCCGAGCGCTGGCGTGAAGTGCAACTCGCCATGCGGATGGTCGTCCAGGACCTCGCCCAGATTCATCCCCGCCCGACGCGCGAGGAGCTCGGCGCGAGCTTTCAGCCGAGTCTGCTCGCAAGTCCCAACGCGCGATTCGCACTCGAGCTCAGTCGCGGCGGCTGGACGAATCCGGCGGGTTTCGCGCGCGGCAGCGTCCTGCGCGTCGCCTACGACTGGGAGGACGCCGACGACCTTCTGGTCAGGTTTCACTGGCCCGTCATGGACCGTACGTTCGCCACGCCGCCGATCCGTACCGAGCTTCTCGGCGGCGTTACCGAGGTCGAAACGCGGTTTCTCGACTCGGCCGGACAGTGGCATCTCGACTGGCCACCGCTGTCGACGAACCCGTCTCAAGCCTTCGTCGCGCGCCCCAGGGCGATCGAGTTCGCTGTCGAGGTCGAAGGCTTCGGCCGGCTGTCGCGGCTCGTGGAGACGGGGCATTGAACGCGCATACGGGATCGTCCTGGCGTGCCGTCTCTCCGGCGCATGCTGCGCCTCGTGGAAACGGACGGTTGAGCGCTGGCGGGATGGGCGGAGGCTCATGTCGCCATCGGCAACGCGGCGTGGCCGTCCTGACCGCGATGCTCGTCGTGACGGTCGGAACGGTTCTCGCGGTCAATCTGATGTGGCAAGCCCAGCTCGACCAGCGCCGTACCGCCGCCGCGCTCGCGGCCGACCAGGGGCTGATGTACGCGCAGGGGGCCGAAGCCTGGGCCGCCGACATCCTGCGGCAGGATCTCGTCGAATCGCCCTCATTCGATGCGCTCGGCGAAATCTGGGCCACCGAGATCCCGCCGCTGCCCGTGGAAGGCGGCGCCATCGCCGGGCGGATCGAGGACCTGCACGGCCGCTTCAATCTCAACAATCTCGTCAATGTGAACGGAACGGAAGATGAACTCGCCCTGCGGCAGTTCGAACGGCTTCTCGCGTTGCTCGAGCTCGATCCGGGTCTTGCCGGGGCGGTAGTCGACTGGCTCGATGCCGATGCCGATGCGCGTTTTCCGAACGGTGGAGAGGATGCAGATTACGGCGCGGCCGACCCGCAATACCGCACGGCGAACGTTATGATAACGTCCCCGTCCGAACTCATGGCCGTGACGGGATTCGATGCGGAGAGCTATGCAGTGATCGCGCCGTACGTCACCGCGCTGCCGATCGGCACTCGCCTGAACGTCAATACGGCCGCGGCGCCGCTGCTGGCTTCGCTGTCCGACGAACTCGACATGCCGACCGCCGCCGCGCTCGTCGAGCAGCGCGGCATGGCGGGGTTCACGGACATCGAAACCGTTTTCGGGGAACTGGTGCCTCCCGAAGTGCTCACGCGACTGGCCGTGGACAGCGAGCACTTCCTGCTGACCGGTACCGTCGTGCTCGGCACGAATCAACTGACGATGCGCTCCGTGCTGCAACGCGACCCGAGCGGGCTGACGCGCGCGCTCTTTCGCAGTCTCGGAGCCGAATAAGCGATGCCCGACCACAGGTTCATCCGACTGCGTTCCGATTCGACCGAGTGCACCTGGGCGATGCTCGATGGCGACGGCCGGCTGATCGGGTCGGTCATGAGCGGGACGCTCGATGCTGCGGCCGACGCCATCGGCAATGAACGCGTCATCGTCCTGCTGCCCGGTTCGCATGTCCTGCCCCTGCAGACCGTCGTACCTAAGGCCAGCCCGGCGCGTCTGCGCCAGATGACGCCGTACCTGTTCGAGGAAAGCATCGCCGAGGACGTCGAGCGAATGCACTTCGCGACGGGCCGGCGTCTCGATTCGGGTCAGATCGCCGTATCCGCGATCGCGCGAACGCAGTTCGAAACGTGGCTCGACGCGCTCGAGGCCGCTGGCATCGCAGCCGATGCGATTCATGCCGACACCGACGGCGTGCCCGATACGCCCTCAACGCTGAACCTCGTGATCGAGGGCAGCTACGTATACGGTCGAACGCCTGGGCAGCCGCCGTTCGTGCTCGACGGCGTCGACTTGCCGGACGTCTGCGCGATGCTCGAAGCACAATCGGAAGGTCGGTCCGACCTGCGCTACGTCCAGATTCACATCGATGAAGCGGCCCAGCAGCAACACCGTTCCGGCATCGCCGAACTCGGTGCGCGTCTGCCGAATCTGGATGTCAGGGGATTGGCCGACGGCGCACTGCACAGGCTCGCCGCGACGGTCATGTTCGAGCCTGGCCCGAATCTGTTGCAGGGCCGATATGCGCCGAAATCGAACTGGGGTGAACGGCTGCGCCCCTGGCGCGTCGCTGCCGGCCTGTTGCTGGCTCTGGGTCTCGCGTCGCTGGCGGCTCAGGCGGTCGACTACCTGAGGCTCGAACGCGAGGATCGCGCGTTGACCTTGCGTTTGACGGAGAGTTGCGAACAGACGTTCGCGGCGCCGCAACTGTCGCTGTGTGCCAACGAGGTGCGCCGCAGACTCAGCGAGGCGGGGCAGACCTCCGTCGCCGGCAGCGAATCGTTTCTCAACACGCTTGCCGCGATCGCCGAACATCGGAGCGCCGACAGCACGATCGCCGCGTTGAGTTACCGCAATCGCGTGATGGACCTGCGCCTGGTCGTCCCGAACGTACCGGCACTCGACCTGTTCGCCCAAGACGTCATGCAGACCGACAGGTTCGACGTGCGCATCGAATCGACGGCCGATACGGAGAACGGCATCGAAGGGCGGGTCCGGGTCGAGGCGAACGTGCCATGATGGACCGATTCGCCAGCCTGAGTCTTCGCGAGCGGCTGATCGTCAGCGTCGGCGGCGGCCTGGCGGCGCTTCTCGTCGCCTGGGCGTACGTGTGGACTCCCCTCGTGACGCGATCGGGCGAACTCGACGTCGCGGTAGCGGACAAGAGACTGCTGCTCATCGACCTGCAGCGCGCGGCCGCGCTGTCGGCAAGCGGCCCGCCAACGGCGCCGGCCGGCGATCCGACACAGTCGCTCGTCGTGCTCGTCGCCAACACGGCGGAATCGGTGGGCCTCTCGGAAAGCTTTTCCCAGACCCGCTCCGACGGCGCCGATTCCGTCAACGTGAGCTTTCGCGATGCGCCGTTCGACATACTCGTCGGCTGGCTCGTGCTGCTCGATTCGACGTATGGCGTCGCCGTTGAATCTGCCACGTTAAACGGGACGGGAGAGCCCGGCGTAGTCAGCGGACAACTGTTCCTGACCCGGTCCTGAATCGTGCGGAACCGGGGTGCATGGCTCGCCCTCGCCTGCGCAGCCTATGTTGTTTTCGCCGTTGCCCTGTTCCCGGCGGCGACCGCACAGCGCTGGTTCGCGCCGGATGCGCTGCGGCTCAACGGCGTCGACGGCACGGTCTGGACGGGAGGCGCGGACGTTGCATCGATTCCGGGCATGCCGATGCGGGACTTGCGTTGGAACGTCGAAGTCATGTCCCTTGTTGTCGGCCGTATCCCGGTGCGGTTCGAAGCGCGGCTCGGCGATGGCTTCCTGCGCGGCGCCGTCGCCGTTTCGCCGTGGACGGTCAGCGTATCGGACCTCCAGGCAAGCGCGAATCTTGCGCTGCTTGGCGGTACGCTCAAGCTGGAAGGCGTGCAGGGACTTGCGAGCCTGAATCTGGACAGGCTCGAGCTTGTCGATGGATGGCCGACGGCGCTGACCGGCAGTCTGCGGATCGAGCAATTGCGTGTACCGCCGCTCCTGCCGTCCGCCGCGGCGCCCACGTCGATCCCGTTCGGCAGCTTTGAGGTCACGCTGACCGGCGTCGCCGCGCGATCCATCCTGGCGACCGTACGCGACGCCGGCGGTCCGCTCGAGATCGTCGCGGACCTCGTACTCGAACTCGATCGCCCCTATACCCTCGCGGGCGCTGAACCGCGCATTTCCGCCCGCGTGCGGGAGCGTCCGGACGCGCCTGACGAACTGGCCGTTCCGCTCGACATGCTGACTGTGGCCACCGATCCGGAAGGATGGCGCACGCTCGATCTCGACCCCTGGCTCAGCAGGCTTTAGGCGTGCCGGCTTCCCAGTCACGCAGCACGCCGATCAGCGGGAAGTAGAGGCCGACGCGAATCGGGGCGGGATCGATTTCGGCCATGGCCGAAGCGTAGCGCTCCAGTTGCGCGCGGTAGCGCAGGACTTCGGAGTCGAGAAACGCTTCGATGTCGCCGCCCTCATGCGTGCTCGTCTTGTAGTCGATGATCCAGCGGATCCCGGTGTCCGGGTCGATGAAGGTGCGATCGAGCTGAAGATGTTCGAGCCGCGCTTCACCGCGCACGGTCAGGCGCAGTTCCGATGCGGCGTCCGTGTGAGCGGACAGGATCCAGCGGCCGGTGGCGTCCTCGACGATTCGTTTGAGCGCTGCGCAGACGTTCGCGGCCGCGAGATCCAGTTCCGCGGACTCGACGCCGAGCTGGACGAGCTCCAGGCGTATCTGCCCGGCGAGGCCGTCGACCATGTCGGCTTCCCAGGCGCCGAGACCCGTTTCGGCGATCCGGCGCAGATAGCGGTGCACGATGACGCCCGTATGCACGGCCGCCAGGCCGGCCCACGCGTACTCGGGCCTGTCGGCTCCGGTTGAACCGGCACGATCTTCAGCGTCGCCGTCCCCTGGATCAGTCAGGCGCGGAAAATCGCCGCTCAGGCGCCGTAGCATGGGCTGCACGCTGGGGGCTTCGACCGCACTTGCCGGCGGTTGCAACTCGGATGCCTCGAACTCCTCGCCCAGTTCGTCCCAGACGCAAGCGAGCAGCGACCGGGACGGTGGGTTCTTCCTGTCTGAGCCGAGCCGATACACGAGGTGCAAACGATCGCGCGCCCGGGTCGTCGCGACGTAGAGCAGCCGAGCCCGCTCGGCATCGTCCCTGCGCCGGTCCATGCGCTTGACGAACGCGGTCAAGCGGTCGGATTCCCGGGACATCGGCGCCAGCATCAGCGTGTTCTCGCCGCCCGGAGCGGACCGCTCCATCCAGTACAGCGCTCTGGCCGGGTCGCCGCGCGGTGACCGGGCCAGTCCGAACAGCACGACGGTATCGAACTCGAGCCCCTTGGCGCGATGGATCGTCATGATCTCGATGCCTGCCTGGCGCGGAGGATCGGCCTGAGCCAGCGGGCGCGAGAACACCGTTTCGAGCGCGGCCGGATCCTCGATGTCGCCTGTCGCCGCAGCGGCGTCGAGCAAGGCGAAGAACTGGTCGACGGTGTCGAAATCCTCCGGAGCCTCGAGACACGCGGGTCCGCCGAGATTCGTCCAGGTCGCCTCGATCCAGCGGGAGAACGGCATCGTGCCGCGCGAGCGAAGCGCGGCTTCAAGGACGTCGCGTACGGCGAGCAGCCGCTGCTGCCCGTCCGCGCTCAGCGACTCGACGCGCTGCGGATCGTGCATCAGATCCACAATCGTGCGGTCGCGAGCTTCGCCGCAAAGTTCCTCCAGGTCGTGCCAGGTCAGTCCACACCAGGGTGCCCGGAGGACGCCAAGCCATGCGATGCGGTCGCCAAGGTGCGAAAGGGCGCGTGTCAGGCCGATCAGGTCCTGGCCGACCTGAACTTCCGAGACCGCGTCGATCTCGATCGCATGAACCGGCCAATCCCGGACGGCAAGACGTGTCAACAGACCGAAGAGATGCGTGCGGCTGCGCACGAGAATCGCGATGGACTGGCGCGGCGAACGCGCGCGTTCCTGCGCGAGGATTTCGACCACGTGATCGAGTTCCGCACGAGCATCGTCACTGCGCAAGGCATGCAGCGCGACGCCCTGATCGGCGGCAGCTTCGCGAGTTGCAGCGGATGGGTGAAATCTCGCCGCGCCGCCGGCGATCTCGTCCACGGCAGGAAATACCTGCTCGAATGCCCGATTGACCCAGTCCACGATCGCGGACGCGCTGCGAAAGTTGCTTGCCAGGGTCACGGGGGAGCAGCGGACGTTGCCGATGCCGTTCCGCCGGGCCTCGATGAACAGCGACATTTCCGCGTCGCGGAAGCGGTAGATCGATTGCATCGGATCCCCGACGAGAAAGAGCGTCCGGCCGTCGCCTGCTTCCCATCCCCCGGTCAATAGCTCGATGAGTTTCAACTGGGTACGCGACGTATCCTGGAACTCGTCAATGAGCAGGTGACGAATGCGGTGATCGAGAGCGAGCAGGAGTTCGGACGGCTCGTCGACCTGTCCTAGCGCCGTTTGCGCCGCAAGCGCGAGCTCGATGAAATCGATCGCCTGGCGCTCGGCGAAAATGACGCGAAGTTCGGCGACGAGGTGCACGAGCACACGGCTCAGGGCTTCGAGGTTCAGCCATTGCCCGGGCGAATACGCGGGATTCGGCAGTTCCGGTATGACCGCAAGCGCCGCGCGAAAAGTCTCTTCGTGCTGCAGCGACTCGAGAACGCCCAGTAGCGCCTGCTTCTGCTCGCGATGCGCGGGCGGGAACCCCTGGTTCCTGTTGACGCTACGGCGCCACGTGCCCCCCTTGGTCAGCAGCAGCGTCGCGATGCCGCGCCATTCCGCGAGCCTGCTCACAGTGCCCGTGCCCTCGACATCGGCGCAAACCCGCGCGGCAGCTTGAATGGATTCATCGCCGCCATGGCTTGCCGCGTGCTGCAACAGCGGTTCGAGAGAAGCCGCAAGTCCGGCCGGACAGTAACGTTCAACGAGTGCGAGTTCGTCCACGACCGCGCGTTCGAGCGCGGTTTCGAGCACCCGCCGCAGGTCGCTCTCATCGTTGCCGGCCAGGTGGCGCAGCCATTGGTCGCGCTTCGGCAGCAGGTCGACGAGCATCGATTCGAAGCGCAGCTGCGAGTTGTCGAGCACGGGCAGCAGGACTCGAAGGGCATCGCCGAGCGGCCCGCTTGCCGCGAGTTCGTCGATCGTGCGCTGGGCTGCGAGGCCGTACAGAACGCTCGCATCCTCGACGATGCGCGCGCCGGCGGCGCCGCCTGCGAGAATGGGCAGTTGCTGCGCAAGCCAGGCATTGAGCGCGTCGAGCGTGTCGATCCTCATCCGTCGGGGTGTCGCCAGCAGGGACCAGCCCCTGGCACGGTCGCGTTCGAGCACCGCGCCTGCGAGTTCCTGCGTCAATGCGCGGTGCGGTTCTTTCGGGACCTGGCCGGCGGCCGCCTCGCGCAGCGCCCTGACGATGCGCGCGCGCATTTCCGCCGCGGCTTTGCGCGTGAACGTGATTGCGACGATCTGTTCGGGTTGCTCGACGGTGCCGAGCAACGTCAAGTAGCGCTGAATGAGCAGTTCGGTCTTGCCTGAACCGGCCGGCGCCTGAACGATGAACGAATGCCGGGGATCGAGTGCCCGGCGGCGCGCCTGGCCATCGGCGGGTTGCGCGCTCATGCGTGCTTCTGCCACGACGCGAGAATCTCGTAGATCCGGCTGAGCGGTGCGTAGCTTCCCTTCAGTGCGTCGATACCGGTATCGAATACGCGTGTGTCGCCATCGGCGTATTCGCGCGCAAGTACGCCAAGCTGCTCACGCCAGACGCCGATTTGCGCTTGCCACGAACGCTCCTCGGGCAGCTTCTCGGGCTTGCCCGGGAAGTCGTCACGATCTTGCCAGACGCCCCTGTAACTCACCCGGGGGTCGCGCAAGTGCACGATGACAGCCGCTGAAACACGTTCGCCGAGGTCAAGCGCGTACAACGGCAACTGCGTATCGTTCAGCCGCTCCCCGAACCAGTCCGGCTTGCCGACGTAACGGCCCGTCTTGTAGTCGAGGACGGCGAGCGTGCCGTCCGCGAGTCGGTCCACGCGGTCCATCCGAGCACGGAGGAGCCATGATTCGATGCGGATCTCGCGCCGTTCCTCGATGTGTTCGACAGCGTATTCGCAGCGATTCGACTCCGCTTCGATGAGCCTCGCGAGCAACGCCGTCAGTCGGTTGCGTTCGAGTTCATGGAGTGCGCCTGCGCTGCCGTGCATCCCCCGAAAGATCTCATTGAGTGCACGCTCGACGCAGTGGCGCAATCTCGATGCCGGATCATCCGCGGAATCCGCCGGATCGAACAGCAGTTGCGCGGCTCGATGGGCGAGCTTGCCCTGCATGCCCGCGGACAGGCCCCGTTCGAACGGGTCGAGCGCATGGGCGCCCAGACGGCCGGAGCAGAACGCGCGCAGTGGACACGCCGCCTGCTGGTTCAGCGTCTGTGCGCCGCCGATGATCGTCGAACCCTTGAGAGGCGGCGCCGGGTCGATGATTCGCTCGACGCTTCGAGACGTGTCTCGGGGACGTGCAGCGCTGCCGTCGATGCCGAGATCGGCCAGTGTCGCGGTCTCAACGCCTTCGATCAGCGCACTGGGTTCGCTCTGCCGGTCCAGTTCGAGATTCGGCCAGCTCAGGACGACTTCCGGAACGCGGTTCAGCAGGCGCTCGAGGCTCTGCCTGGAGCGCTCGAGCGCCGCGAGCGGGTTGCACCACGGCATGCCGTGCGCGATCTGCAGGCGCCGCGGCAACAACGGGTTATCCCGCGCGAGTTCAGGCCAGCGTGAATCGCTGAAACCGGTGATCCATGCACGATCGTAGCCGGGTCCGATGTCGTCGACTCGTTCGAAGACATGCACGCCCGAAAGGGACAGCGGCGCCGCGGCCCGCGGGCGATTCAGAATCCTCTCCAGCTCATCGAGAGCCGTGTTTGCGCGGATCGCCCCGAGCACCGGTGTAAGCTGCGCGAACTCGGCAAGCGCCCGTTCCCACGCTTGAGCAGCATCCGCATCGGCGGCGGCGCTCCAGCCGAGTCTCGCGAGGCTGCGCTGCCAGACCGCTATCCAGGCTGATGGAGTCAGAATTGGCCGCGTCGGGAACTTCGCGAGCGCGGCATCGAGGCGCATCGCCAGATCCGGCGCCTCGCCGCGTATCGTGCGAGCCAGTCCGCCGTGTCGATAGGCTTCCAGAAACCCGGTTTTCAGGACCAATAGCGATCTCAGCCGCGTCTCCAGCAAGGCCGCGTCGCAGTACCGTTGCCGATCAGCGGAATGAAAGTGAGCGCTGCGCAACCACCGGCTCAGCGTCACGAACGTGCCTCGGGGCGAAAGCAGTTCGATGGCGCAGAACGCCGCGTTGATCGCGGGAACGGCCAGTTCGGGCCAGCCGCTTGCGATCGCGACAGGAATGCCGAAACCGCCGTCAGCGAACCCATCCGAACCGAGTGCCTGCGCCAGAATGCGCTCGACGGCTGCATGCCTCGTGTCGAGATCCGGGACGACCAGCGCGACGCGGCGCGACGGCGACGATTCGAAGTATCGCCGGGCCCAGGCGGCGGCGCGTGCGAGTTCGTCGTGCTCATTGGCGAGCTCGATGCGCAGGCTTCGTGCCGGGCGTCCAGGCGGTGGTTCGTGACGGATCTGGCAGCCGGTTGCGCGTAATCGGTCGAGCAGTCTCTGCTCGACGGGTGGAGGATCGTGCCGGTCAAGCAATACGACCGATTCGCGCGGCGTCGCTTCCGAATGCAGCAGAGCGCGCTCGATTTGAGCGCCATCGACGAAGTTTGCATCCCTGAGCCGGTTTCGGTAGCTCGCGCACCAACGCAGGAACGTGCCGAAATCGGCTTGTCCCGAGTTCGCCTCAAGTGTCGATGGGTCGATGTCCCAGGCAAGAAGCGAGCGCCAGGCCTGGACCGCCAAGGCCGCCGGCCCGTCATGCCCGATCAGCGCCGGCCCTTCAGCGGATTCGGCGATCGTTTGCCGCCAGAGCGCCGTGCTCTGCGCCTGGGTGATCGGTACCTGCGCCGTTCCGCAATCCGGGAGGTCCGACCAGAGTTCCCCAAGCCAGTTGCGATACGTCAGCAACGGCGGCGCACGAAAGACGCGATGCGTATCGGACAGTTGTTCCCCGAGCAGATGAGCTTCCCATTGCTGTGCTGCAAGCCCGTCGCGAACGACGAATGCAGTACGGCCCATCGATCGATACGCGAGGCTACCTGCCATTAAATATCAATATGATACAGGCGATTATTTATATGGCTTCCAGCTTTTTCGGACGACTTGCATAGCTTCGCAATGCACTCTCGATGCGTTCGAAGACGACCCCGAGCTGCTCGTCGTCCGGTAGCGTCGTGATCCTGAAATGATCGCGGTACGGTGTATTGAAACTCGATCCCGGAGCGACGAGCACGCGATGCTGTTCGAGCAGGTCGAGCGCGAATTCCTCGTCGTCGAAATGCGGGATCTTCCTGCGGTCGACGCCGATGAATGCGTACATCGATCCCATCGGCGGCACGAGCGTCATGTAGCGGCTGCGTTGCACTGCATCGATGACGACCTGGCGCGATTCGTAGAGGCGGCCGCCCTGGGCGCAGAGTTTGTGGATGCTCTGGTAGCCGCCGAGCGCCGTCTGTACCGCCCACTGACCCGGCACATTGCTGCACAGGCGCAGGGCGGCGAGCATGTCGAGCGCCGTAAGATACGATTCGGAACGTTCGGAAGCGCCGCTGAAGCTCACCCAGCCGACACGGTAACCGCAGGCGCGATAGACTTTTGAGAGCCCGCCAAATGTCGCGCACAACGCGCCCTTGCAGAGCGTCGCCATCGGTATGAATTCCGCGTCGTCGTAGACCATGAGGTCATATATTTCGTCGCTGAACAGAACCAGATCGTGCTTTGCGGCCAGTTCGGCGATCCGTTTCAGGCTCTCTCGCGTGTAGACGGCGCCCGTGGGGTTGTTCGGGTTGATGACGACGATCGCGCGTGTATTGGGCGTGATCGACGCCTCGAGCGCGTCGACGTCCGGATTGAACTGCAGTTCTTCGGGACAGGGGTAGTAGACGGCCTTCCCGCCGTTGAGCACGGTCGCCGCGGTCCACAAAGGGTAATCCGGACTCGGAATCAGCACTTCGTCGCCGGGGTTGAGCAGTGCTCGCAGTGTCAGGTCGATCAATTCGCTGACGCCGTTGCCCATGAACACCTGCTCGGCCGTGACGTCCATGACGCCGCGGTCCTGCTGCTGCATCACGACCGCTTCACGCGATGGAAAGATGCCCTTCTGGTTGCAGTAGGGCTCGCTCGAGCCCAGGTTCTCGATCATCGCGAGCCGCATCGTTTCCGGCGTGCGCAAACCGAACATCCCGGGATTGCCGATGTTCAGGGAGACGATCTCGTACCCTTGCCGCTCCAGTTCCAGTGCCCGCCTCGCCAGCACGCCGCGGATTTCGTAGCGGACATCCTTCAGACGATGGCTGGATTCAAGTTCGTTCGGTAGTGAGGACACGGTCATGGCCCGTCAAAAGCGCGTATTCTGCCACGCGCTGCCCGGCCGGGACAGGCGCGGGCAGTGTTTGCCGAAGACCGCGACAAACGCCGATGCCGGAGAAATGTGACGTAATGTTCGGTCGCGCGAGCGAGCATGCTTCATCGCGTGTTTGCGGGGAGTCGCACGATCGCTTGCTTGAGACACGCGGCAAATACATCCCTGTACGCTCCGCGCGCGCATCCCTGCGCGCGAGGGTC
>JAJDVG010000023.1 GCA_022826245.1 Gammaproteobacteria bacterium
CTCGATCGCGTGGACTTGTACGGATCGCATACCGGCGCCCGGATCGCGTGCGAGTTCGCCGCAGCCTTCCCGGATCGGGTCCGGCGGGTCGTGCTCGACGGCATCATCGAGTACGACGACGACATGCGTAACGCCATCCTCGAAAACTATGCGCCGCGCATCGAGCCGGACGAGTTCGGGCGGCAATTCGTGTGGGCGTTCAATTTCGTTCGCGACCAGGCGCTGCATTTCCCGTGGTTCATGCGTGATTCGGAACACCGCCTCAGCGGCCCCGTGCCGCCCGCGGCGGTCCTCCATCGGGCAGCGCTCGACGTGCTGAAGGCGCTGGAAACCTACGCGGACCCCTACATCGCGGCCTTCGAGTACCGGGCCTATGAACGCATGCCACAGATAGAGGCGCCGGTGCTGCTGCTGAAACCGGACGGCGAGTTGCCCGTGCTGAAAGCCGCAGTCGCAAAAGCGGCGAGTCTTTTGCCGGATGCCCGCATCGCGACGGTACCGGGCGGCGACACGGCTAAAGCCGGGGCAATCGCCGGCTTCCTGGCATCCGGGCAATGAGCGCCGACACGCATACCCAGACCAGCGAAAAGCCGCTGAGTCTCGCAACCTGCCTGGGTTTCGGGGTCGGCACCGTCGGGGTGTCGATCATGCTCAATACCGTGACGGCGTACTACCCGGCATACATGTCCACGGTACTCGGCCAGTCGACCCAGGTGGCCGGAATTCTATTGATGCTGTCGAAACTGTACGATGCCGTCGCGGATGTCGTGATTGGTGCGGTGAGCGACCGTACCCGCTCGCGCTGGGGGCGTCGCCGGCCCTATCTCCTTGCCGGCGCATTCCTGTCGGCCGCGTCATTCCTGATGTTGTTCGCGCCCTCGTCGATGAGTGGCGGCGCGCTGTGGGCCTATATGCTGGCGGCGCTCATCCTCCATTCGACGGGTTATTCGCTCTTCAACGTGCCGTACATGGCAATGCCGTCGGAAATGTGCGAGAGCTTCAACGAGCGCACGCGACTGCTGTCATTCCGCACGCTCTTCGTATCGATCGGCCAGTTGCTGGCGCTCGCGGTTACCGCAGCGCTTATCGAGTCCGGAGGCGGGGGTTCCCTGGGTTACCGAATCATGGCTGCGGTGATGACGATCATCATTTTCGGCGCCATGTTCTCGTCTTTTCTCGGCACCGCGAGCGCCCGTGCGATCCCCCCGAGCGAAGGTCCCGGAAACAGGGTGTCGTGGGCCCAGGTCGTGCAACTGTTCCGCAATCGCCCGTTCGCAATGCTGGTGGGAGCGAAAGTCTTTCAGTTCCTCGCTTTCGCCAGCGTTGCGACCAACGGCCTGTTGTTCAAGTTGAACGTGCTGAAAATCGGCTACACGGGGCAAGTGCATTTCGCGGTCAGCCTCAACATCACGATAGCGCTCGCGATGCCCCTGTGTGTCCGTCTCGGCAAGACCATCGGCAAGCGCAAGACTTATCTTCTCGGCGTGTTGCTGTTTTGCGCGGGCTCCCTGAGCTGGCTGCCGGCCGACGAATCGATCACCCTCTACGGCATCTGGGCGCGCGGGCTGATATCCGGGTTCGGCTCGGGTGCGTTGATTCTGATGTCGTTTTCCATGCTCGGGGACACCATGGCG
Organism: Gammaproteobacteria bacterium; assembly: GCA_022826245.1. Lineage (GTDB taxonomy): Bacteria > Pseudomonadota > Gammaproteobacteria > Steroidobacterales > Rariloculaceae > Rariloculus. The sequence continues at coordinate 1,635 of JAJDVG010000023.1, forward strand.
TACGACCGCCGCGTTTCGGGTATTCATCGGGAGGGGCTCATGTCGAGCGTTATCGCCGTCGTGGAGAAGGCCTCCTTTGCGCTCGGCCTGGCGTTCGCAGGCATATTGCTGAACTGGGTGGGCTACCTGCCGACCACCGGCGGGGAACTGGTCGAGCAGCCCGCCTCAGCCGTTCAGGGCCTGTATCTGGGCTTCGCCGTGATCCCGGCGCTCATGTTTCTGGCGAATGGAGTCTTTCTCTATTTCTACGACCTCGACGAAGACAAGTTCCTTACGGCGGAACGGGCCGGGGGCGCGATCTCGTAACAACGAAACCGGCCTCCGCGGGAACCGGCCCTCGCCGATTCTCCGCCCGCGCGCATGACGACGCTCAGGCCGCGAAGTTCGCGGCGCCGAACAGCTCGAGAGCGTTACGGCTGAGAATGCCCGTTTTCTGATCTTCCGTTATGTCCTTGCGCGCCTTCAGCTTGTGCTGCACGAATATGGAGTCGTCCACGTCGCCGGGATGGCCGAAGTCGCTGCCGATCACGAGATTGCCGTCGCCGGCATACCGCAGGATGTGCGGGAGCTCCTCGTGTTCCTCGCAGGTGACGAACAGCCTGCGGTCGCGCAGCACGGATTGGGTGAAGGCCCCGCGGTCGCGCTCGTCCCGGACCTTGTGGGCCTGGACAACGATGTACGGGAGCCAGGACGAACCGACTTCAAAGAACCCGAAGCGCAGCCGCGGAAAGCGGCTGGCGATCTCACTTGTCGCGACCGCGGTAAAGGACATGAGCGTCGGAACCGACATGTGAAACCGTGACGGCCGTTCGTCGCTGTTGCGGCGAATGCCCCTGAACGCAGGGCTGGCGTTCCCGATGTGGACGCAGATCGGGATGTCCAGCTCC
>JAJDVG010000014.1 GCA_022826245.1 Gammaproteobacteria bacterium
GTTTCAAGCGGCCCGTAGTGCGACTCCCCGTCAACCGCCGCACGTTCCCACGCCTAGTTGAGCGGGAAGCGGCGCCAGTCGTAGCCCTGCCGCCTGAGTTCGTGCGTCGGCCAGTACTGGGGATCGAGTTCGAGCGTCACGACTTCCGGCACGTTGTTCAGACTCACCGTATTCAGGCGCACCGAGTCGCGCTCCCCGAGCGAGGTGACGACATCGGCAAAACGATCGAGATCCGGCGTGGGCTGACCGTCGACCGCCACGATGCGGCGCCCCGCAAAGAGCCGCGAACGGCTCGCGGGCGAGCCGAAATTGAAGTTGGAGACATAGATGCCGCCGGGCTCGATGCCGCGCTGTGCGGCAAGTTCACGATGCGGTTCCTGCAACAGCGCACCGGCCCAGAGGATCGCCCGATCGATGCCGATCCCGTCGAGCGGGATCGTTGCAAGGCGCGTACTGATCTCCTCGCCGTCCCGGAATATGACCACCTCGACGTCCGGGATCTGTGTTGCCCGCTCGAGCTCCCTGAACGTGTTCACCGTCTCACCGTCGACGCTGAGCAGGATGTCGCCTGCGCGGAAGAAGTCTGCCGCCGGGGAGCCTGCGACGGTGTTCGAGACGGCGAGCAGTTGCCGCCGCGTCGGATTGTGGGCCTCGTAGCGGCTCGCCCAGCTTTCCGGAAGGTCGAGCTTGCGCGCCGTCGCGAGCGGCATCAACAGCCACTCGACTTCGATCGAGCGCAGCGGCCCATCGCTGCGCAGGCGCTCGATCATGTCGATGATGAGGTCGGACGGGATGCCCATGTTGACCTGCGTGAGGTCGCGCCCCGTCTGGTAGGCGAAGCTGGCCCAATGCGCGAGCACCCGGCCCCGCTCGTCGACGATGACGCCGTCGAAATCGTCCGGGCCGTTGACGAGGGTGACTGCGTCGAGATTCGTGTCGCGGAACCTGATCGTACGCGACAACGGGAAATTGACCGGCGACACGCTCGCGACGCGGCTCGCCTGCGACATGACCTTGTGATCGGGAGCGAGACCGACGACGGCGACCCCACTGCCGGTGGCGAGTTCGTCGGCGACGAATTCCGCGGAGCGCACGGGCGTATCGCCGATGAGCGCCGGATCGTACGACACGACCGCGAGATTGTGCAGCGGATGGATGTACTCGACACGCCCCGGAATCTCGAGCGAGCCCGCGATCGTGACCCGAACGTCGCCCATGGCGACCGGCACCGTGTTGCGGTCCACGACGACCCAGCCCCGGTCGGCATCGGCGACGACACCCGTCCCGTAATAGTAGCGGTCGGATACGCCGGATACCGTGTACGGCATGCTGTAGTTGACGAGTACGAGCGACTGGGCGATCTGCCGGACGTAGTCCTCGCCCTCGAGCGGGAAGGTCGTTGCCTGCGGCGACGGCGCCTCGGCGGCCGCACTCAGCACGAGTTCCCGGCACGGCCAGATGCCCGCGAAGTCGTCCCGGCCGCAGCGCAGCGCCGGGAACCAGTCCCGATCGTTCGTGATGATGCGCTGCTTCTCGCTGCGCGGGTCGTCGAACGTGATGAAGCGGATTCTGACCTGGCTGCCGTTCGTGAGCGTCTCGATCATTGTCTGGAAGTCGTCGAGGTCGCGCAGCGGCGCGCCGTTGATTTCGGTGATCAGGCTCGCGCGCGGAATCGCGGCCGTGCCGAAAACGTAGCCCGGGTTCGCGACATAGACGCCCGAAGGCGGCCGGTAAAAGTGCCGCGCCTGCTGATAGGACAGGTCGTGAAATATCCCGTCGCCGTACTCGATGTACTCGTTGGGCGTGAGGTTGTGCAGGTCGTCGACGAAGATCCGGAACTCGAATCGTTCGCCCCCGCGCTCGATCGTCATCGCGACTTCCGTCTCGACATTGGCATCGAGCAGCGCCGCGAGCGGGACGAATTCGGTGATGAGTTTGCCGTTGACGCTGACGAGGATGTCGCCGGACTGCAGATGCAGCGAAGCGGGTGCGCCCGGCAGCACCTGTTCGACGACGAGGACGCCGGTCTGCTCCGGGAAGGTTTCGCGCAAGTGCGCCTCCGTTTCCCGGGTCAGGCCGAGCCGGCGCGCCTCGGCGTAAGGCTCGTGCAGAAACTCCGTCTGCAGCGTTCCGCGCGGCACGTCGCGGCCTTCCTGCATTTCCGTCAGCGCGTAACGTACCCTGTCGAGCGGCAGGAAGAAGCTCGATGCCGCCTGATTGTTGCCGCCGGCATTCAGTGCGAGAACCCGTCCTTCGATATCGATGACGGGCGATCCGGATGAACCGCCCGACGTTCCCGAAGCCGCCTGCAGGTAAAAGGTGTTGAAGTCGTTGTAGCGGCCACGGCCATAGTTCGGCGCCTGCCGGTCGAGCCTCGCGATTGTCCCCGCGAGGATCGAAAGCTGTTCACCGGCATCGTTGCCGACCACGCGAATCTCGCGGCCGATCTCGGCCGCCTCGGGAGCGAGTTCGAGCTCGACGGGACGCATGAACTGCAGGTCGTCCGGCGAATAGCGAAAGAACCCGAAATCGTGCACGGGGTCGCGGTACACGGGCAGGAGGTCGACTTCCTCCTGATTGAGAAATATCGCCTGCGCCCGAACCGGCCCGGGTGTCACGACGTGGCGGTTGGTGAGTATCAGCCCGCGCTCGGCATCCACGACGAAACCGGTCGCCTGGCTCGACTGGTTGCGCTCCGTGTCGAAGGCGCGCGTGCTGTCGACACGGATCGACACGACAGCGCTCGAAATGTGCTCGAGCGTGCGATTCCAGCTCTGGTCCTGTCCCGACGCCGGCGCTGCGGCCAGCAGGGCAACACAGAGGATGGTAAGGACGACCTTGTTCATGGCGTGTCGTTCCGTGTTATTTGGACAGTGATGATACATCCGACAGCGCGGATGGCCGATTTGTGCCCTGCTGCGCAGATCGTTCACGCTGCCGCCCGGCGAATCGCATGCTCGAGGCCGAGCGCACGGCGCATGAGAAACCGTTTCGCGACGGGCGTACGGTCGACCGCGCCGAGCCCGAACATCCGCAAGGGCGCTGCGGCGCCCGGCAGTCGAAACAGGCGGTCGAGCGCGTCGAAGGAGAGCAGCATCGTCACGTTGTCGCCCTTGCGGCGGCGCTCGTAGCGCCGCAGCACCGCGTGGTCGCCGTAATCGTTACCGCGTTCCCGGGCGCGGCCAAGCTCCTCGGCAAGGCAGGCGGCATCGAGCAATCCCAGGTTCATGCCCTGTCCCGCGAGCGGATGGACGCTGTGGGCCGCATCGCCGGCAAGGACCGCGCCCGGCGCGCAGTAGCGGTGTGCATGTACCGTCCTGAGCGCGAAGCGCGTGCGCGCCGATATCGGCCCGAGCCGGCCGAGCGCGTTGCCGCTCGCATCCTGCAGCGCGACGAGAAAGCCGGCATCCGGCAACGCCGTCAACCGATCTGCCTCGGCTGTCGGCATCGACCAGACGATCGAACTTCGGCCATCGGCCAGCGGCAGGAAAGCAAGCGGTCCCGTCGGCAGAAAGCGCTGCAGCGCCGTCTCGGCGTGCGGAAGTTCGCTTTCGACATGCGCGACCAGTGCGCTCTGCTCGGGGTCGCAAGCTGCGACGGACAAACCGAGCAGGGTACGGACGCGCGACGCGCCGCCGTCGGCGGCGACGATCACGCTCGCCTCCATCGTGTCCCCGTCGCTGAGCCGCGCATCGATGCCTCCTGAAGTGGCTCTCACCGCCTCGATCGAGGCGCCGAAAGTGACTCGAACGTTGCTGAATCCTGCGAGGAACTCGAGCAGCGTTGTCCTGAGCAGACTGTCTTCGACGATGTGGCCCAGATCCGGCTCGCCGATGTCGGCACTCGCAAACTCGATGGACGCACTTGCTCCGCCGCCGTCGCCTTCCCAGACGCGCATGTTCCGGTACGGGCTTGCACGCCGCCCGAGAATCGTTCGCCAGAGACCGAGCGAGTCGAGAGTCCGTTGCGACGCGCGCGACAGAGCGTAGACCCGGGCGTCGGTGACCTCCGGGTCCCAGGCGATCCCGGGCTGCCACTCGACGATCCTGATGGATGTGTCCGGCGCCGTGCGCGGATCCGCGGCCAGCAGCGCCGCGACCGTCAATCCCACGGGGCCGCCCCCGGCGATCAGGATCGTCGATGCCGGCGCCGTGCGTCCCATCGTCGTCAACTCAGCGGCAGCCCGCGCGCGAGTCGCGGCAGGCGGCCGGCCATGCCCATGGTGTGGCGGGCGAGCAGCGCCTTGGCGCCCGGTACCAGATCGAAGGCGACGAGTCCCAGACCGCGCAGGGCGCCGAGTCCCGGACCGCGGGCGCCGAAACCTCGAATGAGTCCGTGGGTGAACCACGCGACCTTGCGCTGATCGTCGCGTCGCCATTCGGCGTAGCGCTCGAGCACCCGGTCCGACCCCGGATCGGCATTTTCGCCCCGGCTCGCCGCATCGTCGGCGATGAGTTCCGCGATCGTCGCCACGTCGCGCAGCGCAAGGTTGAACGCCTGACCCGCAACCGGATGCAGGCTCACGGCGGCGTTGCCCACGAGCAGCGTGCGCCGATCGCTCAACGCGCCGCTCCTGACGCGGCTCAGCGCGTGCAGTCCGCGTTGGCCGACGCGTTCGATGCGCCCGAGCCGATGGCCGAAAGCCCGCTGCAACTCGCAGCGGAATGTCTCGTCGGACAACGCCATGACGCGGTCCGCCTCCGATGCGCCGAGCGTCCAGACGACCGCCGCGCGGCCACGCGCGAGCGGCAGCACGGCGAGCGGCCCCTGCGGCGTGAACCGCTCGAAGGCGCGGCCGTCGAGCGCCGCCTCGGTCGTCACGTTCACGTTGATGGCGCGCTGGCCGTAATCGTTCTCGCGGACGGGGATGCCCAACGACTGCCGAACCGACGAGCGCGTGCCGTCAGCGGCGATCAGGAGCCGTGCGCGAATATTGACGCGCCGGCCGCCCTCGTCGACTTCCGCCGTGACCGAATCTTCGCCGCCGACGAACGAAACCAGTTTCGCCGGCGCAAGACCGGTGAATGCGGACGCGCCTTCGAGCGGCTTCCAGAGCGCCGCGCCGAGCGCGCGATTCCCGATCGTGTAGCCGAGCGCATCGACCCCTTCGTGTTGCGCCACGATGCGCGCCGCACCGAAGTGGCCCTGCTCGCCGATATGGATCGAGACGATCGGCTCGGCCTCGCCGCGCAGCGAGTCCCGGAGCCCAAGCTGTTCGAGGATGCGTTTGGAGCCGTTGGCAAGCGCCGTGACACGGCCATCGAAACCCGGCTGTTCAAACGACCCGGGATCCCGGGCCTCGACGAGCACGGTTCGCACGGGAATACGGCACAGCGCGTTGGCGAGCGCCGAGCCGACGAGTCCCCCACCCACGATCAGAACATCGCAACTGTAATCGGCGACCGTCATTCGCGGCTGCTCATCAGGCGTTCGATACCGTCGATGTCGCTCGGCAGATCCTCGCTCAGCACGCTCGGTCCGTTACTCGTGACCAGAACGTCGTCCTCGACGCGAATTCCGATACCCCGCCAGCGCCTGGCGACGCCCGTGGTCTCCGGGCGGATGTAGATACCGGGCTCGATGGTCATGACCATGCCCGGCTCGAGCAGGCGCCATTGCTCGGAGACCTTGTAGTCGCCAACATCGTGAACGTCCATGCCGAGCCAATGTCCGGTCCGGTGAGTGAAGAAGGGCCGATGCGCCTCGTCCTTGAGCAGGGTATCGAGCCTGCCCTTGAGAATCCCGAGGCGGCGCAGGCCGCGCGTGATCTCCCGTACGGCGGCGTCGTGGGGATCGTTCCAGTGGTTGCCGGGCTGCGCCGCCTCGGTGGCGGCCCGGTTCGCTTCGAGCACGATCTCGTAGAGTTCCGCCTGTGGCTCGCTGAACCGGCCGTTGACCGGGAACGTGCGCGTGATATCCGACGCGTACATCTCGTACTCGCAGCCGGCATCGATCAACACGAGTTCGCCGTCCTCGAGATGCGCATCGTTCGCGGTGTAGTGCAGCGTGCACGCGTTCGCCCCACCCGCAACGATCGGCAAGTAGGCGTATCGGGCGCCGTTGCGGCGGAACTCGTGCAGGAATTCAGCCTCGAGTTCGTACTCCATCATCCCGGGTGCGCACGTGCGCATGGCCCTGCGGTGCGCCGCCATCGCGATTCGCACCGACCGCCGCATCAGTTTCGTTTCGGAACGGCTCTTGAACAGGCGCATCTCGTGCAACACGTGATCGAGCACGACGAGCTCGCTCGGCGCATGGCTGCGCTGGCGCCGGGCGTTGAGCGCGTTCATCCAGGCCAGCATCCGCTGATCGAACTCGGCGGCGCTGCCCATCGAGTAATAGACCCGCTCGCTGCGCTCGAGCAGCCCCGGGAGGATGTCGTCGATGTCCCCTATCGGGAACGCATCGTCGGCGGCGTAGTCAGCGACGACGCCATCGGGACCCGCCCGTGCCCCGTCCCAGGCCTCGCGTTCGGGGTCGCGCTCGCGGCAGAACATCAGGAACTCGCCGTGTTCGCGGCCCGGAACGAGCACGGCGACTGCTTCCGGTTCCGCGAAGCCCGTGAGATAGAACAGATCGCTGTCGGGCCGATAGTCGTACAGCGTATCGCGGCTGCGAACACGCTCGCCCGCCGCCGGCAGCACCGCGATGCTGTCGGCTCCGATCGACCGCATCAGGTCGCGGCGGCGTCTTGCAAATTCCTTCGAATTCAGGTCAGCGGCTGCCATAGCGCGCCAATGCTATCACCGCGGAAACTGCGGTTGACCCCCGCGGCGCTGCGGCTCTATATTGCAGCGCATGGGCAACGATCAAGCCAACGAATTCTACGAGCGAGAGCTCAAGCGCCTGGAGAAGTCCGTGGACGAACTGGTGGGCGTCTGCGCCCAGTTGCGCCGGGAGAATCAATCCCTGCGGCAGCGCCAGGCCAAGCTCATGGCCGAACGGGCGTCGCTTCTGCACAAGGACGAGCAGGTTCGCGGGCGGGTCGAAGCGATGATCGACAGACTCAAGGCGATGGAGGAGAGCACTTGAGCGCCACGGTCGCCAACGTCACGATCCGGATTCTCGACAAGGAATTCCACGTCACATGCCCGGCGGATGAAGAGCAGGATCTCCGGGTATCGGCCGATCTGGTGCATCGCAAGATGCGCGAGATCAAGGATGGCGGCAAGGTCATCGGGCTTGACCGCGTCGCCGTGATGGTGGCCCTGAATCTTGCCAACGAGTTGTTGAAATTGCGCAGCCGGGATCAGGACCTGAAAAACATCGTCGACCTCAGAGTCAGGTCGATGCGCGAGCGCGTGGATGCAGCGCTCGAACCGGCTCGGCATTTCGCGCCGTAGCTTTTCTTGGTGCTCCCTGCGGCGCTCGACGCGGACTGGATAGTCTTTCGACCCTAACTCATGACCTCGGGGTTGTGTTCTGTGGGTGGTGTTGTGCAGATCCGGCATTTGCGGAAAGCCTGCAGCCATCACGGCTTACCCCACCTTTTGCTCCGGTTCGAGAGCAACCACCCGCGACGGCGCAGGCGGGGAGCGCCACTTGATACAGCGTGAAGCCCGATGTCCGCAGCGCACGCGGCTGACGCCACACGCGGATCTCTCAGATCCCGCGTTCGGCGGCAGCGGCGCGGGCTTGAAGACGCGGCGCGCAGCGCCGCCGACCAGGCTCTCGTCAGCAACATCCTGGCGCTGCGCCAATATGCACGGGCTCGCGCGATCGCGGTCTATTGCGCGTTCGACGGCGAACCGGCACTGGACGAATTCGTTGCGGACGCGTGCCGCCGCGGCAAGCGGGTCTACGCGCCCGTGCTGTCAGGCGCCGGGATGCGGTTCGCACGCTGGCACCCGACCGCAGGCATGAGGCGCAACGCCTTCGGTTTCGCGGAACCGGTCAACGCCGCTGCGATCGATCCACGGTCGCTCGACCTCGTCCTGGTACCGCTCGTCGCGTTCGATCGCAACGGCGCGCGCCTGGGCTTCGGCGGCGGCTACTACGATCGCTGTTTCGCCTTCCTGCGCGCGCGGCGTGCCTGGTTCAGACCAAAGCTCGTCGGCGTCGGCTATGCTTTTCAGGAACTCGCACACATCGAACGGCAGCCATGGGACGTGCCGCTTTGGGGCGCGGTCACGGATACCGGCATCCACCACTTCGAACAAACGGGAACGCAATGAGCTACTGGCTGATGAAATCGGAACCGGGCGAGTTCGGCATCGACGACCTCGTGGCCAGCCCCGGACGCACGACCTACTGGGACGGCGTACGCAACTACCAGGCCCGGAACTTCATGCGCAACGACATGCAGCCGGGCGATCGCGCATTCTTCTATCACTCGAGCTGCCCGGAGCCCGGGATCGCGGGCATCGTGCGCATCGCGAGCGAAGCGTATCCGGATCACACGGCTTTCGACCCGACGGACAAGCACTACGATCCGCGCAGCGACCCGAACGACCCGCGCTGGTTCATGGTCGACATCGAGCTCGAGCGCAAGCTCGAACGCCTGATCGCGCTCGCGGAACTCAGGGCATTCGCGGACGGCGAACTCGACGGTTTGCTCCTGCTGCGGCGCGGTAACCGGCTGTCGATCACGCCGGTCAGCGAGGCGCACTGGGACTTCATACTGGGTCTCGAGTGATGCCATGTTTCGGAAAACCCAAGTGAATCAGGATGCCGGCAAGAAACGCGCCGCGCTGGCCGCGCTCGCGTACGTTGACCACGGCATGGCGCTCGGCGTCGGCACCGGCAGCACCGTCGACTTCTTCATCGACGCGCTGGCGGAGCATGGCCATCGGAAGCTGCGCCTGGTATCGAGTTCAGAGCGCTCCACGGAAAGGCTGGGCCGGCTCGGTCTTGACGTGACGGAGCTGTCCGCGGTCGGCGACGTCGACCTTTACGTCGATGGCGCCGACGAGGCGACGAACCACCTGCATCTCATCAAGGGCGGCGGCGGGGCGTTGACGCGCGAGAAGATCGTCGCGGGCGCCGCCCGGAAATTCGTCTGCATTGTCGACAGGTCGAAGCTCGTCGGGCGGCTCGGGGCGTTTCCGCTGCCCGTGGAAGTCATTCCGATGGCGCGGTCGTTCGTCGCGCGGCAGCTGGTCAAGGCCGGCGGTCAGCCAGTCTGGCGCAAGGACTTCGTTACGGACAACGGCAATCAGATCATCGACGTGCGCAATCTCGAGATCGCGAATCCCGTGGAGATGGAGACCCGCCTCAACCAGATCCCCGGGGTCGTCACGGTGGGTCTGTTCGCGCACCGCGGCGCCGACGTTCTGCTGATCGGGACCGACGACGGCGTCGAAGTCATGACCTGACTCGCGCCGCGGACGCATTCGAGGGAGTTGGCTGGGGGACCAGGATTCGAACCTGGGTTCTCGGAGTCAGAGTCCGATGTCCTACCGCTAGACGATCCCCCAGTCGCGGCCGGCCAGCCTTAGCGCTTCGAGTACTGAGTCGCGCGGCGGGCCTTGCGCAAACCGACCTTCTTGCGCTCCACGGCGCGGGCGTCGCGCGTTACGAAACCGGCCTTGCGCAGCGGCTTGCGCAACGATTCGTCGTACTGCAGCAGCGCGCGCGTGATTCCATGACGAATCGCGCCGGCCTGCCCCGTCGTGCCGCCGCCGCGCACGCTCGCCAGAATGTCGAACTTGCCTTCGAGTTCCGACACTTCAAGCGGTTGCCGCACGATCATGCGCGCCGTTTCGCGGCCGAAGAACACGTCGAGCGGCCGGCCGTTGACCACGATTTCCCCGGTCCCGGGGCGCATGAACACGCGGGCGGCCGAAGTCTTTCTGCGACCGGTGCCGTACCAGGTTTCAGTGGCCATCGCCGTTTACAGCTCCAATACGGCCGGCTGCTGGGCCTGGTGCGGGTGCTCGGGGCCGCGGACGACCTTGAGCTTGCGCAGCATCTTCCTGCCGAGCGCGTTCCTCGGCAGCATGCCCTTGACCGCGAGTTCGATGGCCCGCTCCGGCGCGCGCTCCAGCAGCTTCTGCAGCGGCTCGGCCTTGAGATGACCGACGTAGCCGGTATGCCGGTAATACATCTTGTCCTTGAGCTTGCGTCCCGTGACCCGGATCTTCTCCGCGTTGATCACGACGATGTAGTCGCCGGTGTCCACGTGCGGCGTGTACACGGGCTTGTGCTTGCCGCGCAGACGGCGGGCGAGCTCGGTCGCGAGCCTGCCGAGCGTCTTGCCCGAGGCATCGACCAGATACCACTCGCGATCGACGGTTTCAGGCTTCGCCGAGAATGTCTTCATGCTCGAATGAGGTTGCGTCGAGGGCCGGCGCCCCCGGCCAAAGAGGCGCAATGGTACTGATCCCCAACTGGCCGCGCAACCACGGCGAAGCCGCGTCCCGCCGCTATAATCGCGGGTCATGGCCATATCGACAGACCGCTCCGACGCGTTCATCGCGATCATCGACGAGGGGCTCAGGACGCTCGCCGCGAAGCCTGCCGCGGCGCGCCCGTCACCGGCCGACGCCATCGACCAGGCGCCGCTCGACGCGCGCGACCGCGAGTCGAGCATTGCGTTGCTTCGCGTCAACCACGCCGGTGAGATCTCCGCACAGGCACTCTACAACGGACAATCGGTATTCGCGCGTTCGCCGGAGACCCGGCGGCACCTGCGGCAAGCTGCCGAGGAGGAGCGCGACCACCTGGCGTGGTGCGCTGACCGCCTCGAGGAACTCGGCGGCCGCCGCAGCATCCTCGATCCGTTCTGGTACGCGGGCGGCGCCCTGATCGGCCTGATCGCCGGCGCCGTCGGCGACGATGTGAGCCTCGGCTTCGTCGCCGAGACGGAACGCCAGGTCGAGGCGCACCTCGACGACCACCTCGGCAAACTTCCCGAGGCCGACGCGAAGAGCCGCGCGATTCTCGAGCAAATGGCCGAAGACGAGGCTCGTCACGGGTCGATGGCGCAACAGGCGGGCGGTACGCCTCTGCCGGCGATCGCGGCCCGGCTCATGGCCTTCGGCGGCGGCGTCGTGCGCCGCGCAGCGCTCTACATCTGAACTGCGGAGTCGACAGCGGCGCTACTTGAAGTCGCGATGCGACTTCACGCGTTCGTAGGCTGCACGGATCTCGTGCGTCTTCTGCTCGGCGAGGTTCACCATCGATTCCGGCAGGCCGCGGGACAGCAGCTTGTCCGGATGATGCTGGTTCATGAGCCGCCGATAGGCGGTCTTGACGTCCCCGTCGGTCGCGTTCGGCTCCACCCCGAGCACCCGATAGGCTTCGTCGAGATCGATGCGCGCGCTCGCTGTGCTCGAGGACTGGTGCATGTGCGCGCGAACCAGGGCTTCGATCTGGGCGAGCTCGACCCGGCCGACTCCGAGGTCGTTGGCGACCTGCCAGAGCATGCGGCGCTTCTCGTTGGCGATCTCACCGCTGCCGATGGCGGCCTGTAGCTGGATCTCGAGAAACGCGCGCGTCAGGTCGTTGCGCCTTGCGATCCGCGATTTGAGTTCGGACATCCTTTCGCCGAGCGGGTAGCTCGCCTCCTTGCCGGACGTGAATCGCTCGATCGCGACCTGCACCTGCTCTGGCGTCAGCCGCATGCCGTGCATGATGCGCCGCGCGACGCGGATCTCCTCCTCGGAAACGCGCCCGTCGACCTTCGCCAGATGCCCCATGACCTCGAAGGTCACCTCGAAAAACAACTGCGGCGTCTGTCCCGCCGCACCGGAGCGGATGATGCGGCCGCCCATGCCCCGGTCGAACTGATGGCCGAGCAAAGCGCCGAGCACCGAGCCGACGGGACCCGCCACGGCCAGTCCCAGCGTTGCTCCGACGACTTTTCCGATCCACTGCATTGCGATACGACCCGCTCGGCAAGGCCTGCTAGT
>JAJDVG010000031.1 GCA_022826245.1 Gammaproteobacteria bacterium
CTTATGGTTCGCACTCCGGTGCGGGGAGTTGCACTACCGGTCGCGCTCCGGTGCGGGGAGTTGCGCTACGGGCCGCTTGAAACACGCCGTGAATACATCCATGTAGGCTCCGCGCGCGCATCCCTGCGCGCGAGGGTTTCAAGCGGCCCGTGATGCGCCTCCCCTTGGTTCATCGCGGACTTGCGGTTGGTGTTGATGACGCGGGGGAGCGAGTGCGACATGCAGGTAGAATAGCGATCCATGGACGACCGTGTGCTCGAACACTTTCGTGAAAGCCTTGCAGTCAAGGAGGCTTCGGCCGCGCTTGCGCCGGCGATCGCGGCCGCGGGAAGCAGGATGGCGCGCAGCCTGTCCGGAGGCGGCAAGATCCTGAGCTGCGGCAACGGCGGCTCGGCGGCCGATGCACAGCACTTCTCGTCCGAACTGCTGAACCGGTTCGAGCGCGAACGCCCCGCGATGCCGGCCGTCGCGCTGACGACGGACAGCTCGACATTGACGTCGATAGGGAACGACTACGACTACGCCGAGATTTTCGCCAAGCAGATTCGAGCGCTCGGCCGGTCCGGCGACGTTCTGCTTGCCATCTCGACGTCGGGCAATTCCGAAAACGTGCGGCGAGCCGTCGGCGCCGCGCGCGAACGGGATGTCGCGGTCGTGGCGCTGACGGGACGCGACGGCGGCACGATCGCCGCGGAGCTTGGCGACCGCGACATCGAACTGCGCGTTCCGGCGGACCGCACCTGTCGCATCCAGGAAGTCCACCTGCTGATCATCCATTGCCTCTGCGACGCGATCGACGAGGCGCTCTGGGGCCAGGAGCCCGCTACTTGACGATCTTGAGGTTCGGCCGGCCGGAGCCCTGCGGCGGTTCCGGCGAGTCCGAGCCGTCCGGCGTGTTCTCGTCGGGGAAGATCATGCCCTGCCCGGTCTCGCGCGCGTAGATGCCGAGCACGGCGTCGACCGGGATGATCAGCCGCCGGGCGATACCGTCGAACCGCGCCTCGAAGGTGATTTCCTCGTTGCCGAGAACGAGGTCGCGAGCCGCCGCATGACTGATGTTCAGCACGATCTTGCCGTCGTTGATGTGTTCCTCGGGAACGACGAGTCCGTCCGCCGGCGCACTCGCGACGAGGTGCGCCGTAAGCGCGTTATCGGCCATCCACTCATGCATCGCGCGGATCAGATACGGCCGTTGCGGCGTTTTCATGGGACGGGGACTGCCGACGCCAGGCCTTACTGGCGCATGTCCAGCTCGTGTTCCGTGAGGCTCGCCTGGAACGACGCTCTGGAAAACACCTCGTCCATGTAACGCTGAATCGGCCGCGCCTTGTTCGGCAACGCGATGTCGAACAGCGGCAGGCGCCAGAGAATGGGCGCGATCGTGCAATCCACGAGCGAGAACTCGTCGCTCAGGAAAAAACGCTTGGCGAGGAAGATGTCGGCGCTCGACAGGATGCTCTCTTCCAGAGCCTTGGCCTCGCCGCCGGCAAGCCTGGCCGCCGCCTTGCCGCCCGCCGGCTTGCGGTCGCCCGCCCGGACGATCGCGTCTGCGCGCTCGTACCAGTCCTTTTCGATCCTGAAGAGCGCCAGACGAAAATGGGCGCGCGTGACGGGGTCGACAGGCATGAGCGGAGGATGCGGGAATCGCTCGTCGAGGTATTCCATGATGACCCGGGAGTCGTAGAGCACGAGATCCCGATCGACCAGCGTCGGCACGCTGTTGTAGGGATTGAGATCGAGCAAGTCCTCGGGCAGGTTGCCTTGTTCGACGTCCGCGATGTCGATGCTGATGTTCTTCTCGGCGAGCACGAGACGGGTGCGATGGCTCCACGCGTCGGTCGGACTGGAGAACAGGGTCATCACCGAGCGACGGTTGGAAATTACCGCCATACAAATCTCCCCCAAAATCGATGGGCAGGAACGAACACGTACGTGACTATGTTACGTCCTTCCAGATTTCCTTCTTGAGCATCCAGGCGATCACGAGAAACACGAGCAGGAACGCGATGACGCGAACGCCGAGCGCTTCCCGGGCGAGTTGCGTCGGATCCCCGATGTAATCGAGAAAATTCACGATGTCCCGAATGACCTGGTCGTACTCGCGCGCATCGAGTTGCCCCGCGCTGAGCTGTTCGAAGCGGCTGAAGACTTCCTCGCCGCCGTGCGCCTCGTCGACCTCGAATACGGCCCGGTTGATTCCCTGCAATTCCCACAGCACATGGGGCATCGCGGTGTTCGGAAGCACGAGGTTGTCGACGCCCGTCGGGCTCGCAGGCTCGGCGTAAAAGCTCTGCAGGAAAGTATAGACATAGTCCGTGCCGCGGCTGCGGGCGATCAGCGACAGATCCGGCGGTGCGATGCCGAACCAGCGGATCGCATCCTCCGGGCGCATCGAATTGGTCATCGTGTCGAAGGGCTGTTCGCCCGTGAACATGAGATTCTGCACGACCAGGTCTTCGCTGAGTTCAAGGTCTTCGGCCAGCCGGTTGTAGCGGACGTATTGCGCCGAGTGGCAGCCGAGACAGTAGTTGACGAAGTACATCGCGCCCCGCTGCAGCGAAGCCGTGTCGGCGACATCGTTGCCGGCCGGATCGAGCGCCGCCTCGTGCTGAGCCGACGCGGCCGCGGCGAACATCCAGACCGCCAGCACGGCCAGGCGACCGGCAGCGCGCCGCGCCGCGCCCGCTGCGGCTGTGGCCTGCGCTCGTCGATGACCGCCGGTCATTTCGTCACTCTGATGGGCACGGGCTTCGTCTTCTCCAGGCTCGTGTAAAACGGCATCAGGATGAAAAAGCCGAAGTAGAGCACCGAGAAGATTCTGGAGAACGTCGTGTAGAGCCCCGTGGCGGGCTGCAGGCCAAGATAGCCCAGCGCAAGGAAACTCACGGCGAAGATCGTGAGCGCCGTCTTGTAGACCCAGCTTCGGTAGCGCACCGACTTCACGCGGCAGCGGTCGAGCCACGGCATGAACACCGGCAGCAGCACGGCGGCGCCCATCAGGACGACGCCGAACAGCTTGTCGGGGACCGCGCGCAGAATCGCGTAGAACGGCGTGAAGTACCACACCGGAGCGATGTGCTCGGGCGTCTGCAGCGGATTCGCCGGTTCGAAGTTGGCATGTTCGAGGAAATAGCCGCCCATGTCCGGCGCAAAGAACACGACGGCCGAGAAGATGATGAAGAACACGATGATGATGACGAGGTCCTTGCTCGTGTGATACGGATGGAACGCGACGCCGTCGAGCGGCTTCCCGCTTGCATCCTTGTGCTCCTTGATCTCTATGCCGTCAGGATTGCCCGAGCCGACTTCGTGCAGCGCCATGATGTGGACCACGACGAGGATCACGAGGATCAGCGGCACCGCGATCACGTGAAACGCGAAGAACCGGTTCAGCGTGATGTCGGAGATGTAGAAGTCCCCGCGTATCCATTCGGCGATGCCCTCGCCGACGACCGGCACGGCGCCGAAGAGCGACACGATGACCTGCGCGCCCCAGTAGGACATGTTGCCCCAGGGCAGCAGGTAGCCGAAAAAGGCCTCCGCCATCAGGCAGAGGTAGATGAACATGCCGATCAGCCAGACGAGTTCTCTCGGCCGCTTGTACGACCCGTACATGAAGCCGCGGAACATGTGCAGATAGACGACGATGAAGAACGCCGAGGCTCCGGTCGAGTGCAGATAGCGAATGAGCCAGCCCCAGTCGACGTCCCGCATGATGTATTCGACCGACGCGAACGCTTCTTCCGCGGACGGCTTGTAGTTCATCGTCAGGAAGATGCCCGTGACGATCTGCAGGACCAGCACGACGGTCGCGAGCACGCCGAAGCCGTACCAGAAGTTGAAGTTCTTCGCGGCGTAATATTCGGTGGCGTGTTCCCTGATGAGCTTCGTCATCGGGAAGCGCGCATCGATCCACGCGACGAGCGCGCCGAACCGTCGATTCACCCGACCGCCCATGTCCGCTGCCGAACTCGCCACTTACGCGATCCCCGCGTCGGCCCCGATGAGTAGCGTGCTGTCGTTGACGTAGCGGTACGGCGGCACGGGCAGATTCGTCGGCGCCGGCACGCCGGCAAACACGCGCCCGGCCAGATCGAACGTCGATCCATGGCATGGGCAGTAGAAGCCGCCGCCCCAATCGGCGCCGAGATCCGCGGGCGCGACCTCGAACCGCGGAAGCGGCGCGCAGCCGAGATGCGTGCAGACGCCCTCGACGACGAGAAAGCGCGGCTGGACGCTCCGATGGTCGTTGCGCGCGTAGCCGGGCTGGATGGATTCGGCCGAGTCCGGATCGGCGAGCAGATCGGCGTCGCGGCCGAGCATACCGAGCATCTCCTCGGTACGGTGCACGACGTAGATCGGCCGGCCACGCCACTCGACCTTGAGCACGGCGCCGGGCTCGAGTTTGCTCACGTCGACTTCGACCGGTGCGCCGAGCGCCTGCGCCCGAGCGCTCGGGCGAAACGAGGAGACGAACGGCACGGCCGCGGCAACGGCCCCGACGCCGCCCGTGACGGCCGTGGCGGCGGTCAGAAAATGCCGCCTCGTCAGTCTCTCGCCTCGTGTCATTGACCGCTCCTGCACGGAGAGGGCCGGGCAGCGGCAGCTCTCGCGATCAGTTTACTCTGTGATCGTTTGCGGTGATGGCGCCGCGCTTCCTGCGCGGGCGCAGCGCAACGTCGTCGATTCGTTGCGGCGGCGCATTATACACGCCGCCCCGAGAGCATGAACACCGCGCATGGCGGCCTGCCAGCCCGGCGCGAAAAACGGCCCGTGGAATACACCGCGCGGCGCAATCTGCGATACTGTCGCAAGCTGACGCAATGCAGGCAGTTCCCCCGGTGTCGCGGACCCTCGGGAACGCCGTGTCGAATAACCGTGAAGTACATCCCGGATCCTCGGAAAGCCGCCAGTTTCATCGTACGGTCGGTCGTCGTCGGGCTCGCCGTCGCGTTTCTCGTCGTGCTCGTGAGGCCCGATTTCATCGCTCCGCCTGCCGAGGCGCCGAGCGCTCCGGCAAGCGGTTTTGCCGACGCCGTCGCGGTGAGTTCGCCGGCTGTCGCGAACGTGTACACCGAGCGCACGCTGACGCCGCCGGGCTTTGCCGCCGGCAGGGCGCTCAGAGGCGGCTTCCTCGGTTCCGCCGTCGTCATCGATCAGGAAGGCTACCTCGTCACGAACTGGCACGTGATCCAGGGCGCGGACGAGATTCGCGTTCAGCTTGCCGACGGGCGCGTGGCGGTCCCGGAGATCGTCGGCAGCGATCCCGAAACGGAACTCGCCTTGCTGAACATCGATCTCCCCGATCTGCCGAGCATCGAGCTCGGGCGGTCCGACGAACTTCGGGTCGGCGAAGTCGTACTTGCGATCGGCAATTCGCTGGGCCTGAGCCAGACCGTGACGATGGGCATCGTCAGCGCGACGGGCCGCGGCCAGCTCAACGTGGCCGTGTTCGAGGACTTCATCCAGACGGACGCGGCAATCAACATCGGCAATTCCGGGGGCGCTCTCGTCAACAGCCGCGGGCAGCTCGTGGGCGTCAACACCGCGGTCACGAGCTCTGCGTCGCGCGATCAGGCGCCTCCGGAAGGGATCGGCTTCGCGATTCCCGTCAATCTCGTCCGCGGCGTGATGGCCCAACTGATCGAGCACGGCCGTGTCATTCGCGGCTACCTCGGCGTCGAAGTCACGGACCTCTCCAGCCGCGACGCGGCCGTGCGCGGAATCGACGGATCCGCGGTCCGGGTCCTTTCGGTGACCGGACCGGCCGAGACGGCGGGACTGCGCCCGGGCGACGTGTTGACTCACGTCGCCGGGCAGCGTGTATTCAACCGGCAGCAGGCCATGAACATCGTCGCGAGCACGCAGCCCGGGGAGCGCATTGAAGTGCGGGCAATTCGGCTCGACGGCAGCGCGGTCGACACCGTTGCAGTGCTCGAAGATCGTTCGCGGCAGGACGGCAGTTGAGCCGGGCAAGCCGTCGCGGCGACGCAGGCACAAGGAAACCGGCAACGCAATGGCAACGGATGCCGCCATCCGCCTGAAGGGCGTCACCAAGGCGTTCGGCGAGATGCAGGCCGTGGACAGCCTGGACCTCGAGGTCCCCGTGGGCGGTCTCTACGGGTTCATCGGGCCCAACGGCGCGGGCAAGACGACTTCGATCCGGATGATCATGTCGATCCTCTTTCCGGATTCGGGCGAGGTCGCGGTCCTGGGGCAGGCTTCAGCGCTCGACGCCAAGGACCGGATCGGCTACCTGCCCGAGGAGCGCGGCCTTTACCGGAAGATGAAGGTGCGCCCCTTCCTGCGCTACGTGGCGCGGCTCAAGGGCCTTCACGGCTCCGATCTCGACAGGCGGATCGCCGGATGGCTGGCACGCGTCGGGCTCGCCGGCATCGAATCGAAGCGCTGCGACGAACTCTCGAAGGGGATGTCCCAGAAGGTCCAGTTCGTATCGGCCGTGATTCACGAGCCGGATCTGCTGATCCTGGACGAACCGTTCAGCGGCCTGGACCCGGTCAGCATGAGGGTGCTTCGCGACCTGATCCTCGCGGAGCACGCACGGGGCACGACGATACTGTTTTCGACCCACGTCATGCCGCAGGCGGAGGAGATCTGCGAGCACGTCATCATGATCCACAAGGGCCGGAAGGTTCTCGACGAGTCAGTGCCGGCGATCCGCAATCGCTTCGACCCGCGGGCCATTCAGTTCGAGCCGCTCGATCCCGGAGCCGATACCGGAGCGCTCACGTCGATCCCTGACGTGGAAGGCGTGACCGACGGCGAGAGAGGGCTGGAAGTGCTGCTGAGGGACGGCACGGACCCGGTCGCGGTCATGCGCAGCGTCATGGATGCCGTGCCCGCCGCGCGCGTCGAGCTTTCCCGGCCCAGGCTCGAGGACGTGTTCATCGGCCTCGTCACCGACAGCGCATCCGGCGAGGACGCACAGCATCTGCGGGCGGAACTGCAGGACGCCGAACACTCGGGGACCCCGCAGTGAATCGCATCGTGCAGATCGCGATTCGCGACTTCCTGGCCGTAGTCATGACCAAGGGTTTCATCATCGGCCTGCTGATCATGCCGGCCTTCCTGGCCGTGTCGATCATCGTCTTCCCGCGATTCATCGACGGCGGCAGCTTCCAGGTCGAAGGCGAGTATGCGGTCGTCGACCCGACCGGGGCGGTCTTCCCCGAAATGGACGCGCTCCTCGATCCTCGAACGATTTCCGAGCAGCGGATCGAGGAGTTCCGCCAGCGGCTGGACCAGGCGCCGGAGTTCCTGCGTGGAGTTGCAGGAACGGCCCTCGAGCAGGCAATGATCGAGGAACTCGGGCTCGCCCCCAACGTCCGTTTGCTGCAGCGGCCGGCGGACACCGACGTCGAAGCCGAGAAGGCGTGGCTCAACGAAGCTTCCGACGGGCTGCGCCACACCGCCCTGATCGTCGTTCACGAGAACGCGGTCGAAGCGGCGGGCTCGGACCCGGGGTTCGGTAGCTACGATCTCTTCGTCGCGCCCAACCTCGACGACCGGGATCTGAGCTTCATCCACACGACCATTCGCGACGCGATCATCAACGCGCGCGTGTCGCGGCAGTCGCTCGACAGGGACGCGCTCGAGTCCGTTTTGCGCGTGGCGCGGCCGTCATCCATTACGGTCCGTCCGGATGCCGAGCAGGACACGATGCCCGGACTCAACTTCATGCTGCCCATGGCATTCGTCATCCTGCTGTTCATGGGGCTCATGACCGGCAGTGGGACGATGCTGACGTCGATGATCGAGGAAAAGTCGAGCCGCGTCGTCGAGATCCTGCTGTCGGCGGTCTCGCCGATGGAGCTCATGGCCGGCAAACTCCTGGGCAGCGTCGCGGTCAGCCTGGTCGCGATGGGCCTCTATCTCGGGATCGGCCTCATCGCGCTGTCCTCGCTTTCGTTGTTCGGACTGCTGGATCCCCGGCTCATCGTCTACCTCATGATCTTTTTCCTGATCGCTTTCTTCGTGGTCGGGTCCCTGTTCCTCGCGATCGGAGCGTCGGTCAACGAATTGAGCGAGGCGCAGCAACTGCAGATGCCGGTGATGCTGCTCGTCCTGAGCCCCATGCTGCTCTGGCCCCTGGTCTCGCGCGATCCCAACTCGACGCTGGCCGTCGTGCTGAGTTTCCTGCCGCCCGTCAATCCCTTCTTCATGCTCATGCGCATGGCGTCGACCCAGCCGCCGCCGTTGTGGCAGGTCTGGCTCTCTATCGCGGTGGGCGCCGCTTCCGTGGCGGTCGCGGTCTGGGTGGCCGCCAAGGTGTTCCGGATCGGCCTGCTGATGTACGGCAAGCCGCCGAACTTCCGGACGCTGCTGCGTTGGGTGCGCCAGGCCTGAAACGCCGCGGGGCCTGGGCGACGCAGGGTTCGGCGCGAGTTCCTAACCCGGCAGGCGCCTGATCGCGGCGCCGAGGTTCGCAAGCTTCTCCTCGATACTCTCGTAACCGCGATCGATGTGGTAGATGCGGTCGATGAGCGTCGTGCCGCGCGCGGCGGCTCCGGCCAGCACCAACGACGCCGATGCCCTGAGGTCGGTTGCCATGACCGGCGCGCCCGTCAGCGAGTCCACACCGTGGCAGATCACGGTGTTGCCCTCGATCCTGAGGTTCGCGCCCATCCGCTGCATCTCGAGCGCGTGCTGGAAGCGGTTCTCGAAGATCGTCTCGGTAATCGCCGAGGTGCCGTCGGCGACCGCGTTGAGCGCACAGAACTGCGCCTGCATGTCGGTAGGGAAGCCCGGATACGGCGCGGTCCTGATGTCCACGGAGCGCGGCCGCGCGCCGCGCATGTCGAGCGTCACGGCGGTCTCGCCGATCTCGATCGCGGCGCCAGCCGCCTCGAGTTTCTGCAACACCGCATCGAGATGATCCGGCCGCGTCTTCTTCGCCGTGACGCGGCCGCCGCTTATCGCGCCGGCAACCAGGTAGGTGCCGGTCTCGATCCGGTCCGGCATGATGCCGTACGCCGCGCCGCCGAGCCGGTCCGTGCCCTGCACGTGGATCGTATCGGTGCCGGCGCCCTCGATTCGCGCGCCCATCGCGATCAGGCAATTGGCGAGATCCACGACCTCCGGTTCACGGGCGGCATTCTCGATGACGCTTTCGCCGCGTGCGCAGACGGCCGCCATCATCAGATTCTCGGTGCCGGTGACGGTCGTGGTCTCGAGCACGAGGCGAGCGCCGGTCAGGCGTTTCGTGCGGGCGCGAATGTAGCCTTTCTCGATCGAGATATCCGCGCCCATCGCCCGCAGCCCGTCGACATGCAGATTGACGGGCCGCGAGCCGATCGCGCAGCCGCCCGGCAGCGAGACCTCGGCCTGGCCGAAGCGGCCGACGAGCGGTCCGAGCACGAGGATCGATGCCCTCATCGTTTTCACGAGGTCGTACGGAGCGACGAAACGCGAAGCGTTGCGCGCGTCGATCTCGATCGTCCTGCCGTCGTGAAGGGTGATCTCCACCCCCATGCGGCGCAGCAGCCTGACCGTCGTCGTCACGTCGTTGAGGTGGGGCACGTTGCCGAGCGTGACCGGCCCGTCGGCCAGCAGGGTCGCGGCAAGTATCGGCAGCGCGGCGTTCTTCGCTCCGGAGATTGAAACCTCGCCGTCGAGCGGGATTCCACCGGTGATTTCGAGCTTGTCCAAGTCAGGGCCTGTTCAGTCGGCCGCGGACTGCAGTTCCTCGGGTGTGAACGTCTTGACGGCCAACGCGTGAATCTCGCGGCCGACGTAGCTGCCGATGGCGCCGTACACCATCTGGTGCCGTTGCACGCTGCGCTTGCCGGCGAACCGCTCGCTGATCACGACGGCTTCGTAGTGACCCTGGCCGTCCGTGCGGACTTCGGCGCGCGCGCCGTCGATCCCCTGCTCGATCAATTTCGTTATGTCGTTTGGATCCACCGCCTCTTCCGTTCAGCACCGGCCTGCCGTCGACCGGCGTGTAGTCTAGCAGCCTGCGGTGGAAGTCTCGCTGTATGGGGCGAAACGCCCGGCCGAAGACGGCCGATCGACCGACGATGCATCCCTCACGGCATGGCGTACAATCGAAGTTACGATTCGAAGCGCGTACTGCGTAACGCGACATGCACCTGAATGCGCAAAACTCGGCCGTCTACATCGTGCTTGGCGCGGCCGCCCTGGTGACCTGGCTCGCCAGCCGCCCGGATGCCGACGTGCCGGACGCCGCGGGCCCGCCGGCGGAGGCGCCGCCAGGCTACTACCTCGAGGATGTCGTGCTGCTCGGCACCGACGAGGCGGGCGCCGTCCTCTACCGAATCGTCGCGGGCAGGGTCGAGGAGGCCGGCAGCGAGCGTCGGCTGGAGCTCAGCGATGTCCGCGTGCAGTACCACGAAAACGAGGACGTGGCCTGGCTCATCGAGGCCGAGCGGGCGGCCGCGCCGAACGACCAGTCGTATCTCGAGTTGCGTGGCAATATCCGGGTGACGAACTCCGAAAACGCGCCTACGGGGCAAGTCGTGATAGAAGCGGACGAGCTCCTCCTCGAGCCTGAGCGGTACATGGCGAGCACCGATTCGTCCGTCACCGTGTCGTTCGAGGGAAACCGGCTCGAAGCGATCGGGCTTGCGGCGGACTTCAGGGACGACAGGCTCGAGCTTCGTTCAGGCGTACATGGACGGTTCGAGCCCTAGACCGCATGTCTTGCCGAGGACCAGGATTCTGGCGTGGATGGTGCGGGGAACTGCGCTGCGGCCTCGCCGCGCTCGCGATCGTCTGCCCGAGCCTGGCGTTCGCCCAGGCCGATGAGACTCCGCAAACGATCTCGCTCGAAGCGACGACGACATCGATCGACCGCGCATCGAACACGTTCTCGATCGAGGGCGTACGCATCACCCAGGGCGATCTGCGCCTCGAAGCCGACGTTGCCACGGCGTCCGGCCTCGACTTCGCGGCGAGCGAGTGGCGGTTCAGCGGCAACGTCAGCATCGCGATCGAATCGGCCCTCATCACGGCGGAAAGCGCCGTGTTTTCGTTCGATTCCCACCAGCTCGTCATGGGAGAGCTGCTCGGCAATCCCGTGAGCTTCGAGGAAACCGAACCGCAGCGCGACGACGGCCCCGTGCGCGGTACGTCGAACCGCGTGTATTACGACAACGTCGAGGCTACGGTGCGCATGGAAGGCGACGCCGCGCTCGTCGTCGGACCGAACGAGATACGCGGCTGCGACCTGATCTACGATCTGAACCAGGAACAGGTGGCTTCGGGCACGTCCGACTGCGGTGAACCGTTCTCGATCCGCATCGAGCCGCCGGCGGAGGACGACGCGCCGGAGCCGGACCGGGCTCCCCCGCAATGAGCAAGCTCGAAGCGCGCGGGATCGCCAAACGATATCGCCAAAGGGAGGTCGTCAGGGAACTGACGCTCACCATCAAGAGCGGCGAGGTCGTCGGCCTGCTCGGCCCGAACGGCGCAGGCAAGACGACGGCC
The DNA here is from genome assembly GCA_022826245.1 of Gammaproteobacteria bacterium. Lineage (GTDB taxonomy): Bacteria > Pseudomonadota > Gammaproteobacteria > Steroidobacterales > Rariloculaceae > Rariloculus. Next base: position 11,470 of record JAJDVG010000031.1, read on the forward strand.
TTCTACATGATGGTCGGGCTCGTGCGCTGCGACCGCGGTCAGATCGTGCTCAACGGCCGGGACATCACGCGTCAGCCCGTGCATCGGCGCGCACAGCTCGGGCTCGGCTACCTGCCGCAGGAAGCGTCCGTGTTTCGCAAGCTCAGCGTGGCCGACAACATTCGCGCGATCCTCGAGACCCGGTCCGGCCTGAACCGCGCCGCCCGCCAGGCCGAACTCGAGCAACTGCTCGAGGAACTGCACATCGGCCACGTCAGGGACAGTCTCGGGGTGAGCCTGTCCGGCGGGGAACGCCGCCGGGTCGAAATCGCCCGGGCGCTCGCGGCGGAACCGAAGTTCGTCCTGCTCGACGAGCCTTTCGCCGGTGTCGATCCGATCTCGGTGCTCGACATACAGCGCATCATCGGGCACCTGAGCCAGCGGCAGATCGGCGTGCTGGTCACCGATCACAATGTGCGCGAAACGCTTGGAATCTGCCAGCATGCCTATATCCTGAATGAAGGCACACTGATGGCAGCCGGTACACCGGACGAAATTCTGGCCGACAGGAACGTACGGGAAGTCTATCTCGGCGAAGACTTCTCGCTTTGAGATACGAACGATGAAATGCTGAAACCCGCCCTGCAACTGCGGCTGTCACAGCAGCTCAGGATGACGCCGCAACTGCAGCAGGCGATTCATCTGCTGCAGTTGCCGATCATCGATCTCAGGGCGCGCATCGAGGAAGCGCTCGAGCAGAACGTGATGCTCGAGGTCGACGAAACCGAAACTGCGGCCGCAGGCGACGCTGCCGAAGGAAGTGACGGTGTTCTCGAGGAAAACGCTGCGGCGGAGACCTCCGGAGCTGACGACGATGCGCTCGACTTCGACGCGCCCAGGCTCGCCGACTGGGACGACGTGCCGAGAACGGGGCCGTCGGAGGGGCCGCGGCACAGCGATCCGGCGCTGACCGTCGAGCACGCCGACCGCTCCGACGAAACGCTCAGCGACCACCTCCTGTGGCAACTGGAGCTTGAGAACCTCGATCGCCGAAGCACGACGATCGGCCAGGCGATCATCGATGCCGTCAACGATGACGGCTACCTTACGGACGACCTCGAGACGATACGCGCGACTCTGGCGCCGGATGTCGTCGCATCGATCGACGAGATCGAGACGATGCTCGAGCGCGTGCAGGCCTTCGACCCGGCGGGCGTCGCGGCCCGCTCGGTTGGCGAGTGCATGTTGTTGCAGCTCGGTCAGCTCGACGGGGATACCGCCGGACTCGAACTCGCCTGCAGGATCGCCGGCGAGCATCTCGAACTCCTGGCCGAACAACGCTACGACGCGCTCAGGCGTGTGCTCGCTGCGACCGCGGACGAACTCGAGGATGCACTGCTGCTCGTTCGAGCCTGCCATCCGCGCCCGGGCGCCGCGATCCAGGCGCCGACGACCGAATTCGTCGTGCCCGACGTCTTCATTCGCCGCGTCGACGGCCGCTGGCTCGTCGAACTCAACGACTCGATCGCGCCTCGGCTCAGGGTCAATCCCGTCTACGCCGGCTCGCTCGGTCGGGACGACGGCTACGACGTGCTCAAGACCCAGCTGCAGGAGGCGCGCTGGCTGGTGCGCAGCCTCGAGATACGCAGCGACACGCTGGCCCGGGTCGCGCTCACGATCGTGGAGCGCCAGTCCGCGTTCCTCGAACACGGCGAGGAACACATGCAGCCCATGGTTCTGCGCGATGTCGCCGAAGCGACCGGCATGCACGAATCGACGATCTCGCGCGTCACGGTCAACAAGTACATGCTGACGCCGCGCGGCATGTTCGACTTCAGGTACTTCTTTTCCAGCCATGTGCCCGGCAGCGAGGGCGACCAGTCCTCGACGGCCGTGCGCGCCAGGATCCGCAAGCTCGTTGCAGCGGAAAATCCCGGGAAGCCGCTCAGTGACAACCGGATCGCAACGATGCTCGCCGATGACGGCATCCAGGTCGCGCGCCGCACCGTGGCGAAGTATCGTGAAGCACTCGGGATTCCGTCATCGAGCGCCAGACGGCAACGCCGGCTCGCCGGATGAACGATTTCATGAACAAGGCACGAGGAGCGCCAATATGCAGCTAACCGTAACCGGTCATCACATCGACGTATCGCCCGCCTTGCGCAGCTACGTGGCGAAGAAGATGGCAAGGGTCGAGCGGCATTTCGATCACGTGACCGACATGCACTGCATTCTCACCGTGGAGAAACTCGCCCACAAGGCCGAGGCCACCATTCACCTGCGCGGCGCCACCATCCACGCAGACTCGGTCGAGGGCGACATGTACGCCGCGATCGACGGGCTCGTCGACAAGCTCGACCGGCAGGTCAGGCGGCACAAGGAAAAACTCAAGAATCACCACCCGAGGCACGCCGAGAAGTCCGCCGTGCGCTAAGCCAACACCCGAGGCTCATGGTCGAAATCGTGTCGTTTGCCTACAAGCACGGACCGCCACCCGACGCCGCTCTGCTCTTCGACGTCCGGGATTTGCCGAATCCGTACTGGGACCGGTCACTGCGTGAGCTGTGCGGCAAGGATGGCCCGGTCAAGGCCTTTTTCGACGCCGAACCGCTCGCACTGGCGACGGTCCGCAAGATCGTCGGAGCGATCGAGCGCCACACACGCGCCGTAGGTCAGCACAACTCTCCCGAGTTTACGGTCGCGATCGGCTGCACGGGCGGCCAGCACCGCTCCGTCTACGTCGCCGAATCCGTAGCCGAAGCCCTATCGCCAAACCATGCACCGATAACAACCCGACACCGCGACCTGGCATGAGCGCCGCGCAACGCCAAGGGGAGTCGCACGACGGGCCGCTTGAAACCCTCGCGCGCAGGGATGCGCGCGCGGAGCCTACATGGATGTATTCACGGCGTGTTTCAAGCGGCCCGTAGTGTGACTCCCCGCACCACCGCGACAGCGCCCACTCCAAGCCCGCACGGACGCATTCACGCCGTGTTTCAAGCAGCCCGTGGTGTGACTCCCCGCACCACCGCGACAGCGCGCACGCGTTAGACCTCCACCCCCGTCCCGGCTACACTCGCGCCTCCTCGTAGGATCGCGAGACTGCGATGTCCCGAGCGCCAGAGCAATTTGCCCCATCGACGCGACTCGAGGTCCTGCGCGAGGCACTCGACAAGGGCGCCATGCGCCAGATCGGGCGTCTGCTCAACGCCCTGAACCCGGCCGAGATCGCCGACCTGCTCGAATCGCTGCCGCTCACGCAGCGCGCGATCGTCTGGGAACTCGTCGACCTCGAGGACGAGGGCGGAGTGCTCGTCGAAGTCAACGACGAGGTCCGCAACAGCCTGATCAGCCGCATGGACTCGTCGGAAGTCGTCGCGGCCGCCGCGAGTCTCGACATCGACGACCTCGCGGATCTCGTCGCCGAACTGCCCGAGGCCATCACCAGGGAGCTGCTTCGGTCGCTCGATCGCAGCGCCCGGCTCAGCCTGCAGGCCGTCCTCGAGTACGAGGAAGACAGCGCCGGCGGCCTGATGAACCCCAACACGCTGACCGTGCGCAGCGACGTAACCGCCGATGTCGTGCTGCGCTACCTCAGGATGCTCAGGGAGATCCCCGAGGACACCGATGCCCTTTTCGTCGTGAACAGGGACGGCAGTTACCTCGGCTGCCTGTACATCACGCGGCTCATCACGGCAGACACCGGACAGACCGTCACCGAGATCATGGACACCGACGTGCCGTCCATCGGCGCCACCGTCGCCGCGGCGGACGTCGCCACGCTCTTCGAGAACCACGATCTCGTATCGGCGGCCGTGATCGATGACGACGGCAAGCTGGTCGGCCGGATCACGGTCGACGACGTGCTCGACGTCATCCGGGACGAAGCCAGCCGTTCGGTGCTCAGCATGGCGGGCCTCGACGAAGACGACGACATGTTCGCGCCGGTCGCCGTCAGCGCGCGGCGCAGGTCGATCTGGCTCGGGGTGAACCTCGCGACGGCGTTTCTGGCCGCCGGCGTCGCCAGCCTGTTCGAGACGACGCTCGAACAGGTCGTGATGCTCGCGATCCTCATGCCGGTCGTGCCCAGCATGGGCGGCATCGCCGGCAGTCAGACACTGATCCTGATCACGCGCGGCATCGCGCTCGGCCAGGTCGCGCGATCCAACGCGCGGTGGCTGTTGACCAAGGAGTTCGGTGTGGGGCTCGTCAACGCGGCCGGTTGGGCCTGCGTCGTCGCACTCGTGACCTCGTGGTGGTTCGAAACATGGAAGATCGGCCTGGTCATCGGGCTCGCGCTCGCCGCGAACCTGCTCTGCGCGGCGCTGGCCGGCGTCGGCGTCCCATTGGCGCTGAAGCGTCTCGGCATCGATCCGGCGCTCGCCGGCGGGGTCGTGCTCATGGCGATTACCGACGTGGTCGGTCTCGCCGCGTTCTTCGGGTTCGGAACCTGGATACTGCTGTAGGAGCCGGTCCCGATCCGCGGCACGCGGCTCAGGGCAGGGAACGCCGGGAATCCGAATCTCCGGGCGCATCGGTCGGCTGTTCGAACAGGAACGCGCGCAGTTTGTCCTGCATGCGCATCGCATCGGCGTAACCGAGCGCGATGAGTTCGCGCGTAAACCCGGACTCGAACAGCAGATAGCTGACGAACTGCATCCCGTCCCTGTTCATGGCGCCGAGACCGCGCAACAGCAGGCGCAGTCCGGCCGGCAGCTCGCCGGCATGCCGCGCGGCAACCTCGCGAAGATCCTCGCTCGGCACGATGACGAGGGTGTGCAGCGGCCGGAGATTCGCAAGCGGCGGCCCAAGATGCGCAAGGTCCACGTGCTCGAGAATCGTGTTGAGCCGCGTCGCGCGCTCGAGGTCCACGTAAAGCCCATCCATGAACAGCGTATCGAGCATATGGCCCGCAAGATGCGCGAGGCTCGGAGAACTGGCGCCGGAATCGGCGATCGGTTCGGCATCGGGGTGCTCGTCGCGGACCCCGACCACGAGCAGGCGATCGGCGCCGAGATGGATGGCCGGACTCAGCGGCGTCTGGTGCCGTATCGAACCGTCACCGTAGAACTCTCCGCCGACGCGCACCGGGGGGAATATGAACGGCACGGACGCGCTGGCCATGAGGTGATCCAGACCGATCGTCGCCGGCCGGCCGATTCGTCTGACGCGTGCCCAGGGTTTCGTGGACGGCAGCCCGTGAACGAACGTCACGGAGCGCGCCGAGGTGTAGGCCGACGCCGTGACCGCAAGCGCCTCGAGCCAGCCCTTCTCGATCGCCCGATCGATCCGGGCGAACGGAATGCTGCGCTCGAGAAGCTCGCGCAGCGGTGCGTTGTCGAGCAGGCACCTCGGGTTGTAGCGGCCGAGGCCGCCGAGCACGAGCGCGGCAAACCAGTGCAGGCTCGACTTGAACAGTGTCCAGTTGTCGGCTCGAAACACCTGGCGCGTTTCGAAGCCTGCCCAGACCTCCTCCATCGACGCGACGGCACGCCGAAAGTGGCCCGCCCGGCTCGCGAGAACCGCCGCATTGATCGCGCCGGCCGACGAGCCCGAAAGCACGGCGAACGGATTTCCGGCGTTGCGCGGCAGCAATTCGGCGATCGCCTTGAGCACGCCGACCTGGTAGGCGCCGCGTGCGCCGGCGCCCGGCAGGATCAGGGCCTTGCGGCTGGCCGTATCCACCGCGGCGCTACCTTCCGGGCACGGTGACTATCTGCATCACATCGGTTCCAGGTTCGCCTGCGTGGCCCGAATCTTCCTCTTGCCGGCAGAATCCCGGGCTGCCTGTCGAATGGCTGGGGAGTCGCAGAATTGGCGTTGGCGGGATGCGGCGATCAGGCGCCAATCATCCCCTGATGGATTGGCGCTACGAGAACAGCGCTTCAATGGCGCGTTTCCCCCTGTCTGCAGCGGGTCCCCAATGTTGAATCCCCTCAAGCTCCGAATGCGCGATTGCGATACGGCCGAATGGCCGCGCGACGATCTCGGCCGCTGTCGGTTGTGAATTGCGGGAAAAGAAGAAGCCCGGTTGAGGCGTCATGTAGGCATGCCCCCAGCGATTCAATACGATACCGGCCACATCGCTTTGCCAATCGAAACCGGTTGCCGCAAACAATTCGTTCATCTGCAGTTGAATCCGCCGTTCAAACTCGGCATAGCTGGTCGAGAACAGCTCCCAGCGCCCGGCTATGCCCTGCGCCGCTGCCGGCTCCCCCGGATAGTAGAACGGCACATAAAACGTAAGCAGCGCGGGTCGGTCGGGGTGTATCTGCGGACGGTAACTCCCCGTATGCATCGGTAAACGGATGTTGCAGGAATTACCGAATTCGCCATCGCTCCACATGCAGGCGCCCGTTCCAAGCCGCTCGACAAAACGCCAGTTCCTGACCGCAACATTCGCGACCAGAAACGGGGCATGTACAAAGCTTTCGTAGGCTGTCCGATGTTGATCGGGCAGATCGTGCACGACGTACTTGTTGATCCATCCACCGCAAGCCATGACCACCCGTTTCGCCTTGAGCCGATGGTGGGTCCCGTTCTGAATGTAGCTCACGATCACGTGACCGGCCGTTTCCGGCGGACCGTCGTGACGTACCCGATTCACGGTAGCGCCGAGCCGCATTCTCATCGCCTCGCCTGGTTGGTCGAGTGCGGCGAAATCAATTCCGCCATTCATGATGCCGTCGAAGTCGTCGGTTCCCCGGATTGCGCGCGGCATGAATTTCTTGACGAAGTATCGAGAGAACCCGTCGTTGCCGCCCGGGAATGAATGTCGAGTCCAGCTATCGTACTCGCGCCTTTCTCCCCTCACGGGCAAACCCAGCCTCATGGCGCCGTAAGCCGATATTACGTCGCAGCCGAAGCCAGCGCTTCCGGTGACGATTCGATCGGCCCAGCGAGTGACTTCCGGCGCCAATTCCAGTTCATCTTCAAGGAATTGCTTATAGGTCATCGTGTCAAGCCAACGCTCGTCATCGAGTGCGGAGGGCGTTTCGAATTCGTGCGCACGCCAGCGGAACAGATCCCGACTTGACGCTTCGCTTCCAGGCAGATCGCGGTAGGCGTTCACAATCGGGTCGAGTACCCAGTTCCCTTGTGGGCCGGTACCGCGGAAGTAATGCGCAACCGAGGTGATTTCCTCCTGCCAGTACTGGTAGCCGTAGTTGTCTCTGGCCAGGCGGATTCGTCCGTTGGCCTGTTGCGGCACACCGTAGTCGAAATCCAGCGGAACGCCCAACTCGCGCATGTACCTGAGATCGGGAATGTCCTTGTAGCTTTCCCGATCCTCACGCGTATTGGGCACCGAAAAACCGTTTGCCCCTTGCGGGCCGATCAGCCAGTCGCCATCGACGTCGAACTCGTTTCGCTTGGACTCGCCGCCAAACACGGGGTGGTTGTCGATGATCAGGCATCGACTGCCCGACTGCGCGCGTTTCGAATACTCGTATGCCGCGCCGAGTCCGGCCATCCCGGCCCCGACAATCACGAGATCGTACTCTTCGCCCGTGTCGATCGTGTCGGCGGGATCGTCGGCCTGCTGGTCATCGCGAATGCTGTGAGCGGCATTGACGAGGTCCGGCGTATTCCCGTGAGACGCCGCATAGTCGCCCACTCCACCGTACCCGTACCAGTCCGGCCCGACGCGGGCTTGCACGACCTCATCTGCAAAAGCGATCGGAGCTTGCATGTCAAGCAACACCGCGCCCGTGCCCAGCAACGTGGCCTGGGCGAAGTCCCTTCGAGTGATTCTCCCACTCATGGCAGGTTTGCGTTGGTTTCAGCCGATCCGCTCAGTCGGCGGAATCTGCGGCAAGTCTCCCCTGTTCCAAGGTCCTGGCAAGCATTCAGCGTTGTCATCAAGGACGCGTTGCAATGCCGACTCGTCGTCGTTGCAAGGGATAGTACTATCAAACGCCCTGTTCGTGGTGCTCGTTGGTCGGTCCGCTCACAGGCCTCGGGTTTTGCCATGCGGGGGCCTTGCGGCTGGCCGGCTCCACCGTGTTCCTGGCAGCGCGTGGCGAAAGATCGGCTGCTTTCCGGCGGAAGAGGGCCTCGTCGGTCCCGGTGCGACGCCGGGTTCTGCCACGGGCTGCTACTGCGCCGGCACCGTGACGATCTGCATCGTGTTCGTCCCGCCGGCCACGCCCTTGGTCTCGCCGCGCGTGAGCAGCACGAGGTCGCCGGGAGCGACCGCGCCGTCGCGCAACAGTGCCTCGAAAGCGGCGGCGTGAACGTGGGCCGGGTCCATGTGCTCGAGGTCGAAAGACACCGGGTACACGCCGCGATAGAGGGTCACCCGGCGGCGCGTGACCTCGTGGCGGGTAAACGCATGGATCGGGATGTCCGAGCGCACGCGGGACATCCACAGCGCCGTCGATCCCGATTCCGTGAGCGCAACGATCGCCTTGACCTTCAAGTGATTCGCCGTGTACATCGCGGCCATCGCGATCGCCTCGTCAACGTAACGAAAGAGCTCATCGCCGAGATGACTGGGTCGGCCGCCCGCGGTCTCATGCTTCTCGGCGCCGACGCAGATCCTCGCCATCGTCTCAACCGCTTCGACCGGGTATTGTCCGACCGCCGTTTCCGCCGACAACATCACCGCATCGGTGCCGTCCATGACGGCATTGGCGACATCGGAAACCTCGGCTCGGGTCGGCGATGCGCTGGCCACCATGGACTCGAGCATCTGCGTCGCGGTGATCGAGACCTTGTCGCGCTCGCGCGCTTCCCTGATCAGGCCCTTCTGCAGGCTCGTCATCGACGCATAGCCGACTTCGACGGCGAGGTCGCCGCGCGCGACCATGATGGCGTCGCTCGCATCGATGATGGAGCTGATGTTCTCGACCGCCTCGGCGCGTTCGATCTTGGCGATGACGTAGCCCTCGCCGCCTGCGGCTCGGAGCAGCGACCGGGCTTCGTCGATGTCGGCGGCGTCGCGTGCGAACGACACCGCCACGAAATCGAGCTCCAGCGACGCCGCGGTTTCGATGTCGGCGCGGTCCTTGTCCGAAAGTGCTGGAGCCGAAAGGCCTCCGCCCTGCTTGTTCAGGCCCTTGCGGTTCGAGACCCGGCCGCCGCGCGTGACCCGGCACCGGACTTCGGTGCCGCGCACCTCGTCGACGGCAAGCACGATCCGCCCGTCATCGAGCAACACCGCATCGCCGGCGCGGACTTCGTCGGGCAGGCGCCGGTAAGCGACTCCGACGGAGCGCTCGTCACCGGCCGAAGGGTCCTTCGCCGTGTCGAGCACGAACGCTTCACCGGGTGCGAGCGTCACGGCGCCGTCGCGAAACGACTCGATACGGATCTTCGGACCCTGCAGGTCGCCGACGATCCCGACGTAGCGGCCGACCCGGGCCGCGGTTTCGCGGACCGCACGCACGCGGCGCGCCCAGTCCTCGGCCGAGCCATGGGAAAAGTTGATCCGCACAACGTCGGCGCCCGCGCGAATGAGCCGCTCCAGCACATCGGGGCGATCGGTTGCAGGTCCAAGCGTTGCGACGATCTTCGAGCGCCTGCGGCGCGCGGCATCGCCGGCGGCATCGCGGGTCTCATCGGGGGCCGCGTCGCGGGCGGCAGCCGAAGGCATCGTATCGCCGAGCGTCAGGTCAGACACAGTATGAGCCTGAAATCGTTCACGTTGGTCCGGGTCGGGCCCGTGCGCAAGAGCAGTCCGCAAGCATCGAAGAAACTGTAAGTGTCGTGCGCTTCAAGCGCCGAATCCAGACGCAGCCCCTGCCCGGCGCCAAGCTCGAGCAGCGACGGCACGACCCAGGCGCCGGCGTGATCGCCATGGCCGTCGATGCCGTCGGTATCGGCGGCAAGCGCGTAGACGCCCGGACAGCCCTCGAGTTCGAGGGCAAGTCCTGCGAGGTATTCGAGGTTGCGCCCGCCCCGGCCGCCTGTCCTGTCGAGCACGACGCGGGTCTCGCCGCCGGACAGGAGCGCGACCCGGGCGCCGGATCCGGCATGCGCCCGGGCGAGCCGGGCGTGTTCTCGGCCGAGCGTTTCGGCCTCCTGGTCGAGATCGTCGCCGAGGTTCAGCACCTCGAACCCCTGCTCGCGCAGCAACTGCGCGGCTGCGTCGAGCGCCGTCGCTGCGGATGCGATCACGGCAACATGATCCGCCGCGAACGCGGGATCGTCGGGCTTCGGCGTCTCGCGATCGGGTACCCCGAGCACCGCATCGAGTTCGGCGCGCTCCGGGTAATCGTAGCGCTCGAGGATGGCGAGCGCGTCGGCCTGGGTGCTCGCATCCGCTATGGTCGGCCCGGACGCGATGTCGGCCGGGTCGTCGCCCGGCACGTCGGATATCGCCCAGGTGGTCACGGCCGCGGGGCGGGCAGCCGCGGCGAGCCTTCCGCCCTTGATGCCCGACAGGTGCTTGCGCACGCAGTTGATCTCGCGGATGTCGGCGCCGCGGCGTATCAGGTAGTTCGCGGCGGCGCGTTTCTGCTCGAAGGTCAGCGGACTCAGCGGCGCACAGGCCAGCGCCGAGCCGCCGCCCGATACCAGGCAGTAGAGCGACTCCCCGCCGCGCAGGCTCGATGCGAGTTCGAGCAGCCGGGCGCCTGCCGCGAGACTCGCTTCGTCCGGAGACGGGTGGCCGGCTTCGACGATCTCGATCCCCCCGGCATCCTCACCGGGCTTCAGTCCGTGGCCATAGCGCGTGACGACCATGCCGCGCACCGGGGCCGGCCAGTTCGCCACAAACGTGGCCGACATGGCCGCCGCCGCCTTGCCGGCGCCGATGACGACCGCGGGTCCGCGCCGCTCGAAACGCTCGAGTTCCGCACCGAGGCACACTTCCGGCGCCGCCGCGGCGAGCGCCCGGTCGAACGCCTGCCGCAATACATCCGGCGCCGATGTCCGTTCCTTACTCACGAACCATCGGTCCGCGCGCGCCGACGCATGGCCGTTCGGCATGAACGTCGGCCCCCGCGCGCCGCTGCCCGCTCGTTCGACATGGATCTTCAGGCACCGGGCACCGCGCTGCTCGCGCGGTCTTCGAGCGCCGCTACGGCCGGCAGCCGCCTGCCTTCGAGGAACTCCAGGAACGCACCCCCGCCGGTCGAAATGCAGGAGATGCGGTCGCCGACGTCAAACTGCTCGATCGCGGCGAGCGTATCCCCGCCCCCGGCGATGGAGTAGGCCGGGCTCGCGGCCACGGCGTCGGCGATCGTGCCGGTGCCCGCTGCGAATTCCGGATGCTCGAAGACGCCCACCGGACCGTTCCAGACGATCGTCCCGGCGTCTTGCAGACGCCCGGCGAAGTCCGCCGCGGTCGCGGGGCCGATGTCGAGGATCATTTCGTCGGCGCCGACGTCGCCGACCGCCTTCAGACGGCCCCGCGCATCGGGCGCGAGACTCTCGGCGCAGACGACGTCCGACGGCAGCGGGATCGAGGCGTTGCCGTATTCCCCGCGAAGCAGGCCCGCTGCGAAATCGATGAGCCCATGCTCGGCGAGCGAGCGGCCGATGTCGGTACCGGCGGCTGCAATGACGGTGTTGGCGATGCCGCCGCCGAGGATCAGCTCATCGACCCGCCCGGACAGCGACTTCAGCACTTCGAGCTTGGTCGACACCTTGGCGCCGCCGACGATCGCGACGAGCGGCCGGCGCGGGTCTCGCAAGGCCGCGCCGAGAGCGTCCAGTTCCGCGGCCAGCAACGGCCCGGCACAGGCCACGGGGGCGAATCGGGCGACGCCGGCCGTACTGGCATGCGCGCGATGCGCGGTCGCGAACGCATCCATGACGAATACGTCGCAGAGCGCCGCCATGCGTTTCGCCAGCCGTTCGTCGTTGGCCTTCTCCCCGACTTCGAAGCGGACGTTCTCGCAGAGCGCGATTTCGCCGGGCACCACGTCCATGCCGTCGAGCCAATGGCGAACGAGCGGAATATCGCGTTGCAGGAGTTCCGAGAGCCTTTTTGCGACCGGCGCCAGCGACAGTTCGGCATCGTATTCGCCCTCGGTCGGACGGCCGAGATGCGACATGACCATGACCCGCGCGCCCTGATCGAGCGCGCCGTCGAGCGTCGGCAGGACGGCGGTCAGACGCTTGTCGCTGGCGACCCGCCCGTCCCTGATCGGCGCATTGAGATCCTCGCGGATCAGCACGCGGCGATCACGCAAGTCGAGAGCCGTCATGTCCATCATGTCGAACGCGTCCGGGCAACCCCGGGCGACGGTGGTTCTGCGATTTGGCGGAAGTCAGTCTCGCAAGGCCCTGTCGACCGGCGATGCACCCCGACCGCCGGTGGCGCCCCTCGCTCAATCAGGTCTTCCGAGGCGGTCTTCCGCCAAAAGGTACTCAACATCCTCGCTCCCGGTGCGCTGACGACCGTGCGCCTCACCGTCTCGGCGTCACGCGGGACTGCCGCCACGGGCCGCTAGGCGGCTACGAGCGCGAGCGTCGTATCGAGCATCCGGTTCGAGAAGCCCCACTCGTTGTCGTACCAGGCGCAGACCTTGACGACCGTGCCGCCGAGCACCTTGGTCAGGCCCGCGTCGTAGGTGGACGACGCCGGGTTGTGGTTGAAATCGATCGAGACGAGCGGCTCATCGGTGTACGCGAGCACGCCCTTGAGCTCGCCCTCGCTCGCGGCGCGCACGGCCGCGTCGATTTCTTCGGCGGAGGTCGCGCGGCTCGCGCTGAACGTGAGGTCGACGACCGAGACGTTGACCGTCGGAACCCGGATCGCGAAGCCGTCGAGGCGGCCGTCAAGCTCCGGCAACACGAGACCGACGGCAGCCGCGGCGCCGGTCTTCGTCGGGATCATCGACTGCGTCGCCGAACGCGCCCGTCTGAGGTCGGAGTGGTAGACGTCGGTCAGCACCTGGTCGTTCGTGTAGGCGTGGACGGTCGTCATGAGGCCGTGCTCGATGCCGACGGTCTCATGGAGCACCTTGGCAAGCGGCGCGAGGCAGTTCGTCGTGCACGAAGCGTTCGAGATGACCCGGTCGTCGCTCGTGAGCGACCCGTGATTGACGCCGTAGACGATCGTCGGCAGATCCTTGCCCGCGGGCGCCGAAATCACGACCTTGTCCGCGCCCGCAGTCAGATGCGCCGACGCCTTTTCCTTAGACGCGAAAAAGCCGGTGCATTCGAGGACGACGTTGACGCCGAGCGCCCCCCAAGGAAGCCGGGTCGGGTCGCGCTCGGCGTGAACGGCGATCCGGTCGCCGTCAACGACGAGTTCATCGCCGTCCACGTGGATGTCGTACGGAAAGGGCCCGTGTGCGGAGTCGTACTTCGTGAGATGCGCGTTGGTCTCGGCGTTGCCGAGATCGTTGACGGCCACGATCTCCAGTTCGTCGCGCCGCCCTCCCTCGTACAGTGCGCGCAGCACGTTGCGGCCGATCCGGCCGTATCCATTGATAGCGATCCTGACCGCCATGGCTGTCTCCTCAATTAATCCCGGGCGCGTTGACTACGACGACATCAAGCGTTTCGCGGAGTCGACGACGGCTGCCACGGTAAAACCGTAATGTGCGAACAGGTCCGCAGCCGGAGCCGATTGTCCGAACTGGTTCATTGCGATCACGTCCCCCCGACCGGCCAGGTATCGCCACCAGCTATCGGCGACGCCCGCCTCGACCGCAAGCCGCACGCCGGAAGCCGGCAGCACCTCGCGTCGGTAATCTTCCGGCTGCTCGTCGAAGACCTCCATGCAGGGCATCGACACGACTCGTACGGGCACGCCGCCGGCCTCGAGTTCTGCGGCTGCGCCGAGCGCGAGCGCGACCTCCGAGCCCGTGGCGATGAGAACGAGCGCGGCCTCGTCCTCGCAGTCGCGAAGCACGTAGGCGCCGCGTGCCATGAGCCCGATCTGCTCGTCGCTGCGCTCGACGTGCGGCAGGCCCTGGCGCGTCAGCACGAGACTCGTCGGACCCGTGCGACGCTCGATCGCCGCACGCCAGGCCGCGGCGGCTTCAACCGCATCGCAGGGTCGCCAGACATGCATGTTGGGCATCGCCCGCAAGCTCGCGATGTGCTCGACCGGCTGGTGCGTCGGCCCGTCCTCGCCGAGCCCGATCGAGTCGTGCGTAAAGACGCCGATGCTCTGGACGCCCATCAGGGCCGCCATGCGCAGCGCGTTGCGGGCGTAGTCGGAAAAGACGAGAAAGGTCCCGTGGTACGGGACGAAGCCGCCATGCAGCGACATCCCGTTCATGGCGGCCGCCATGCCGAACTCGCGCACGCCGAAGTGGACGTAGTTGCCCGAGTCGTCGCCGTCGATGCGGCGCGAGCCCGAGTGCCAGGTGTTGTTGGAGCCCGTGAGATCCGCCGAGCCTCCAACGAGTTCGGGCAACAGCGGCGCGTAGCCTTCGAGCGCGCGATGGGAGCCCTTGCGGGTTGCCATATCCCTGGCTTCCGCGGCGACGGTGCGCACGATCTCGCCCGCGGCCGTCGGCCAGTCATCCGGCAACCGCGCACTCATGCGGCGCTCGAACTGTGCCGCGAGTTCCGGGTGCGCCTCGCGATAGGCCGCCATTCGCCGCTGCCAGTCGGCCACGAGAGCCCGTCCGCGTTCGCGTGCGTCCCAAGTGGACCTGATCTCGTCGGGCACGACAAACGGCGGGTAATCCCAACCGAGTTGCTCGCGAGTCGCGGCGACCTCGTCCTCGCCGAGCGCTTCCCCGTGCGTCGACGCCGTGCCCTGCTTGTTTGGCGCGCCCCAGCCGATGATCGTGCGGCAGCAGATCAGCGACGGCCGCCCGGCGTCGGCTCGCGCCTCATCGATGGCCGCGGCGACCGCAGCGGGATCGTGGCCGTCGACATCGCCGATCACGTGCCAGCCGTAAGCGCGAAAACGCGCGGCCGTGTCGTCGGTAAACCAGCCCTCAACCTGCCCGTCGATCGAAATGCCATTGTCGTCGTAGAAAGCGATGAGCTTGCCGAGACCGAGCGTGCCGGCCAGCGAGCACACCTCGTGGGAAATCCCTTCCATGAGGCAGCCGTCGCCGACGAATACATAGGTGTAATGGTCGACGATCTCGTGGCCTGGACGGTTGAACGTCGCGGCCAGGATTTTCTCTGCAAGCGCCATCCCGACGGCGTTGGCGACACCCTGGCCGAGCGGGCTGGTCGTCGTCTCGATGCCGATGTCCGTCTCGTACTCCGGATGTCCGGCCGTACGCGAACCCAACTGGCGAAAGGCCTTCAGTTCCTCGATATCGATGGCATACCCGGTCAGCCACGCGATCGAGTACAGCAGCATCGATCCGTGGCCGTTCGAGAGCACGAAGCGGTCGCGGTCCCACCACCTGGGCTCGGTCGGGCTGAACCGGAGATAGTCGTTCCAGAGCACTTCGGCGATGTCCGCCATCCCCATCGGCATGCCTGGATGGCCCGAATTGGCGCGCTGTACGGCGTCCATGGAGAGCACACGAATGGCGTCTGCCAGCCGGCGTCTGGACAGTTCCGCGCGCGCCGGCCGTGCCTCTGTACTCGATGACATCAAGACGACTGTTCTTGGCTTGAAACCGGAAGGAATGACGCGGCGATTTTCGCTTACCGGGGACGGACCGCGCAAGCCGAGAAGTTCGATGCTGACGGAACTGCCAAGGCCTGAACGTCCGCGGAACTCATCTCGAGACATCTAAGGTGCGCAGGCGCTGCTGGCGCGGTTCGGCTCGATCCGGCTGCACGAACCTCAAGTATGATTCGGCGAGAATGCGAATCGCCACAAGTCTCATGGCAACGAGTCAGCAGTCGCGCCCGCTGACCGTGCTGCAGATCACTGACACGCACCTGCATGCGGGCGCGGACGCGCGCCTGCGCGGCATCGATACGGCACGCACGCTGGATGCGGTGCTCGAACACGCCCAGGCTGATCGGCGCTGGCCGCCCGATGCGATACTTGCGACGGGAGACATCGTCCACGACGACGGACTCGCCGCTTACGAGCGATTCGGGACGATGCTCGCCGCTTTCGGCTTGCCGGTGCTGTGCGTTCCCGGCAACCACGACGATTCGGGGCTCATGGCGGAAGTGCTCGACGCCGCGCCGTTTACTGTCGGCGGTGTTGTCCGCCTCGCTGAATGGTCGTTCGTGCTGCTGGATACGACAATCGCCGGTGAGGAAGGTGGCAGGCTCGGCGCGGAACGACTGGCTGCGCTCGATGCCGACCTGTCCGGCGAGACCGGCCGGCACGTCATGATCTGCATGCACCACCAACCGATTCCGATGGGCAGCGCATGGCTCGACGGCGGCCGCGTCGAGGACGGCGACGAGTTCTTCGAAGTCGTTGACGCACACGCCAATGTACGCTGCGTGGTCTGGGGTCACGTGCATCAGGCTTCCGACCGCCTGCGCGGCCAGATCCGCCTGCTGAGCACGCCGTCGACCTGCATGCAGTTTCGGCCAAACAGGGCGTTCTTTGCGCTCGACGATCGGCCGCCCGGCATGCGCTGGTTCAGGCTTGATCCGGATGGCGGGATCGACACTGCCGTCGAGTGGGTCGGAAGCTGACGCGGAGGCCGCCTCGGCGATGATTCCTGAGCCGCGCTCGCCGGGTAGCCACCTCGTTGGTCGTCCCCAAGCCTCCCTGGCCCGAACGCCAACGGCCAACCGGTCGGGCGACGACCCGGACGCTGCAGACTCAGACCTCGATCATCTCGAAGTCTTCCTTGCCTGATCCACAGTCCGGACAGCGCCACGACAACGGAATGTCGTCCCACTTGGTGCCCGGGGCAATGCCTTCGTCGGGAATACCCGCAGCTTCACTGTAGATGTAACCGCAAATCAAGCACATGTAAGTCTTCATCGTCTGTCGATCGCCTCCAGCGCCCGGCGACAGGCTACCCAGACATCGGCCGCGAAACAACAAGGGGCAAGTCGCCGCACTCGGCTATCCCAGGGCGGGCGACATCGTCACCGACTCAGCACGTGTTCCGGCAGTCGACCGGCGGGAACGACCGATATGCGCTCGGTCAGACGGTAGGACTCCGAGCCGGGGTACACCACCCACAAGTGTTCGAGACCCAGAGTCTCCACGGCGATGTGCATGGCGCGCGTGGTTCGCGGTGCGTCGCTGTATTTGCATTCGAAGCCGTATCGTCTCCCGGAGCGGTGCACCAGCAGGTCGAGTTCGGCGCCCCCGTGGGTGGCCCAGAAGCTGCCGGACCGGGTATCGAGTTGTCCGAGAAGCTGTTCGATCACGAAGCCCTCGAAGGAAGCGCCCAACTTGGGGTGCCCCGCGATGGCGTGAAAGCTGTCCAGCTCCAGCAGCGCATGCAGCAGACCGCTGTCGCGCACGTAGATTTTGGGTGACTTGACCTGCCTTTTGCGGATGTTCTCTTGCCAGGGCGTGAGCGCCCGCACCATGTAGGCGCCCTGCAGGATGTCCAGATACCTGCGTGCGGTGCCCTCCGCCGCGCCGAGGGCACGGGCGAATTCCGCAGCATTCCAGACCTGTCCGTGGTAATGGGCGACCATGGTCCAGAACCGCCGCAGCGACTCCGCGGGTATGCCGATGCCCAACTGCGGAACGTCCCGCTCCAGAAAGGTTCGAATGAAATTCTCTCGCCAAAGGGCCGAGGCGGCGGGATCCTTCGCAAGGAAACTGCGCGGAAAGCCACCACGCTCCCATAGCTTGCGCCAGTCCGCGCCATGCGCTTCGCTCAGGTCGAAGCCGGCCAGATCAACGACGCCCACCCGTCCGGCCAGCGTTTCCGAGGTGTTTTTGAGAAGGTCGGGCGAAGCGCTGCCGAGCAACAGGTACTTCGCGTCGGATACGGGTCGGTCCAGTAGTACGCGTAGCACCTCGAACAGCCGCGGGTCTCTCTGTATCTCGTCGATGACCACCAGCCCGCGCAAGGCTGACAGTGTTTGTTCCGGAGATTCGAGCCGGCGCCGGTCAACCTCCCGTTCCAGGTCGAAGAAAGTAACCTTCGCCCGATTTGCCGCGAACATGCGCGACAGGGTCGTCTTGCCGCATTGCCGGGGACCCACCAGGGCAACGGCTGGATGAACCCCGAGCGCGGCGTCGATTCGCGCGATAGCTGTTGGCCGCTCGATCACTTGCACATCATAATCCTTGAAAATCCGCTATTCAATTGCGGATTTTCAAGGATTATGATGCGTGCCCGGTGCGCGATCCGCGACCGTTTCAGCGTCGGATCGCGACCGGGGCCGGGTCTGCCGAACCTTCCGGCCGCTAATTTCGCCTCTCCTGAGTCAGGTAGCGGTCGCCGTCGAACCGGTCGAAGTAGTCGCCGATGAGCGGATGGCGTATCGGCGAGGAGTCGCTCCCGCTGGCCTTGAGGTTGCGCTCGGCAACGTAGGTGGTGTGCTCGGCGCCGTCGACGAGCAGGTGATACCAGGGCCGGTCCTTCGGTGGACGGCTCAGCGCGACGTGCTCATACCACTCCTCGCTCAGCATGAACCTTGGATCGACGTCGTAGACGACACCGCGGTAACCGAAGAGCCGATGCTCGACGATCTGACCGATGTAGAAGCGGCTTTCGAGTTCGGTCGTCACGGTGCCCGGCCCGGTCAAAGATCCTCGAGGTCCATGCCCGGCGCCGGTCGGTTGCGTTCGGGTCCCGTCGCCACGCCGCCCGCCGTCAGTCCGCCGCGACGCGCACGTTGCCGCTCTTGAGCGCCTGTTGCAGCAGGCGCGGCAAGCCCTGGAAGCTGCCGTTGGACATGAGCACGACCTGGTCGCCCCGGGTCAGGTTTCGCGTCAGGCGATGGAGCAACACCTCGACATCGCGTTCGACGGCAAGCTTGTCGCCGAGCGTCGCAAACGCCGACTCGGGGTCCCAGTCCAGTTGCTCCGACGCGAGCATGAACACGCGGTCGGCATCGTCGAACGCCTGCCTGAGCGCAGCCTCGTGAACGCCCATGCGCATCGAGTTCGAGCGCGGCTCGACGACGGCGATGATCCGGCGGTTTTCGTGCTGCGCCCTGAGCGCCGACAGCGTGGTCGCGATCTCCGTCGGATGATGCGCGAAGTCCTCGTACACGGAGACGGCCTGGTACACGCCGCGCTTCTCGAGCCGGCGCTTGACCCCCTGAAACTGCGACAGCGCCTCGAGCGCCAGGTCCACGCTGACCCCCGCGTGCACGGCCGAACTGATCGCGGCGAGGGCGTTCTCGAGATTGTGCGGACCGATCAGCGCCCAGCCCGTCTGCCCGACCTTCGCGCCGCTGCGCCAGACGCTGAACCGCGACTTGGCGCCGACGAGATCGTAGTTCGCCGCCCAGGTGACGTCCCGGTCGCGGGCGCTGAACGTCTCCACGGGAGTCCACGTACCGGTGGCAAGCAACTCGGCGATATTGGGGTCGCGGCCGTTGACCGTGATCAGCCCCCGACCGGGGATCGTGCGCAACAGGAGCTGGAACTGGGCCAGAATCGCCTCGAGATTCGGGTAGATGTCCGCGTGATCGAATTCGATGTTCGTGATCGCGAGCGTGCGCGGCCGGTAGTGGACGAACTTCGCCCGCTTGTCGAAGAACGCCGTGTCGTATTCGTCAGCCTCCACGACGAAGTACTTCGATCTGCCGAGGTGCGCCGACATCGAGAAGTTTCTCGGCACGCCGCCGACCAGGAATCCCGGATCGAGCCCGGCATAGTCGAGTATCCAGGCCAGCATGCTCGTCGTCGTGGTCTTGCCGTGCGTGCCGGCCACGGCGAAGACCCACTTGTCCTTGAGCACGTTCGCCGCAAGCCATTCCGGACCCGAGTAGTAGGGCAGCCCGGATTCGAGCAGCGCTTCGACGACGGGATTTCCCCGGCTCATCACGTTGCCGACGAGGACGCAGTCGAGATCCGCGTTGAGCTGGGCCTGGTCGTAGCCTTCGTGCAGGCGGATGCCGAGCTTTCTGAGCTGCGTGCTCATCGGCGGATAGACGTTCTCGTCGGAGCCCGAGACCTGGTGTCCGGCAGCTTTCGCGAGCGCCGCAACGCCACCCATGAAGGTGCCGCAGATTCCGAGAATGTGGATGCGCATCAGCCGCTTACGGACGCAGCCGCCGAAAACGCATTCTGGACGAAAATCGAGACCATGACGTACGGTAGCACGATGAGGAGACCCGTCATGTACGGCCGCTCGAGGGCGCGCGCCAGAACGAATCCCGCAACGTCGATCGACCAGACGAAGAGCGCGACGGTTAGCAGCGCCGGGAAGGTCGCCTCGATCTCGCTCGCCTGAAGCGCGGCGGTCCATGCCCACAGCGGGATGCCCACCAGATTGAAGAACGTGTCGACCCCGAGCAGCGCGGTGGCCGTCTGCAGGAAGCGGCTGCGGAACTTGACGACTTCGAGTATGAGCCAGACGTAGCCGAGGTAGAGGCCGCAATTGACCACGAACAGCACCGCTGCGGTGCCGTTCAGCGTTCCGCTACCGGACAGCAGCGCGAAGCCGGCAAGCAGGTAGGCTGCAAGGACGATCCGGAAGAACAGCCGCGATGCGGGCAGCGACTCCGGCCCGCGGCGGTGCAGCGCGATCTCCACGAACGCGGCAGCTAGACGCCACACGTCAAACAGGCTTGCGGGAACACATCGGCATAATATCCGATGTTGTCGGCATCATGGACGCGCGGAGGCGACCTTGCCCGAACAGCTGCTGGTTGACGATGCAAGCGCATTGCGCGGTCTCGCCGAGTCCGTTGCAAGCGCAGGGGTCATCGCGGTCGATACCGAATTCGTTCGCGAAACCACCTACTTTCCGACGCTCTGCCTGATCCAGCTCGCCACCGACGAGGTCATGGCCTGCGTGGATTGCCTGGCGGATATCGACCTGGAGCCGTTGTTCGATGCCCTGTTCGCTCCCGGGCAACGCTGGCTGCTGCACAGCGCGCGCCAGGATCTCGAAGTGCTCTGGAATCACGCGGGCCGACTGCCGCCGGAGCTGCTCGACACACAGATCGCCGCGGCCCTCGTGGGCTTCGCGCCGCAGCTCGGGCTCGCGGAACTCGTCTCGGAACTGCTTGGCGCCGCGCTCGACAAGAGTCACGCGCGTACCGACTGGCGGCGGCGACCCCTGTCCAAAGCCGCGTTGAACTACGCTCTTGACGATGTCAGGCACCTGTTGCCCGCCTGGCAGCGGCTGCGCGTCCGGCTCGTTGAACTGGACCGCCTCGAATGGTTCCGGGAGGACAGCCGACGCCTGCTCGAACTGCCGCCCACCGCCGATGCGCGAACGATACTCGAGCGCATGCGCAGCGCCGCCGCCCTGTCCGCCGATGCGCGTGCCGCGGCGCTCGCGCTCGTCCGCTGGCGCGAGCACAGGGCGCGGGAACTCGATCGTCCGCGCCGCTGGATCATGCGCGACGAACTCGTGATCCGGATCGCCCGAGCCATGCCGCGAACGCGCGAGGAACTGCGCGCCGTACCGGAACTGCCCGGCCGCCTGGCGAAGCGCTCGGGAAGCGCGATGCTCGCGGCATTGGAGGCATCGCGATCGCCGGCGCTACGCGCCGAAGCCCGCACGATGCACCCCGGCGCCAGTCCGGACAAGAACCGGCTCAAGGCGCTGCAGGCCGTCGTCCGGGAACGCGCCGCGCGGCTCGGCATTCACGCCGAAGTGCTCGCGACGCGGCGGGATCTCAGCGCGCTGGCGGCGGGCATCGAACCTGCGATTCTTGCCGATGGTTGGCGCGCCGCCGTGCTGAAGTCCTCGGCGGACGGGGATTGATCGGCCAACGGAGCCCGCTCGGCAGCACAGACTCGCGAAAAACGTGCAACCCTTGAAGCGTTGCGGTTGCGTCTATTGCAACGCGGCCGCGACCACGCACGCGGGCAAGACCCGGCGAGACGTGCGCGGAGCCTGGCTAGGCGAGGCCGAGTGCGCTTCGCAACCGCGCCTGAATTTCGTCGACGGCGCCCTCCGCCGCGACGGTCTTGAGCAGACCGCGGCCGCGATAGTAGTCGATCAGCGGCGCCGTCTGGCGTTCATATACCGCGAGCCGGTTGGCGATCGCTTCCTCGTTGTCGTCGTCGCGCCGGAGCAGCTCGCCGCCTGCGTCGCGGCAGGCGGCCAGTTCCTCGGGCGGCGAGAAGTAGATGTTCAGGAGCTTGCCGGTCTTCGAGCAGGTGCGTCGGCCCGTCAGCCGTTTCATGAGCACGCCCGTGCTCACGTCCATGAGGATCACCGCATCGAGTTCGAGCCCGAGTTCGCCGAGCACGCCGTTGAGATCCTCCGCCTGCGCCAGCGTGCGCGGATAGCCGTCGAGAATGAAACCGCCAGCCGCGTCGGCTGCGCCGAAGCGCTCCTTGATCATCGCCGAGACGATCGCGTCGGAAACGAGTTCCCCGGCCTCCATGACGGCCCTGGCGATGAGCCCGAGTTCGGTGCCTTCGGCAACCGCGGTACGCAACAGGTCGCCGGTCGATATCTGCGGCACGCCGCGATCGGACTCGAGCAACTTCGCCTGCGTGCCCTTTCCGGAACCCGGGGCGCCGAGCATGACAATGCGCATCTGATCAACCCGTTGGCGCTGTGGCGTTGCGAGGCGGTAAAGCTAGCGGCGGCGGGCTGCGGCGTCAATCGGGAAGGCAGGTGCGCAGCAAGTGTGCCAAGCGGCGCCGATATGAAGGCAAACGACGATTCGGGCCGGTCCCGATTTTGCCGCCGAACCACGCCTTCTTCGGGCTGGCCCGGGCGCAGCAATCCGGTTTCGGTCTGCTACACTCCCGCGTGGCGATCATCAGGGTCGAAAATGTCCGATTCAGCGAGAAATTCCGCTTACGCCACGGCCTTTGACAAGAGAGAATGGCCGTCGTCCGCTTATGAGAACGATGATCGATGCCATCGAGGGATTTCGACACGCTGGCCGCAGCCAGGGATCTGCAGGCTGCCGGAGTGGCACCTGCTCATGCCGAGGCGATCGTGACCACCGTCGCCAAGGCCACGAGCGGGCTGCTCACCGAAAGCCGATTCGAGACCGCGATCGAGGACCTGCGCACGGGACTGCGCGCGGAGTTTCGATCGGAGTTTCGCGAACAGCGCGCATACATGGACCAGCGCCTGGCCGAGTTGAAAAGCGAGCTCTACCGTTATCTGTGGATCCAGGGCGGGTCGATTATCGTGATCCTGAGTTCCCTATACATGCTCGCGGAGACCTGGTCCCGCAGCTAGTCCTGAAAATCGGCTTTATCGCCCGGTAGCCGCGATCGATCCGGGCGATGCGCATCTGCCGCGTTCGCTTGTCATCCGTCCCCTGCTATCCTGCGCCACCACGGCCGGCGGCAGGCCGGGCTGTTCGGGAGAAACGGTGAAACGCAATGCCTTCTACGCCCAGTCGGGGGGCGTGACCTCGGTCATCAACGCGACCGCCTGCGGCGTCATCGAGACCGCACGAAAACACGGCGACAGGATCGGCAAGGTCCTGGCCGGGCGCAACGGCATCATCGGCGCCCTGACCGAGGACATGATCGACACGAGTGCGGAATCCGCGAGCGCGATCGCGGCGCTCCGGCATACGCCCGGAGGCGCCTTCGGCTCGGCGCGCTACAAGCTCAGGAAACTCGAGGACGACAGCGCCGAGTACGAGCGCCTGATCGAAGTCTTCCGCGCGCACGACATCGGTTATTTTTTCTATAACGGCGGCGGCGACTCGATGGACACCGCCCACAAGGTCTCCACCCTCGGCCGCCGCCTGGGTTATCCCGTGACCTGCATCGGGATTCCGAAGACCGTCGACAACGACCTGCCCGCGACCGACAACTGCCCGGGCTTCGGCTCGGTGGCCAAGTACATCGCCGTCTCGACGATGGAGGCCGCTCTCGATGTCGAATCGATGGCGAAAACCTCGACGAAGGTCTTCATCCTTGAAGTCATGGGCCGGCACGCGGGCTGGATCGCGGCGGCGGCGGGGCTGGCGGGATCCGGGCCGTCACAGGCCCCGCACATCATTCTGTTCCCCGAGATTCCCTTTGATCGCGGCGCCTTCCTCGCGAGGGTCAGCGACTGCGTGACGCGCAACGAATACTGCGTCATCGCCGTCTCCGAAGGCGCGCGGCTCGCCGACGGCACGTTCCTCGCCGACAGCGGGACGCGCGACGCTTTCGGCCACGCACAGCTCGGGGGCGTGGCGCCCGTGATCGCGAATCTCGTGAGGAGCGAACTCGGCTACAAGTACCACTACGCGATCGCCGACTACCTGCAGCGGTCCGCGCGCCACATCGCTGCAGGCGTCGATGTCGAGCAGGCCTATGCGGTCGGCCGCATGGCCGTCGAGTTCGCGCTCGAAGGCGAGAACGCGGTCATGCCGACGATCGTGCGCGAGTCCGACGACCCGTACCGCTGGACGATCGGCAAGGTCGCGCTCGGCCGCGTCGCCAACCGCGAAAAGAAGCTGCCGCGGCACTACATCAGCGCCGACGGATTCTCGATCACGGGCCGCTGCCGGCGCTACCTGGCGCCGCTCGTTCAGGGCGAAGACTACCCACCGTACAAGGACGGCCTGCCGCTCTACGCGACGCTTCGAAACGAGCCCGTCGCCCGGCGGCTGAACACCGGGTTTGTGATAGACTGACGCGCTTTTCGCGGCCGGGACGGGTCGAAAACTGCAATAACAACGCGGACTCAGCCTTGTCGGCCGCATCCTGGCCCCCACCGTTCGGGGCAACGGTTTCAAAGATACCAGCAGTCGGTGGCAGAACTCCGCGTCGCACCGCGACAGGCTTGGCGGTCTAGCGGCCGGATGCAGCGGGGCGTTGGCCGCGGGTTGTCAACGGGCCGCTTGGCCATAAACATCGCGCGCAAGCGATGTCCGGATGATTGGGAGGTAACGGAATGGATCCGAACGTAGCGCTTTGGCTTTCCCTCGGTGCAGCCGTACTGGCCGTGATCTACGGTCTTTTCGCGGCGCAGTGGGTGCTCGGCCGCTCGGCGGGCAGCGAGCGAATGCAGCAGATCGCCGCCGCCATCCAGGAAGGCGCCAAGGCCTACATGAACCGCCAGTACTTCACGATCGGCATCGTCGGCGTGGTGCTCTTCCTCGTCGTCGGGATCGGCCTGGGTAACTGGCTCACCGCGATCGGCTTTGCGATCGGCGCGGTATTTTCCGCGCTTGCGGGCTATATCGGAATGTTCGTTTCGGTTCGAGCGAACGTGCGTACGGCGCAGGCCGCCACGGAGGGTGTGAATCCGGCGCTTCGCATCGCGTTTCGCGGCGGCGCGATTACGGGGCTCCTCGTCGTCGGCCTCGGGCTCCTGGGAGTCGCCGGCTATTACGCGATCCTCGACGCCGGCGGACTCGACGTCGACCACATTCTCGAAGCGCTGGTCGGACTCGCTTTCGGCGGCTCGCTGATCTCGATTTTCGCCAGGCTCGGCGGCGGTATCTTCACGAAGGGCGCCGACGTCGGTGCGGACCTCGTCGGCAAGGTCGAAGCCGGCATCCCCGAGGACGATCCGCGCAATCCCGGCGTCATCGCCGACAACGTGGGCGACAACGTGGGCGATTGCGCCGGCATGGCGGCGGACCTCTTCGAAACCTACGCGGTCACCGTGATCGCGACGATGCTGCTCGGCGGACTGATTGCCGGCATCGACCCCAACGAGCCCGGCGCCGCGGCAACGATTCTCGACTTCATCGGCCCGCTGGCGTGGCAGACGGTGGCGGAGAACGCCGTGCTCTTCCCGATGGTGCTCGGCGGCATATCCATCGTTGCCTCGATCATCGGCACGTTCTTCGTCAGCACGAGTTCCGGCAAGATCATGGGCGCGCTCTACAAGGGCGTGATCGTGTCGGGCGTTCTCGCGGCGATCGCGTTTTATCCCGTGACCATGATGCTCATGGGCGATGCCGGAACCAATCTGTACTTCGCCGCGTTGATCGGCCTCGCGCTGACTGCGGCCATGGTCGTCATCACGGAGTACTACACGGGCACGCAGTACGGCCCCGTCAAGAACGTCGCCGAAGCTTCGAAGACGGGCGACGCGACCAACATCATCGCCGGGCTCGGCGTATCGATGAAGGCGACCGCCCTGCCGGTCCTCGCGGTGTGCCTGTCGATCTGGGGCGCCTACGAACTCGCGGGCCTTTACGGCATCGCGATCGCCGCGACGACGATGCTCTCGATGACCGGCATGATCGTCGCGCTCGATGCGTTCGGGCCGATTACCGACAATGCGGGCGGCATCGCCGAGATGGCGGAGCTGCCGTCGGAGGTGCGCAAGGTCACGGACGCGCTTGACGCCGTCGGCAACACCACCAAGGCAGTCACCAAGGGCTACGCGATCGGCTCGGCGGGACTCGCGGCCCTCGTGCTCTTTGCCGACTACACGCACAGCCTCGAGACGGTCGGTCTCGCGGAGCTCACGTTCGATCTCTCCAACCCCAACGTCATCGTCGGCCTTTTCATCGGCGGACTCGTGCCGTTCCTGTTCGGCGCCATGGCCATGGAGGCCGTCGGCCGCGCCGCGGCATCGGTCGTCAACGAGGTCAGGCGGCAGTTTCGCGAGATCGCCGGCATCATGGAGGGCACGGCGAAGCCCGACTACTCGACGGCCGTGGATCTCCTGACGAAAGCGGCCATCAAGGAAATGATCATCCCGTCGATGCTGCCGTTGCTCGTGCCGATCCTGGTCGGCGTGGTTCTCGGCCCGCAGGCGCTCGGCGGACTGCTCGTCGGCACGATCGTCACCGGGCTTTTCGTCGCGATATCGATGACGACGGGCGGCGGCGCCTGGGACAACGCCAAGAAGTACATCGAGGACGGCAATTTCGGCGGCAAGGGCTCCGACGCGCACAAGGCGGCCGTCACGGGCGACACCGTCGGCGATCCCTACAAGGACACGGCAGGCCCGGCGATCAACCCGCTGATCAAGATCATCAACATCGTCGCGCTGCTCATCGTGCCGTTGCTATAGGGGGGAACTCCAATGAATCGGCGTCGCGGCAAGGAAGCTGTCGTCCCAATCGCGGAGGACGAAGCCGGGTGGGTCGAAACCGCCTACCCGCTGCGCTCGCCGAGGAATGCCCGGCGGCTGCTTGAAGCCAGCCGCCGCGCCGCCGACAAGACAGGCGAACCGACCGATATCGACGAACTCCGGGCCCGTTTGCGACTGGCGAATTCGTGAGCCGGAGTCCGCCGGCAAGCCCGCTGCCGGCTGCACTCAAGCGAACTCCCCCCTCGAGCTCGAGCGCTGATCAGAGTTCGACCCTCAAGACCGACATTTCTTGAGAATGCGCCTTGTCCGGCTTCGCTATACTCCGTAACCTAACCGGCCTTGCGCCGGCGGCGCAATCCACCCCACGGCACACGCGATGAACCTCGAGACGGCCCGTTCTCAGATGCTCGGGCAACAGATCAGAGCCTGGGACGTGCTCGACGAGCGCGTGCTCGACACGCTGACCCGGGTGCCGCGCGAACGCTTCGTTCCGGATGCTTACGCGGATCTCGCGTTCGCCGATATCGAAATCCCGCTCGAGCACGGCCAGCACATGCTGGCGCCGAAACTCGAGGGCCGTCTGCTGCAGGCCCTGGCCATCGCGCCGATCGACGAAGCACTCGTGATCGGTACGGGCAGCGGTTTCCTGACCGCCTGTGCCGCTCGCCTGGCCGCTCGCGTCACGAGCGTCGACATCTTTCCGGACTTCGTCGACGCGGCCGGCGAACGGCTCGCGAGTCTCGGCGCGGACAACGTCGAACTCGAGGTTGCCGACGCGCTCACGCTCACCCATGCGGCGAGCTTCGACGCGGTTGCGGTTACCGCGTCGCTGCCCGTGCCCGACGACCGCTTCGCGCGCATGCTGCGTCCGGATGGCCGGCTGTTCGTCGTGGTCGGGCGCCCGCCGATCATGGAAGCCCGGCTCATCACGATGCGCCCCGGAGGCGAGACGACCGAAGAGAGCCTGTTCGAAACCGTTATCGCACCGATGATCAACGCCGAGCAGGCCGAGCCCTTCGTGCTCTGAGCCCGTGCGAGCAGGCCCAGCAGCATGTCCGGTATTCCCGAACTGACACCGACCGTGTTTCGCGAGCGCTGGCCCGCGGCCGACGCCGTCGGCGCACCGATCCTTCTCGATGTCCGCGAGCACGAGGAGCTCGCAATCGCCGCCGTGGCGGGCGCCGTTCACATCCCGATGGGCGAGATTCCGGCGAGGCTCGCGGAACTTGACCGGGACAGGACGATCGTATGTATGTGCCACGGCGGCGTTCGGAGCCTCCGCGTCGCGGAATTTCTCGCCGCGAACGGCTACGAGCACCTGTTCAATCTGACCGGCGGCATCGACGCCTGGTCGCAGCAGATCGACCCGTCCATCCCACGTTACTGACCGCACCGACTCAAGCGCCCAGATCCAAGCAAAGGACAACCATCATGCCGAACGCACTCCGGATGTTGACCCTCGCCGCACTCGCGGTCGTCGCTCAACCCACACTCGCTCAGGAGGGCTTGCTCGAAATCTACCAGCGGGCCCTGCAGAACGATCCGCAGATCAGGCGCGAAGAGGCGCTCTATCTGTCCACGCTCGAGCTCAGGCCGATGGCGCGCTCCGCTGTCATTCCGAGCCTTCGACTCGGCGCCGGTAGTAACGGGTCTTTCAGCGAGAACCCCTTTGGCGCGGCGACCCAGGCCGGTCAGGTGTTCGGCGTCGGCAGCGAGTTCGAGAGCGAATCGGACTCGTGGAACCTGAGCCTGTCCCAGACGATCTTCGACTGGAGCCTGATCAAGCAACTGGAACAGGTCGACCAGCAGATCGCCCGCGCCGAGGCGACCTTTGAAGCCGCCCGGCAGAATCTGCTCGTGCGCACGGCCGACGCCTACTTCGCCGTGCTGTCGGCGGAGGAAACGCTCGCTTCGGAAATCCTGAACCGCGAAGCGATCGGGCGCCAGCTCGAGCAGGCCCAGCGGCGCTTCGAAGTTGGCCTCATCGCGATCACCGACGTCGAGCAGGCGCAGGCCAACTTCGATCTCGCGGTAGCCAACACGATACAGGCCGAACGTGTGTTGTCGATCACCTACGAAGCGCTGCGAGAGCTGATCGGCGAATACATCACGAACCTCGCGGGACCGACCGAGGAGCTGCCGCTGCTCACGCCGGACCCGGCGAGCGTCGACGAATGGGTACAGATGGCGCTCAGGCAGAATCTCGCACTGATCTCGAGCCGACTGGATGCCGACATCGCGGACAACAACGTCGATGTCCAGCGCGGTTCGCGTTTTCCGACGGTAAGCCTGTCCGCCGGCTACAACGACTCTTCGACCGACAGCACGGTTACGCTGTTCTTCGAGGACGCAGCCACGGGCAACAGGTTCGCGGTGCCGAACGCCAACCCGAGCGCTCGCTCCGGATACAACTGGTCGCTCAACGTGAGCTTTCCGCTCTACACCGGCGGCATCAACTCGGCGCGTATCCGCCAGGCGGTCTACCAGCGCCGGGCGGCGCTCGAGGTCGTCGAACTGACCGCACGGCAGACGGAGCGGCAAACGCGCGACGCCTATCTCGGCGTGGAGTCCGAAATCGCGCGGGTCCAGGCGCTGCGCCAGGCGGTCGAATCGTCGCAGACGGCCTTGCAGGCCACGGAGGCGGGATTCGAAGTCGGCACCCAGACGACCGTCGACGTGCTCGTGCAACAGGAAGTCCTGCGCAGGGCGCAGACGAACTACGCGCTGAGCCGCTACAACTACCTGATCAACGGCTTGCGGCTCAAGGAGGCGGCGGGCTCCCTGAGCGTGCGGGACATCGAGCAGATCGACGCCTGGCTCGAATGATCAGTCCGGCAGCTCGCGCAGCGCGCGGATCAGCGCGCTCGTCGAGCGGCCTTCCCTGAAGCCGAGCGAGCGCACCTGACCGCCGTTCGCGAGCACGGTGTCGCCGCCGGCGATATCTTCGGGCCGCCAGTCGCCGCCCTTGACGAGTACGTCCGGCAAGACTCGCTCGACGACGGCGGCGGGCGTGTCTTCGGCGAACGGCACGACCCAGTCCACGGCCGCAAGCCCGGCCAGGACCGCCATGCGGTCCGCAAGCGGCGTGATCGGCCGCGGCGCACCCTTGAGCCGTCTGACGGAATCGTCGTCGTTGACCGCGACGACCAGTCGGTCGCCGAGCGCCTTCGCTTCCTCGAGATAGCTCACGTGCCCGGAATGCAGGATGTCGAAACAGCCGTTGGTCATCACGATGCGTTCGCCGCGCACCTTCGCGTCGGCCACGACCCCCGCGAGCTCGTCGAGTTCGACCAGCCCGCGCCCGCCGCTGCCGCGGCGGTGCAACGCGAGACTGAGCTCGGCGCGACTGACCGTCGCGACGCCGATCTTGCCGACGACGATGCCGGCGCCGAGATTGGCAAGCGCGGCGGCATCGTCCGGCGATGCACCGGCGGCAAGCGAAGCGCCGAGCAGGGCGAGGACCGTATCGCCGGCGCCCGTGACGTCGAACACCTCGCGTGCCTGTGCGGCGAGCGTGAGCGGAGGTGCGCCGCTTGAAACCAGCGCCATGCCGCGCGGGCCCCGGGTCACGAGCAGGAACTCGAGCGCAAGTTCGGCGCGCAGGCCTTCCGCCTTGCTCAGCAACTCCTCTTCCCCCGGCCAGGATCCGGCGACCGCCGCAAACTCGCTCTCGTTCGGCGTCAACGCGCTTGCGCCGCGGTACTTCGCGAAATCGCGGCCCTTCGGGTCGACGAGCACACGCACCTTTGCGGCAAGGCAGGATTCGATCAGCGCTTCGACCCGGGACAGGCTGCCCTTGGCGTAATCGGACAGGAGCGCGATGTCCGTCGCCGGGAGGGCGGCCCCGACGCGTTCGGCAAGCGCTTCGGCGCAGGCGTCGAGGGGCTGCTCCGCGTCGAGCCGGATGAGCTGCTGATTGCGCGCGAGCACGCGTAGCTTGTGTATGGTCGGCAGCTCCGGCGAACGCACGAAGTCGCACCGCACTCCGGCGACCGTGAGCATGCGCTCAAGCGCATCGCCGCGCTCGTCCCGGCCGACGGCGGCGACGAGCCGGACATCGGCGCCGAGCGCCGCGGCATTGAGCGCGACGTTGGCGGCCCCGCCCGGCCGCTGCTCGGACGAGCCGGTCCTCACGACCGGCACGGGGGCTTCCGGCGAGATGCGGCCCGCATCGCCGAACCAGTACTCGTCGAGCATCGCGTCGCCCGCCACGAGGACGCGCAAACCGCTGAAATTGGGGATTGCGAGTGTCACGAAACGTTCGGTTTGGCGCCGGGCCGATTCCCTGCCGGGCAGTTTACCGCTTCGTACCGCGGCAAACCCGGGGAATCCAAAAAGGATCCGCCCCCGAGCCTGAACGAGGAGCGGATCAATGGCGGATCGATATCAGGCTCCGTCACCGTGCCCGGCTAGGGCGGGCACTCAACCACACTTGGAATAACCGCAGTCCAGGCAGGTCAGGCAGCCGTCCAGCATGACCGCGGCGACCGCGCTGCACTTCCCGCACAACTGGGCTCCGTTCGGATAGCTGTTCTCGGCAAACGCGTCGCGCTGGCTGTTGCGGGCCTCGAACTCCGCGCGCTTCTCGTCGATGAACTTCTGCTGTTCCTCGCTCGGACCGACCGGCGTGAGCATGCCGATTCTCGTCAGGTGCTTCTCCACGATGTGGCCAAGCTCGGCGATGATCGACGGCACGAAGGTGCCGCCCGGCTGGAAATATCCGCCCCGGGGATCGAACACGGCCTTGAGCTCTTCGACGAGAAAGGCCACGTCGCCGCCCTTGCGAAACACGGCCGACATGATCCGGGTAAGCGCAACGATCCACTGATAATGGTCGAGATTCTTCGAGTTGATGAAGATCTCGAACGGGCGGCGTTTCTCGTGTTCGGTACCCTCGTTCAGAATGATGTCATTGATCGTGACGTACATGGCGTGGTCGGACATGGGCGTCTTGACCTTGTAGGTGGACCCGATCAGCATCTCCGGACGCTCGAGCTTCTCGTGCATCCGGATGACCTTGGGCTCGTCTTTCGAGTCCTTGTTCGGCGCCGGCTCGGCCGGTGCGCTCGCGAGCTCGACGGTGTCGTCGGTGTCGTCCTGCGTCACCGCGTATTCAACGATCCTGCCGTCTATCCTGTGTGTCATTTGCCGTACCTGCTGAGGCGGGCCTCCCGGCCGCCTGCTCAAAACTTGCCGTAGTAGCCTTCCTTGAGCGCATCGAAGAGATTCGCCGCCGTGTGGGTCTCGCCGTCGTATTCGATCTCTTCGTCGCCTTTTGCCTCGACGACCGAACCGTCTTCGAGCGTGAACCGGTAGGTTGTGGCCTTGAGATCCTTCTCCTTGACCAGCACGCCCTGGAACGCTTCGGGATTGAAGCGGAATGTCGTGCAGCCCTTGAGACCCTGCTCGTGCGCGTACAGGTAAATGTCCTTGAACTCGCCGTAGGCGTAGTCGGTCGGCACGTTCGCGGTCTTGGATATCGACGAATCGATCCATTTCTGCGCTGCCGCCTGGATGTCCACATGCTCCTTGGGCAGGATGTCCTCGGAACTCACGAAGCAGTCGGGCAAGCGCTGGTTGTGTTCGGTCGAGCCCGGCATCGCCTGCGGATTGACGAGTTCCCGATACGCGAGCAGTTCGAACGAGAAGACGTCGATCTTCTCCTTGGTCTTTCTGCCCTCGCGAATCACATTTCGAAAGTAATGGTGCGCGAAGGACGGCTCGATGCCGTTGCTCGCATTGTTGCCGAGCGACAGGGAAATCGTGCCCGTCGGCGCGATCGAGCTGTGATGCGTGAACCGTGCGCCGGTCTGCTCGAGTTGCGCCACGAATTCGGGCGCAACCTCGGCCACGCGCTGCATGTAGCGGCTGTAGCGCGCGTGCAGGACGCGCCCCTGGATCCGGTCGCCGGGTTTGAAGCCATCCTCGGCCATCTCCGGCCGCTTGCGCAACATGTCCCGGGTGACTTCGAAGTCTTCGTGAAAGATCGGCGCGGCGCCTTTCTCCCTGGCAAGCTCGAGGCCCGTCTCCCAGCCGGCCAGAGCCAGTTCGCGCGCGACCTTCTCGGTGAATTCCACCGATTCCGGGGAGCCGTAGCGCATCCCGAGCAGCGCTACCGACGAACCGAGCCCGAGGAAGCCCATGCCGTGGCGCCGCTTGCGCAGGATCTCGTCGCGCTGTTCTTGAAGTGGCAGACCGTTGATTTCAACGACGTTGTCGAGCATCCGCGTGAAGATCCTGACGACTTCGCGGAACTGGTCCCAGTCGAACCGCGCGCGTGCGGTAAACGGCTCGCGCACGAACTTCGTGAGGTTGACCGAACCGAGCAGGCAGGCGCCGTACGCCGGCAGCGGCTGTTCGCCGCAGGGGTTGGTCGCGCGGATGTTCTCGCACCACCAGTTGTTGTTCATCTCGTTGACGCGATCGATGAGCACGAAGCCGGGCTCGGCGAAGTCGTAGGTGGACGACATGATGACGTCCCACATCCGCCGCGCCGGCAGCGTGCGATACACCCTGGCGGCGACCAGGCCGCGCTCGTCGGCGAGATAGTCGTCAGCGACCGGCCATTCGCGCCAGACGATCTGCTCGGGATCGTCGATATCGAGGCCGTCCTCCTCGACTTCCCGAGGCGTAACGGGGAATGCGAGCTGCCACGGGCGGTCCTCCCTGACCGCCTGCATGAACTCGTCGGTAATGAGCAGGGACAGGTTGAACTGCCTCAGGCGGCCGTCCTCGCGCTTGGCGCGTATGAAGTCCATGGCATCGGGGTGGCCGACATCGAAGGTGCCCATCTGCGCGCCCCGGCGGCCGCCGGCCGACGAGACCGTGAAACACATCTTGTCGTAGATGTCCATGAACGACAGCGGGCCCGCGGTGTGCGCGCCGGCGCCGGAGACGTAGGCGCCGCGCGGCCGCAGCGTCGAGAACTCGTAGCCGATGCCGCAACCGGCCTTGAGCGTGAGCCCGGCTTCGTGGACCTTGTCGAGGATGTCGTGCATCGAGTCGTTGATCGTTCCGGAGACCGTGCAGTTGATCGTCGACGTTGCGGGCTTGTGCAGGTCGGCGCCGGCGTTCGACATGATCCGGCCGGCCGGGATTGCGCCATGCTGCAGCGCCCAGAGGAAACGCTCATGCCAGCGCTCTCGGCGGTCTTTTGCCTCGACCGCGGCTAGCGCCTTCGCAACGCGCTCGTAGGTCGATTGAATCGTGTCGTCGACCGGCTCGCCGCTCCTCGTCTTGAGCCGGTACTTGGTGTCCCAGATATCGTGCGACGCGGCCTGCAGCGGTATATCGGCAAGCCTGGCGCCGTCGAGTTCCACAGCTATGCTCATGCCTGAATCAAACCCCGGTTCCGCATCGAAGCAGTAACGATGCGATGTGCCCCCCACTCGTGCATCGATCTACGTTGCCGATCGACGCGATTGACTGAATCTGCGCGGTATCCCCCCCGGACTGGCGACTGCTGCACACGATGCACACCGGTTGCCGGAAAGGCGCCGATACAACATCTTGTGCCCCGGCACCGTAGGGTAGGACGCCCGGCCCATCCTGTCAAACTGTCGGCACGACGACCGTCATCCGGCAATGGCGACCTTCATATGTCTTTATTTTCATTGGTTTAATAGATTTTCCAAGAAATGGTTTGAAAAGGATTCTGCCGAGCGCGGCGACTCTGTGCGGATCCTGGACGATACACAAGATATAGTGCCAGCTTATCCCCAGGCTATCCCCGAAGTAGCCCACAACTGCTTCGCGGCAACCGTGCTGCCGCCGCCGCGCCCAAGCGGGATACAGCCAGACGAATGCGCTGCGGCTCCGCGTATCAACGAGCCAACGACAGGTGAAATCCGTCCGCCGCCCGCATCGGTCGCTTACCGTCTACAATAGTGGCCAAAACCCACCGGCTCGTGGGTGTTCCATGCAGGGTATGGCCATGATCTGTAAGGCGAGCAAGCTCTCGGGTACCCGCGTCGCAGC
Organism: Gammaproteobacteria bacterium; assembly: GCA_022826245.1. Taxonomy (GTDB): domain Bacteria; phylum Pseudomonadota; class Gammaproteobacteria; order Steroidobacterales; family Rariloculaceae; genus Rariloculus. The sequence continues at coordinate 46,284 of JAJDVG010000031.1, forward strand.
GACGCGGGTCGCGGTTGCGCTATTCCTGTTGACCGCATCTTCGGCAGCGCTCGCTCAAGAGCCCGCTGCGACGCCGCTGCCGAGCCTGGCTCCGATGATCGAGCGCGCCTCTCCGGCGGTCGTCAACATTTCGGTTCGCGGTCGGGTCGAGATCGACGAGCCGGACTCCGACGATCCCCTCTTCCGCCGGTTTTTCGACGTTCCACGCAATAACCGGCGAGACTTCCGCAGCGCCGGCTCCGGCGTCATCGTCGACGCCGACCAGGGCTATATCCTCACGAACCACCACGTCATCGAGAGCGCCGCCGAAATCACGATCACGCTCATGGACAGCCGCAGCATGCAGGCCCGGGTCATCGGCTCCGACGCAGCCTCCGACCTCGCCGTGCTCCAGGTCGAAGCCGACACGCTCGTCGAAATGCAGTTTGCCGACTCCAGCGGTCTCAATGTCGGCGATTTCGTCGTCGCGATCGGCAACCCGTTCGGCTTCTCGCACACGGTGACGTCCGGCATCGTCAGCGGGTTGGGGCGCTCCGGGGTCAATCCGGACCGAAATTCCTACGAAGACTTCATACAGACCGACGCGTCGATCAATCCCGGCAACTCCGGCGGCGCGCTCGTGAACCTCAACGGCGAACTCGTCGGGATCAACTCGGCGATCGTCTCGCGCACGGGCGGCAACATCGGCATCGGTTTCGCCATACCCGGCAACATGGCGCGCAACGTCATGCAGCAGCTCATCGAATACGGGCGTGTGAGCCGCGGCCTGCTCGGCGTCAACATCACGTCGCTTTCCGCGGATCTCGCCGAAATCTACGAGCTGCGCGACACCTCCGGCGCCCTCGTGACGGCCGTCTCGCCCGACTCCGCCGCCGAGGAAGCGGGTATCGAGATCAACGACGTGATCGTCAGCGTGGACGACGCACCGGTCCGCGATTCGCGCGCCTTGCGCAACCTGATCGGCCTGATCCTGCCCGGCGACAACGTCCGGGTCGGCTTCATCCGCGACGGTCGCGAGGAGTCCGTAACCGCGGTATTGAATCTGAATCAGCTCGTGGCCGCCAACACGCCGTCGCCGCCCGCGCCGATCGAACTCGACCCCGTGCTCGAGGGCGTCGAACTGAGCCCCGAAGAAGCCGCGAACGGCGTCGACGGCCTGCTGCTGACCGGGATCGAGGCCGGCTCACGCGCGCGCGCCGCGGGTCTCACGGTCGACGACGTGATCACCCATATCAACCGCCAGCGCGTACAGAGCGTCGATGAAGCGCGGCAACTCACGGCCGATGCGCGCTCGATCGTCCTTGAAGTGCAGCGCGGCGATCGGGGCATGCTCATCGTGCTCCGCTGACGACGGCGCGACGGTATAATCCGCGCCCCGCGCGGCATTGTTGTCCCGTATCGCATCAACAGGCCCCAGATGGCAGCCAGGCAAGCAACGCCCACGGTCTGTGTTCTCGGCGGCACCGGCTTCGTCGGCCGGTCCCTGAGCAGCCTGCTGGTGCGCCGCGGTTACGCCGTTCGCATCCCCACCCGCAACCGGCAACGCAACCGCCGCTTGCTCGTGCTGCCCGGCGTCGATCTTCGCCAGGCAAACGTCCACGACGAGGCGGAACTCGAAGAACTGCTGCGCGGCTGTGACGCCGCCATCAACCTCGTCGGCATCCTGAACGAGAAGGGCCACGACGGCAGCGGCTTCAGGGCCGCCCATGTCGATCTCGTCGAGAAGCTCATCGGCGCTTGCCAGGAAACCGGCGTGACCAGGCTCATCCACATGAGCGCGCTCAAGGCCAACCACAACCGGGGACCGAGCCATTACCTCAGGACCAAGGGGCAGGCCGAGCGACTCATCGAGACGCTCTGCGGCGACGAAATCCACTATACGATCTTTCAGCCCTCGGTGATCTTCGGCAGCGAAGACAGCTTCATCAACCGCTTCGCCGGACTGCTTCGCCTGTCGCCGATCCTGCCGCTCGCGCGGCTCGACGCCCGGTTCGCCCCGGTCCACGTCGACGACGTTGCATTGGCCTTCGCAACCGCGCTCGCCGACAGCGATACCTGCGGCAATACCTACGAGCTGTGCGGCCCGGACATCTACTCCCTGCGCGAGATCATCGACTTCGTGCGCCGGGAACTCGGCATACGCAGGCTCGTCGTACCGATGCCGGGCGTGCTCGGCCGACTGCAGGCCACGATCGCCGACTATCTCATTCCGGGCAAGCCGTTCTCGCTCGACAATCTGCGCTCGATGTCCGTCGCGAACGTCTGCTCGAACGGCGGGCTCAAGCAACTCGGCATAACGCCGCGGCCGATGCACCAGATCGTGCGCGGCTACCTCAAACCCGAGCCCGACCGATTGGCGATACTACGGCGCTCGAACCGCCGCCGGGACTGATTCCCCCCGGCGAAGCTCGGACCGGAACCCGACCGGCTGCGACGCTACCGCGCGCGAACCGCCGCGGGGACCGACCCCACCCAGCTTTCGAGCACCGTTGCCCGTTCGTCGGCCGGCAGTGCGGCAAGCGCCTCCATCTCGAGATAGAACGCTGCAAGACCGACGCGATCCAGACGCGAACGCAGCACAGGCAACCAGCGCCGATACGTTGCCACGGCAGCCAGCTTCGCGTTGTTCATCGGCTGCTCGAACCAGGCATCGTAGTCGTCGGCGCCGCCCCAGCGCGCCTTGAGCGACGCATAATCATCCTGCATGAGCTCGAACGACTCGGCCTTGGCTGCCCGCTTCGCCTCATCGGCCAGGGCGCTTTCGTAGATCTCGCTCAAGCGCTCTTGCTGGGCGCTGACGAGACTCGCGAACTCATCCCGCCGTTCGGCGCGTTCACGGTATCGCTCGAGCGCGACGGCGCCGCCGCGTTCGCCGAGCCACAGTTCCATTCCATGCTCCTCCACGGCCGTCGCGAACGCCTCGCTGAGCTCGCTGTCGTCCCTGATGTAGAGCTTCTGGTGAGCGAGTTCATGGAACAGCAGGCTCGCGATGTACTCCTCGCCGCCGCCGAGCATCGTGTTGAGCACCGGATCGTCGAACCAGCCCAGCGTCGAGTAGGCGCGCACGCCGCCCGACCAGGCATCGAGCCCCCGCGCCTGAAGCGTTTGCCGATAGCGCTCGGCGGCGTCACGGTCAAAAAAACCCCGGTAGCTCACGCAGCCCGCGACGGGAAAGCACCAGCGCTCGGGCTCCACCGAAAACTCCCCGGCGGCAACGACGTTCCAGACCGCGTACGGGCGGTCGAGATCCACGTAAGTCGTGTAACTGTCATTGTCGGGCAGGCCGAGCGTGTTGACGGCGAACTCGCGCATCCCGGCGACGCTGCCGAGCGTGGTCCTGACGTCGGCGTTGCGCTCCGGGTCCGCGATGACCGCGTCGATCGGCTCGCGCTTGCGCAGCAGCTCGAGCTGCCCGCCGATGGCCTGCAGGTAGTACGGCAGACTGCAGCCTGCCAGGGCGCCGGCCGCGACTGCGATCACCAGGGAACGGAACATGACCGGCATCGTCGAACCTTAGCACGCGCGAAGGGAGACGATGCGAGCGGGCACGTTCGCGCTCGTAACGGTGAAGTCGCACACCGCCCGCTCAATCTCGCCGCGGTGTTGCGGGGAGGCGCGCTACCGCTTGCTTGAGACACGCGGTGAATACACCCCTGTACGCTCCACGCGCGCATCCCTGCGCGCGCGGGTCTCAAGCAAGCGGTAGCGCACCTCCCCTTAGCTTTGCGACAGGCGGGGTGGAATGACGAGTTCACGAGCCGAGACGATGCCCTAAACTAGGAACGGATATGGACGTATATCTGGTCGGCGGCGCCGTCCGCGACGAACTGCTCGGCATCGGGCCCGGCGAACGCGACCGGGTCGTCGTCGGCTCGAGCGCCGAGGCCCTGCTCAAGCTCGGCTACCGCCAGGTCGGCCGTGACTTTCCGGTCTTCCTGCACCCCGATACCCACGAGGAGTACGCGCTCGCGAGGACCGAACGCAAGGTCGCGCCCGGTCACACGGGCTTTAGCGTCGTTGCGTCGCCTGAGGTGACGCTCGAACAGGATCTCGGCCGACGCGACCTGACCATCAATGCCATGGCGAAGGACAGCGACGGCCGCATCATCGACCCCTGGGGCGGCCGCAAGGACCTTGCCGACCGGCGATTGCGCCATGTTTCGGAGGCGTTTCGCGAGGATCCGCTGCGCGTGCTGCGTACCGCGCGATTCGCGGCGCGCTTCCACGAACTCGGTTTCACGGTCGCCGCCGAAACGCTTGAGATCATGACCGAAATCGTCGCAGCCGACGAACTCGAGGCGCTGCCGCCAGAACGGGTCTGGCAGGAGACCCACAAGGCGCTGGCCACATCGCGGCCGGAGGTCTTTTTCGAGGTGCTGCGGGAATGCGGCGCGCTGGCACGCGTATTCCCGGAAATCGACAACCTGTACGGCGTGCCGCAACCCGAACGCTGGCACCCGGAGATCGACTCGGGCGTGCACACCATGATGGCGCTGGGCCTGAGCGCATCCCTGAGCGACGCCGGCGACGTCCGCTTCGCCGTGCTGACCCATGACCTCGGCAAGGCGACGACGCCGAAGTGGATGCTTCCCGGCCATCGCGGTCACGGCGAACGCTCCGTCGGGCTCATCCGCGACCTCGCGGCCCGCCTGCGCGTCCCGCGCGGCTACCAGGAACTCGCGGAACTCGTGGCGCGCCACCACGGCCTCGTGCACCGCGCGAGCGAACTCCGGCCCCGAACGATCGTCGAACTGCTGACGAAGGCCGATGCGTTCCGACGTCCGGAGCGCTTCGAGAAGTTCCTGCTCGCCTGCGAGGCAGACGCACGCGGCCGCGCCGGCCTGCAGGAACGGCCCTATCCGCAGGCCGACCTGCTGCGGCGCGCACTGGGCGCTGCCCGCGAGGTCAATGCAGACAGCCTGCGCACCGATGGGCTCGACGGCGCGGAACTCGGCGAAGCCATCCGCATCCGGCGGATCGACGCCGTGCGGGCGGCCTTGCGCAAGGAGGCCGACCGAACGCCAACTCCGTAGCGTTCGCGAACTCATCGCCCGTGCCGGCCTGCCGCAAACGCAAGGGGAGTTGCGCTACCGCTCGCTTGAGACCCTCGCGCGCAGGGACGCGCGCGTGGAGCGTACAGGGATGTATTTGCCGCGTGTCTCAAGCGAGCGGTAGCGTGACTCCCCGCAACACCGCGTCGACATCTACATCGAACGAGCGGTGCGCGACCGCTACATCAGGTAGACGAGCGCGCCGCCGAGCAGCACGCGGTAGATCGCGAACACCGCCATGCCGACGCGTTCGATCAGTCTCAGGAACAGCGCGATCGTAACGAAGGCCGCGGCCGCCGCGACTGCCGCGGCGAGCGCCAGCGCCAGCCAGGCAACGGGCTCCGCGCTCGACAGGAATTGCAGCAGTTGCCACAGCGCCGCCATCGCGATCGCCGGGATGGCGAGCAGGAAGGAAAACCGCCCGGCCGCCCTGCGGCTCAATCCCATCGAGAGCGCAACGGTCATCGTGATACCGGAGCGCGAGGTGCCGGGGATCAGCGCGAGCGCTTGACCGAAGCCGATCGCGACCACTTCGACCCAGCCAAGTGAACCCTCCGACCGCCGGCCCCGGCCGAGCCGGTCGGCGAGCCAGAGCAGGATGCCGAATCCCGCGGTGCTCGCGGCGATGACCGACGGCGACCGCAACACGCCCTCGACCTGATCGGCGAACAGCAGTCCCGCTGCGCCGAGCGGTATCGACGCCACGACGATACAGGCCGCGAGCCTCAATTCCGGGCGCCGCGGCTGCGCGGCCGCCGCTACCATGCCGATCAGGTCGCGTCGGAAGTAGACGATGACCGCCGCCAGCGTGCCCAGATGCACGGCGATATCGAAACCGAGGCCCTGATCCGGCCAACCGAGCAGTTCCGGAACCAGTATCAGATGGCCGGAACTGGAGATCGGCAGAAATTCGGTGACACCCTGTATCAGGGCCAGGACGACGGCTTGGGCTAGATCCACTCGGATCCTCCGAATCCAGGCGGAGCGATGGTAGCAGCCAGACTACGCGACGCGCGATGCGCGCCCCGATCCGGGCAAGACCGACCCGAAGTCCCGACTCCCGGCATAAGGCGCCGCCTTCCAGCACTCGAACGCTTGTTCATGGCTGCAATCAGAGCCAGGCGCGCAGATCGCGGCCCGGCAGACCGGGCGGCTCGATACCCTTCGCGAGAAGCAGCAGCTTGAAGCGCTCGCCCATTTCCCCGGGCAATACGAGCGTCCTGAACGCGCTCGCCGTCTTCGCATCGAGCGCCACCGGGTCGGCGGCGCTCGCGATGCTTTCGGCCAGGTAAAGCCCCTGCGTCGTGAACCCTGCGACGCCGAGGCCGGCGGCGCGCGCCGCGTCGGCGCAGGCACTGAAGTCCACCCAGGCGCTTACGTCCTGCAAGCCCGGCAGATGGAACGGATCGTCGTGCGCGCGATGCCGGTAATGGCAGATCAGCGTTCCGTCGCTGCGTTCGGGGTGGTAGTACTCGCGCCGCACGCCGCCGTAGTCGACGAGCAGCACGGCGCCGCGCGCGAGCGTCGCGGCAAGGCCGTCGATCCAGCCGCCGAGCACCAGGCAGACTTCCGACCGGTAGCCGTCGGGCAAGCGCTCGCCGAGCGCGGCCTCGAGCGACGCCACGGCTTCGCCGAGCCCCGCATCATCGCCGCCCTCGGCCCATTCGAAACCGTCGGACCCGCAGCGAACGCCGAGCGGCAGGGCCGCGCCGCCACGCTTGATGAAACGCACGACGGGCAGCGCATCGACCACCTCGTTGGCGAGGATCAGGCCCTCGACCGGACGGTCCGGAAACCGTTCGAGCCAGTCGACGCGGTTGCCGAAACGGCCGAGTATGTCACGCTGGCGTTCGCGCAGATCGGCGCTCGGCTCGAGTATCAGATAGCGCACTGCACCGCCGCCGTACTCGGCCAGCTCGTCCAGCAACTGCGCCGCGAGCGTCCCGCTGCCGGCGCCGATTTCGAGGATCGCGGGCGCCGTGAGCGAACCGAGCATCTCGCCGAACTGCCTCGCTATCGCTCGTGCGAGGAAGGACCCGAGTTCCGGCGCCGTGACGAAATCACCCCCGGGACCGAACTTCGCGCTGCCCGCGCTGTAGTAACCGAGGCCGGGTTCGTTGAGAACGGCCTCCATGTAGCGGTCGAATCCGATCCAGCCGCCGGCCCGGGCGATGCGATCGCGGATCCGCTCACAGAGCGCCTGGCTCGTCGCCAGCGCCTCCGGATCCGGTTCGGGAGGGTATGGGGCAGTCAAGGCGGCGCGCACGCGGTCGTGAAGGGCGGATAGTGTACCCTTGGCGCCGATTCCTGACGCTGGAGCGGTCGTTGGCAGACGCGGACACAGCGAGGTCCCTGACGGGACGATGGGCGCTCGTGACGGGCGCGGCGAAACGGATCGGTGCGGCGATCGCCGCGAAGCTGCACGCTGCGGGCGCAAACGTTGCGATCCACTACTTCAACTCGGCCGAACCGGCTCAAGCGCTCGCCGAGACGCTCAACCGCACGCGCCCGGATTCGGCCCTCGCGGTCGGCGCCGATCTTCGCAACCGCGCGGCGCTCGAGACGCTCGTGGATACGGTGACCGCACACGCCGGCCGGCTCGACGTGCTCGTCAACAACGCCTCGAGCTTCTACCCGACGCCGCTTGCGGCGGTCACGGAAAGACAGTGGCAGGACCTCATCGACAGCAACCTCAAGGCGCCGCTCTTTCTCAGCCAGGCGGCGCTGCCGCAGCTTGCGGCCGCCAACGGCGTCATCGTCAACATCGTCGACGTGCACTCGCAGCGGCCACTCCGGGATCATCCGGTCTACGGCGCCGCCAAGGCCGGGCTCGCGATGCTGACGCGGTCCCTCGCCAAGGACCTCGGCCCGGACATCCGCGTCAACGGCGTGTCGCCCGGCGCAATCCTCTGGCCGGAAACCGGGCTCGAGGAGAACGTTCGCAACAGCATCGTTCGCCAGATTCCCCTGCGTCGTCCCGGTGAGCCCGACGACATCGCAGCCGCGGTGCTGTTTCTCGTTCGCGACGCGCCTTATGTCACTGGCCAGATCATCGCGGTGGATGGCGGACGCAGCATCGGCTGGTAAACCGTCGAGGGCGGCGTCAGGCGGGGGGCATGAATCCGGCAGGGTTGTCTCGCACCGTGTTGGCAGGTCCTAATCGTCGGCCGTGCGCGTGATGATGACGCCGACTTCGCGCGAGCCTTCGACGGCGCCGGGTTTCGCGACCGAAACCTGCACCCAGTTCACCCCGAATTCCCCGATCACCACGCCTGCGATCGCCTCGGCGAGCGATTCGACGAGATGAAATTCGGAGTTGCCGACGTATTCGATCAGACGTTTCGCCACGCGCTTGTAATCGAGCGCGCCGTCGACGGAATCGCTCTCGGCGGCCTTGCGCACATCGGTGGCGAACTCCAGATCGATGCTCACCGTCTGCCGGATCCGGCGCTCCCACTCCCAGATGCCGACGACGGCCTCGACCCGAATGTCCCTGAGAAAGATCCTGTCCAACGAAACGTCCTCGCGCGCGCCGTTGCTCACGGCGGCGTCAACTCGTCGAGCGGCCAGCGCGGCCGCGCAATTATACGGTGCGCGGGAGCCGCCTCCGCCGACTGACGGCAAGCGCCTGCGTAGGCGATCATCGCGCCGTTGTCGGTGCACAGCGACGGTCTCGGATAGTGCACATCGGCGCCGCCGCGGGCGCCGAGTTCGGCGAGCGTGGCGCGGAGCTGCCGGTTGGCGCCGACGCCTCCGGCGACGACGAGCCGGCTGAGCCCGGTCGCATCGAGCGCTTGCACGCATTTCGACGCGAGCGTATCGACGACCGCCTCCTGAAAGGACGCCGCGAGATCGCGCCGGACACTGTCGGGCAGTTCGCCGCCGTGCGTCTTTCGCTCCGCCTCGACCGTGAGCCGCACGGCCGTCTTGAGTCCGCTGAAACTGAGGTCGAGGCCGCGATTCTTGAGCGGGCGCGGAAACGCAAAGCGCTCGGCATCGCCACCGTCGGCCAGAGCCGCGAGCGCGGGACCCCCCGGATACGGCAGCGACAACAGCCGCGCCACCTTGTCGAAAGCCTCGCCCGCGGCGTCGTCGAGCGTCTCGCCGACGATGCGGTAGCGGCCGAGTTCGCGAACTTCGACGAGTTGCGTGTGACCGCCCGAGACCAGCAGCGCGAGAAACGGAAACTCCGGCGGATCGCGTTCCAGCAGGCAGGCGAGCAGATGCGCCTCCATGTGATGCACCGGGATCGCCGGAATGCCGAGACCGAGTGCGAGGGATTCCGCCAGCGCGCCACCGACCATGAGCGCGCCGATGAGCCCGGGACCGGCCGTGTAGGCGATCGCATCGAGTTCCTCAAGGCTCGAGTTCGCGTCGTCGAGCACCGTGCATACCATGGGTGCGAGCTTGGAGATGTGGTCGCGCGAAGCGAGTTCCGGAACGACGCCGCCAAACTGCGCATGCACGGCCGCCTGGCTCGCCAGCGCCTCGGCGACGATGCCGCGGCCGTGCTCGTAGAGCGCGACGCCGGTCTCGTCGCAGCTCGTCTCGATACCGAGAACTTTCATCGCAACTTCATCGTGCTTTACAGCCGCGCGGGTTTGCGACTACCATCGTGGGTTCCCCGCCGGCCCTTGCCGGCGTTTTTTGCGATTTGACCGATTCGAAGTACCCATGCCGAGCGTCCGAATAAGAGAAAGCGAGAATTTCGATGCGGCGCTGCGCCGCTTCAAGCGTTCCTGTGAGAAGGCCGGCATTCTCGCAGAGTTGCGCCGGCGAGAGTACTACGAAAAGCCCACCCAGGAACGCAAGCGCAAGAAGGCGGCGGCCGTCAAGCGGCACATGAAGCGCAACGCCAGGAGCCTCGCGAGGCGAAGGCGGCTGTACTGATCCGGGTGTTCGGGGCTTCGTCCCGTCCGGCCCGCCACGACCACGTCCCACACCAGCACGGCTGCCCGCGGGATCTGCAGAATGCCGCCGTACCGGCCGGACCGAGCGGCTTTGCGAAGCCCCGGCTTGCTCCGGGGCTTCATGTCATTCAGCGGCGCCGAACTTATCTGCTGACGGTGATCCTTGTTCCACTGGCCGGACCGCCCCCGGCTGGACCGCCTGGGCCGCCGGTGGTCAGAGATGCACTGCCGGCGTCCGCAACCACAAGCTTGACCCACAGTGTGTCGCCATCCTTGTAGTACGAGGTCTCACTGGCGTCGCGCAGCGCATCCAGGCTGCCCAGTTCCACGCCCTCGGCGGCGGTGTTGAATTCGGGAAATTCGAAAGTCACGAACGAACCCAGGTCCATTTCCTGCAGGGAAATCGTCAGCGACTCCCTGGCTGTTTCGACCCTGAGCTCGGCGCCACTGCCGATCGTGTTGCCCCCGGTGTATTCGAACCGCCTGCCATTGCGTTGCAGGATGATCGGATTGGTGATCGGGCCCGTCTGGAACCCGCTGAAATTTCCGGCGATGCTCATGCGGCCCATGTCCCCCTCGCAGATCGCAGCGTTCCAGGATTGCCTGATGTCGCAGGCGTCTTCGTGGGACGCGATGCCGTTGTCGATGACGACGTAGGCGCCGGGAGTGCCGCTGACCGAGCCGTCCACGTCATGGAACGCCGCACTCTTGTAGGCGGCGCTGCGCCCCCAGTCAGACGCCCAGCGCCGTTGCAGCGGCGGGAAGCTGACGGGCTTGGCGTTGTCGAATGTCAGGCCCTTGACCCAGTTCGACGTGCTCATGCCGAAGCTCGTGAACAACAGGTAGGAGAGTGCGCCCGCATCGCGAAGCTCGTTGGGCTCGTAGTTGACGAACGTGACATTTTCCACTTCGTGGTGGAAATCATAGAACTCGTAGCCGCGGATCGGGAAATCCGGCGCTGCCGACGGCAGGCTGCGGCCGTAAGCGATTTCCGCGGGCGTCGTGGGGTTGCCGATATTGTCGCTCTCCCCGACGAACAGCGAGTCGACGACCCGTGAGGTGTAGGGCGCGGCGCCCACGATACCCGCCGCATGAGTGAAGCCGACCGCGTTGTCGGCCAGTTTCAGATTGGTGTACAGGTGCATCTCACCGCGTCCCCATACGGCGCCGTTGCGGTTCTTGTAGCCGGTGAAATCGTCGAAGTGAGCCACGATGATCTCGCTGTCCGCATCGGCCGGATCGGCGCGGCTGACAAGATTGGGGCCGGCGATACCGAATCTGCCATCGGGCCGGGGGCCGCGGTCGAGCATCAGGCCATCGAAATTGGAGTGCGCGACGTTGCCGCTGAACTCCCTGAGCCTCATCCGTCCGGGCCAGGTACTGGCGCTGATCTGCGTGCCTTCGAACGCCCCTGTCGGATGCGTGGGAAAGGCCATCCAGTACCCGACCTGGTCGGAACCCGCAGCCACATTGTCGCGGTAGACGTTGTCGGGGTTCGTGATCCAGAAAGTGGAGGCCGTATTGTCCGAAGGGATCAGGACATGCGGGGAATCCTGGCCCTCAGTGGACTGATGAGGCAGAAAAAGGTTTGTCGGCACGCATTCCATGGTCGGATGACACTTGGTCTGGATGCCGAGGTTGCGGACAAACCGGTTGCCGGTCTCGATGCCGTCTTCCATGAAGAAGCAGTGTCCCACGGTGTTGTACGTGACATTGTTTTCGACCAGCAGATTGTCCGTGCCGTGCACCGTCACGCAGCGGCTGTAGGTATCGTGAATTGCGGAGTTCCTGATGTACTGCCCCGTCACGTCGCCGTTCAGATGCCAGTGGATCGGATACCGGGCCAGCGTCAGATGCTGACCCATTCGAGTCAACTCGATGCCGGCAACGTTCATCGTGCTCCCTGCCATCGCCATGATATGCCCGCCGAACCAGGAGTCATCGGCATCGGCGGATGCCTGGACCTTGATATTGCGCGTCAGCAAGCCGACTTCGCCGCGTTGGTCGACGCCGAAGGTGACTTCGCCGAAATGCATGTATTGGAGCGGCTGATCCAATGTGATCGTATTGCCCCGGATACGGGAAATGCGCCGCGTCTCTGCCTGCCTCGGATCGAAGTCCGTCGACGCCAGAACAATCTCGTCACCGACCCGCCACCCGCTCGCGTCGAGAACTTCAATCCGGGTGCTGCCGGCCTCGGCAGTTTCAGCGAGCCTGGTCCACGCGTTTTCCCGATCGCCGTGCAGGCTCAAGGTCCCTCCGACGATCAGGATGCCGCGGTCGCCCATGCCGCTGATCTGCTCACCAGGCACATTGTCGGTCAGCGTAATCGTCGCGTTGCTCGTGTGCGGATCGCGCTCACTGCCAGCGAACAACTCGCCGCGCAGCAGAATCCACTCGGTGGTGAGCTCGAGATCGGCTTCATCGGAAAAGCCGAGTCTGCCGTCGAGAGTGATACCGTTCAGTCCCGGCGGGCTGACGTCGAGCACGACATCGATACCTTCGCCGATCGTGACGTTGTCGCCTGCGGCAGGAATCGCGCCGCCGGACCAGGTGGATGAATCCGACCACATCCCGCTTGCGACCGCCTCCTGTGCGAAGGCCTTGCCGGTGAAACAGGCTGGAAGAAGCAATGAAAGAAGGAACAGGCGATTGATCGTTCGCATGGAACCAGACTCCCCGGTACTCGCGATTTTGAAATCCCGTATTTGAGCGGGACAGGATAGCAAGATTGTCCTACTTTCAGCCAAACCGATTCCGGCAAAACCCCGGCAGTCCACGAAGGCCCAATTGACGCCTGAGCCCGTCGGGAACGGCGATTGGCTGTTGTTCTCGAACGATTGTTTCGGTGAGGCGGGATCAAGCCCGCGATGCGAAGGCGCTGCGCCTGAGGCGTAACTCACCCGGCATCGTCAGCCACCGGACGGCCCCTTGTTGGTATGCTTGAGCACCGAGCATCGTCCTTTCCGAATGATCCCGCAACCGTTCATCGACGAGCTGATCGATCGAACCGACATCGTCGAAGTCGTCGGTGCGCGCGTCGCGCTAAAGAAGGCCGGTGCCCGCTACAAGGGACTTTGTCCCTTCCACGACGAAAAGACCCCGTCGTTCACCGTAAGCCCGGACAAGGGCTTCTATCACTGCTTCGGCTGCCAGGCCGGCGGAAATGCGATCGGCTTCCTCATGGAACACGACAACATGTCGTTTCCCGAAGCCGTCGACGACCTCGCGGCAATGCTCGGAATCGAGGTCCCGACGCAGCGCGGCGACACCGATCGCGGCGAGACTCAGCGGCTGCACGATGTGCTCGGCGAAGCCGACCGGATCTATCGGCGGGCGCTCAGAAACCATCCCGCGGCCATCGACTATCTCAAGGCCCGCGGTCTCGACGGCGAAACGGCCAAACGGTTCGCGATCGGTTATGCGCCCGACGCCTGGGACACGCTCGTCGGCGCGCCCGGGCGCAGCGAATCCCGGACGCGCCTTCTCGTCAAGGCGGGGCTCGCCATCGAGAACGATGCCGGCCGCTGTTACGACCGGTTTCGCGGCCGGGTCATGTTTCCGATCCGGGACCGTCTGGGCAAGGTCATCGGCTTCGGCGGCCGCGTGCTCGATGCCGGAGAACCGAAGTACATGAACTCGCCCGAGACGCCGGTGTTTCACAAGGGACGTACGCTCTACGGAGTGTACGAAGCCAGGCAGCGGCCCGGCCGGCACGACGAGATCGTCATCGTCGAGGGTTACCTCGACGTCGTGTCCCTTGCGCAGCACGGCATCGAGCCGGTCGTCGCGACGCTCGGCACCGCGACGAGTTCCGAGCACGCGCGCCAGCTCACGCAGCGCTACAAGCGTGTCGTGTTCTGTTTTGACGGCGACCGGGCCGGGCGCGCCGCAGCCTGGCAGGCGCTCGAGACCGCGCTGCCTTACGCAGGCGGCGAGGTCGAACTCGTGTTTCTGCTGCTGCCGGAGGGCGAAGACCCCGACTCGCTGGTGCGCAGTCAGGGCGCCGATGTGTTTCGCGATCTGCTGAGCAATGCGACTCCGCTATCGGACTTCTTCATCGCGGGGCTGCGCGAGCAGGTCGATGTCGGCAGCGCGGACGGACGCTCGAAGATCGTCGCGCTCGCGCGGCCGCTGCTCGAGCGTGTAAAGGCGCGTGTTTATCGCGAACTGCTCACGGCCGAGCTCGCCCGTGTCGTGGGTCTCCCGGCCGAGCGCCTCGGCGGCCTGCTCGACAACCCGCCGCAACGGCCGTCGCGACCGCAGCAGCCGCTGCACCGCAAGTCCACGCTCATGCGCAAGACCATCACTCTTGCCCTGCATTACCCCTCCGTGGCGGGCAGCGTCGACGGGATCGACGGCTTCGATGACGTCCATCTCCCCGGGGCGAGCCTGTTGCGCAGGATTCTCGAAGTCGCCCGGGAACAGCCCGAAGTCACGCCGGGACACCTGATCGAACGTTTCCGCGAAGACGAGGAAGGGCGGCACCTCAACCGCCTGCTCGCCGAGACCCCGCTCGATGACGAGAATGCGGCGCCTGACGTGCTCAGGGACAGCCTCCTGCGGCTCGTTCGCGAGCAGCGGCGCAAGGACGCCGTGAAGGCCCTCAGGAAACGCACGCTCTCCGGGCCGGTCGACGAGATCAGCGAGGGCTAGCAGCCTGGCGCCGACCGACGTTGCCCGCCCGATTCGCGACACCTGCCGTCGGCCGCGACGCCCCGATCAACGCTCGCTGCCGCGGCGGCAGCTCGCTGTTGCAAACCTGCCACCACGACGGTCAAGCCGCGCCCCCGCGGCAGGCTACCGGCGCCCGTGCTACAAGTAGTATTATCTTCCGACAGCACTTGGCAGGAAGACCATGGCTGCAGACCCGGGCGGTGACCGATTGTGGCGCCGACACATTGGCGCTGCCGCGCTATCGGCGGCAATCGCAGCGGGCACGTTACGTTGACGTGAACGGTCGCGTAATTTCGCCAAACGAATTCAGAAACAACCAGGGAGGCTCCGGTATCGCCATGCGTACACTGATCATCTGTTCCGGCCTGGTGGCCGTCACGGCTTCCGCGCAGCAGTCTCAGGATCCTTCCTCGGCGGCGGACGACCCGGCCATCGAGCAGATCATCGTCACGGCAACGCGCCGGGAGGAATCCGTCATCGACGTACCGCTGGCGGTCTCGGCCTACGACGCAGAGCGGATCGAGCTCTCACGCGTGACGGATATCAGGGAACTGATGCGCATCGCGCCGAGCTTTCACCTGAGCGGCGGCCAGGCGGAATCCGTCGGCGTAACCGCACGCATCCGCGGCGTCGGAACCAACAGCGACAACCCGGGGCTCGAGTCGTCCGTGGGCATGTACGTGGACGGCGTGTACCGCAACCGCGCCACGGTGGGGTTCACGGAACTCGGCTCGATCGAACGCATCGAGCTGCTCAGGGGACCGCAGGGAACGCTGTTCGGCCGCAACAGTTCCGCCGGCGTCGTCAGCGTCATCACGGCGCTGCCGGATCCCGAAGGCGCAGGCTACGCCGACCTCAGCGTCGGCTCCCACGGCTACAACCGGCTCGAAGCGGGCCTGAGCGGCAGCCTGGGCGGCGATACGTCGGCCGGCCTCGATGCGGTGTTCTTCGAACGCGACGGGTTCCTCGACGACGTCAACCTCGGCCGCGATTACAACAACCGCGACCGCAAGTTCATTCGCGGCCAGATTGTCTTCGAGCCGTCCGACACGGTCCGCTTGCGTCTGATCGGCGACTACACCGACCGCGATGAAAACTGCTGCGCTGCCGTGAACCTCGTCGCCGGGCCGGCGGCGGCGGCGATCGAACAGATCGCGAAGCTCCAGACGGGCAATCCCGCCACGGTGGGCGCGGTCTACGAGCCGTATGCGCGCCTCTCATCCGTAACGGAGAATTCCGGCTACGCCCAGACGGTCGAAGAGAGCGGCTTGTCGCTGGAGATCGACGCGGAGCTGCCGTTCGCGCGGCTCGTCAGCGTAACGGCCATGCGCGACTGGGAAACGCTTCGTCAGATGGATGTCGACTTCACCGCGGTGGACCTCGGCGCCCGCGGACGGATCGACGACTTCCGGCTCGGATTCGAAACGCTGACCCAGGAGTTCCGCCTGAACGGACAGGCCGGGCGCCTGGACTGGCTCGTGGGCGCCTATTATTCGGACGAGGAGCTGCCGTACCAGGACGCGCTCGATTTCGGCTCCGGCTACGCCTATTACTCCAACGGCATCGCTGCCCAGGCCGCGGCCGGGATCGGCGGCGCTTTCGATCTGTTCGCCGCCAACCTCCCGGCGCTCGAAGCCGGCGCTGCCGGAATCGCCCGGGGCGCGGCGGAACTGGCGGCCGGACTCGAGGCCTTCAAACCCCTGCTCCCACCGCAGGTCGCCATCCCGATGCTCTCGGCGCAATTGCCCGCGTATCAGGACTTTCCGTTCGATCCCTGGCGGGGCTACGAAGCGCTGGCCGGTGGAGCCCAGCTATTCGGCCACGGGGCGATCGACCGCTATGATCAGGAATCCCGATCCTGGGCGCTGTTCACCCACAACACGCTCGAGTTCGAGAACGACTTCGAACTGACGCTCGGACTTCGCTACACGTCCGAAGACAAGTCCATGACGGCCAACCTGCGTTCCTCGGACCAGGTCTGCCTGCCGTTTTCCCAACAGCTCCTCGGCTATCTGCAATCGACCCAGGCGTATCTGCAGGGCGTCGGCGCCTACGCGCAGGGGCTGCAGGCCTACGTAGGGCAACTCGGCGCGCTGCGCGCCCTGCTCCCTCAGTTCGCGTCGCAGATCCCGCCGCACCTGTTGCCGGCCGTGCAACAGCTTTCGCAGGCCGCGGGGCAGATCGAGGCAGGCGCCGGGGAACTGCTGCCGTCGCTGCCGGCGGTCGTCGCCGGCGGCCAGGCAATCCTCGGCAACCCGGATGTGCAACTGGGCATCGGCACACTCGCCGCGCTCGGCTGCAACCCGTTCTCCGACCCGAGCAGGGACGGTACCTACTACGGCACACTCGACGAAAACGAAGTGTCGGGCACGCTGCGCCTGTCGCGCCCGGTCGGCGGCGGTCACCTGCTCTACGCCGGTTATTCGCGCGGCTACAAGGCCGGCGGCTTCAATATGGACCGCAGCGGCCTGCAGAGCCCGATCCTGTCGGTGATCACGGCCGGCACGCCGATCGCACCGAGTATCGACCAGTGGATGTTCCGCCCGGAAACGGTCGACGCGATCGAACTCGGCGGCAAGTTCAGCCTCGACAACGGTCTCGGCCTGCTCGACATCAGCCTGTTCCACGAGGAATTCCAGGACTACCAGCTCACCGCTTTCCGCGGGTTCGCATTCGAGGCGCTGAATATTCCCGAAGTGACCTCGAAGGGCATCGAGATCGAGGCTCGCGGCGGCCTGACCGACAACATCGAACTCTTTGGCGGAGTCACCTACGCGGATGTGCGCTTCGGCTCCGGTCCCGAGCACGGTTTCCGTGCCGGGCGGCAATTGACGCACGCACCGAAGGTCACGACCGTGGCCGGCGTCACGATCGGCTTCCCGCTGGGTCCGCTGGCGGGGACGTTCCACATCGACGCGCGCTACACGGGCGACCACAATACCGGCGCGGACCTCGACATCCAGAAGGAACAGGACGCCTACACCGTGGTCAACGCCCGGCTGATCCTGACGTCGCGCGACGGAACGAATCCCTGGACCGTGGACCTCTGGGTGCAGAACCTGACGGATGAGGAGTACGCCCTGACCATTTTCGATGCGCCCCTGCAGCAGGATGCATTTAACGCCTTCATCGGCGATCCGCGCATTTCCGGTCTGAGCGTGCGTTACGAGTTCTAGGCCGGTCAGGCCGTCCGGGGCGGACCGCCTGACGCTGTCCAATGGGGGGACGCCGATGAAAGCTTCGCGTTACGGCGCTTTGCGGGCTTCGGCCGCGGCGCTGGCGCTCGTCTGTCTCGTGGCAGGGCAAGCCGGGGCGCAGGCGGTCGACGGCGCGTTCCCGCGAGCCTGGGACGGGCATCCCGACCTCAACGGTATTTGGCAGGCGATCGGTACGGCGCACTGGGATATCCAGGATCATCCCGCGAGCGCAGGGCCTTCCGAGCTTGGCGCGATCGGCGCCGTACCGCCCGGACAGGGCGTCGTGGTCGGCAACGAGATTCCCTACCAGCCCTGGGCGCTCGAGCAGAAGCAGCGCAATTTCGAAAACCGCTATACGGACGACCCGGAGATCAGGTGCTACCTGCCGGGCGTGCCGCGGGCGACCTATCTGCCGTATCCGTTGCAGATCCTCCAGGGCACGGACAAGATCATGATCGTCCACGGATTCGCCGAAGCGAACCGCACGATCCACATGAACGTGGAGAATCCCGAGCCCGCCCCGATCGATAGCTGGATGGGCCGTTCGCACGGGCATTGGGAGGGCGACACGCTCGTCGTCGAAGCTGCCGGTTTCAACGGCCTGGCCTGGTTCGACCGCGCCGGCAACTTCGCAAGCGACGCGCTGCGCGTGACCGAACGCTACACGCCGGTCACGCCCGACGCGCTCATGTACGAGGCGACGATCGAGGATCCGAACGTCTTCACGCGCCCGTGGACGATGCGCATGCCGCTCTACCGGCGCCTCGAGGACAATGTGCAGGTGCTCGAATTCAAGTGCGTGGAGTTTTCCGAAAGTCTCTTGTACGACCACCTGAGAAGGGGGGCGGCGGAGTGATCCGGACCCCATGCGGAGGTTTACCGGCATGAAAACCAGAATCTTCGGTCCTGCGGTCCCGGGCGTCGCGGTACTTCTTGCGCTGGCATCCGGCATCACGGCAGCGGCAACTCTCGACCATGTGCATCTCGCCGTACCGAGTCCGATCGAGGCGGTGAACTGGTACACCGAGTACCTCGGCTGCGCGCCGAGTAACCGGCAAGCTGACGCTGCGGCCTGCCACGGCGTCGAGGTGGTCTTCAGCGCCGCACCGACGCTCGGCGGGACTCAGGGCACGGGCGTCAACTACATCGCTTTCTCCGTCGCCGATCTCGCGGCCAGGATGAGCGAACTTGAAGCCGTCGGCGTCGGCGGCGCGGGCGTACGATTGCAGCGGTTCGCCGGCGGCTCGACGTTCAGCGATACCGCGGGCCCCTTCAGGCTCGCGTTCATCTTCGACCCCTGGGGCACGCGAATCGCGCTCGTGGAGGATCGCGACAAGCTCGGCTTTCACCACGTTCACCTGAGTGCGGCCGATCCTGCCGCGACTATGGCCTGGTATCGCGACGTTCTCGGCGGTGTGCCGGACCGACTCGCCGGACAGGTCAACGGCCTGCGGTTCGACGATGCGTGGTTGCTCGTCTCCGGGCACGAGGACGGCCTGCCCGCACCGACCGAGGGGCGCACGCTCGATCATCTGGGCTTCAGCGTAGCGGACCTCGACGAGGCCGCCCCGGCGATGCGCGAGCAGCGTGTCGAGTTCGAAGCGCCGCCGGCCGTGCCGGACAATGGACGCAGCGACGCCGCGCGGGCGTTCATCGCGGGCCCCGATAACGTCCGGGTCGCCGTGGTCGAGGCCGGCTGGGCCGGCGTCGTCCGGGACGAATTTCTGGCCGCGGCGACGCCGGAGCCTGGCGAGCCCTACACTGTCCCGCGAACGCCCTGGGGCACTCCCGATCTGCAGGGCATCTGGACCGGCGACGCGGCGCACGGCATTCCGCTCGAACGGCCGCTCGATGCCGCCGAGATCGCGGCGCTTACCCCCGAGGAAGCGGCGGCCCGGCGCGAGCGCGGCACGCTCAGAAGCATCTGGGGCTACGAACGGGAATGGCGCGACACGACGCTCGGCTTCGCGAGGGATGCGCCATCGACGCAAGTCGCGATGATCGTCGACCCGCCCGACGGGCGGCTGCCTCCGCTGACCCCCGAGGGGGAGGCGCTGGTCGCGGCGGCGGCAAATGCCGACCGCGGCCCGCCGGCCGGCCCCGAGGATCTGAGCTCCTGGGTACGCTGCATCACTCGCGGCCTGCCCGGCATGATGATGCCGGGCGTCTACAACAACGGCCTGCAGATCGTGCAGAGTCCCGGTTTCGTCGCGATCCAGAAGGAAATGATCCACGAGACGCGCGTGATTCCGACCGACGGCCGGCCGCATCTCGGGCCGAACCTGACTCAGTGGCTCGGCGATTCGCGCGGCCGCTGGGACGGCGACACGCTCGTCGTCGACGTCAGGAACTTCAACGGCAAGTCGTCCTACCGGGGCTCGGGCGCGAATCTGACGCTGACCGAACGCTACACGCGCACCGGGCCGGACACGCTCGAATACCGGTTTACCGTAAACGACCCGACGATCTGGACGACGCCGTGGACGGGCATGTTCACCTTCGGCCGGGACGACACCCAGTACGAACTCGTCGAGTACGCGTGTCATGAAGGCAATTACGGCATGACGAACATCCTGAGCGGCGCCCGCGCCGAAGAACGCGCGCAAGCCGCGCAACAGTGAGGTGAGGCCGATGCGAACGACTCTAGCGATGGTCTTCGGGCCTGGACTCGGGCTGCTGCTGGCCTCGGCCACGGCCACGGCGCATCACGCTTTCTCCGCGGAGTTCGATGCGACGAAACCCGTCCAGCTTCGCGGCACGATCACGCGCATGGAGTGGATCAATCCGCACTCCTGGATTCATCTGGATGTCCCCGGGGAGGACGGCAGCGTCGAGAGCTGGATGATCGAGGCGGGTCCCGCCGGAGTCCTGGTGCGCCGCGGCTGGAGCAAGGACTCTGTCGCGCCCGGCACCGAAGTGCTCGTCGAGGGCTATCGGGCGCGCGACGGATCGAACCGCGCGAACGGCCGCGACGTCACACTGCCGGACGGCAGTCGTCTCTTCGCCGGATCCCCGGGGCGCGGCGCGGCGCCCGAGGATCGCGATCGGCAGGAATGAGCGCCGCAGCGGGAAGATTCCCGATCTCGTACCTGAACTTCAGGACCTGCCCGAGGTCTCAGACCTGACCCGGCCGCTCGAACCCGAGCGGCGCGATCCGGTCTGAAGCCCGCGCTCAACGACGTTCATCGGGCGCGCGTGCCTCCGAACCGCGGCTGAACGGGCTACTTCATTCGCGTATCATTAACTGTTTGGCTCGGCGACCATGAGGAATGTGGCGTACATGGAATCGACTGCTCCGCACCACGAAGACGAACGGCAATCCCAGCTCAAGCTCCTGATCTCCAAGGGCAAGGAGCAGGGCTACCTGACCTACGGCGAGGTCAACGACCACTTGCCGAGCGATATCGTCGATCCCGAGCAGATCGAGGACATCGTCAACATGATCAACGACATGGGTATCACGGTGCACGAGAAGGCGCCGGATGCCGAGTCGCTGCTGTTGTCCGACAACGCCGTGTCGAGCGACGAAGATGCCGCGGACGAGGCTGCGGCCGCACTTGAAACCGTCGACGCCGAGTTCGGCCGCACGACGGATCCCGTGCGAATGTACATGCGCGAAATGGGCACGGTCGAACTCCTGACGCGAGAGGGCGAAATCCGGATCGCGAAGCGCATCGAGGAAGGCCTGGACCAGGTTCGCGCGGCGCTCGTACAGTTCCCGCCGACCCTCGACCTGGTCTTCGACATTCACAAGCGCGTCACGCAGGGGAACGCCAGGCTGCAGGATCTCATCGTCGGTTTCCTCGATCCGAACGACCAGATCGCCGATCCGTCCGCGCGCAAGGATGACGACGACGACGCGAAGGTCAACACAGGCCCCGATCCCGCCGAAGTTGCAAAGCGGCTCAGGAAACTCAAGCGGCTCCACAAACGATATGTCGACAGCCTGGCCAGGCACGGCATGAAGAACGCGCGCGGCGGCAAGGTGCTCGACTCCATGACCACGCAGTTCATGGAACTGAAGCTCGCGCCGAAGCTGTTCGACCTGATGGTGGAGCAACTGCGCATGGTCGTTAACGACATCCGCGACCAGGAGCGCCACCTCCTCGAGCTCTGCGTCAGGCAAAGCTTCATGCCGCGCATGGACTTCATCTCGAGCTTCCAGGGCAACGAGGCGGATCTGACCTGGATCGAGAAACACATCCGGGCCAAGCGCAAGCACTCGTCCCGCTTGAGCCGGCGCAGGAACGAAATCCTGCGCTCGCAGAGGCGGCTCGGCAAACTCCAGACGTTGACGACGCTCACGATCCAGGAGATCAAGGACATCAACCGCGAGATCTCGCTCGGCGAGGCGCAGGCGCGCCGGGCCAAGAAGGAAATGGTCGAGGCGAACCTGCGGCTCGTGATCTCCATCGCCAAGAAGTACACCAACCGCGGCCTGCAGTTCCTCGACCTGATCCAGGAAGGCAACATCGGCCTCATGAAAGCGGTCGACAAGTTCGAATACCGCCGCGGCTACAAGTTCTCGACATACGCGACCTGGTGGATCCGCCAGGCCATCACGCGCTCGATCGCCGACCAGGCGCGCACGATCCGAATTCCGGTTCACATGATCGAGACGATCAACAAGCTCAACCGGATCTCGCGGCAGATGCTCCAGGAAATGGGCAGGGAACCGACGCCGGACGAGTTGGCGCGCCGCATGGAAATGCCCGAGGACAAGGTCCGCAAGGTGCTCAAGATCGCCAAGGAACCCATCTCGATGGAAACCCCGGTCGGCGACGACGACGATTCGCATCTCGGCGATTTTCTGGAGGACGCGGGCGCCGCCTCGCCGATCGACTCCGCAACGGATTCGGGCCTCAAGGAGTCGACCCACGCCGTGCTCGCCGGGCTCACGCCGCGCGAAGCCAAGGTCCTGCGCATGCGCTTCGGCATCGACATGAACACCGACCACACGCTCGAGGAGGTCGGCAAGCAGTTCGACGTGACGCGCGAGCGCATCCGGCAGATCGAAGCCAAGGCGCTGCGCAAGCTGCGCCATCCCTCGCGCTCGGATCAACTGCGCAGTTTCCTGCTCGAAGACTGACCTCCCTGGGTCGTCGCAGGGATGCGGGGAGTCGCCGCGCCGCCGTGCGAGGCGCGCGCTGTTGCGGGGAGTCGTGCGATAAGCCGCGTGTAAAACGCCCGGGATACAGACGGGTAGGCTCCGCGCGCGCATCCCTGCGCGCGAGGGTTTCAAGCGGCTGATCGTACGACTCCCCTTGCGTCTGCGCGAGACTGGACGAACTGTACGCGGGCATTCGCGGGGGGCGCCGATGGTACCATTACGCGCGTGGGCCTGTAGCTCAGTTGGTTAGAGCAGGGGACTCATCGAAAACGGTGCCTTCGCGGCGAAAGCCGCGGAGTGGACGGGATGAATTCAGGGAAACCGCAGCACGGCGTGCCGGCAATCCTGAGCCAAGCCGCCGGTACACCGGCGGAAGGTGCAGAGACTACCTGAGAGCTTCAGTGCTCTTGATGACAGGCTAGAGCGTCCCGCACCCCAGCAAGGCGACTTGCGGGTGAAGAGATAGTCCGCTGCCGCCGGAAACGGCGGGACACAGTGAATCCCTTGGTCGTAGGTTCGAGTCCTACCGGGCCCACCATTCACAATCGGTGCGTTGAGCGATGTTCGCCATGCAAATGCGGCCATCGGGTCGACGGCAACGGGAATAGCCGATGACACTGGGTGGAAAGATACTGTTGATAATCGCCGCGCTGTCGCTGTTCGAAGCGACGGCGCTCGGCGCCTGGGCGGCTCACGGTCTCGATGCGCTGCTCGAGCCGCGGGCGCTCGAATCGTTCCGCACGGGCGTCGACTACCAGTTCTACCACGGCCTCGGCATCCTGGCCGTTGCCGCGCTCGGCGAGCGCTACGAACCGGCCCGGCAATTCAGGCTCGCCGGCTGGCTGTTCGCGGCCGGCACGGTGCTCTTTTCCGGGTCGATCTACGCGACGGCGCTCGGTGCGCCCGGCTGGCTCGGCAGCGCGGCGCCCGTTGGCGGCCTGTGCTTCATGGCGGGCTGGCTCGTGTGCGCTTACGGGGTCTGGCGCGCCGCGCCAATCGTGCTACGCTAACCGACTTTTCGGCAAATCCACACAACGAATCCTGGAGCAACGATGTCACTACACATTGGCGACGACGCACCCGATTTCACGGCGAACACGACCGAAGGAACCATCGATTTCCACGAGTGGATCGGCGACGGCTGGGCGATCCTGTTCTCGCACCCGAAGGATTTCACGCCCGTGTGCACGACGGAACTCGGCTACATGGCGGGACTCAAGCCCGAGTTCGACAAGCGCAACTGCAAGATCATCGGGCTCAGCAACGATTCCGCCGACGACCACGTCGAGTGGTCGAAGGACATCGAGGAAACGCAGGGCCACGCGGTGAACTACCCGATCATCGACGGCAGCGACCTCGAGGTCGCGAAGCTGTACGACATGCTGCACCCCAACGCGAGCGGCCCGGCGAAGGAACGAACGGCCGCCGACAACGCGACCGTGCGCTCGGTCTTCGTGATCGGTCCCGACAAGAAAATCAAGGCGACGCTGACCTACCCTATGAGCACGGGGCGCAACTTCGACGAGGTGCTGAGGCTGCTCGACTCGATTCAGCTCACGGCCAGGCACCAGGTCGCAACGCCCGTGAACTGGAACCAGGGTGAGGACGTCATCATCGTTCCGGCCGTGTCCAATGAAGCGGCGAAAGAGAAGTTCCCAGACGGCTGGGAGGCACCCAAGCCCTACATCAGGATCGTGCCGCAGCCCGATTAATCGTCGGTGCGAGTGCGGCGCCGCCCGAGTGCGGCCGCGCACAGCCGCTCGCAGAGTTCCGGAAACTCGATGCCCGAGGCCGTGGCGGCCTGCGGCAGCAGGCTGCCCGGACTGAGCCCCGGCAGCGTATTGGCTTCCAGGCACCAGAACCGCCCCTCCTCGTCCATGCGGAAGTCGACCCGACTGTAATCGTCGAGTTTGAGCGCGCGATGCACGTCGAGGCCGAGCGCCTGGATGCGCTCGGTCCGGGCCGCCGACAGGTCCGCCGGAAAGATTTCTTCGGCCGCGCCTGCCGTGTACTTCGCCGTATAGTCGAAGAGCGGCCCCGCGCCGGGCAGGATCTCGCCGACGGCCAGCGCCTTCCCCTCGAGAATGCTGACGGTCAACTCGCGACCCGGGATGTAGCGTTCGAACATGACCTCGGCGTCGAAGCGGGCCGCGAGCTCGGTCGCCCGCTCGAGTTCCCGCGCCGACTCGACCAACGTGAGGCCGACGGTCGAACCCTGGCCGTTCGGCTTGACGATGAGCGGATAGCCGATGGCGGCCTCGACGGCGTCGGCCGCAGCGGGAGACATGAGCCAATCGGGGGTCGGCACGCCCGCGGCGCGCATCATTCGTTTGGCGACATCCTTGTCCCAGGCGAGCGCGCTGCCGAGCCTGCCCGATCCCGTATAGGCGATGCCGGCCAGATCGAGCAGCGACTGGATCGTTCCGTTCTCGCCGCTGCCGCCGTGCAGCGCGAGGAAAACGATGTCCACTTCGTTCAGCCCCGATCGCGCTGCAATGTCCGCGAGGTCCGTTGCCGCGGCGCGCCCGGGCGGCAGGCGATCGATGCGGCTGGCGAACAGCTCGCGCTCGTCGGCCGGACCCAGTCTGCCGCGGCTCAGGTCGACCGCGACCACGTCGTGCCGGCGTTCGCGCAGCGCTTCGATGACCTTGGAGGCGCTCGCGGCCGAGACATCGCGCTCTTCGCTCGCGCCGCCGAAAAGTACGGCGACTCTCACGGGGATGCTTCCGGGGAATGGCGGCGCCATTTCAGGCGAAACAAGCGCGGCGCCTTGCTCGCGCGTACAGGTCCGCCGAGCTGTCCGCTGCTGCGCGCTGTGCGCCTATTCCACATCGTGAGCGACGTCAAACCACCGCCACGCCACAGCCAGGATGCCGGCAGTTGCAAGCAACGCCCCGAGCAGCACCCCGGTGTACGCGCCCTGCAGCCCGGTCGCGGCGACGGGCGGCAGCGACAACGCGGCCGCGGCCGGCACGACGAGCAACGGATAGGCGCGCAGGATGGTGAAGTAGCTTGCCAGCAAGACAGCGCCGGCGACGGCGCCCTTGAGCCACCAGGACATGACGTCGTCCGGCGCAGGGCCCGGAGCCAGCAGCAAGCCGATGAGGAAGAGGCCCGCCGCCGCGGGAATGCGGCGGCGCGTCCCGTTTGCCGTGAACGCGTTGGCCGACCTGACGATCAGCAGGGCTGCGAGCGTGAGCACGACAAAACGCTGAACGGGCGCGAACGCCGTCGCAAGCCACGGAAGAGCGGTCGAAGCAAAACTGAAGTTCGACCACGGCGGTACGGGACTTGCCGAGAACGAGCCCGCGAGCGCGAGTGCGCCGAGCGATCCGAACCCGAGCGCCAGACCGCCAAGGACCAGTGGCGTTCTGCCTTGCTGCGGCGGCCCCGAGACCGAGCCTTGCACATGTCCCGCGACCAGCCCCAGCACGGCCGCCGAAATGAGTACTCCAACGGCGCTGGACGCGAGCAGCACGCCGAGCTGCAGCGGCAGCGGCTGGGCCGTCGACAGACTGTTCCATATCGTCGGCAGGTTGTTTGCCAGGCCAATCCCCTGCAAGACCAGCATGAGCCCGCCGACCGCAAGTGCCGCGCGCAGGCTGGCCCGTCCGCGAGCGAAACCGATCACTCCGGCGACCGCTCCCGCAAAGAGCAGCGCAAGGAGCACGATGTTCGACGCCGTGGCGGCTATTGCAACCGAGTTGCGACGCTGATTGTCGTCGCGCTGCCATTGTTCGGGCACGAACAGGAAACGGCGCGTATCGACAACTTCGTCTCCGGCGACCTGGACCTCCACACGGGCCTCGCCGCCCGCGAGATCGTCAGGCGATTCGTCGCGGAAGGTGAAATACCAGTCGGTACGCGCGGGCAGGCGCTCCGACCGCGCCGAAACCTCGCCCGGAGCAGACCCCGGGTCGAGCCCCGCCAGCGCCTCGCGCGCGATCTCGCGCGCGGCCGCCTCTTCGAGCGATGCGCCGGCCGTGCTCTCGGCGAGCCGGTGCTGGAACCGCTCGACGGTTCCGTTGCCGTTGATCCACACGACGTATTCTTCGGCGCGCTCGGCCACATCGCCCTCGAAGCGTGCGTAACGCACGCGCCAGGAGAGGGTCGACAGATACGGACGCAGCACCGCGCGGAACGCCTCCGGACCCGCTTCGTTCCACACGAAACGATGTTGTGGGCCGACACCGCCGGCGAAGATTGCCGATTCCCGCCAATCGGCCGGATTGGCGCCGCTGGCGGAGAGCGCCTCGCGGGCGACCTCGACGGCCGCGCCCCGGCTGATGCCGATCGGCGGCGACTCGACGGGCTTCACGCTCACGTACGCCCAAAACGCGAGACCGGCCACTGCGATGGCTACCGAAACCGGAACCCGCGGCAACGCGGCCGCCGTGACTGGCGCGGCTTGCGCCGCTGCCCTGGTCGGCGTGCGGTCCATCGGTTGCCATGCGGCGTTGTACAAGCGCGCGGGCGCCTCGATCCACGCGCCGCCGCGAACGCGCGCCGCGAGCACTACCCAGACCGGTACGAGAAACAACAGTAAGAAAAGGCCCTGATCGATCCACGCTCCCGCTGCCGTGGAGAGAAACAGCGGCATCGAGAACAGCACCGCGTCGTACGCGAAGTGCATGACGATGGCCGGCAACAACCCGAATCGCAGGTAGAGCAATCCGAACACGATCGAGGGAAGGATGAGTTCAACGACCCGCGCGTACGCGGGCTGGGCCGGATAATTGGCGTGCCCGGCGCCGAAGACGAGAATCTGCACGACGAAGGCTGCGGCGATCCACGCGCGGCGATGTCCGAAGCGTTCACCGAGGAGCGCAGCGCCGGCCAGCGGAACGGCCCGGAACAGGCACTCCTCCCAGAACCCGGCCTGCAGCGAGATCGCCAGCGGATTGAACCACGGCAGCACGGTCGCGACGGAGTCCGGCTGGTAGAGCGTATCCGACGGCGACCACCAGCCGAGCTGCGTACTGCTGAACCAGTAGAACGCCACGACAAAGGCGAGCATTGCGCCTACGGCAAGATAGCCCCCGGCGGTCTGGCCGACGATCGGCCACGAGCGGGCGCCGTCGCGCGACCAGCATTGCCACAACTGCGCGTGCTGCGGAAACGCCCGCCGCGACAGGCTCTCGGCAGCCATGAACGACAGCGTGAAGAGGACTGCCAGCAGCGCCGTGGAACCGATGAGCGCCACGATCTGCTGAATCGCGAAGCTCGACTCCGATACGGAGGTGTTGTAGTTCATCCAGATCAGCGGCCAGCTATTGAACCCGGCCAGCGCCTGGAGGACGGCAATGCCCACCCCGAAGACGAGCGCCATGCGCCACAGCAC
The DNA here is from genome assembly GCA_022826245.1 of Gammaproteobacteria bacterium. GTDB lineage: Bacteria > Pseudomonadota > Gammaproteobacteria > Steroidobacterales > Rariloculaceae > Rariloculus. The sequence continues at coordinate 74,570 of JAJDVG010000031.1, forward strand.
CCGGCGCTGCCGGAGCAGCACGAACAGGCCCACGACCGCGCCGCCGCCGTAGAGCAGGGCCATGGCAAGCGTCGCCCCGCTCGCGATGCCGTTGTTGGCCGAGCGCATTTCCTCGTAGCGGCGATCGAATCCCTCCGGAATCTGTATGAAATGAGCAAGCGCGGTCGGGCGGTCCCCGCTGACCACGAGGCTCAGGCGGAAGCGCCCCACGCCGGCCTGGCGGTCGCCGAGCTCATAGACGAACGTGTGATCGACACGCCCGCTCGGCTGCTCCGTGCGCGACGACTCGACCAGTTCATACGCCGCAAGGTCCACGTTCCAGGGTGCGCCTGCGCCGTCCTCGGCGATCGCCCGCGCGGCATCGGCGTCGAGCGCCGCGCCGGGCGCGTCTTCCGGGAGCCGTTCGCGATAGCCGTAGGGCGTCCCGTCAGGCAGGAACCGGACCTCGAGTTCGCGAGCGTCGTTTTCGCGGAAATGGCGCACGACCCACAGGTAGGGGTAATACGGCCCCTCGTTTATCAGGGCGGCGAACGCCTCCCGGCCCCCACCCTCGAGTTCGACGAAGCTGCGCGAACGATCGTCGACGCGGAAACTCGCGGCCTGTCGAAACGCGTCCGGCCCCCAATCGAAGCTCTCCGCGAGCCGCCGGGCTTCGCTCAACGCAGTGACGCGATCCATGCGAAGCTCGAGATCGACGAGGGAAAACGCGCGCTCGAAGTTGGCGAAGGCGAAGAGCGCGCAGCCGAGGGAAACGGCGCTCAGCACGGCCCAGAAGACGGGGCTTGCGAAGCGGGATTTGCTGTGCTGTTCCGGCGCTGAAGAGGTCATGGGCGAACGTTCACGATAGTCCGTCAGGGATTGACCGCGCAATCATAACTGACCGGTATCCGGGCCGCTGCCGGCGATTTGTTCCGGGCTATAATTCTCCATCGGATCGCCGCCTCGGGTGGGCGCCGCAATAAACCAACGCCGCAGGGACGCCGCGAAAGCACGCAATGAACAGAGGCTTACTCGCCGCTTTCACGCTCACCTCGTTGGCGCTCGTTGCCGGTTGCGAGAGCGGTTCGTCGACGGGGCCGGAACCGATCGATTTCGAACCCGCCGCGCCGCCGGCCGGCGAAGGGTTCGTCGCGCTGTACGCTCCGCCGGTCGACATCGGGCCGTATCCGAACGACATCTACAACCTGCCCGGCCAGACGCTGAGCGTGCCGGTCAAGTTCACGAGCCCGCTCGCCCGCGCCCTGAATACGCTCGACGGGTTCTCGACGACGGCGACGATCTCCGCGCCGTTCAACGCGGCAATCGATCCGGCGACGCTCGTGCCGTTCAATCCGCTTGCGACACCGGGCGGCGGGGAGTCCGTCTTCGTTCTGGATGCGACCAACGGCGTGCCGCTGGTTCCGGGCGTTCACTACGAACTCGGGATATCCGCCGCCGCCGGAACGGCCGGGGCCATCCTCGAATTCACGCCATTGCGGCCGCTGCAGCCGGCGACCACCTACGCATTCATTCTCACGAGCGGAATCAGGAGCACGGCCGGCGTTGCGGCGTCCGCCGATACCGTGTTCGGGTTGGTCCGCGACGCACATCTTGCCGGCGTCATGACCGGCAACCCCGGGCTCGACGCCCTGCTGCCGGCGGTCGGACCTTTGATCGACGCGGCCGTCGGCCTGCTGGGCTTGCCCGGCAGCGCCATCGTCAGTGCCTGGAGCGTGTCCACGCAGACAACGACGGAGCTCTTCGAGCGTCTCGACGCGGCGACGGTCCCGCGAGCCATAGGCGCCGTAACGACCCGTACCGACACGGGCAAGCTCGGCCTGGGCTTGCCCGGACTCGCGGACATCCATGCCGGCTTCCTCGAAATTCCCTATTTCGGCAGCCGGTCAGCCCCGCTCGACGGCGTCTGGATCGTCCCGCCGCCAAGCGCGGACGAGCCTGCTCCCCTGCCCCTCGGAGAGCCGTTGAGAATCCCGCTGCTCGCGACGGTTCCGAATGCACGAAGCCAAAAGACGAAACCGGACGGCGGCTGGCCCGTTGCCGTGATCCAGCATGGCATCACGCGCGACAGGACCGTCATGCTCGCGATGGCCGACGTGTTCGCCGAGGACGGATTCGCCGTCGTGGCGATCGACCTGCCGCTGCACGGCGTCACCGACAGCAACAACCCGTTTTACAACGCGCCGGGCAACCCGTTCGGGACGACGGAGCGGCACTTCGGCCTCGACAACGTCGGCCAGCTCGGCGACTACAGGCCGGACGGCGCGATCGACGACGGCTGGCAGATCCTGAACCTCAACAACCCGTTGAACGCCAGGGACAACGGCCGGCAGGCGGTTGCCGACCTGATCCAGCTCGTGCGCTCGCTGCCCAACCTCGACCTCGACGCGGACGGCGCAGGCGACATCGACGGCAACCGCATCCACTTCGTCGCCGTCTCGCTCGGCAGCATCTTCGCCACGGCCTTCGTGGCCGTGAACGACGACATTCGCACGGCAACCCTGGTCAGCCCGGGCGGACCGTATACGCAATTCCTGTACGATCCGGCCGCCGTCGATTTCGGCCTGCCGATCCGCCGCGCGATCGAAGCGCAGGGGCTCGCCTTCGGCACGCTCGGTTTCGACAACTTCGCGCGCGACCTGCAGACCATTCTCGATCCCATCGACCCGATGAATTACGGCGCCGCGGCGGCGGTCAACCATCCGATCCATGTGATCGGGGTACTTTCGGACATGGCGGTGCCCGCCAGGTTGACCGACAATCTCGCGCGGGTCATGGGCCTGCGCGACATCAGCGAGACGGCGGTCGACGCGGCGGGCGTGCGCGGGATCGTGAGATACACGGCCGGCGGCCACTCGTCGATCTTCAATCCGTTCATCGACCGCGCCGTGACCGAGGAGATGCAGGTACAGACGGTGAATTTCGCAGCGAGCAACGGTACGTGGATCCCGATCGGCATCCCGGAGATCGTGCAATGAGCAGGCGGGCCGCGATCGCTCCCGGACGGATCCGCACGGCGCCGGGCCCGACAGCCCGCGGCGCGAACCGGGGTCGCACCGGGACCGGCGAGGCGGCCCTCCGCGCCATGCGGCGGGTCTTTTGCCACGGGCTGTCAAGGGCGAGGCAGGCGTACGCCGCTCGCCCGCCGCTCGTCACGGCACTGGCCGTCGCTCTCGCCCCGGCGGCGGGTCCGGCATTCGGCCAGCAGAGCGGCACGGCGACGCTCGAGGAAGTCGTCGTTACCGGCACGTACATCCGCCGCCAGTCGCAGTTCGATACGCCATCGCCGCTGGTCACGATCGGGCGCGACGACCTGGCCGCACTCGGCGTCAACGAGATCAGCGACGTGATCGAGGATCTCACGATCAATACCGGGTCCCAGAACAATCCGGACGCGTTCACGCAGAACGTCACCACGGGCACGAGCAACATCAATCTGCGCGGTCTCGGCGTCGACTCGACGCTCGTGCTCGTCAACGGCCGCCGCCAGACCCAGAGCGCCGTTCCGACGGATCGGGGCGAGAACTTCGTGGACACCTCTTCGCTGCCGCCGATGATCGCCTTCGACCGGATCGAGCTGCTCAAGGACGGCGCCGCGGCGTTATACGGCTCAGAAGCCGTTGCGGGGGTCGTCAACTTCATCACCCGGAGCGGATTCGAGGGTTTCGAGTTCAGCGTGGAACTGCAGACGGTCGACGATCATCCCCAGGAGGACATGCAGCTCAGCGGCCTGTACGGCATCGACCTCGACGACACGCGCTTTCTGCTCGCCTTCAGCGCGCTGGATCGCAAGCCGCTCAGCACGGCCGACCGCAGGCTTTCCACAAGGGCCGACGACCTGAGCCAGGCCGGCAACCCGGGATCCTTCCTCGTTCCCTCACTGCCGGCCAACCCGGCCTACGCGCTCGTCTGGACGGCCGCGTTCGATACCAACCGCAACGGCGTTGCCGACGCACTCGAGCCGCAGCTCGGTCTGCCGCCGGTCGCGGGCGCCGCGCTGCCGGTCTTCGCCGATCCCGACTGCGCGACGATCGCGGCGCAGGATCCGAAGGTGATCCCCGGCATCGCGAGTTCGGTACCGAGCCCGGCCGGCGATATTCCGATCGGCCTGTGCCAGTTCGACTTCGGGGACTACTTCATGCTCGTGCCCGAGGAGCGGCGCGCGTCGGCCTACGCGGAACTCGTCCACGACTTCAGCGACCGTACGACCGCGCGCGCGGAACTGCATTTCGCGAGCAACGAGGCCGAGCGCAACAATTCGCCATCGTTCCCCTTCGCCGCGTTTCCGACCGTTGCCGCGGTACATCCGGACAACCCCTATGGCACGGACGTCAACTTCATCGGCCGGATCATCGGGGCCGGCGGCGCCGCCGTCCGGAGCATCCACCAGTCCGATACCTGGCGTCTGGCCGCGGCGCTCACGAACGAGATCAACGCCCGCTGGGATTTCGAGCTTGGTTTCACGATCAGCGAGAACGACTTCTTCGTCACCGCGAAGGACACGCTCATCGACCGCTTCGACCTCGCGATACGCGGCTTCGGCGGGTTCTCCTGCGACCCGCGAACGGGGGCCGCCGGCGTCGGCGATTGCGAATACTTCAATCCGTTCGGCAGCTCGCTCACGGGCGCCGGCACGCGGAATTCCGCCGCGATGTTCGACTACCTGCTCGGCGATTACAGCTTCGATGCCGCGAACGAACTGGCCACGCTCGACGGCTTCGTGACCGGCCAGCTCGGCGAGCTTGCCGGCGGGCCGATCGGTATCGCGTTGGGCGCGCAACTGCGTGACGAGGAACTCACCTACGACTACGACGGGCATGCCAACAGGAATAACTACCTGTTCCTCGCCGGCAATCCCGATTTCTCCGGCAGCCGGGACATCGCCGCCGTCTTCGTCGAACTCTCGCTGCCCGTCGGCGAGACCGTCGAGCTGCAGTTGGCCGGACGGTACGAGGACTACGGCGACGGCGTCGACTCGACGGATCCGAAGCTCAGCTTCCTCTGGCAACCCAATGCCTCGTTCTCCTTGCGCGGCTCCCTGGGCACGTCTTTCAGGGCGCCGTCCGTCTACCAGGCATTCGGCGTGCAGACGACGCTCCAGGAACTCATCGACCCGACCGTCGGCGCGCCGCAGTTCTTCCCCGTCCGCACGCAACCCGACCCGAGCGGCCAGGCGCTCAAGCCCGCCGAAGCCGACGTCGCCAACGTCGGCCTGAGCTGGTCGATCAGCGACCGGATCGAACTCGGCATCGACTACTGGTTGTTCGATTACAGCCAGGTCATCGTCCAGGAGAACGCCCAGGTCATACTGAACGCGGCGGCCGGGGGCGATCCGCAGGCGCAGGCCCAGGTGCTGCGCGATCCGGCGACCGGTCTGCTGCTGCGGGTGAATTCACACTACGCGAACGCATCGTCGCTCGAGACCGACGGTTTCGACGTCTCGATCGTCTACGAGACGGAGACGGCCAACGGCAGCAGCTTCGCCGTCGGCGCCGACGCGACGCTGATGTCGACTTACGACCTCATCGATCCCCAGGCCGGGCGGGTCGACGGCCTCGGCCGCCGCAATTTCGCGAACTTCGCGACTTCGACGCCCGAGCTGCGCGCGAACGCCTTCGTCAACTGGCGGCGCGACAATCACGGCATCGATGTGTTCCTGCGCTACGTGGATTCCTACGAGGACGACCAGGTCGGCGCCGGCCAGGGGCCGGAGTCGTTCCGCCCGATCGACAGTTTCGTCACGGTCGACGCGCAATACAGTTTCCGCTTCGACCGGGAATCGGGGCCGACGATCTCGATCGGCGCGATCAACCTGTTCGCGGAGGACCCGCCGCACGTCGCCACGAACGGCGGCTACGATTCGAAGGTTCACGACCCGCGCGGCCGGCTGCTGTACGCGAAGGCGAGCTTCGGGTTTTAGGATTCCGGCCCTCAGCGCCTGCGTCGCGCGCGAAACGGCAGTCTGGCGCCGTCGCCCCTCCCGAACCGCTCGAGCAGATTGCGCGCCTGCTGTTTTTCGCCGGAATCGAGCGAAGTCAACCAGTCGATGCCGGTGGCCTGGCGCGCGGCGACGGGAACGCCGCGTCGATAGGCCACGCGGTGCGCGGCGACGGCCGGCACGCGCTTGTCGCCGCCGATGACTCCAGCCAGGTTGAGCGGATCGGCGGCCGAGATCACGACCCACTCATCGCCCTGCTCGGCGCGGCGGATGCGCCGCAGCGTTTCGATGGCTTCGCTGAGCGCGTACTGCTCGCCGCCGAGCACGTCGACGAACCTGGCGCCGCGCAGCTCGCCGCGCGCTTCCCAGCGCCGGTAGACCGACACGAGCTCCCGCCAGCTCGGCGCCAGAGCTTCGCGCGTGAGTACGGCTCGTGCGACGACGCCGTAGCGGCGCAGCAGCGCCCGCGCCGCCGCCTCGACGGCCTCGGCCGCGGCCAACGGCTCCGCGGCTTCGTCGGCGTCCGTTTCGATAGCGGCCCAGCGACCCGCGGCATCGAAACTGACCGAGCGGCCGCGCGCGCGCGAACGGCCGCGGAAACCCTGCCGCCGGCGTTGCGGCGTGATGAGCGCTCTGAGCCCGTTGAATGCGTCGGCCGTAACGAGACCGTTGGCGACGAGCTCGCCGAGCGCGTTCTCGACTTCGACACGCAACAGGCCGGTCTGCTGCACGAGTTCGACGAAGAACAGGGCGCCTCGCTCGCGCAGCGCCTGCAACACGCGCTCGGCCCGTGACGAGACTGCCGGCGGATCGTGGGCGGAACCGCGCGCCTGCGCAAGCAGGCGCCAGTGAGGCAGTGCCTCGCGCGGCACGATGGCGATCGGTGACGCGGCCACCGTGCCCGACCGCCCGGCCGCGGCGGCCGTACCCGTCCGCGGACGCCACCAGACGATCTCGCCCGACGCCGAGAGCGCATCGATGAGATCGGTCCCATACGCCTCGATGCGGGCGGGCAGCACTTCGCGTTCCCAAACCGCGGCCGGCAATGCGAGCCCCTGCAGCTCGCCGAGCACCGCGCGCAAGGCATCCTGGCCCTCACGGCGCTCCCCGGCGAGCCCCTGCCAGTGAAACAGGAATCGCTGATAATCGGCGAGCGAAACCGGCTCGATCTCGCTGCGCAGGCGCTTGAGCGTGTAGCGGTGAATCCGCGCGAGCAGCCGGCGTTCGCACCACTCCTCGGCATCGGGCGCGCTGAACGCCCCGCGCATGATGGCGCCCTGCTGCTCGAGCGCGGCGAGCGGCACGGCGATCTCGTCGGCCGTCAAGCCGAATGGTTCCGCAAGCTGTTCCGCCGTAACGGGGCCGAGCCCTTCGAGGCGGCTGCGCACGAGTTCGCGTAGCGCCGTGTCCCGATCGCCGATGTCGCTCGGCAGCGTTCGCGCATCGGGGCGCGCGCGGCCCGACGGGAACACCAAGGCGAGTTCGGCGAGCCGTTCCGCGCCGACCCAGAGTTTCCGCCCGGCCGGTGTCGTGAACTCCGTCGCCCGGCCGTCGTGCTTGAGGATCTCGAACCAGGCCGGCCAGCCAGCGGCATCCGCGCCCTCTTCCTGCGTCACGAAGCCGAGCACGGCGAGCGCATCGTCGAGTTCGTCGATGTCGCGGACCTCGGGCCAGGCTTCAGTGCGAACGCGCGCGATCGCCGCGGGGTCGAGCCGGCCGAGTTCGGACGCCTCGTCGACGGTCATGTAACGTCTGGACTGGACGGCCAGCGTCCGGCGCTCCTCAGCCGGCGCGTCATCGAGGAACGCGTAGCGCTTCGCGCCGAGGATTTCCTGCGCAAGCGGCGAAGGGGCCGCAAGATCGCGGCACTCGATCTCGACACCGCCCGCCTCGAGCCCCGCAAGCAGGCGCTCCAGTCCGTCGATGTCCATTGCCGCCGTCAGGCAGTCCGCGAGCGTCTGCGTAACGAGCGGGTGGTCCGGAATGGCGATGTCCCCGCCCGGCAGGTTTTCCGCACAGGCGAGCTGCTCCGGAAACACCGTCGCGAGCAGATCCTCCGAATCGATGCGCTGGAACTGGGGCGGCGCCCGCTTGCCGTTGCGGAACCGCCGCACGGCGAGCGCGGTCGTCGCGTTCCAGCGCCACCGGGCCGGAAAGAGCGGCGCGCCGATGACGGCCTGGGTCAACACCTCACGCACCGAGCGGCTGCTCAGGTAACTCGCCACCTCGGCGAGCGCGAAGCTGTGCACGGCGCCGAGCGAGAGGACGATCGAATCGTCGAGCGCCGCGGCCTGCAGCTCGAAGTTGAACCGGCGGCAGAACCTCTTGCGCAGGGCGAGGCCCCAGGCGCGATTGAGCCGCGAGCCGAGCGGCGAATGAATGACGAGATGCGTGTCGCCGGCCTCGTCGAAGAATCGCTCGAAAACGATCGTGGTCGTGGTCGGCAGGAGGCCGAGCGCCGCTCGGGCGGCCGCGAGATAGTCGACGAGCTGCCCGGCGGCCGAGGCGCTCAATCCCGACTCCGTTGCTAGCAGCGACGCGACCTCGGCGCCGCTGCGCCCGGCAAGCTCGCGGTCCACGCGCTCGCGCAGCGCCGACACGGCCTGCGAGAGCTCGTCGCTGCGGCCGGGCGCTTCGCCGAACCAGAACGGGATGTTGGGCGGCTGGCCTTTCGCGTCTTCGACGTAGACCTTGCCCGTCTTGATCCGGAGGATCCGGTACGAGGTGCTGCCGAGCTGGAATATGTCGCCGGGCAGGCTCTCGAACGCAAAGTCCTCATTGAGCGTCCCGACGGGAACCTCGTTCGGCAACAGCACGACGTCGTAGTCGAACTGATCCGGTATAGTGCCGCCGTTCGTGATCGCGGTCAGCCTCGCCCCGCGACGCCCCCGAAGCGTGCCGTTCACGCGGTCGAAGAACAGGTGCGCGCTGCGCCGGCCGCGTTGCGTGCTGAAGCCGTCGGCGAGCATACGGACCACGCCGGTGAACGTGTCCGGGTCGATGTCCCGATAGGCCGCCGTCTTGCGAACGAGCGCGAGAAGCTCTTCGAGCTGCCACTCCCGCATGCCGACTTCGGCGGCGATCTGCTGCGCGAGCACGTCGAGCGCTCCGTCGCATAGCCGGATCGCGTCGAGTTCTCCGCGCTCGACGCTCGCAAGCAGCGCCGCGCACTCGACGAGCTCGTCTCTCGACAGCGGAAACAGGCGGCCCTTCGGCAAAGCCGCCGGGCCGTGGCCGGAACGGCCGACCCGCTGCAGCAGCGCCGCGATCGAACGCGGCGAACCGAGCTGGCAGACCAGATCGACGTCGCCGATGTCGATACCGAGTTCGAGCGACGAAGTCGCAACGATCGCCTTGATCGTGCCCTGCTTGAGCCGCTGCTCCGCCCGCAGCCGGTGCTCCTTCGCAAGACTGCCGTGATGCGACGTGACGGCATCCTCGCCAAGCCGCTCCGCAAGGTGGCGCGCCGCCCGCTCGGCGAGCCTGCGCGTATTGACGAACACGAGCGTGGTGCGGTGCCCGCCGATCAACTCGGCGAGCCGGTCGTACACCTCGGTCCAGACCTCGTTCGACATGATCGCCTCGAGCGGCGACTGCGGCAGTTCGAGCGCGAGGTCCCGGTCGCGCACATGGCCGGCGTCGATGATCGTGCACGGTATGTCCGGGTTGCCGGTCAGGTATTCGGCAATCCTCGCGATCGGCTTGGTCGTCGCCGAAATGCCGACCCGCGTGGGCGGCTTCGCGCCTAGCGCCGCGAGGCGCTCGAGCGAAAGCGCCAGGTGTACGCCGCGCTTGTTGCCAGCCACGGCATGTATCTCGTCGACGATGACGGTCTCAACCGTCGAGAGCATGCGCCGCCCGGATTCGGACGTCAGCATTATGTAAAGCGATTCCGGCGTCGTGACGAGGATGTGCGGCGGCAGGCGGCGCATCTTCGCGCGTTCGCTCTGCGGAGTGTCGCCCGTGCGTACCCAGGCGCGGATCGGCGCGTCCGGCAGCGCCTGCTCGATGAGCTCGCGCCGGATGCCCTCGAGCGGTTGCTGGAGATTCTTCTGGACGTCGTTCGACAGCGCCTTGAGCGGCGATACGTAGACGATGCGCGTCTCGTCCGCCAGGCGGCCCTCGAGCGCATCCCTGACGAGCCCGTCGATGACGGCGAGAAACCCCGCGAGCGTCTTGCCCGAACCCGTCGGCGCGCTGATCACCGTGTGCGCTCCGGATGCGATCGCGCGCCAGGCCTCGAGCTGCACGGTTGTGGGCGCGTCGAACGCGGAGTCGAACCAGCGCTCGACCGCGCGGTGAAAGCTCGTTCCGTTCATTGATCGCTTGTGCCGTTCTCCGCCCAAGGTCGCATGCCCGATTGACAGTATGCCGCCATTTGCACTACGCGGTGAATGGCAGGCGGACCGAACGCCGGCATGATGTCGATGGGATGTTCGGTCGCTTGTCCTGTATTGGCGAGCTGCGGCACACCGCCCCCTGTCTCGGCTCTCGAGCAGGCGTTGAAATGCGACAAACCGGCTCAGGCCTCGCCCGCCAGTTCGAGCACGGTGTCAACGACTTCACGGGACAGTCGAAAATCCGACGCCTCGAGCTTTTCCAGCAAAGCACGGACGTTGTCCACGTACTCATGCTTCCTGGCCGCGATCAGAACGCCGGCCAGGCCGGTTAATGCAAGCCCGTTCGCGCGTGCATGAGCACGGCCGGACAGGTCATCCATGAGCACGAGGCAAGGACCGGGATGCTCCGTCGCGTACAGGATCGTGCTGGCCTCCCCGGCGCCCAGGACAGGAAAAGCGCTTGCATCGCGAGGGACGTTCACGACAACGATCCATCCCCTCCGAATCGCTTCGGCCAACTCGCGTGCGCCCGGCCGCTCGCCGCCCGACAACACTTCATCGCGCACGCTGTCGGTGATCGTGACTTGATCGAACAGCCGCCGCAACAGATCGAAAGCACCTGCCGCGGCGAGACCGATCAACGGGCTGGCATCGGCTATGACGAGCCGCGCCGCCATGCTTCCACGGACTCGGCGTCGTCGCGTACGGCTTCAGCCGTTCCTGCAACCACCGGAATCCCGAGCCTCGACACATGCTCGATGAACTCGGCTATCTCAAGTCCGGCGTACTTCGCCGCGAGACCCAGGGAAAGGCTGCGCTCCCGAAACAGGCCCGTGGCGATGGCTTGGCGGACGCCGGGCTCGCCCAGCAGCGAGTCGTCGCTAAGGTGGATCAGCACTGCTTCGGGCTCGTGCCGATTGAGCACCATGACGGGTTGCTCGCGCGCCGCGCGTAACGCTGCCGAGGGATTATTCTTCAGTTCACGAATGCTTACGGCTTTCATGACGCATATACCTGTTGCGGGAACATACTGTAGGAATAACCAGAAGAACGTAACGCAGGAACTACAGTGGGTCAACCGGCGAGAGGTTGCCAGCACCGCTTTCATCCATCTACGAATTCAGGACGGTCGGTTACTGTTTCGATGTCATTTCCTCCGTCTCGTGGATGGAGCTTTCTGCTCTTGCACAATTCGCTACCCATCAGCTAGACAATCTTCTATTGTCCCGAATTCTCTCCCGACGGGGAAAGAATCGTCTCTGCGCCGGACTTCGGCCCTGCGCGACCGGGTCCACCACTGCCGTTCCTTCCGCCTCGCCGGCCACAACAACCGAGCGCCGGCCGAAACCGCCTTATAATCGCCGCGTCCGCAGTCCATGGTCGATGCCATGCGAATGACGCGCAACGAGTTCCTGCGATGGCCGAACAAGGCCGTTACGCTATTGGGGATGTCGGGCGTCGGCAAGACCACGCTGGCCTACAGGCTGCCCCAGTCGAAGTGGTTCCACTACTCCGGCGACTATCGCATCGGCACCAAGTACCTCGGTGAACCGATCCTCGACAACATCAAGCGGCAGGCGATGCAGGTCGACTTTCTCCGCGATCTGCTCAGAAGCGACTCGATCTACATCGCGAGCAACATCACGTTTCATAACCTCGAGCCCATCGCGACGTTTCTGGGCAAGATCGGTCGTCCCGACCTCGGCGGGCTGCCCGTCGATGAGTTCAAGAAGCGGCAGCGCCTCCACCGCGAGGCGGAAATCGGCGCGATGCGGGACGTCGTCGAGTTCATCGAGAAGGCCCACACGATCTACGGTTACGATCACTTCATCAACGATGCCGGAGGCAGCGTCGTCGAACTCGAAGACGACCGAACCTACGAACTGCTCTCGGAACACACGTTGATCGTCTACCTCAAACCCGACGAGCGCCTCGTGCAGACTCTCGTTCAGCGCGGCATCGACGCGCCGAAACCGATGTACTACCAGGAGGACTTCATCGACGAGAAGCTCCGGCAGTTCCTTGACGAGAACCGCCTCGCCTCGACCGACGATATCGTCCCCGACGACTTCGTACGCTGGGTATTGCCTGCGCTGATCGCCCACCGCCGACCGCGTTACGAAGCGTTCGCGGCCGACTACGGCTACACGGTCGATGCCAGGCGCGCCGAGAGCGTGACCAGCGAGGACGACTTCCTGGAACTGATTGCGGGCGTTCTCGACTAAAGTACCTGCCAACCCCAGGGGAGTCGCGCCACCGGTCGCTTGAGACCCTCGCGCGCAGGGACGCGCGCGCGGAGCGTACCGGGATGTATTCACCGCGTGTCTCAAGCGACCGGTGGTGCGACTCCCCGCATGCCTGCGGCGAGATTGGCGGGTCAAGGCGCTTTCCGCAGTTGCTCAATACCAGGCCACGATCCCCCAGGCCCAGGACAGAACGAGCAGTGCGCAGGCGGCAAGGCCCGCGTTGCGTTGCGTCGAACGGCTGAGCGGCACGGGATGGCGCGCAAGCACGAGTCCGACGCAGAAACCGGCGACAAACCCGAACAGATGCGCGCCGATGTCGGTGTTCTCGCCGCCCGCGCCCGTGTAGGCGAGCAAGGCGAGCCCGGCAACGAGCGGCGCGATGCGTGTCTTGAGCGGCGTATTCTTCCAGAACCCGCGCTTCCAGGTATTGGCCGTCAAGAGCGCAAGCGCCGCGAATACGGCGGTCGACGCGCCTATCGAACGGTGATCGGCGGACTGGATGAAAGCGTTAAGGACATTCCCGAGCGCACCGGAGGCCAGGATCGCAAGCCCACCGAGCCCGTCGCCGAGGTAGCGGCACACGAAATAGGCAAAGAAGCTGCCGAACGCGATGTTGCCGAGCAGATGGTCCGCGTCGCGATGGACCGTCAGCGCCGTCACGGCGCGCCACCACTCGCCGCCGAGCATGCTGCCCGCTTCGACGCGGCCGGCGGCAAGCCAGTCGACGCCGAAACTGTACTGTCTCACCCAGACTGCCACGACCAGGAGAACGGCAAGATAAACGACGACTCCGCTCCAGCCGTTGCCGACCGTCTCCGGCGGCGGTTTGGCGCCGTGCGGCCGCACGTTCTCGTCCCTGTACTCGGCGATTTCCTCGGCCGCGCGCGCGGCGTCGCGCGCACGCACGCTGAGCGACCACCCCTGGGCCGTGCGTATCCGCTGATGCTCCACGCCCTGCGTCTCGAGCACCAGCGAGAGCTCCGCGCAGTAACGCCCGCTCGCGCCGGTAACCACGTCTATCCACACTTCCGGCTCGTCGTACATCGTTACGCGTATCGGCTCAGACGAGCACGATCACGGGACCGGACAGCTCATTTCCAGGGTGCGCTGGACCGTCCAGCTTGCCGGCGCGCCCGGCGCGCATCGGTCAGCGGTAGCGGCGCTGCAGTGACGCGAGACGCCTCTTGCCGGGGCAAAGGGAGCGGAACCCGAGCTCGTTGAGCGGCATGCCGGTAGTCGAATTGATGCCGTGCATGTCGGGCTCGCTCTCGTCGACGAAAAGCAGGCCCGTCACGATTTCGCCCTTGCGCTGATGCGTGCGGATGTACTCGATCGCCGCCCCGCGGCTGTGCGGATCGTAGTCGTCGCTGACCTTGCGCAACAGCAGCCGGCTGCCGTCGTGCATCGTGATCGGCACGACTTCGCCTTCCTCGTAAGCCACCCGGATTCCCGGCATCGGCGGAACGAAGTCGGTGTGCATGACTTCGTGAGAATGTTCCCGCGTGTATTGGTAGCTCTTGGTCGACGCCTCGTGGTCGTTGAACGTCACGCACGGTGACAGTACGTCGATCATGGCGAACCCCTCGTGACGCATGCCGGCCTTGATCAGCGGCACGAGCTGGTCCTTGTCGCCGGAGAAGCTTCGGGCGACGAACGTGCCGCCCAGCGCCATCGTCAACTGAACGGGGTCGATCGGCGGTTGCTCGTTGACCTCGCCGCGCTTGGCGGCCGTGCCGATATCGGCCGACGCCGAGAACTGGCCTTTCGTGAGCCCGTACACGCCGTTGTTCTCGATGATGTAGAGCATGTCGATGTTGCGCCGCACCGCATGCGCGAACTGCCCAAGCCCGATCGACAGCGAGTCTCCGTCACCGGACACGCCAAGCAGATACAGTTCGCGGTTGGCCGCCGCCGCGCCCGTTGCGATCGACGGCATGCGTCCGTGCACGGCATTGAAGCTGTGCGACGCCCCGAGAAAATACGCCGGCGTCTTCGACGAACAACCGATGCCGCTCATCTTCGCCACCCGGTGCGGGGGAACGGCGAGCTCGAACAGGGCCTGGATGATCGCCGCAGTCACCGAGTCGTGACCGCAGCCCGCACACAGGGTCGACATTCCTCCCTCGTAGTCGCGGATCGTCAGGCCCAGTCTGTTGCGGCTCAGGCCATGGTGGACGATCCTGGGCTTGACGATCGAAGTCATGCCGCCACTCCTTCGAGATACGTTTCCTCGATCGCCTCGACGACGCACCTGTAGTCCATGGGCAGCCCTCCGTAGCTGAGTATGGAGTGCATGCGATCGGCAGGATACGTTGTTTCGACCATGAGCAGGCTCTTCAGTTGCGCGTCGCGGTTCTGCTCGACGACGAACACGTAATCGTGCCGATCGAGGAAGCGCGTGACCTTGCTCGAGAATGGAAACGCCCTGATCCTGCAGTAATTGACGTGGATCCCCTTCGCCGCGAGTCGGTCGATGGCTTCGTTGACCGCCGAATTGCAACTGCCGACGGAGACGATGCCCCACGACGCGGGCTTGCGCGTGCGCCGGATAGCCGGTTCCGGCACGAGTTTTGCCGCGGTAGCCCATTTCCTCTTCAGGCGATCGACGACTTCGACGTATTCGTTCGAATCCTCGGTGTATTCGCCGTACCGGTTGTGACCGGAGCCACGCACGAAATAGGAGCCCTTCGGGTGGCCTCCCGGGATGGTGCGCGGAGCGATGCCGTCGCCGTCAGGATCGACGTAACGATGAAAGCGCCCGCGCAGCCTCGCGACGGTCTTCGGGTTCAGGACCTTGCCGCGATCGGGACGGTAGGCGGGATCCCACTCGAACTCCCGGCACATCCAGTCGTTCATGCCGATATCGAGATCGGAAAGCACGATCACCGGGGTCTGCAGCCGATCGGCGAGGTCGAAGGCGGCGACCGACAATTCGAAACACTCGCGCGGGTCGCCCGGGAACAGCACCACATGTCTGGTGTCGCCGTGCGATGCGTATGCCGCGGCAAGGATATCGCCCTGCTGGGTGCGCGTCGGCATGCCTGTCGATGGCCCGACGCGCTGAACATCGAACAGGACGGCCGGTACTTCGGCGAAATAGGCGAAACCGATGAATTCGCTCATGAGCGACAGCCCGGGACCGCTCGTCGGCGTAAACGCCCTGGCGCCGTTCCAGGCGGCGCCGAGCACGATGCCGATCGCCGCAAGCTCGTCCTCGGCCTGCACGACGCAGAAGTTGCGCTCCCCGGTGTTGGCATCCTTGCGGTATTCCTCGCAAAACGCCCTGAATGCGTCCATGAGCGAGGTTGACGGCGTGATCGGGTACCAGGCGCCGACCGTCGCTCCGGCATAGACGCAGCCGAGCGCGGCAGCCGTGTTGCCGTCGATCATGATGTGGCCGGCGGTCTTGTTCAGCCGCTTGAGCCGCGTCGGCAACGGGCAGGCAAAATGCTCGTTCGCGTAGTCGTAGCCGAGCGCGATGGCTTCCATGTTGGATTCGATCAGCGCCTTTTTGCTCGCGAACATCTCCCTGACGAGCTTCTCGATGACCTTGAGCTCGATGTCGACCAGGGCCGCGAGCGCGCCGACGTAGGCCATGTTCTTCATGAGAATGCGCACGCGCGCGCTCTTGAAGCGCTCGTTGCACATGCGGGCAAGCGGAATGCCGACGATCGCGATGTCGGGCCGCGATATCACGCTCTCCCGCGGCCAGGTCGAGTCGTAGATCAGCGTGCCGCCCGGACTCACCTCGTCGAGATCCTGGCTGTAGGTCTGCTGGTTCATCGCGACCATGATGTCGACGGATCCCGAGCGCGCAAGGTAGCCGTTCCTGCTGACCCGGATCTCGTACCAGGTCGGCAGGCCCTGAATGTTGGAGGGGAAGAAATTCTTGCCCGTGACGGGAATGCCCATGCGGAAGATCGCCTTCATGAGCAGCGTGTTGGCGCTCGCAGAACCCGTGCCGTTGACGTTCGCGAGCTTGATGACGAAATCGTTTATCCGGCTTTTCGCGTGATTTGGCACAGTTGCTGATCCCTTGATGCTTCATCGCTGGCGTACGGGATGACGACAGTCGACTTCTGCATGTCCCAGGCGCCCGTCGGACACCGTTCCGCGCACAGCCCGCAATGCACGCAGAGGTTCTCGTCCTTGACCATGACCCGGCTCGTATGCTTCAGGGGTCCGGACACGTAGAGCGCCTGCTCGGCGTTCAGGCGCGCGGTCCTGAGATTGGCCTCGATGCTGTCCGCGTCGCCGTTGTGAGTGATCGTCAGGCAATCCACGGGACAGATGTCGATGCACGCATCGCATTCGATGCAGAGGTCCGCCGCGAACACCGTTTGCAGATCGCAATTCAGGCAGCGTTCGACCTCCGCGGCGGCGTCGTCGGCAGTGAATCCGAGCTCGACCTCGATGTTCAGTTTCCTGAAACGTTTCCTGAGATCCACGTGCGGCATGATGCGCCGGCCGGCCGGATCGTAGTCGTTGCTGTAACTCCACTCGTGGATGCCCATTTTCGCGGTCGTCAGGTTGACTCCGCGCGGCAGGCGATCGGTCAGGCTCAGGCCCTCGCAGTACTTGTGGATGGAAATCGCGGCCTGATGGCCGTGCTCGACGGCCCATATGATGTTCTTCGGCCCGAACGCGGCGTCGCCGCCGAAAAACACGCCCTTGAGGGTCGATTCGTAAGTCGTCTCGTCGACGATCGGCACGTCCCACTTGTCGAATTCGATGCCGATGCCGCGCTCGACCCACGGGAAGGCGTTCTCCTGGCCGATCGCGAGCACGACATCGTCGCAGGGGAACGTGGCCTCGTCGACGATCCTGCTGTCCCTGATCGCACCGCGGTCATCGAACTCGTATTCGACGACATCGAACTTCATGCCGACCAGCTTGCCGTCTTCTATGAGGAAAGCCCTCGGCGAATGATTGACGACGATCTCGACCCGCTCCTCCTCGGCATCCTCGAGTTCCCAGTCGGATGCCTTGAAGAAGGCGCGGGGCTTGCGCGCCATGACCTTGACGTCCTTCGCGCCGAGCCTGAGCGAACTGCGGCAGCAGTCCATTGCCGTATTGCCGACGCCGATGATCAGCACGCGCTCGCCGACGCTCGACACGTGGCCGAACGCGATCGATTCGAGCCACTGGATGCCGATGTGGATTCGATCGGTATCGTCGCGGCCGGGAAGCCTCAGTTCCTTGCCCTTCGGCGCACCCGAACCGACGAAGACGGCGTCGAAATCCTCCTCGAGCAACGCGCGCATGCTTTCGATCGGGTGGGACAGCCTGAGGTCGACGCCCATGTCGACGATGTAGGCGATTTCCTCGTCGAGCACCGAGGCCGGCAGCCGGAAAGCGGGAATGTTCGTGCGCATCAGGCCACCGGGCGTGTCCAGCGCCTCGAAGATGACGCACTCGTAACCGAGCGGAATCAGATCGTTGGCGACGGTCAACGATGCGCAACCGGCGCCGACCAGCGCGATGCGCTTGCCGTTGCTCACATGCGGAGCTTGCGGCAGGCGGTCGCGGATGTCGTCGCGGTTATCGGCCGCGACGCGCTTGAGGCGGCAGATCGCGACGGCCTTGTCCTCTACCCGTCCCCTGCGGCAGGCGGGCTCACACGGGCGGTCGCAGACGCGGCCGAGTATGCCCGGGAATACGTTCGACTCCCGGTTGAGCATGTACGCATCGGTGAACCGGCCCTGTGCGATCAGCCGGATGTACTCGGGCACGTCGGTATGCGCGGGGCAAGCCCATTGGCAATCGACGACCCGGTGGAAATACTCCGTGCCTTCAGTCTTGGTGGGATCCATCGGATGGGGGGCGTGCGCGCGTGCGGATCGTGGCGTGACGAAGTGGAACTTGTCGGTTCGCTCTGGAACTAACCTGGCGTCCGGTGTCGGCAGAGCCTGAAGCGGCCGCGGTGCCCTCGAATTGCCATGGGACTGCCCTGTCATTATAGACTCAGTACATGCCGCGACAAGCATGGATACCGATCGGCATCAGCGGCGCCGTCGCCGTTTTCGCGGCGCGGGCGCGCGCAGTCGGCCAGACTTGGCCGATCCCGGTCGTTTCCCGCGGCCGGCGCCGCTCGCGGCAACACCGAATTTCGATAGAATGCCTGATGATGCAAGTGTCCTGTCTCGCATTTAACGTCGCATTCAGAGCGAGCGGAACGCGTCGGGACAAGGCGCGCTCCGCAGGCCATATCGAGTCTATGGGCAAGGAGCGCAACGCCAGCCGCAGATCAACGAGCGGTTTCCTGCTCTCGCTACTCTTGAGCGCCGCCGCCCATGGACAGGATCCGCAGCCGCCGTCCGACGCAGGCGCGGCGCCCGACGGGGACGTGGCTGCGCCCGAATCGGGCGTAATCGACCTTGCCGAAGTCGTTACACGCTTCGAGGCAAGCCTCGAACTCGAACGCCTCATCGAGGCACGGGAATTCGCCGCGGCCGCTGTCGTCGGCGACCGGCTCCTGGCGCTGACTCAGGACGAGTTCGGCGAGGTCAGCAGCGAAACCGCCGACGCGCATATCGCGCTCGCGCAGGTTCATGTCGTGAACGGCGACCATGACGCAGCGGAACAGCGCTATCTCGAAGCGATCGACATCTTTCGCGAGATCGACGGCGCATTCTCCGACGACCTGATTCCCCCGTTGCTGGGCCTCGGCGACAACTACCAGCAGGACGGACAGTTCCTGAATGCCGTATCGGCCTACAACGAGGCGAGAACGATCAACCGGCGCGTGTTCGGTTTGCTCGACGAAGGCCAGGTCGTGATCCTCGATCGGATGACCCGTACATTCCTCGCCATGAACGAGTACGAGCAGGCCGACGCACAGCAGCGCGCCGCGCTCATGCTCGTCGAGCGCAAGCACGAGCCGCATGCCGAAGAGACCCTCGACGCGATCTACAAGTACGCGGGCTGGTTGCGCGACCGACGCAGGTACACCGAGGAACGCGACCAGTACCAGCGCGCCATGCGCATCATTCGCAACGAGTACGGCGACGAAAGCCTGTTCATGGTCAAGCCCCTGCGCGAGACCGCCAACAGCTTCCGTAACCAGGGAGCCGCGGTCAACCAGGGGATTTCAGGGCTGCTTACGGCACTCGAACTGCTCGATGCCCAGGAAAGTCCCGATGCGCTTGCGCTTGCCGAGGTGCTGGTGGATATCGGCGACTGGGAGGCGGCGTTCTCGCGGGTCGGCACGGATGGCGCAGCGTATCGTCGGGCCTGGCAGGTCCTCGACGATGTCGACGGCGGCAACGAAACGCGCGAGCAGTGGTTCGGCGGCATCGAATACGTGTTCAGGGAACCGCTGAGCCAGAGGGGGCTGAGCTCCGCATCCGACGCCGTGCCGGGATTCGTTCTGGTCAGATTCGACCTCAACGAGTTCGGGCGCACGGAAAACGTGACGATCCTCGAATCCGAACCGCCGAACCTCAAGGACGATGCCGTGGCCCGGCACGTTCGTCAGTCGCGGTTCCGGCCGTATCTGAGCGACGGCGAGATCGTCAGGCGCCGCAATCTGGCGCTGCGCGTGACGTTCCGCTACGCGCCGACGGCGATCGACGGAGCGGCAAGTGAATAGCTTGCGTGCGCTGCCGATCCTGGCGATGCTCGCGGCGGCGGCAGCGCCGGCACAGGACGGCGAGCCGCCTCAGCCGCCGGCCGCGCCGACGGAACTCCCGGCCCTGGCCGATCCTGCCGCACCGCGCACGGACCTCGACAACCAGCGCGCCGCCCGAGACATGCTCATCACCGCCAGCGACTTCGGCGCCGCGCTTCAGACCGCCGAAGCCATCGTCGGGTCGGCCACCGACGAGACCGATGCCGCCTACCGCACCGACCTCATGCGACTCGCCCGGATTCAGGCCGAACTCGACATGTTCGCGGATGCCGAGGTCAACTATCTGCGGGCGATCGAACTGGCCGAAGAGGCGGACGGAACACAATCGATCACGCTGGTCGAACCGTATCAGGCGCTCGGCCGCGCGTATCTGGATGAGCGCCGGTTCAGCGAAGCGATTACGGTGTTCGAGCATGCCCGGGACATCAACCAGAGAAACCTGGGTCTTTTCAATGTCGAGCAGACGCCGCTGATCGACGACACCACGCTCGCCTACCTCGGACTCGGCGATACGTTCGCGGCGCGTGAGCTGCAGCTTGACCGGCTCGACAACGCCGTCAGGCGGTTCGGCGCCGACGATCCGCGCGTGATCCCGTTTCACAATCGACTCGCCGACTACTACCAGAGTTCGCGCTTGAGAATCAGTGCGCGGGACCAGTACGAGCGCATCCTCGAGATCCAGCAGACGCAGGTCGGCACGGACGATCCGGTGCTGGCGGCAACGCTGCGGCGTCTCGCGGCCATCGAACTGCTCCTCGGCGACGGCGACGATGCCAAGCTGCGGCTGACCGAGCTGATCGAGGCCGCCTCCGAAGATCTCGGCAGCGAGCGCGGCCTGTCGCTCGCCCTGCTCGGCGACTGGGCGATGGTCGACGAGGATTTCGCGCTGGCGGCCGATTATTACCGGCAGGCCTACGCTGCATTCGAGGCCGACGGCGACGCCGATCCCGCGCAGCTCTTCGCGGATCCGCAGATGATCGATTTCATGCCGCCGCTGACCCGGGTGGACCTCAACCGGAGATCGCTGCCCTGGGCCTGGGGCTCCATCGAACTCGCGTTCGATCTCTCCGCCGAAGGCCGAGCGTGGAACGTGCGCGTCGTGGGCGCAGAGCCCGGCGGCCTCGTCGAATCCGATTACCACCGCCGGCTGCGCGAGACGCATTTCCGGCCGCGTCTCGTCGACGGCGTTCCGGCGGCTGTCGATGACGTGCGCTTCACGCACTTCTTCCGCTACTACGTAGACAACGACGATTGAGCCGGTCGGCGCAGGCGCCAGGCGCTGGGCCGCTCATCTGAATTTTTCTCAAGTCATGGCCCATTCGCTGCCAGTTTGCTTCGGCAGCGGCGCAAGGTGTGGCAACTTAGGCGCCGTATGGTGAGCGCAATGTCCACGAATCGGCTATTGATCATCGACGACGACGCGGGTCTGACCGAAATGCTCGCTGAATACCTGGCAGTGGAGGGCATCAAGCTCAGCGCCGCGCGGACGGGTACGCAGGGCCTTCGCGACGCCGAGCGCAACGAATACGACCTGATCATCCTCGACGTGATGCTGCCGGGCCTGTCCGGCTTCGAGGTGCTGAGCCGGCTGCGCGAGTCGGGCTCGCGCACGCCCGTGCTGATGTTGACGGCACGCGGCGACGACGTCGACCGTATCGTCGGCCTCGAAATGGGCGCCGACGACTACCTGCCGAAGCCGTTCAACCCACGCGAACTCGTCGCGCGCATCAAGGCGGTGCTGAGGCGGTCGGCGGCGGAACCGGCGGAGGAGCCGGAGGATGTCGAGGTCGGCCCGTTGCGCGCGCAGTACCAGCGGCGCGAAGCCTGGCTGGGTGGCACGCCGCTCAATCTGACCAACGCGGAGTTCATCGTCCTCTACAAGCTCATGGGCGCCGCGGGCAACGTCGTGTCGCGCGAAACGCTGACGCGCGCTGCGCTCGGCCGGCAACTGCTGCCCGACGACCGCAGTCTCGACACGCATGTCAGCAATCTGCGCAAGAAGATCGCCGGCACGACCGATACGGAACTCAGGATCCGCAGCATTCGCGGCAGCGGATACGTGCTCGCGCCTCCGGAGTCGTGAACCGATGAACCTGTTCTGGAAGATTTTTCTGACGTTCGGCATCGCGATGACGCTGACGCTCGTCGTCGCGGTTTTCGTGAGCTTCAACCTCGTCGAGCAGGCTTTCGACCAGATCGACATCGAGAACCGCGAGCAGATCATCGAGGACGCGGCCGTATCCCTCGAACAGGGCGGTTTGGACGGCCTGCGCTCGTGGCTTGCGGAAAATCCGCTGCCGGCGCCCGGCGTCATGCTGCTGATCGTCGACGACAACGGCGACGATCTGCTCGGTCGCGAACTGCCGAGCCGCTTCGTCCGGATGCTTCGTACGGTGGGGCGCGGTTCGCCGCCGCGCCGGGACAGCCCGCGCCGCAGCTCGCCGCGGGGCGGCTCACGCGCTCCGCCGGGGCCCATCGACGGCCCCGGCCCAAGCAACATCCGGCCGATTCAACTGACGGCCAGTCTCGTCGGGGCGGACGGCCGCGAGTATCGCCTGGTGTTCGCGCGCACGCAGATCACGATGCTCGGCGTGCTGAGCTGGCCGGCCACGCAGCTCGCCGTGCTCGCCCTGGTGGTGCTCGCGGCGCTCGTGACGGCGCTGCCGCTCGCCCGCTATCTGGCATCGCCCATCATGCGTCTGCAGAAGACGAGCCGCGCGCTGGCCGCGGGCGCGCTCGAGACCCGGGTCGGGCACCCGTTCAACCGGCGCAAGGATGAAGTCGGCACGCTCGCTCGCGACTTCGACACGATGGCCGAACGCATCCAGGAACTCGTCACCGCCAAGGAAACGCTGCTGCGCGATGTCTCACACGAGTTCCGCTCGCCGCTCGCGCGCATCCGCGTGGCGCTCGCTCTGGCCCAGCGCAAGGCGAGCGAAGCATCGCTCGCGGACCTTGAGCGGATCGAGGACGAGACCGAACGCCTCGACGCGCTCGTCGGCGAGGTCATGGCCCTTGCGCGGCTGCGCAGCCAACCCGTCGCGAAAGCGGAGCGGCTCGCGCTCGATGAAATCGTCGGCGAAATCGTCGACGACGCCCGTTTCGAGCATCCCGACGCGGAAATCCGTTACGAGGCCGTAACCGTCCCGCCGTTGCGCGGCAACCGTACCGAGTTGACCAGCGCCATCGAGAACATCGTCCGCAACGCACTCAATCACGGCGGCTCGGCCGATGCCAACGAAGTCGAGGTGACTCTGCACGTCGCCGACGGTTGGATCGGGATTCGCGTCGCAGATCGCGGTCCCGGAGTGCCGGAAGCGGATCTCGACAGGATCTTCGAGCCGTTCTACCAGATTGATACCAGCCGCGACCACCAGCGGGTTGGCCAGGGTATCGGGCTTGCGATTACCGCCAGCGTAATCGAGCGGCACAACGGGCGAATCGTCGCCCGCAACCGGAAAGAAGGGGGGCTCGAGGTCGTGCTCGAGCTCCCCCTCGAAGACAGCGGAACCGGTCAGGCGTCCGCCGGCCGTCCGGATCAGATGATGTAGCCGCGCTCCTCGTGCAGGACGAGGTCGAGCCCTTCAGTTTCCTCGTCCGCGGAGACCCTGAGCGGGACGACGAGATTGATGAGCTTGAGAATCACGTAGCTCGCGACCGCGCACCACACGAACGTCGCGACGATGCCGATAACCTGGACGCCGAACTGGCTCGCCATGGTTACGCCCTCGTCGAAACCGACGCCGCCGGCCGCCACGGACGAGAATACGGCCGTCAGCAACAGCCCGATCATTCCGCCGACGCCATGCACCGGGAACACGTCGAGCGAATCGTCGATGCCGAGCTTGCGCTTCATGAACTGCGTCGCGAGGAAGCAGCCGAGACCGCCGGCGAAGCCGATCACGAGCGCGCCGAGAGGCCCGACGAAGCCCGAAGCGGGCGTGATCGTCGCAAGGCCCGCCACCATGCCGGTCACGATGCCCAGAACGCTCGGTTTGCCGTACCGGATCCACTCCGCCGCCATCCAGGTCAGCGACGCGACGGCCGCGCTCGTGTGAGTCACGAGCATCGCCATGCCCGCGGCGCCGTCAGCCGCAACGGCGCTGCCGGCGTTGAAGCCGAACCAGCCGACCCAGAGCATGCAGGCGCCGGTAACGGTTATGGTCAGGTTGTGCGGCAGCATCGGCGTCACGGGGAACCCCTGCCGGTTACCGATCACGACTGCGGCAACCACCGCCGCGACGCCCGCGGTCACGTGAACGACGGCGCCGCCGGCGAAGTCGCGGAAGCCCATTTCCGCAAGCCAGCCCCCGCCCCAGATCCAGTGCGCGGTCGGCACGTAGACGACGATGAGCCAGATGCTCGTGAACAACAGCATGGCCGAAAAGCGCATGCGCTCGGCGAACGCGCCGACGATGAGCGCCGGTGTGATGATCGCGAACGTCATCTGGAACATGACGAACACGGTCTCCGGAATCGTGCCGCTCACAGAGTCGAACCCGACCCCGGCGAGGAAGGCTTTCGACAGCCCGCCGAGCAGCCCGTTGACCATCGGGTCGCTGAACGCGAGGCTGTAGCCGCAAACGAGCCAGATGACCGACATCGCGCAGGCGATCGAAAAGCACTGCATCAGGACCGAAAGCACGTTTCTGACGCGCACGAGACCCGCATAGAACAGGGCGAGCCCCGGCAGCGTCATGAACAGGACCAGCGCCGTGGACGTCAGTATCCACGCGGTGTCGCCGGTATCGGCCGTCTGGCTGAACGCGGCCGCCGGCCACAGCAATGCGGCGCCGAGCCCGGCCCGCTTCAGGTTGGTTGTTATTTTCAAGGCAGTCCCCCCTACTCTCATATGGCCTGATCGCCCGTCTCGCCGGTTCGGATCCGGTACACCTGATCGAGACTCGTGACAAATATCTTGCCGTCGCCGACCTTGCCGGTCTTGGCCGCTTCGACTATGGCCTCGATGGCGCGGTCCACGAGGTCATCGCTGATCGCGACCTCGATCTTCACCTTGGGAAGAAAATCGACGACGTATTCGGCGCCTCGGTACAACTCGGTGTGACCGCGCTGGCGACCGAACCCCTTGACCTCGGTCACCGTCATCCCCTGGACACCGGCCTCGGCTAATGCGTTTCGAACATCATCGAGGCGAAACGGCTTGACTACTGCGGAAATCAGCTTCATGAGCGCCCCCCTGGCGTGCTTTTCTTGACAGTTCCACTCACGTGGACCATTTGTGTATTCTAGCAAGAGCTATTGTAGCGGACTCCGGCAGGATACAGGTTCTCCCATCAGGCGGGGAACCGGGCAGTACGGCGAAATGAGCACGAAACAGCACGACATCAAGCCTTCCGAGATCACTCCCGAAGACGTGTTCTTCAAACGGCGCGAGATTCTCCAGTCGGCTGTCGCGCTCGGCCTGTTCCCGGCCCTGGCAGGCAGGTCCCGCGCCGCCGTGCTGCCGGCTAGCGGGGAATTCAGCGGCCTTGCGAGCTGGCCCGGCTCGTTGACCGACACACCGAATTCCCTGGAAGAGATCTCGAGCTACAACAACTACTACGAGTTCGGTACCGGCAAGGACGATCCGGTACGAAACGCCCACACGCTCGTGACGGATCCCTGGTCGGTCAGCGTGACGGGCGAAGCCGCCAGGACCGGCGACTATACGCTCGAGGACATCCTCGCGCCGCACACGCTGGAGGAGCGGATCTACCGCCTGCGCTGCGTCGAGGCCTGGTCGATGGTCGTGCCCTGGGTCGGTTTTCCATTGGCCGACCTGCTCGCGCGCTTCGAGCCGACCTCTCAGGCCAGGTACGTGCAGTTCTTCACGCTGGCCGACCGGGAACAGATGCCCGGCTTGCGCTCTCCGGTGCTGGATTGGCCCTATCGGGAAGGTTTGACCATCGAGGAGGCCATGCACCCGTTGACGCTCATGACCGTCGGCGTTTACGGAAAGGTGCTGCCGAACCAGAACGGCGCCCCGCTCAGGCTCATCGTGCCGTGGAAATACGGGTTCAAGAGCATCAAGTCTATCGTCAGGATCCACTTCACGGACCGGCAGCCGCGAACGAGCTGGAACATGGCTGCGCCGCATGAGTACGGCTTCTATTCCAACGTCAATCCGAACGTCGACCACCCGCGCTGGAGTCAGGCGACGGAACGCAGGCTCGGCGGCGGACTGTTCGCGCCCCGCATACCGACGCTGATGTTCAACGGCTATGCCGAGGAAGTGGCGCATCTGTACGCCGGCCTCGACCTGGTCCGGAATTACTAGTCCGGATGTGCCGCGTGGGGTCGAGGGACCGGGGGAGACGCGCCACCGGGCGCGTTCTGGTGCGGGGAGGCGCACTGCCGGTCGCTTGAAACACGCCGTGAATCCATCCCTGGAGGCTCCGCGCGCGCATCCCTGCGCGCGAGGGTTTCAAGCGACCGGCAGTACGCCTCCCCTTGGGTTTGCGGCAGGCCGGGGACGGACGATTAAACCTCTGGATGCATGGGACGTGGGCACGTATCTTGCGTTCGAATGTCACCGGTACGGAACGGGTAATGGATAGAGCAGAGTGACGCGCCGCCGATTCGAGCCGCGCCAGGACGGCGCGGCGAGACTGAGGTCGAACGGGTAGTACGCGCACGCACGCGTCAGCATTGGAAACCGGCGAACGATGACCAAGCGGCAACTTGTGGGTTTCAGGGCGCTGGTGTTCTGCGCCTGCCTCGTGCCGCTCGTCTGGGCTGCGATCAGGGCCTTCGGTATCGGCTCGGCGAGCCTCGGTGTGAACCCGGTTCAGGAACTGCTTCACGGCATGGGCAAGACCGGACTCAACATGCTGCTCATCACGCTTGCCGTGACTCCGGTCAGACAGCTTACGGGTTTCAACTCGCTGGTCCGGCTGCGGCGCATGCTGGGCCTCTTCAGTTTCTTCTACGTGGTGCTGCACCTGCTCGTTTATGCGCTGCTCGACCTGCGCCTGGCGTGGAGCACTCTCGGCGTAGACATCACGCAGCGGCCGTACATCACGGTCGGGATGCTCGCGATCGTGGCGCTGGTCCCGCTCGCCATTACATCGACCAATGCGATGCAGCGGCGGCTCGGCAGGAAGTGGAAGCAACTGCACCGGCTGATCTACCCGATCGCCATGCTCGGGGCCGTGCACTTCTACTGGCAGTCGAAGGGTGAGGAGTCGGCGGCGCTTACGTATTGTTTCGCGGTGGCCGTCCTGCTCGGCTACCGGCTCGTCAAGGCTGCGGAGCTTCGAGCGCGGCGAAACGCGCAGCGCCCGGGGCTACGGGCGTCGGGATAAGCTCACCAGATCCTGAAGCCGCCGTGCCGCCTGCGAATGAAGGCGTCGAGAAACCAGAGGCCCGCGACGAACCCCGCAAGCAGCGCCAGCGCCAGCGCAGGCCAGACCCAGAACCAGGGTACGGAGCCGCGATACGCCTCGAGTTGCGCCCGGTACGTATCGTTCTCGCTCCTGAGTTCGGCCAGCGCGTCCTGTACCGCGCCGGCCGTAGCCAGGGACTGGGCAGCAGCGCCGTTTGCCGCTTCGCCAGGCGCTCCCGCGAGAGGCTCGTCGACGGTCGCGGCCGCCAGACTGGCGAGCCGCGCGTTCAACTCGGCGACTGCCGCTTCGAGTTCCGCGACCCGGTGACGCGCCGGCTGCTCCGTTACCAGGTAGGCCGATCGGACCCACCCTTCCTCGCCGTCGACCGTACGCACCCGCGCGAAGCGGGGCACTTGCTCGAGGATTTCAAGCTCGGCGCCGCTGGCGAGATTGCGAAAGGGCGCATCGCTCGTATCCTGCGCCCGATGCAAGCCGAGTTGCAGTACGTCCGTCACATATGCCGTATCGGCGCCTGCCGGCGCCGAGCACAACAGTAACAGCGCAATGAGGCCCGTGCGGCGGAAAACCGGCAACGACCGCCTCTAGTCTCCGGCCCTTTCGGCGGCCGCAAGTTCGGCTACAAGCTCCATGAGCTGTGCGTAGCCGCCGGCCATCGAGGCGTTTGTCACGTACTTGCCGTTGACGACGATGGACGGCGTGCTCGCCACGCGGTAGCGCCGCGTGAGCTCATCGGCACGCTGCAGTTTCGTGTGCACGGCGAACGAGCCAAAAGCGCTCGCGAATTCATCCTCACCGACGTCGAACTGCTCGAAGAACGCCGCGATGGCGGATTCCGTCTGCAGGAAGTTGCCGTTGACGTGCATCTCCCGGAAAAACGGCGCATGCATCTCCTCGATCCTGCCCAGCGCTTCGGCCGCGTAGTACGCCTGCCCGTGCAGGCGCACCGCCGGATTCCACACGGTCGGAATTCGTATGAAATTCACGTAGTCGGGCTTCATGCCGAGCCACTGCTCGACGAACGGTTCGAAGTTGTAGCAAGCCGGGCAGCTATACATGAAGAACTCCGCGACCTCGACCTGGTCGGGTCCGGAACTCGTCGGCTGCGTCGGCGAGAGCACCTGATAGTGGACGCCGCTCTCGTAATTTGTCGAGCCTTGCCCGAACGCGGTGGCCCACGGTGCCAATATCGCCAGAATCAACAGTTTTCTCAGTTTCACATCAATGCTCCCGATCGGTGTGCCGCGAACCATCCGGGTCCCGGGCCTGTCAACGCAATCCCTGCACGTAGCTCGCAAGTGCGCGCATCTCGTCCTCGAACAAGAGTTCGGCAACGTTACCCATCATTCTGTTCATGTCGACGTCGGAATTGCGCTCACCCGTCGCATAGTCCTGCAGCGTGTTGAACACATAGGTCGAATGCTGGCCGCTGATGCGCGGATACGCCGCCAGCGGATTGCCGCGGCCGCGCGGGCCGTGGCAAGCGATACACGCAGCGACGCCGCGCTCCGGTATGCCGCCACGGTAGATTCTCTCGCCGACCGTCACCAAGGCCGGGTCGGCGCCTTGCAGATGCGGGTTCTGCCCCGCGTAAAACGCGGCGATGTCGTGCATGTCCTCGGCGGACAAGGTCGCCGCGAAGCCCCGCATGCCGGCATCCTCGCGCTCGCCGTCGCGGTAGGCTTCCATCTGGCGAACGAAGTAGCTTTCGTGCTGTCCGGCGAGGTTCGGCCATTCGGGCGTCACGCTGTTCCCGTCAGCGCCGTGGCACGCGGCGCAGGTAACCGCCTTGGCCTGCCCGACTTGCGCCGAACCCTGCTGGGCGAGCGCCGGGCCGCCAAATACCAGACTGCCGATCGCCGTCAAGACGATCCACGCTGACATCGCAACGTTGGCATCGGCACTGGTCATTGACATCCCGCGTGCGCCGCAGAATGCGGCGTTTGTGCTTGAAAATGGGGAGCTGATTGTACACTAAAGCCCTCCCGCCCAGCAGTGAGCACGGTCCGACCCAGTGCAGGCGTTCAAGCCCGTTTTTCTCAGGAGCGCCGCGCGTCCCGGCGACTTTCCCGCCGACATCGGCCGCGAGGTCGCGGTCGCCGGGCGTTCGAACTCCGGCAAGTCGAGCGCGATCAACGCGATCGTGGGCGTGCGCAAGCTCGCGCGGGTCAGCAAGACGCCCGGCCGGACCCGGATGATCAACTTCTTCGAGCTGGCTCGGCAACGCCGGATCGTCGATCTGCCGGGCTACGGCTTCGCCCGCGTACCGCTCGCGATGCGCGAGCAGTGGCGGCGGCTCATCGATGCCTACTTCGGCGGCCGCGACTCGCTCTCGGGACTCATCGTGACGGTCGACATCAGGCGCGGCCTGGCGGAACTCGACCGCACGATGCTCGCGCTCGCGCACGGGCTCGATGTACCGACCGCGCTGCTGCTGACCAAGATCGACAAGCTCAGCCGCGGCGCTGCCGCCTCGAAGCTGCGGCAGATCGACGGCGAGACGCGTGAGAATACCGTGCTTGTTCCGTTTTCGGCCGTGAGCCGCGCGGGCGTCGATGAAGCGCGCAGCCGGCTTGCGCGGTGGCTTGACGTGGCCTGAAAAGAAAGCGGCCCCGGGTGCGTGTCTCAGGGGATGCACCCGGGGCGCCAAGCCCGGTTGGGGCGACCGGGACAAGACCCGCTAAGGGAGGGTAGCGGGGTCGCCCGTGTTAAGGGGCCACGAACGATTAGGCGGCCACCGCGGAAAAAAGTTCCCGGAACGCTGCGATTTCGTCCGTGCAGAGCCTGTGGCCGCTAATGCGCCTCATCCCAGTTCAGGCCGACGCCGACATCGACCTTGAGGGGTACGCTGAGCTCCGCCGCGCCCTCCATGATGCCCCCGATCGCCTCGCTGGCACGCGGCACATCGGGCTCGGCGACCTCGAGCACGAGTTCGTCGTGCACCTGCATGAGCAGCCGCCCGCCGATTTCGCCGCCGGCAAGCCAGCGATCGGCATCCAGCATGGCGCGCTTGATGATGTCGGCGGCGGTACCCTGCATCGGTGCGTTGATCGCGCTGCGTTCGGCGTACTGGCGCCGCTGGACGTTGCGCGAGTCGATCTCCTGAAGATACAGGCGTCGCCCGAAGACGGTCGAAACGAAACGCTGCTCGCGGGCGAGCGCCCTGGTCGTGTCCATGTAGCGCTTGACGCCCGGGTAGCGGTCGAAATAGAGGTCGACATAGGCCTGCGCCTGGCCGCGTTCGATGCCGAGCTGGCGGGCCAGGCCGAACGCGGACATGCCGTAGATCAGCCCGAAATTGATCGCTTTCGCGGAGCGGCGCTGGGTCGCGCTAACGTCATCGAGCGGGACGGCGAAGACCTCGGCCGCCGTCGCCCGGTGAATGTCCTGGCCATCGCCGAACGCTCGCAGGAGGCCCTCGTCCTGCGACAGGTGCGCCATGATCCTGAGCTCGATCTGCGAATAGTCGGCCGCGATGAGCCGGCAGCCCGGCGCCGCGACGAACGCCTGCCGGATGCGCCGGCCTTCGGGCGTTCGGATCGGTATGTTCTGCAGGTTCGGATCGGACGAGGACAGGCGTCCCGTGGCCGCCACGGCCTGATGATACGAAGTATGGATCCGGCCGGTTCGCGGGTTGATCTCGCGGGGCAGCTTGTCGGTATAGGTCGACTTGAGCTTCTGCAACGCGCGGTACTCGAGCACGAGCTTCGGCAACTCATGCTCCCGGGCGAGAGCCAGCAGCGTTCGTTCGGCCGTCGACGGCTGCCCCTTCGGGGTCTTGTCGGTAACCGGAATGTTGAGCCGGCCGTAGAGCACCTCCTGAAGCTGCTTCGGCGATCCGAGATTGAACGGCCCGCGAGCCGCTTCGTGGGCGGACTGCTCGACGGCGAACATGGCGTCGGCAAGTTCGCGGCTCTGGGCCGCAAGCATCTGCGCGTCGATCATCACGCCCGTGTACTCCATCTTCTGCAGTACCGAGAGCAGCGGCCGTTCGAGTTCCGAGTAGAGCTTCGCGAGTTCCGGTGTTTCGTTGAGCTGCGCCCACAGGGCCCGGTGGAGCCGCAGCGTGACATCGGCGTCTTCGGCCGCGTAGGGTCCGGCGGTGTCGAGATCGATCTCGTCGAAACGGAGCTGTTTCGCGCCCTTGCCGGCGATTTCCTCGTATTTGGTCGTGCCGATGCCGAGATACTTCGTCGCGACGGAGTCCATGTCATGGCGCGTCGCCGTCGAATTCAGCACGTACGACTCGAGCATCGAATCGTGCACGATGCCGGCGAACTCGACGCCGTGGTTCATGAAGATGTGCGCGTCGTACTTGAGATGGTGGCCGACCTTTGCGCGCCCGGCGGATTCTAGCCACGGCTTGAGCTTCGCGAGCACGGCGTCGCGGTCGAGCTGCTCGGGGGCGCCCGGGTAACGGTGCGCCACCGGGATGTAGGCAGCCTCCCCTGGCTCGACCGAGAGCGCGATACCGACGAGTTCCGCTTCCATGTACCTGAGGCTCGTCGTCTCGGTGTCCACGGCGACGAGTTCGGCGGATTCGACCTTTGCGAGCCAGTGATTCAGATGCTCGTCGTCAAGAACGATCTCATAGCGGCGCTCCTCGGGCTCGGATTGTTTCTCGTCGGTCCCGATGTCATCGATGCTGTCGCCGCAAAGCCGCCTGAGCGTCGTGTGCATCTCGAGCCGCTTGAAGAGCGGCGCCAGGCGCGAGGCGTCGACGGGGCGCACGCGAAGATCTTCGGGCGCCGTCGGCAACTCGACATCGCACTTGATCGTGACGAGTTCCCTGTAGAGCGGCAGCTTGTCGAGGGATTCGCGGAACCGCTCACCGACCTTGCCGCCGATCTCGTCGGCGTGCGCACGGAGATTGTCGAGATCGCCGTATTGGGCAAGCCACTTGGCGGCCGTCTTCGGGCCGACGCCCGGAACGCCCGGAATGTTGTCGGAGGTATCGCCGACGAGCGTCAGAAAGTCGACGATGCGCTCGGGCGCAACACCGAACTTGCGCTCGACCCCGGCCGCGTCGAGTTTCTGGCCGCTCATCGTATTGACGATCTCGACCTGGTCGTCGACGAGTTGCGTCATGTCCTTGTCGCTCGTGGAGATCACGGCCCGCTGTCCGGTCCGGCTACAGTGCGTGGCCAGCGTACCGATGACATCGTCGGCCTCGACGCCCGCGACACGCAGGACCGCAATGCCCATCGCGTCGACGGCTTCGAGCAGGGGCTCGATCTGCGCGCGCATGTCGTCGGGCATCGGCGGGCGGGTCGCCTTGTAGCGGGCGTAGAGTTCGTCCCTGAATGTCTTGCCGGGTGCGTCGAACACGACGGCCATCCGCTCGGGGGCATATTCGTCCTGGAGAGTGCGCAGCATGTTCACCACGCCGTGGACGGCGCCGGTCGGCTCGCCGGCTGCGGTCGTCAACGCCGGGAGCGCGTGATAGGCCCGGTACAGATACGCGGTCCCGTCGACGAGAACGAGTGGTCTTGCGCTCATCCGCTCAGCGCTCCCCGGCGTCGTCCGAGCTGCGGGCATCTTCGCCGTCGTCCGGCTCGCCGGGCTCAACCGCGGCGGAGCCCGCGTCCGGCAAAGCGTCTTGCGGCCGTTCCAGTGTCAGCGGCCCGGTCTGGCCGCACGCGGCACAACATGCCGCGATGCCGAAGCACACGATGACGGGAAGGCGCGCGGCGGCGCGCGGCGACAGCGAACTCTCGCGCGACAAGCTCACTTCTTCCCGGCCGCGAGTTCAGCCGCAACCTTGCGGTAGGCCTCCCTGAACGGCATGCCCTGCTCGACGACGAGCGCATTGGCGCGTTCGGTAGCGTAAAGCGCGTCGCTCATGTCGATGTTCTCCGGCCGGAACACGATGCCGCCGAGCGCGTGGCCCATGATCGCCGTGCAGTCGCAGGCCAGGTCGATGCTGCGGAACAGCGGCGCCTTCAATCTCTGCATGTCCCGATGGTAGCCCGAGCCGAGCTTGGCCGGAATCGCGAGCGCTTCGAGCAGCGCCGCGCTGACCGTCGCCTGTGCGCCGCGCACGAGTTCGAACACGTCGGGATTGCGTTTCTGCGGCATGATCGACGACCCGGTCGTCATCTCCACGGGCAGCGAGACGTAAGCGAATTCGTCCGTGTAGAACAGCAGCAGATCCGAGGCCAGCCGGCCGAGATCGCCCAGGAGCAAGGCAAGCTCGAAGATCAGCGCCGCTTCGGCCTTGCCGCGACTCAACTGAACGGCCGTGACGGGTTCCTGGATAGCGGCGAAGCCCAGTTCGGCTGCGGTCGCTTGCCGGTCGAGCGGGAGACCTGCCGCCCCGTAGCCCGCGGCCGAGCCGAGCGGATTGAGGTCGGCCCTCGCGCGTGCGCGCAGCAGCCCGTCGCGATCGTCGGCGAGCTCCGCGGCGAAACCGCGCGCCCATTGGTCCACCGAACTCGGCATCGCCGGCTGCATGTGCGTGTAGCCCGGCAGGGCGATCCCGCCCTGATCGCCAGCGACCCGCTCGAGCGCGCCGATCGCGTCGTCGGTCAGCGCCGCGACATGTTCGGCTGCGTCCT
This sequence comes from Gammaproteobacteria bacterium, assembly GCA_022826245.1. Lineage (GTDB taxonomy): Bacteria > Pseudomonadota > Gammaproteobacteria > Steroidobacterales > Rariloculaceae > Rariloculus. Next base: position 108,621 of record JAJDVG010000031.1, read on the forward strand.
TCATGTACAGCCTGAGCGCCGCGAGCACCTGGTCGTTGCGCGAGCGCCCGAGATGGACGCGGCCGCCGGCCTCGCCGATGGCCGCGATGAGCCGCCGCTCGAGCGCGCCGTGGACGTCCTCGTCGGCGAGTTCTATGGTCCACCGCCCCGCCGCGTGTTCCGCGCCAAGCTTCTCGAGGCCGTCGCAGATCGCGGCGCAGTCGCCGGCATCGAGCAGGCCGCTCGATTCGAGCATCCGGGCATGGGCGATCGACGCGCGCACGTCGTATTCGACGAGGCGCTCGTCGAGGTGGTGATCCTCGCCGGCCGTGAAGCGAAGAATCCGCTCATCGAGCGGCTGGCCCTTGTCCCACAAACGCGTCATCGCCGCGCCTCAAGCCTTCTGTTCCGCCGGCCGCAACTGGCCGATGTCGTCGACGACCAGCGTGCCCGTGCCTTCGTTGGTGAAGATCTCGAGCAACAGGCTGTCGGGCGACGCGTAGGAGATCACGTGAACCCGCGGGACGCCGCCCGCAAGCGCGAGCTCCATCGAGGCAACCTTGGGCAGCATGCCGTCGCTGAGCTGCCCCGCGTCGCGCATCCTCTCAAGCCCCTCGCGATCGATGTAGGAGATCAACGAGCGCGGATCGGCGACATTCTCGAGGATGCCCGGCGCGCCGGTCACGAGGATGAGCTTCTCTGCGCCGAGCGCGCACGCGATCTCCGCCGCGACCGTGTCGGCGTTGATGTTCAGCAGCACGCCGTCGTCGTCTGCCGACAGGGGGCTCACGACCGGGACGAAGCCGCTCGCAAGCTGCCTGACGATGACCATGGGCTCGATCCGCCGAATGTCGCCGACGAAACCATAGTCGACCGTCGCCGGGTCTGCGCCGGCGCGCTCGACGGGCGGTCGTCTGCTCGCCCTGACGAGCCCGGCGTCGACTCCGCTGATACCGACAGCGGGCACATCGAGGTCGCGGCAGGCCGCGAGAATGCGCGCGTTGATCTCGCCGCTCAGCACCATCGAGGCGACTCTGAGCGCATCGCCGTCGGTGACGCGCCGGCCATCGACGAAATGCGGTTCCAGGCCGAGCTGCTGCGACAGCTCGCTCTGCTGCGGGCCGCCTCCATGCACGAGTACGACACGGATGCCAAGCTGATGCAGCACGCCGAGCTGCTCGACGAGCGAACGCGTGGAATCGGGGGATTCGAACGCGTTGCCGCCGGCCTTCACGACGAACACCTTGTCCTTGAACATGCGCAGATACGGAATCGCGTGCCTGAGCGCCCTGACGGCGATCGCGCGTTCGCTACCGGTGAGTTTCGTCATGACGGCTCAACCCTTCAACATGCGGTACAGCACGGCCATCTGCGCGACCATGCGATTGCGGGCTTCCTGGATGACCACGCTGCGCGGCCCGTCGAGGATGCGGTCGGCGACGACGACGCCGCGGCGCACGGGCAGGCAGTGCATGAACCGGCAATCCGGCTGCGCAGGTTCGAACCAGGGCTCGTCCACGCACCAGTCGATGAGTTCCTCGCGCAAGGCCTGATCGGCGACGCGGTCGCCGTAGTGCCGGGTCGAAGACCAGGATTTCGCATAGATGACGTGGGCGCCCTCCATCGCCTCGCGCCGGTCGGCCGTTTCGCTGACCGAGCCGCCCGAAAGCTCGGCGGCCGAGCGCGCCTTGTCCATGACGGCCGCGGGCAGCTCGAAACCCTCCGGGCGCAGCACGGTGACATCCATGCCGCGCAGGGCGGCCATATGTACGGTCGCGGCGGGCACGGCGAGCGGCAGTGCGAGCGGGTGCCAGGCCCACGACAGCACGAAGCGGCCCGATTGCTTCGGTATCGAGAGATCGTCCATCGTCTTCCAGTCGGCGAGGCTCTGGCAGGGGTGATTGATGGCCGACTCCATGTTGATCAGCGGTGCGTCGGTCAGGGCCGCGAGTTCCCCGAAGCGCTTGTCGGCAAGGTCGTCCTCGAGGTTGTTGCGCTCGGCGAACGCCCGCACGCCCACCGCGTCGCCGTACGAGGCGATGACCGGCACCGCCTCGCGGATATGTTCCGCCGCGGCGCCGTCCATGACGATGCCGTCGCGCGATTCCAGGCCGTGTATCGACATGTCCGGCGAAATCACGAACGATCCGCCGCCGAGCCTGACCATGGCCGCCTGAAACGACGCGAGCGTTCTGAGCGACGGGCTCAGGAACAGCAGCGACAGGACCTTGCCCTCGAGCGCACGCGGCTCGGGGTTGCGGTCGAGACGGCCGGCAAGCTCGAGCAGCGCGTCGAGTTCGTCCAGCGAGAAGTCGGCAAGATCGTTAAAACGTTGCATGGTCCAGGTCTCCAAGCGCGGCCGCCAGCCGTGCCGCGTGTTCGTCGTCGAGAATGAGCGGAGGCAGGAGCCTCAGCACGTGCGGATCCGTGCTCGTGCCGGTCAATATGTTGCGCTCGAGCAGCGCGTCGCGGACCGCGGCCGCCCGGGGTCCGGTCACGAGTCCGAGCAGGAATCCCGCGCCGTGGACCGACCGCACGGGACCCACCCGGCAGCTCGCGTGGATCTGCGCGGCAACTGCCCGAACCCGCTCGAGAAGTCCGTCGCGCCGGATCGTATCGATGACGGCCGTAATGGCCGCCGAGGTGACGGGACCGCCGCCGAAGGTCGTGCCGAGCGCGCCGGGACCGAGTTCGCTCGCGATGTCACGGCGCATGAGCACGGCGCCGGCCGGCAAACCGCCCGCCAGCCCCTTGGCCACCGTGAGCAGGTCCGGTCCGACCCCGAGCAGGTCGGCGCCGAACGGCGCGCCGAGGCGGCCGATCCCGGTCTGCACCTCGTCGAGGATCAGCAGGGCGTCCGTAGCGTCGCAGGCCTCTCTCGCGGCGCGACAGAACTCCGCCGACAGCGGCCAGGCGCCCGCGAGACCCTGCACGGGCTCGAGGATGACCGCCGCCGTTCGATCGTCGATGGCTGCGCGCAGCGCGTCGATGTCGTTGCGGGCCACGAAAGTGACGTCCATGGGCGTTCGCGGGAAACCGTACCAGGACTTCCGCGGCGGCCAGGTGACGGCGCCGGCCGCGGCCGTGCGGCCGTGAAACGCGTGCTCGACGGCGACGACGGTGCTGCGTCCGGTGAGTCTGAGCGCGATCCTGAGTGCGTTCTCGGTGGCTTCCGCGCCGCTGTTGACGAAAAACACACGCTCGAGAGGCGCCGGCGCGAAATCCGCGAGCATCTGCGCGGCCTCGTCGCGTACCCGCAGTGCAGCGGCGTTGCTCTGGAAAAACAGCTCGCGCGCCTGGCTCGCGACGGCTTCGACCAGGCGCGGGTGCGCATAGCCGAGCGCCGCAACGGCGTGTCCCGCGTAGAGATCGAGCACGCGGCGGCCGGCGGCGTCCTCAAGCCACACGCCCTCGCCCCGGACCGGCTCGAACGGCACGATCGGGTACACCTCGCTCAGATGAGCGCCGGGAACCGCCGCGTCCATCAGACCCAGCCTGCCGCGGGCGCCGTCAGCCCGAGCGTTTCGGGCAATCCGAGCAGACGGTTGACCCACTGGATGCTGCCGCCCGCGGCGCCCTTGACGAGATTGTCGAGCACGGAACACACGACGATCGTGTCGGCGTCGACGGACACGCTCAGGCGTGCGTAGTTGCTGCCGACGATGTCCTTGACGCGCGGCGCGGGCGGCACGACGCGGACGAACTCCGAGCCCGCATAGTAGTCCGCGAGCAGCGCCTCGATGTCCGCGGCGTCGCTCCGCTTGCCGAGTCCGGAAAATATCGTCGCGTGGATACCGCGCGCCATCGGCCCCGAGTGCGGGACGAAGTGCAGATCGATGTCCTGGCCCGTCGCGGCGCGCGACAGGGCCGTGACTTCGGGTGCGTGGCGGTGCACGAGCGGCTGGTAGGCGAACAGGTTGCTCTGCCGGACCGGGTGATGCGTCGTGTCGCGGGGCGTTCTGCCGGCGCCCGTGCTGCCGGTAACGGCGCTGACGTAGAACGAACCGGAACAGGCGCCGGCCTCCACGAGCGGCACGATCGCGAGCAGCATGGTCGTGGCGAAGCAGCCCGGATGGGCCGCATGCGGCACGTCGATGCGTTCGGAGTGCTCGGGCACGGCACAGTGAAACTCCGGCAAGCGCCCGGGCGCCGCGTGCGCCTGCTTGTAGACGGCGGCGAACGCCTCCGCATCGCGGAAGCGAAAATCGGCCGAGGCATCGACCACGGTGAGCTCGACACCGGCCGCGTCGGCGGCATCGAGCAACCGCGCGACCATGCCGGCCGATGCCCCGTGCGGCGCCGCGGAGAGCACGACCCAGTGCGGCGCCTCGCCGAGCCCGTCGATCGCGGCATCGAACGAGACGAACCGCGCCTCGGGATAGCTCGGACTCAGGTGGGCGAAGCTCTCGGCGAGCAAGCCGCCCGCACGGCTCGTCGACACGGCCGCGCCGAGCCGGAGCTGTGGGTGCGCAGCCACGAGACGCAGCATTTCCCCGCCGACGTAACCGGTGCCGCCGAGGACGATGACGGGCCAGGAGCGATTCATGGCGCTGCCTCCGCGGCGTCCTGTCCGAGGCCGATCGCGCCCTGCACGAAATCGCCGAGCTCGCTGCCCGCCGTGAGTGCGTTGAATGCGCTGACGCCGCAGCGTCCCTCGATGATCTCGATGCCCACCTGGTTGTCCGTCGCCGGACCCGTGACGACGGTGGGAGAAATCCCGAACTCCTCGCGCAACAACGCTGCGCCGCCCCAGGCAGCGACCGGATCGTTCGCGCACAGCACGACCGCCGCAAGCACTTCGCTGATCTCGGGATCCTGCAGGATGGCCTGGACGCCGTAGGCGCCGAGCAGGCCGTCGCCGAGCTCGAAGACGATCGCGTCGGGTTTCCCGCGGCCGAGTTCGGCGAGCAGGCTGCGCGTCAACGCCGGGGCGTTGTCCGGCGTCGTCGCGACGACGCCGTAGTCGCTGAATATGCCCGTATTGCGCGCGCCGGCATCCGCCATCGCGAGGATGTCGCGGCGCAGCGCCACGCCCGTCGCCTTGAAAGCGTCAACGGTCAGACCGTTCTGGCGAAAGCGGCTGATCAGCGCGCACGCTGCAACCGTCTTGCCCGAATCCATGCAGGTCCCGGCGAGCGCGACGACCGGCGCCTTCAGGCTCGCGAGCGCGCCCGGCGCAGCGACCCCCTCGCTCGCGACGCGCGCGGGCACGCCGACCCGCTGGCCGAGAAACGGAAACTCGAGCACCACGCCGAGCACGCGGCAGTCGAACGGCTTGCCGTGCGTGGGATTGATCGAATCGCAGATCCCGAGCACGCCGCCCAGATTCAGCAACTGCACGACATCGCCGGGCGCGAGCCGTTCGGGCAGGTGACCGGAGTAGCCGAAGAGCGCCTTGCGATGGCCCAGGGCGCCGACGATGACGTCGCCGCGCTTGAGCCGCGCCATCCTGCCGCTCGTGAGCTCGAGCGTGTTGTAGCGCGACTTCTGGTTCAGGACCTCGGCGGCCACGAGCACGCCTTCGTCGCAGGGAATCTCGGGGCTTACGCGAATCTCCTGCGGCAACTCGGCGCCCGTGGCCACCGAAGCGATCTTGTCGACGAGCACGGAGCGCATCTCAGTCTCCTCCGGCACGGGTATGCAGCATGCCCGGCAGCGAGACGATCCTCGAGAAGCCGAGCGCGTCGGCGCTCGTCCATTCGCCGGCGGATTCCCCGTACTTGCCGCGGCTTGCAGCCATGAGCGAGTGCGGCGAGGCCGTACCGAGCACAAAAACGCTTCCGGGCCGCAACTGGCATCGGACGGTACCGCTGACGCGCGACTGCGACGACTCGAGCAGAGCCTCGATGTCGGCGCAGACCGGATCGAGCTGGCGGCCTTCATGGATGAGGTCGCCGTAGGTCTGGCCGAGCTGTTCCTTGACCCTGGCCTGCATCGCGCTCAACGTGAGCTTCTCGAGCTCCCGGTGCGCCGCGATCAGGATTTCGGCGGCCGGAGCTTCGAAGGCCACGCGGCCCTTCGTGCCGATGATCGTGTCGCCGAGATGGATACCGCGTCCGATTGCATGGTCGCTGCCGATCGATTCCAGCCGCTCGATCAGCGGCACGGGGTCGAGCTGTTCGCCGTCGATCGCCGTCGGCACACCGTTCGCGAAGCCGAGCTCGACTTCACGCGGTTGCCGAGGCTCGGCGAACGCGCCGGCGCTCAGGACCCAGGCCGACTCGGGGATGCAGTCGACCGAATCGAGCGTTTCCGTCCCGCCGATCGTCACGCCCCAGAGCCCGCGGTTGATCGAGTACGCGGAACCGCCCTGCGGCGTCGGCATGTCCCGCTGCTGAAGAAACTCAAGTTGATCCGCGCGCGCCCAGGCGTGGTCGCGGACGGGCGCGAGCACCTCGAGTTCCGGCGCGAGAGCCTTCAGGATGATCTCGAAGCGCACCTGGTCGTTGCCGGCGGCCGTGCAGCCGTGCGCGACGCTCGGCGCGCCGAGCCCGAGCGCAACCCGCGCCAGGTGCGCCGCCTGCACGCCGCGCTCGGCGCCGACGCAAAGCGGATAGAGCTGCCCGCGGCGCACGTTGCCCATGATCAGGTACTTGAGCACGGAGTCGAAGAACTCCTGGCGCGCCTCGACGAGCACGTGGTCGGCAGCGCCGAGCGCGAGCGCCCGTTCCCTGAGCCCGGTTGCGGCGTGGCCGTCGAGGCCGCCCGTGTTGACGGTCACCGTGACGACCGGGCGCCCGTAGGTCTCCCGGAGCCACGGGATGCAGAACGATGTGTCGAGCCCGCCCGAAAACGCGAGCACGACCGGGTTGCCGCTATTGCTCGTAGTCACCGTGATGCCTCGCTCAAATGCTGGCGCAGCCTGCTCCTGACCCGGCGCTGCCGAGACACGCCCGCCGTCGCGATGAAGATCGTGTCGTCGCCCGACAGGGTGCCGACGATTTCCGGCCAGCCGACCCGGTCGAGCGTGAGGGCCACGCGCTGCGCCGCACCGATGGCCGTCGTGATCACGAGCAGGTTGGGCCCGGCCGTGCGGATGTCCCGCACGAACTGGCCGATCACCGAAAGCGGTTCGGCGGCGTCGCCGCCGGCGCGTTCGGGCAGGCGGTAGCGATTGCCGAACTTCGCCGCGCCGAGATTGCGTAAATCGCGGCTCACGCTAGACTGCGTGGCCGGATAGCCTTCGGCACGGAGCAGCGCGACGAGTTCCAGTTGTCGGCCGATCTCGTGCTCGTCGAGCAGCCGGACAATCGCCTGCCGGCGGTCGAGCTGCTGTTGGACGTTGGTTGCGGGCATCGTGGGTGCGTTGCATGAATTTGCGCATATATTATTCATTATGCGCAAATGTGCAAGCCCTTCCGGGCCGGGCCGACGCGTCGGCGACCCAGGACATGGAAATGGCAGGACTCGAAACCATAGAACTCCAGACGAGCGCGGACATCGAACTCGGCGTGATCTGGCTGCACGGGCTCGGTGCGGATGGCCACGACTTCGAGCCCGTCGCGCGCGAGTTCGAGCTGCCGTTCGGCGCCCGTTTCGTGTTTCCACATGCGCCCGTGCGGCCGGTCACGATCAATGGCGGCATGCCCATGCGGGCCTGGTACGACATCCTGACGCTGGGTCCCGGCGGCCCCGAGGACGAGGACGGAATCCGGGCGAGCGCGGCGGCCGTGCGCGAACTCATCGCGCGGGAAGTCGAGCGGGGCCTGAGCCGCGACCGCATCGTGCTCGCCGGATTCTCACAGGGCGGCGCGATCGCGCTCTACACGGCAACGCGCGAAAGCGAACCGCTCGCCGGTGTGATCGCCCTGTCCACCTATTTGCCGCTAGTACTCCGTCAATCAGATAATGCAGTATGTTAATGTATGTTCTCAATGAGTTGGAGCAACTTGTTGAGAGGTATGCCATGAAGAAACTGTATGTGGTGCGTCTGACGTTGCAGGAGCGGGAGCGGTTGCATGACAT
>JAJDVG010000042.1 GCA_022826245.1 Gammaproteobacteria bacterium
ACCGTCGACCGGGAGGCCACCGCCTGGGCGACACGCCGAAACGCCAGCGGGGCCCCGGCCCAGTGGCGGTTCACCACCGAGGATGCTCGCATCAAACTGCACAGCTTGTATCCGTCAATATCAGAATGAAGACGTACTAGCCGCCACCGAATCTCTTCTGCAGCGTCAGCGACCAGATGCGACCGAAGACGTTGTGGTTGTTGTAGTCGACCGCGCGGTTGTCGGTCAGGACGATGGGCGGGTCGCGGTCGGTGAGGTTGTCCACCGACAGCCCGAGCCGCATTCCGTTCATCACGCCGCTGCCTTCGCCGAGCGGAACCTCGTAGGCGACGTTCAGGCCGAGCGTGGTCCAGGACGGCACGCCGGTGTCGCCCAGAGAGACGCCGTTGACGGTGATGGGCTGATCGTTGATGTAGCTGCCGACCATCGTGGCATCGACGCTGGCGAACCATCGACTGTTCCTCCAGATCAGACGGGCGCTCATGCGCGTGCTGTTCTGAAAGCCGATTCTGTCGAGTTGCTCGACCAAGGCCGCGCCCGGAATGAAGGCGCGTTGCAGATCGAGCACCTTGGCGCCGTTCAGTCGCACGCCCCACTCGCCGGACGGCGTGGACCAGTCGTAGCTCACCTGTAGGTCAAGACCGCTCTGAACGACTGCGCTCGTGTTACGCAGGCCGCTCAGAATGATGGCTTCGAGCGCGCAGTCGCTGGCGGGCGAGCCCCGAAGATCGGCCTCATTGTCGACAAAGTTCTGGTACACCGGGTTGTAGGTGGAGAAGTCGCCGGGCACGCAGGTGTCAGGTTGCGGCGCGGCGGTAACGAAGGGCGCGTAGAGCGCTCGATTGGTCGAATTTGACAGCGCCGCCGTTTCGTTCGGAAGTCTCTCGATGCGATTCCTGTAGTCGACATCGTAGTAGGTCGCCGACACTCGGAACCCTTCCGCCCCGTCGGGCGCGTAGTCGAAGCCGGCCGTCCACATTTCCGCCGTTTCCGGCTGCAGACCGAGGGTGTTTCCAATCTTGAACATCACCCGCGTCGTCCCGCGTCTCGGATCGGTAATCGGTATGTCGTGGGAGCCGTCGTTGGCGTAGTTCGAACGTCTGAACTGCTGCAGCACGCCCGGGTCGCGCTCGACGAGGGTCGGCGCCCGGAACGCTTCCGCCACGGTCGCGCGGAATGTCCAGCTATCGGTCGGTTCGAAGCTGATGCCAAGCCGCGGGTTGGTCGTGGTCCCGAAGTCGCTGTAGTCGTCGTGACGTACTGCCAGGTTGACCGTGACGGTATCGGCAACAGGCAGGTAGGCTTCGACGAAGGCCGCAGTCACGTCGCGGTCGGAACTGGTGTCGCGTACAACCCAGTACGCCGGCGGGTTGCTCGCGCTGCGCGGGTTGGTTCCGTGATTCAGGAACCTGTGCTCCGTGGCTTCGTATTCCGCTCCGAAGGCAAGTCGCGCCTGGCCGCCCGCCATATCGAAGATGCCGCCCTCGAACTTGAGCGACGCGCGGTCCATCTGGAACCAGGCCGCCTGGTCGATCGTGCCGTAGTACACGAGGTCGTAAAAATCGGATTGAATCCCCTGTTCGAACGGGTTGAACAGGTCCGCGTACGTGGTCAATCCCGCGCCCGGCATGCTGAGGCTCTGGCGCTTTCCGCAGCGTCCGCAGGTTTCGTTGTCGCCGTAAGTGTAATTGGCGGAGAGTTGCCAGTTGTCGGTCAGGTCGTAGACGACATCCAGATAGGTATTCAGAGCCTGCTCGACCGGTCGCGTGGCGGTATCCACCGCGTTGGCGCCCTCGTTGTTGAGGAAAAAGCTGTAGGCCATGTTGTAGCTGGATGCGTTGGTCAGACCGTCGATCCAATAGGGGCTACGGCTGGTAACTCGCATCTGCTCATAATTCGAGAATTCCACGATCGCGCTGTCGCGCTCGCTATAGACCCCGGTCAACGTCACGTTGCCGCGGCCGCCCGCGAACTCCTGCCGAGCCCGAAACGAAACCGCCAGGCGCTCGCGCTCCGGCCAGTAAGCCCGTTCGTTGCCGAGATCGGAGATCGTGTAATTGCCGTCGTTGGCCAGGACTTCGTCAGCGGTAGGGAGGCGGCCACCGGTTGCCGGCACGCCGTAGATGGTCCCGTTCGCGACAATATGCGGCAACGCTCCGGGACGCCACTCGCCGTTAGCCTGCTGGCGATTGTCGTTGCCGCCGTAGCCCCGGAGATCTTCCATCAGGTAGTCCCGTTCGCCGCGCAGGAACGTACCGCGGTCTTCGTACAGGACGCCAAGCCATGCGTTACCCGAATCCCAACTGAAACCGCCGAGCAGATCGATGGCGTTCGCGTCATACAGGCTGTTTGTCGTTCGTGCGTTGAGCTCGAGGCCCTCGAAATCGTCGCGCAGGACGAAGTTGACGACGCCGGCGATGGCATCGGAGCCATACACGGCCGACGCCGCATCCATGACGACCTCGACCCGCTCGATCGCCGAAATGGGGAGCTGGTTCGGATCGGCAAACTGCGCGGTGATGCCCTGTCCGACCAGGCGATGTCCGTCGAACAGGATCAGCGTCGCGTTGTCGCCCAGGCCCCGGAGATTCACGCCCTGGGCGTAACCGACGTTGCCGCCTCCCTGGCCGGTCGGCAGCTCCTCCTGCTGCATGAGCCCGGAGCCCTGCGGCAGTTCGCGGATGAAGGAGGTGGTATCCATGGACGTCGTGTTCAGCATGTCCTCCTGGCTCATGCTCAAAGTCGCCGAACCCACCGGTGCGACGCCGCGAATCGCCGTACCGGTCGCAGGAGCTCTGACGATGACTTCTTCAAGTTCGCCGGCTTCGGCTACTTCGTCTTCCTGCGCCGTAGCGTTCTGGGCCAGAGCAAACGAGGCGACGACCGCGAGTCCGGCCGTAATGTTTCTAAGAAGTGGATTGGTGAACGTCTGCGTTCTCATTTGGTCGTTCCTCCCGCGCGCACGTGTCGTCGGTATACGACCGATTATGAGATAGGCATTAGTGCAATATTTTGTATAACGTTCTGTTACGGGACGCCTGTCCTGATGCGGGCCTCGGGCGCCGGCACGGTGCAGTTCAACGGGGTACTTGGACCCTGTTCATCTCGGGCCAGGAGCCGGTCCGATGCCGGCGGTCCCCGGTGGGTCAGGACCCGCCTGCGAAGCGCCTGCTTACCGCAGCCTGCCGTGCCGCGATGGTCCGCGCGCGGGCCTCCGAGCTTACCCGCGGTGTGTCGGCGGGCAGGTGGTCGTCCAGATCGGCCAGGTCGATCAATTCGGCCGAAATCCCGGTCGGATAGTCGTCGCAATACGTCCAGCGCGCAACGAGCGAGCCTTCGGTATGGCCCGCCGTGTCGAGCCAGTTCTGTACCCCGGGGTCTCGCAGGCTGATCACGTAGCGCACACGGTCATCCGCATCGACGTGCGCTGTTGCGTGATTCAGGCTCGTCTGGCGACTCGCATAATCCAGGGACTCCATCCACACATTGGCGAGCTGGATGTTGGTATACGGACATTCGGCGACGGGCGCTTCGATCAACAGGGCTTCGTCTTCGGCCAGGCTGAACCAGCCCCGCGAGGCCGCCTGGAACGGATCCGCCATCGGGATGTTGGGGTCCGTTTCGGCAGGTTCGGAAATCTGGTTGGGCCGGATCGCGAGCTGGAACGTGATCCGGTGGGCAACCGTCAGCAGTTCGCGCAGGCTGCGGACCTGCGCGGCGGCATCGTCGAGTTGCCGTGCGATGGTTGCGGACTCGGCACGCGGAGCGCCCTGGCCGAGCGTCGTGAGATTCAGCACTTCCCAAAGCCCCTCGTCGGTCTGCTCCCAGTCCGAAACGAGGCGTCGAACGATCACGAAGTAGGCGTCCGGTTCGAGCGCAAGCCAGTTGCCGTCGGCGGGTTCGGCGCTGAGGGTCAGGACGAAATCGCCGTTTTCGTCGACGATCATGTCTTCGGAGGCGATGCCGGAAACGTTGCGGATGTCGGTTATCGGCGTGTGGCCCAATAAGCCGCTGTACACATTGATCGTGACGAGATCGAAGGAGTTCACGTTGCCCCGCAGCCGGTATACGTGATCGCCGCGAACGGGGAACGCCAGATAGGGGTTGTCGGGGTTGTCCCAGCCCAGACGCGCCACGGCGTTCGGGAAGCGCAGGAACTGCGGATAATCCGGGTCGCTGAGGTCGGTGTGGTAGGCCAGAAACGTCGCCAGAAAGCGCGCCACGTGCCGGTAGCCTTCCGCCGCGGTCTGTTCGTCCTGATTGAAAGGCGCGCCCTGAACGACCTCGTGCAGCGCCGCGATCTCCACACCGAAGCCGATCCACTCCGCGTTCATCGCGGCCTGTTCGGGCGTCGCGGGGTTGTAGAAGAAGGCGATGTAGATGCCCGCTGCCGCAGCGAGCAGGGCAGCCAGCGAAATGCCGAGAATCTTCATGGTTGCCTCTTGTACGTCGTCAACGACTCGGAAGTTGTGGGCGGGTTAGCCGGGTGCTGTCACGTCCGCTCGCCGCCCCTGTGCGCGGGTCCGCTCACGGTTCTTTCAGCGCTTTCAGGAACCGTGTGTAGGCTGCGAAGTTGCGGTCGATATCGGCCCGGGCAATACCGAACTGTTCGAGAGAGTACGAGTGCACGCCGTGCTTGTCCTTTCGTTCCTCTTGGAGGAATTGCTCCATACGCGCCCGGCTTTGCGGGTCGAGTGGCCAGCCGAATCGGTCGTATATGGCGTCCACGATGCCCATCTGGTTGCCGACGAAGTCGTCGAAATGGAAATCGACGAAACTGTTTTCGGTGCCGATCTCCTCGCGGTCGCTCAGGAAGCCATCCAGATAAGCGCCCCAAGTCTTCACGAGTGTCTGTCCTGTCTGTGCGGGGTCGTGGTGGTCCGTGTAGAGCGAGCGCGTGGACGTAATCAGGCTCGTTACGGACGCGAGGAATCGCGACGGCTCGCGGTGGGGCATGACGATACGCGCGTCCGGGTAGACCTCGAACAACTCCTTCAGGCGCAACAGGTGCAGCGGCGATTTCAGCAGCCAGCGCACCGGGCGGATGCCGCCGGATTGCAGGAACTGCAGGAATCGCTTGTGCCAGCGAAGGTTCTGCAACTGATCGGCTTCGTTCGAAAGCCAGTGGTCGTAGCTCGGCAGGGTGGCCTGGGCGAGATACTGGTAACTGCAGAAATTGAGCGCCGTGATGCCGACGCACTCCTGCGGCGCGTCGGCCGCCATGTAATGTTTCATGCGCAGGTCCGGAACGAGCTTGAACATGATGTCGAACTCCTTCCGAATGGTGTCGATGCGCGGGTTGTCCCGGTAGGTTTCCGGCGTCGGGGCGGGGCAGGGCAGCAGACATTCCCAGCACAGCGGGGAACGGTGCGCCGCGTCGCGGTAGAGCAGCGCCTGAAGGATGGTGGTACCGGATCTCGGCATGCCGATGATAAACACCGGATCGTTGATGCGCTCATTCAGGATCGCGGGATTTTCGGCTATCGCCTTTTCCACCTGGAAACGCGAGTTGGCACTGCGTTGCACCGCGTTCCTGAGTGCGAATTTGCCGAACGTGGTGAGTCTGGCCTCGTTCTTCACCGAGTGAATCAGGCGCTCCAGCCCGTCTTCGAACATGTCGTCACGAAAATCGAATCGACTGACCTGCCGCGCCCTGGCAAGAACGCGGCTGGAACGAAGTTCGAAGGGTCGAAGCCCGATCGAGTCTGCAAGCGAGCCCGCACGATTTACGAGCGTGAGCAGTGCAGGGCGTTCAATTGAAGGCGACGTAGCGTTCATTCGGATCGGGTGACGGACCAGGGCACACGGCATCTTGCCGCAAGTAGAAACGGGCATTGTGCCAAAGACGGGCGGTCGGAGAGTTTTCGATCGCCTGTGGACGCACGAGCGGCGTATCATCGCCGGCGTGAACCGTTTTCCGCCCGCAAATAACGATCGAACCTCGCTAACTTTTCGTTCTCACTTCTGTTCAGGAATCGCCGATGCTTCGCCTCTACGACAACCATCTCTCCGGCAACGGCTACAAGCCACGGTTGCTGCTCGCTCACCTTGGCCGGGCGTACGACCATGTCGAGGTCGACATCCTGAAGGGAGAGAGCCGGACTCCGGAGTTCCTCGCCCGAAATCCCAACGGGCGTATCCCGGTGCTGGAGCTCGACGACGGAACCTGCATCGCCGAGTCCAATGCCATCCTGTTCTACCTGGCGGAGGGTTCGCGTTTCCTGCCGACCGACCCGCTGGCTCGCGCGCTCACGCTGCAGTGGATGTTCTTCGAGCAATACAGCCACGAGCCGTTCATCGCGGTTGCGCGCCACTGGATCCAGCATGTGGAAATGTCGGAGGCGCAGCGTGCCCAGCTTCCGGCCAAGTCGGAGGGCGGACGTGCCGCGCTTGCGATCATGGAGGGCCGCCTGGCCGAATCGGACTGGTTTGTTGGCGCCGGGATGACCATCGCCGACATCGCGCTCTATGCGTACACCCATGTCGCCGACGAAGGCGGGTTCGATCTCGCGAGTTACCCGGCCGTCTGCGATTGGTTGGGCCGGGTCCGGGAGCAGCCGGGCCACGTCCCCATGTAATTCTCGTTGGCGGGTTTTTGCATGGCGCGGCGACTCATGATGGACGACGAAAATAGAGCGAAAGTTCCGCGACAGTCGTCAGTAGCCGGCGGTCCTCGCGCTTGCCCGAAGCGGCGCCGGTTGAGTATCGTGCGCTGCCGCCGTCGTTTCGGCCACAAATGTCATACCTGACACTCGCCTACATACACCTCGCCAGCGTGGTTCCGTGCTTCCTGATCGGGGCATGGTTGCTCGCGCGGCGCAAGGGCACGACCGTGCACAAGCGCCTGGGTCGCGTCTATGTCGTGCTGATTCTCTTCACGGCAGTCGTAACGCTCCCGATGCCGGCCGAAGTGGGACCTCGCCTGCTCGACCACTTCGGTTACATCCACCTGTTCAGCGTATTGGTTCTCGTCAGCGTGCCGGCGGCCATCTACAGCATCCGGCGCGGCAACGTGGTGGCCCACCGGCGCAACATGGTGGGCGTGTACGTGGGTGGAATCCTTATCGCAGGCTCGTTCGCCTTCATGCCGGGGCGGCTGTTGTACGGGTGGTTGTTCGCGTGATGCTGTTTTGCCGCTCGGCCGGCGCCGGCGGCGACTACGTCTCGATGGCTTCGCCCGCCGCGTGTTTGCGAAGCACTTCAAGAAAGGCTTCGCCATAGCGTTCGAGTTTCTTGTCTCCCACGCCCTGCACGGCCAGTAGTTCCTGAGACGAGGAAGGGCGTAGCCGAACCATCTCCCGCAGCGTCGAATCGTGAAAGATCACGTAGGGCGGCACGCCGGCTTCGCGGCAGAGCGTCATGCGCAGTTCGCGCAGGGCCTCCCACAACGGTTCGTCCTCGGCGGAAATCTCATATGACGGCGCCCGAGCGACCTTGGCCGCCGCGCGTTTGACGGCGGGATCCTCGCGCAGCCGGATGCGCTCCTCGCCCCTGAGCAACGGGCGGGAGCGGGGCGTCAGGCGCAGCGCGCCGTAACGCTCCGCATCGGAGAACAGGTGCCCCTGCACCATCACTTGCCGCAGGATGGATCGCCACTGGGCTACCGAACGGTCCTCGCCGATGCCGAAGGTGCTGAGCCGGTCGTGACGGTTGCGCTGGACCTTTTCCGTGTCCTTGCCGCGCAGCACGTCGATCACGTGGCCGGCGCCGAAGCGCTGGCCGGTGCGGTAGACGCAGGACAGTAGTTTCTGCGCTTCCTCCGTTCCGTCCCAGGTCTTGGGGGGAGTCAGGCAGATGTCGCAGTTGCCGCAGTCGGCCGGCAGGCTGTCGCCGAAATATTTGAGCAACGCGCGCCGTCTGCAGGTCGTGACCTCGCACCAGCCAAGCAGTGCGTCGAGCTTCATGCGCTCGATGCGCTTGTGCTCCTCGTCCGCTTCGGACTGGTCGACCATCTGGCGCATCCGCACCACATCCTGCAGGCCGTAGACCATCCATGCGTCTGCCGGCTCCCCGTCGCGGCCCGCCCTGCCGGTTTCCTGGTAATAGGCCTCGATACTCTTTGGCAGGTCCACGTGGGCGACGAAGCGCACATCCGGCTTGTCGATGCCCATGCCGAACGCGATGGTCGCGACCACGATCACGCCATCCTCGTACTGGAAGCGGCCCTGGTGGGTCTTGCGGGTCTCCGTCGGAAGGCCCGCGTGGTAGGGAAGGGCGGTGAACCCGCGCTGCGCCAGCAACTCGGCCAGGGATTCGACTTTCTTGCGCGTCATTGCATAGACGATGCCGGTCTGGCCCTGGCGGTCGCGCAGAAAGGCGAGGAGCTGGGCATTGGCGTCCGTCTTTGCCTGCACCGAGTAACGGATGTTCGGGCGGTCGAAGCCGCTGACGAACTGTTTGGCGCCGTCGAGTTCGAGGCGCTCGAGGATGTCGCGGCGTGTCAGCTCGTCCGCCGTGGCGGTCAGCGCCAACCTGGGCACATCCGGAAAGCGCTCGGCCAGGACGTTCAGGCCGAGATAGTCCTGCCGGAAGTCGTGCCCCCATTGCGACACGCAGTGGGCTTCGTCGATGGCGATGACGGCGAGCTCGATGCGGCTCAGGCGTTGAAGCGTCTCTTCCTGCAGCAGGCGTTCCGGCGCGAGATAGAGCAGATCGAGCGACTCGGCGGCGACGGCGTCGAGTATCGCGCACTGCTCGGGCCAGGACAGCGTGGAGTTCAGGAATTCTGCACGTACGCCAAGCTGTTTGAGCGCCGCCACCTGATCCTGCATGAGCGCGATGAGCGGCGAGACCACCAGGCCGACCCCGGGCCGGACCATGGCCGGCAACTGGTAACACAGCGACTTGCCGCCGCCGGTAGGCATGAGCACCAACGCGTCGCGACCGGCGAGCGCGGCGGCCACAACCTCCTCCTGCCGGCCGCGAAAGCTCGAGTAACCGTAGACGTTGCGGAGCAGATCGTGGGCGCGGTCCGTCAACATGTCGACATCGGCTACGCGGTCGGTTCCTGTGCCGGGGACGATGCTCATCGCATCCCGGCGACCCAGGGGTTGATGGCCTCGACGCCCGTATTGCGGAATTCGCCAGTGTTCCGCGTAACCACGGCGAGCCCGTGCGAGGCTGCCGCTGCGGCAAGAAAGGCGTCCGGAACATGAGCGTCGAGCGGTTCTCCAAGCCGGCGCATTTCTTCCATGATCCGCGCACACTCCCGGGCGTCCCCGAGGGACCAATCGACGATCCGGTCTTCGAACAGCTCATCCAGCAGATCCTGGAACCGAGAGGCGAGGTCGTCGCGGCGCCGGCCGGGTTCGAGACGGCCGATGCCGTCCAGAATTTCCCAGACCGTTATGGCGGCAAGGCCGATCCCGTCGTCAGCGATCGAGTCCAGAAAGGAGGCAACGCGCGGCTCCGGCCGTGGGCGCATCATTTCGGATACGACATTTGTGTCGATCAGCCAGGCGAGCGGCGCGGTCACTCGTCCTCCTTGCCGGAGAAGGACAGCGGTCTGTAGCCGCGCCGCGCAGGTGGCGGCAGCTCGATGCCGTGATCTTCCCCGAAGTGTCGGGCGAAGGCTTCGGACGGCTTCGGGCGGCGCTCGGCCTTGACGCGTTTCTCATGGATCAGGCGGCGCACGTACTCCTCCATGGATACTCCAACTTGTCGCGCTTCGCGCTTGAGCCAGGATTTGTCCCCGGGATCGATATCGCGGACTGTGATGCTGGTGCTCATGGCAGCGCTTGCTCCTGCGGTGTAAACCACGTTGGACATTGATGCAAGCAAATTATGCTGGCAAAACGAGGAGATTCAAAGATCGGTCTTTGTCGAACACCGTGCGACAAGGGAACGAGGCGCTTGACGAAGCCACGGCATTCAGGCCGGAACCATCGATGCGCTGCTCGCCACGCTCTGCATTCGTCACGACCTGGTAATGCTGTCTACCGACCGCGATTTCAGGCATATCGCCGATTGGACGCCGCTCAAGCTATGGCGCGACCGATAGTGGTACCGTTGTCGGCGCGCATGACCTTGCCGACCAGACGGCAATATCGGTGAGCAGGTAGCAGGAGGTGCCGAGTGGAGCTCTGGATGCAAGCGTTGCTGGTGATCGGTGCAACCGTCGTGACGGTTGTTGCTGCCCGTATAGGTTTGCCTGGACGCACGTTGCGGATGACGTACGTAGATCGACGAACAAGAGTTGTTTCGACATTGCTCAACGAGCATCGGGACAAGCTGGCGCCCAACGAGATCGAGGAGTTGGAGAAGGAGCTCAGCTTCATCGTTGACGAACTTCTCGCAACATCCAGTCGCGTAGAGGCTGATCGAGTACGAGACTGGAGCCGGCAAAGAGCGCTGAAACGCCTGCTTCTCTTGCCGTGGCCGCACTCTCCAACTGCCTGGATCGTGACCACCTTGACCTATGTGTACCTGGCCAGTGCCATTGCCAACGGCATCAGGGTGCTTTACTTTTTGTGGCAAGACCCGGCAAACATGGAACAGCGCATTTATGGTCTGATCTGGTTTGCTGTCTCCCT
The DNA here is from genome assembly GCA_022826245.1 of Gammaproteobacteria bacterium. GTDB lineage: Bacteria > Pseudomonadota > Gammaproteobacteria > Steroidobacterales > Rariloculaceae > Rariloculus. The sequence goes on from JAJDVG010000042.1 coordinate 10,533, forward strand.
GTTGCTGTTCGCCGTGTTGAGAAGTTTGAGTCTGGTTGTTGCGAAGCGTCATCGACTTTCAGCGAGCATATAGAGCGAACTCGGGATCACGATGATCGAGCGCCCTGCGGCCATGAATTGACTGCGATGAATCGGCAAAGCCTATTGATGTTTTCCAGGTGAGCAACGAAATGAACGCTAATCTTGTATCGATCTCCAGGTTGACTCTGGTCCTATTCGGGGTGGGTCTCTCGGCCGTCGGCCTGGCCCAGGAATCCGGATCGAAGGCCAGACATGTTTTCCATGACGCGTCCTCGGCCGAGACGCACACTCGCGGCGGCATGGTCTCCACCTTTCTGCTCACCGCCGAGCAGACGGAAGGCCGCTACAGCATGGTTGACGAGGTCTGGGAACCGGGAACCGCAAGCTCCGGTCATGCGCATCACTTCCACAGCGAGGTGTTCTACATCGTCTCGGGTCAGATGGAATGGACCGTGAACGACGAGACCGAGCAGCTCGGACCCGGCGACCTCGTGTACATCCCGCCGTACGCTTTCCACGCCATGAGGATCGTCGGCGACGAGAACGTGCATGCCCTGATGATCTACGAACCGGCCGGCTACGAGCGCGGTTACTTTCGACGCGGGGCGCTTACGGAAGAACAGCGCCAGGATCCGGAAGTCATGCGCGCCCTGATGCGAGCCAACGACATCAATCCGGCAGGCTCCGAATTGGGCGCGGGACACGTCTTTTTCAAAGCCGAGGCGGCCGAGTCCTACACGCGCGGTCCCATGGTCTCCGAATTCATGCTCACCGCTGAACAGACCGAGGGCCGCTTCAGCCTGATCCAGGAAACCTTCGGGGCAACGGGACAGGAGTCGATCGCTCCCGACGCCGGCCACATCCACAACTTCCACAGCGAAGTGTTCTACGTCACCTCAGGCGTCATGGAATGGCGAGTCGATGGCGACACGCAGCAGATCGGTCCCGGCGAACTCGTCTACATCCCGCCCGGCGCCCACCATGCCATGCGCGTCGTCGGCGACGAGGATGTTCGCGCGGTGATGTTGTACGAGCCGGGCGGCTACGAGAGGAACTACTTCCGCAGACGGGCGATGTCAGAGGAAGAACGCAACGACCCGGAGGTCATGAACCGATACTTCCACGACGCGGATATCAACTTCTAGCGGCCCGCTGCTTCCGCGCGGATTTCGGGCGGGACAGCGGAGTGGATTCGCGCTTCCAACACGGCGAATGCGACATCAAAGCGCTCGACGGCCACCGATAGGTCGTGATTGAGCTTACGGCTATCCGCGCGACCAACTCTCCGCGAGCATGTAGAGCGAACTCAGGATCACGATGATCGAGCCGCCCTGGATCCATAGGTAGCGGTAGATTTCGCCCTTGAACTCAGCCAGGGCGGCCGTTTGTCGCGCAAGACCGGCTTCGAGGGCAGCCGCCTGTTTCGCGAGGCCGGTTTCAAGGGCGGCCGCCTGTTTGGCGAGGCCGGCTTCCGTGGCACTGCGCAGTTCGCTCAGCGCGACGGTATGCTCGGCCAGGCGCTGATCCAGGTAAGCCCGATGTTCACGCAACTCCGCACGAAATTCCGCACGCAATCCCGTGCGCAAGTCGCCGATCACCGTCTCGAATCGGCTTTCGGTAAGCAGCCCGCTGGTAGCCTGACTTACGGTATTCACGATCGCCTCGGCATGCGCCGACTCAATGCCGGCGGCCCGCAATTCCCCGGCTGCGGCCAGTGTATCGAAGTCCGCGGATCCCATCGTTCGCTGCTCCCGTGATCGGGTAGCTTCGATTCTCGCCTGAGGGAAGCGGAAGCGCGAACGACGTTTCTCGCTGGAACGCGCACATTCGGCCTCTATATTTCATCTTCGCAAGTCTAGCAGACCGCGCTCGCGCCATGCTGTCGGTCGCATTCGTTGGACGGCTGGTCGGGAAGATACCGAGGATCGTTACAATTTTCGTTCGGAGTCGGCAAGAACGGGCGTTTCGCATTGCGTACGCTGCCAAGCCCGGGATACAGTGAAACGGCTCATGCGCACGCACAGCAGTCATGACCATCGCCAGATTCGATACGCTTACCGCCGCCAAGGCGCTCAAGGAAGCCGGCCTGGATATCCACCAGGCTGAAGCCATCGCAGCGCAGCTTCGCCTTGCTGCAGACGCCGACCATGGCGAACTCGTTACGCGCGCGGAGTTTTTCCGTGCGCTCTGGATTGAGGGCGCCGGTATCGTCGCCATCCTGGGCGTCCTGCAGTTCCTCCAAATCTGACCGCACGCAATTGCCAGCACGAGAATTTCGACTGCTTCTTGACAGTTCTGGGGGAACTACGGATCGGCCAACGGATTGTTACTTGCGACGGTAACGAAGCGCTCGTAACGAAACTCGAGCAGGTCCGGATCAGGCTGATTCGCGCTGCTCCTGGGACGGTAGATCCTGGTCTGGTGTAGCTGTTTCAGACCGTGAAGCAGCATTGGTCCGTCATGTTCCTCAAGTATGTCGCGTCTCACCTCGATAATTCCGTCGGGGCGAACGCCGATGAAGTACTTGTCGAACGCCGCGTGATGGAGCTTGCAAAGAGAAAGGCCGTTCGGCACGTTTGGTTCTCCGCCTTCCTTGTCGCCTACGATGTGCGCGGCGTCGAGGAGTTCACGATGCCTCAGGCGACAAATTGCGCACTGGGTCTGGTAGGCGCGAAGAACTCGCTCGCGAAACGAGCGCTGGTGAAGCCGCACTTCGATTTCCCGCGTCGCGTATCGGCGTCGTTCCTCCCTTACTGCATCAGGTGCAGGTGCCACCGAAGTTGAAAGTTCTCCAAAGTCGATCACGGCAGCATCGTCAAGCTGAATTGTGAAGGTGAGTCCAGCCGGGTTGTCTTCAACGACGAATACCGGCCATACAGGCAAGTAGCGTCCTTTAACGAGCCCAAAGAGGTAAATCAGAGGAATTTTTCGCCGCCAGAGTTCGCGGAGTCCGACATTGTCTCGATGGTCGGGGTCGTGGCCCCGGTATGCGTAGACGAAGCGTCCGTCGCCGCTTGCGCTATCGTCGTACGGACCGTCGACCGCGGTAAGCATCGAAAGCGGCAACTCACACACTTTGGGCTTGAATATCCCCTGCCTGCTGACGAGGGGAACGCGAACGCCGTTGACTTCGAAGCCGTGTTGGAGAACTTGCCAGGGAAGGACATCGTCGTATTCTGCAACGCGTTCGGCAAGCCAGCCGAAAGCGGCACGGCGAATGTCTGCGTCACTCATTGAGAGGGATCGCTGCGAACGGAGCGCCTAATTTGTCTTCGGGTCGACAACTTTGAAGCCCAAACGGTTTAGCCATCTTCGTGCATCGCCAGCAGTGAACGTTTCTGGTCCAGGCGGCAAAGCACCTAAACCAGAGAGTGCATGGGCGGCACGCAACACAAGTTTCTGATCGTAGTGCTTGCCGTTATGTCGGATGTACCAGCGTGTCGAATGTCCGCCGCCGTACAGTTCAAGCATGCGGTCCTTTCCAAGTAAATCGAATTGCCTGAGGGCCAAGTCGACTGCTTCCTTGGAGATGTCCCGCAACACTATCTTGATACTCGAACTTCACGGAATATTGTAGGTGCAGGACGGTGGGCCAACCAGGTTCCGTAAGCTGTACAGTTAGGGTATTCGCCTGACAGTGGCGCTGCCCGTAGGTTCTTTTTGAACCTGGAAAATTCGTTCTTTCGAATCCCCGTCAATCTTGGATCTCGCCCCTCAACTCCCTCCACCGATGACACGCCACCTGCTGCCAGGGCGTAACCGTTTCCCATTCGGGAGTTTTCTCCGCACACACCCGCTCGGCATGTGCGCAGCGCGTGTGGAAGCGGCAGCCTGACGGTGGCTCGATGGGGGAGGGGACGTCGCCTTCGAGCACGATGCGATCGCGCTCGCGGCCGGGGTCCGGCAGCGGTATCGCCGAAACGAGCGCTCGGGTGTACGGATGGCAGGGCTGGTCGTAGATTTCGTTCGATGACGCCCGCTCGACGATCCGGCCGAGATACATGACGGCCACTTCGTTCGATACGTGGCGGACGACCGACAGGTCGTGGGCGATGAAGAGCAGCGCGAGTTCCATGTCGTGCTGAAGCTCGAGCAGCAGGTTGACGATCTGGGCGCGCACCGAGACATCGAGTGCGGACACGGCCTCGTCGCAGATGATGAGCTTCGGTTTGAGCGCTATGGCGCGGGCGATGCCGATGCGCTGGCGCTGGCCGCCAGAGAATTCATGCGGGAAACGGCTCACCGCGCTGCGCGGCAGTCCGACGCGCTCGAGCAGGTCGCGGGCCCAGATGTTGCGTTCCTCGGGCGTGCCGAGTTTGTGGATGACGAAGGGTTCCTCGAGGATTTGTCCCACCGTGTGGCGGGCGTTGAGCGACTCCATCGGGTCCTGGAAGACGATTTGGATGTCGCGGCGCACCGCGCGCCATTCGGCGTGGCTCAGCGTGCCGAGGTCGCGCCCTTCGAAGAGCACCTGGCCGGCCGTCGGTCGAAGCAGGTTCAGGATCGTCTTGCCGACGGTGCTCTTGCCGCAGCCGGATTCGCCGACGAGTCCGAGCGTCTCTCCCCGGTGGAGAGTGAACGACACATCGTCGACGGCGTGCACGTCGCCGACCTTGCGCAGGAAAACGCCGGCGCGGACCGGAAAGAACTTCGTCAGGTTGCGGACTTCGAGCAGCGGTGCGCTCATGGGGAAAGGGTGTGGGCGTTCATGGCGTTGTACGCGTGGCCATCGCTATTGACTTCGGATGTCGCCACGCTCATGCAGCGAGCCGTTGCCAGTGATGACAGGCGACCTCGTGTCGCGCAGCGCGCGGTTCGACTGCCTCAGTGTCCCCGCCGCCGTTCGCATCGCGCGGCTCTCGGACGGCGCTGCGCTCGGTGCACGACTCGAGCGCCGGGACCTCGCGGCCGCAACGCTCGTCCGCGTACCCGCAGCGGTTGGAGAACCGGCATCCCGCGGGCATCTCGGTGAGCTTCGGCACGACGCCCTCGATCGTGTTGAGCGGCGTGCGCGACGGCGTGTCCATGCGCGGCAGGGACTCGATGAGTCCGCGCGTGTAGGGATGGTGCGGCGCGTTGAACAGTCGCCCGACCGGTGCGCGTTCGGCGATTCGCCCGGCGTACATGACGAGCACCTCGTCGCAGAACTCGGCGACCACGCCGAGATCGTGGGTGATGAAGATCATCGTCATGCCGCGCTCCTGCTGCAGCTCGCGCAGCAGGTCGAGGATCTGGGCCTGCACGGTCACGTCTAGCGCGGTGGTCGGTTCGTCGGCAATCAGGATCTCGGGCTGCCCGGCGAGCGCCATGGCGATCATGACGCGCTGACGCATGCCGCCTGAGAGCTGGTGCGGATATTCCCTGAGCCGCCGCACCGGATCGGGAATCCCGACCTGCTCGAGCAGTTCCACGGCGCGCGCAGTGAGATCGTCCTTGTCAAGGCCGGATTCGTAAAGCCTGAGCGCCTCGAATAGCTGCTTGCCGACCCGGTGCACGGGATTGAGCGCCGTCATCGGTTCCTGGAAGATCATGCCGATCTGCTGGCCGCGCACGACGCGCATCGTGTCGTGGCTGGTCGCGGCGAGGTCCTCGCCGCGGAACAGGATCCGGCCTTCTTCGACGACGCCGGCCGGTTGCGGCAGGAGCCCCATGACGGCCAGCGCGCTGACGGTTTTGCCGCAGCCGGATTCGCCCACGAGGCCGAGCGTCTTGCCGGCCTCGCACTCGAAGCTTACGCCGTCGACGACGCGGATGTAGCCGTCCTCGGTGTGAAACCCGCAGCAGAGGTTCTCGACGCGCAAGACGGGTTCGGCCACCGGCAAATCCTCTATGGCAGCAGCACCGGCAACCGGCTTGGGTTGCCGATGAGCCGAACGGGCGCCGCCGCGGGTTGGCTGGCCTGCATGTCCCGATCGATCGACGCCGGTCGGTCCGGCCTATTCGACCCGCCAGGTCTCGTCAGTGATCGTGACGGGCTCGAAAGCGCCCCCTTCCTCCCGTGCCGCGAGCGTCTCGGCCTTGATTTCCTCGTCGATCCAGAACAGTCCCGCGGCGTTGCTCGTGCTCATGACGTCGAAGAGCACGTCGGTCGTGCGCGCGCCGTACCACTCGGGGAGCCTGACCCAGCGCCAGTTCGCTTCGCGGGTGTACGGCACCTTCCAGGTCGGAATGAACGAACCCATGTCGTGGATGATTTGCTGGATCTCGTGCGCCAGGTGCACGCGCGATTCCTTGTCGGTCGCGTCCTCGTACTCGTCTATAAGCGTGTCAAGTTCGGGATTGTCGGTCGCGGTGATGTTGTTCGTCTGCGGAATGTGCGCGTTGGCCGAGTGGTAGTGCTCCCAGAAGCGCGGCGTCAGGCTCGTCGACCACGCCATCGACGCGATCTGGTGCTTCTTCTCGAGAATCTGCTTGAAGTACGCCGAGGCGTCCATGAGCTGCAGGTTGAGCTCCACGCCCGCTTTCCGCGCTTCTTCCCTCAGCAGCACGAATCTCGGCGTGTGTTCCTGCGTGCCGTAAACGATGCTGAACGCGAGCCGCTGGCCGTCCCTGACGCGGATGCCGTCCGGGCCGCGGTCGACGAAGCCGGCCGCGGCGAAATACTCGTCCGCCTTGTCGAGGTCGAACGTGCGCGGCTCGATGTTCGGGTTCGTGTAGTCCCAATAGCCCTCGTGATGCATCTTGAGCCGCTCGTAGTCGCCGCGCAGCAGCGTCGTCAGCAGCCGTTCGATATTCATCGAGTGGGCGAGCCCGAGCCTGATGTTGTGGTCGGCGAGCAGGGGGTCGTCCATGTTGAGCCAGAACCCCGCCGATGGCTGGGGCGTGTCGGTATAGAACTTGATCTTCTGGATGTAGCCGTTGTCGAACGGTTCGCCGACGGCCTTCTCGTGCCAGAAGTTCGGCATGACGACGGGATGCGTATCGAGTTCGCCGCGCAGGAAGTACTCCCAGGCCACGTTCATGTCGCGGATGACCGTGAGGCGCACCTCGTCGACGTTGAAGCGGTTGGCGAGATACTTCACGTCGTTGCCCCACCAGTCGTCGACGCGTTCGAACGTCACGTACTGGCCTTTCTCGACTTCGGAGATGCGGTAGGGACCCGGGCCCGGAGCGGCTCGCCAGTTGTAGTCGACGACCCAGTTCTCATCGAGCCTGTGGAAATGCCTGGGCGTCGGCCCGAAACCGTACTCGTAGAGCATCTCTTCCCTGGGCTTCGGCGTCGAGCCCTCGACCGAGATCGTGTAGTCGTCGTGTTTTCTGACGGCGACGATGTTGTTCGTGTAGTGGTTGTTGTACCAGGGATCGACGATGTGCTCGGAACGCATGAAGTCGATCGTGAACATGTAGTCGTCGGCCGTGATCGGCATGCCGTCGGACCACGTGGCCTCCGGGCGCAGCCGGTAATAGACGGTCTTGCCGTCGTCGTCGAACGCCCAATGGGTCGCGAGCACCGGGTAGAAGTTGAGCGTGTTGGGGTGGATGGCGACGAAGCCCACGCTGTTGTTGGCGCGCAGATACCCCGCGAAACCGCCGTTCGAATCCGGGCCCACCATGCGCAGCGTCAGCGGGTAGCTCAGCATGTAGGCGCGGAAGGCGCCGCCGCGCTTCGCTTCGGGCGAGGCGAATTCCTCATCCTCCTCGTTCGTCAGCCATTCGAGGCCCTCGGGCAACGGCACGCTGTCGTAGGTCGGGAGCACGTCGACGAAGCGCGTCTCCTCGAGCGTCACGGCGTCGTCGGTGGTGGTGTCGGTTTCCGGCGGAGGCGCTTCACCGCCACCGCAGCCGATAAGGAGCAGGGGAGCGAGCAAAGGCGCGAGCGGGGCCAGCTTTCTCATGTCGGTCTCCGATGGGGGCGGTGTTGCGGGTAGTTTACTCGCAAAACGGGCGATGTCGGGATCGAAGCCAGTGACGCCGCAGCAGGGGGCGCACCCAACTGGGAGCGGATGACGTTGACGAAGCCGCCGGGGCGGACGGGGAGGGTCGTGTGGCGGGTGGACGGGACCGCGCGGAAACTCCGCGCGGTTACTCGTAAAACGTGAACTGTTTGGGGTCGAAAGCCTCGCGGATCGCTTCGCCCACGTACGCAACCATGAGCAGTACGAGCGTCATCGCGACGACGACCGAGGTCACGATCCACGGCGACTGCAGGTTGGCCGTGCCCTGGGCCAGCAGTTCGCCCCAGCTCGGGGTCGGCGGCGGCAGCCCGAAACCGAGGTAGTCGAGCGCGGTGAGCGCGGTCACGCCCGTGGCGACCGAGAACGGGATGAAGGTGACGATGATCGAGATCGTGTTCGGCAGGATGTGCCGGAAGACGATCCGCGGGCTCGAGGCGCCGAGCGCGCGCGCCGCGTCCACGTATTCGCGCGCCTTTTCCTTGTAGGTGGACGTGCGCATGTACCACGTCATGGCCATCCAGCCGAAGACGACCATGATGCCGATCAGCGTCCAGAAGTTCGGCACGATGACCGAGGCGACGATCATGATCACGTAGAGGAACGGCACGTTCGACCAGATCTCGATGAGCCGCTGGAAGACCAGGTCGAAGGCGCCGCCCCAGAATCCCATCGCGCAGCCGACGGCGATGCCGACGATGTAGTTGCAAAGCAGCAGGATGACCGCGAACGCCATCGCCAGGCGGAAGCCGTAGACGAGGCGGGCGAGGATGTCGCGTCCGGCGACGTCCGTGCCGAGATAGTGCTGCGTGCTCAGGCTCGGCGGGTACGGCGGGAAGGCGTCGTCCCGGAAGTCCGTCTCGAACGGGTTGTAGGGCACGGGCGGCAGGATCAGCCAGTTGCCGGGCGCTTGCGTGCCGCTCGCGTCGGCGGCCTCGCGCTGCTCGGCGAAGTGCGCGGCCAGTTCGCGGTAGTTGGTTTCGTAGTCGTAGTCGAGCCCGAATTGCCTGCCCGGCATGAAGCCGGCGTAGGTCGGGAAGTAGTAGCTGCCTTCGTAGCTGACTACGATCGCGCGGCTGTTGACCAGGAGTTCCGCGACGAGCGTGAGCGCCAGCAGCGCGCCGATGACGAGCAGCGACCAGTAGCCGCGGCGGATCGAGCGGAAGCGCCGCCACTGCTTGACCGTCTGCGGTCTCAGTCGCATGCGCGGGGCCTCCTGACCGATTGAGGTATCAGTCGCACGAACCGGGCCTCCTGATCGTCCGCTGAGCCGTTCGCATGCGTCGGGCTTTCTCGTCGTCCGAGGTCGCAGCCGTATGCGCCGGAGCCGTCGACAGTCCACGGTCCGAATCCCATCCGACGCGCCTCCTCACTGCCCGAACTTCACGCGCGGATCGATGAGCGCGACGCAGATGTCCGACAGGATGTTGCCGATCAGGAACAGCAGCGACGAGATGACCAGAATGCCCATGACGACTGGGTAGTCGCGTTCGACGAGCGACTCGAAACCGAGCAGGCCGAAGCCGTCGATGTTGAAGATGCGTTCGATCAGGAAGGAGCCCGTCAGGATCAGCGAAATGTTGTTGCCGAACGAGGTCGCGATCGGGATCAGGCTGTTCCTGAGCGCATGGCGGTAGACGGCCTGGCGGAAGGACAGTCCCTTGGCGATGGCCGTGCGCACGTAGTCGGCCGACAGGTTGTCCATGAGCGAGTTCTTCATCATGAACGTCGTCACGGCGAAACTGCCGGCCATGTAGGACATGAGCGGCAGCACGGCGTGGTGAACCACGTCCACGACCTTCTGCCAGGGCGTCAACTGGTCGAAGTTGTCGCTGACGAAGCCGCCAAGCGGAAACCACTCGAGTTGCGACGCGAGAAACGTGAGCAGCGCAATGCCGACGACGTAACTCGGTATCGCATAGCCGAAGAACACGAATCCCGAGCTCACGTTGTCGAAGTGACTGTGATGGCGGATCGCCTTGGCCATGCCGAGCGGGATGCACACGGCGTAGGTCAGGATCAGCGTCGTGAGTCCGTAGAAGATCGAGATCGGGAACCGGTCCCTGATCGTCTCCCAGACCGGTTCGTTGTAGCGCGTCGATCGGCCGAGATCGAGCACGACCACCTTGCCGAGCCACTCCACGTAGCTCACGAGGACCGGCTTGTCGAAGCCGTAGTAGGCGCGAAGCTGGTCGAGCTGTTCGTCTGACAGCGCGCTGCCGCCGACGCCCTGGGGACCTGCGACGGCTGCGCCGCGGTCGCCGCCGGCGAGCAGCGCCTCGTTGAGCATCCGTTCGATGGGGCCGCCCGGCACGACGCGCGTGACCGCGAAAACGAGCAATGTAATACCGAGGAAGGTCGGGATGATCAGCAGAAAACGCCGGATGAAGTAGCTGGTCGTTTCCACGTTAGCCAACCTGCATCGTGCGAAGTTGCGCAAGCGAAGATTCGATATCGCCGTTCTTTCGGGCGATTGATCGAGAAAAACGCCGAGTCGAATCAGAAGCTATCGGTCGCCACTCATCGAAAATGCCCAAACCACGCTCCTCGCGCCTCGATTTGCGCCGCGACTCCGACAGCGAACAGTCTCGCACAGCGTTCACAGCCGCTGGATCATGCCTCGCTCGCCGATATCGGAAGCCGAATATGGTAGCGCGCCGCGGGCAACGCATCGACGTGCCGTCACCAACGATAGACGCGCGCGACAGTCCCTTCCGGATCGTGCTCGCGCCCCTTCGGCAACTCGACGAAGCCATCGGTCCCGGCGAGCGAGATGAAGTCGCCGGAGGTGTTCGTCGGCCGGGGTTCGGCCGTCTGTCGGCCTTGTTCGTCCCAGCCGAGCCTGACGGGCATGAAGTACGTGAGCCTGCTCGATCGCGTGACGGGTTCGCTCAGTGCCGCGCGTTCGGGCGACGCGTCTTTGAGGCCGGCAGCTCGCGCGAAGGCCGGGATTACATAGCGCGTCAGGCAGACGAGCGCCGAGACGGGATTTCCGGGCAAGCCGAAGATCGGTTTGCCGTCGCGGCTCACGGCGAACAGCAACGGTCGCCCCGGACGCTGGTCGACGCGGTGAAACACGACTTCGGCGCCGAGCCGCCTGAGCACCGCGGGCACGTAGTCGAACTGACCCATCGACACGCCGCCGCTCAGGATCAGCGCGTCGTGGTCCTCATGAAGTCCCGCGACGCCGTCGGCGATCTCGGTCGCGTCGTCGACGAGCCTTTTGCAGGTGACCTCCGCGAGTCCCGCGAGCGCGAGGCTCGCCCGGATCGAGAAGTCGTTCGTCGAGCGGATCTGGTGGGGCGCGAGCGGCTCGCCCGCGCCGACGAGTTCGTCGCCGGTGGAGATTACGGCCGCGCGCGGCAGCGCGGCAACCGCGACATCGGCATATCCGGCGCCCGCGATCACGGCGGCTTCCGTGGCGCCGATTCGGAGTCCGGGCTCGAGCAGGCGTTCGCCCTCGCGCCGGTCGCTGCCGCGCGGATGGATGAACTGGCCGTGCTCGACATCGTCCGTCTCGACGACGAGCGTCGACCCGGCTTCGCGGCGCAGGCGTTCGACGGGAATGATCGTGTCGGCGCCCTCGGGGCACATCGCTCCCGTCATGATCTCGACGCACTGAGCGGGCTGCGTCAGGGCCAGCGCGGGCGCACCGGCCGCCTGGGTGCCGATCGCTTCGAAGCTGCGCTGTCCGTTCGTCCAGTCCGTCCAGGCGATCGCGATGCCGTCCATCATCACCCGGTCGAACGGCGGCTGGTCGCGCTCGGCGACGACCGTCTCGCGCAGGACCCGGCCGTGGCTCGTGCCGGTCGCCGTACGGACCGACGGCCACTCGGGCATGTTCTGGAAAACCAGGGCTTCGGCTTCGGCAACGTCGGTCATGTCGATACGAAATGTTCCCGGGAATACGCCATTCGATACGTTGCCGATCACCGGCGGATGAGCCGTCCGACCCGAAGCCCGGTGCTATACTAACGGACCAGGAGGCGATTATGGTCCGTTCGTTACTGACAAGCCTCTTCCTCTTCTCGCTGGCTACCACCGCGTTGGCCCAGTTCAGGCATCGGGACATGCCGGACAATCCGCCGGACAACCGGATGTTGCTGGGCATCGGCAACCCGCTGCTCGCGGACGGCTCCAATGCGATGCGGGCCGGCAATTACGACGAAGGCATCCGTCTGACCTTGCTCGGGCTCGAACGGGAGCAGACGACCGATCCGATTCGCGCGAGTGCACTCTCGAACATTTGCGCAGCCTACGCCGCCAAGAACGCTCCTGACACCGCGATCGAATACTGTAACCAGGCGCTCGAGATCAATCCCCGCAATTGGCAGGCGTACAGCAATCGCGCTTATTCCTACTGGCTCAAGGACATGTACCCGGAGGCCACGACCGATCTCGAAGCGGCGGTCGCCATCAACCCGCGGGCGAGGCAGGTGCTGCAGATCCGCGGCATGCTCAACGAGGCCGGGCTCAGGCCTCGGGTCACCGTGGAGGACCATCAATAGGCACCGGCCGGACAAGCCCGATCGCCGCATTGGCAGTTGCCGGCGCACTCTTGCTCGGGGCATTCGCGGCTTACGGCGCCGAAATCAGGACCGGGCCGGTCGACGACCCGGTGGGCGTCTGGAACTGCATCGTCTACGGGCATGCCAGGCGCGGCGACGAGCAGTATCTGATTCGCTTTCTCCCCGATGGGCGTACCGATGTCTCGCCCCCGCGCCGCGATGGCTTCCGGATCTGGGCGCGCGTGTCGGACTGGCGGGAGCGCAGAAACCGCTTGAGCTTCAGCGATACGCGCATGGGACGGGAGTACGAGGCGAACCTTCGGCTGCCGACTCTTGGGGGCCGGTGGACGAGCCCTGCGGCCGGCGGCGGTTGGTGGTGCGTGCAGCTCAGCGATACCGTCGTTGACGACATCGCCGTCGAACGAACCCGCACCTATGACCTCATGCCGCCGCTGCTCGCGAACCGGATGTCGACGCCGCGCTATCCGTTGCGGGCGATCCGGGAAGCGCGGGAAGGCCGCGCCGTCGTCTGCTTCCTCGTCGATCACAGCGGCGCCATCATCGATCCTCACGTTGTTGAGATGACCGACGAAATTTTCCGCAGCACGACGCTCCGGGCCATCGACCGGTCTCATTACATCGGCTGGGACAAGCAGGACATCGTGCGGCCGGGCTGTCGGAGCTTTACCTATGAGCTCGACCCGATCTTCTGACCGGCGGTCAAGCCGCGAAACGATAGCGACCGGTCACCGGTAGCGTGTCATCCCCCAAAGCCGTTCCACGCCTGGTCACGGGACCGGAAGGCAGACACCTGCGGCAGCTTTCCGTGCCGATGGTGCTGGGCCTGATCTCGATCAATTCCTACAGCATCGCCGACACGTATTTTGTCGGCCAACTCGGCACGCTGCCGCTCGCAGCGATGGGATTCACCTTTCCCGTTGCGTTCTCGCTCATGGCGATCGGTCTCGGCGTCGGCATCGGCACATCGTCGGTGCTGTCGCGCCTGCTCGGCGGCGGCGACCTGGACAGGGTGCAGCGCATCACGACGCATGCGCTGATCCTCGGTCTGTTTCTCGGGTTCATCGTCACGATCGTGGGGCTTGCGACCATCGAGCCCGTGTTCACGGCGCTTGGCGCCGACGAACTCACTCTCCCGCTGATCCGCGAATACATGGAGGTCTACTACCTCGGCGGTTTCCTGATCATCCTGCCGATGGTCGGCAACTTCGCGATGCGGGCGGCCGGCGACGCACGGACTCCGGCGCTGATTCTGACGTTCGCGGCCCTGCTCAACATCGCGCTCGATCCACTGCTGATCTTCGGGCTGCTCGGCTTTCCGCGGCTGGAGCTGCAGGGCGCGGCGGCGGCGACCGTGATCGCCAACGGAGCCACCGTTCTCGCATCGGTGGCGGTGCTGCGCTGGCGCGAACACCTGATCCGGGCCCGGTATGTGAGCTTCGACAAGCTGCTCGATTCGTGGCGCACGGTGCTGCACGTCGCCGTGCCCGCGATCGCATCGAACGTGTTGAGCCCGGTCACCGTCGGCGTCATCACGTCGTTCGTCGCGATCTTCGGGCCGGCGGCGGTCGCCGGTTTCGGCGTCGCGTCGCGGATCGAGGCGCTCGTGATGATCGTCATCTTCGCCGTAACCTCGTCGGTCGGCCCATTCACGGGCCAGAACTTCGGCGCTGGCCGGCTCGACCGCGTGCGTCGTTTCGCGGGGCTCTCGGAGCGCTTCTGCGTGGCCTATATGCTTGGCGCGGCGGTGGTCCTGTGGCTCGTGGCACGGCCGCTCGTCGCGATTTTCGACTCCAATACGCAAGTGATTTCGACGGCGACGCTCTATCTCATGATCGTGCCGTTCTCGCTTACCGGTTTCGGCGTCATGCTGACCTCGGTCGCCGCCTTCAACGCGCTCGGTCGGCCCATGCCGGCGATGGCGATAACCTTCGTCAAGCTCTTCCTGGTCTACATTCCGCTTGCCTGGCTGGCGGCCCGGTACTTCGGAATCACCGGCATTTTCGGCGCCAACGCCGCGGCGCACCTGGCCTTCGGTGTCGTCGGCTTCGTCATGCTCAGGCGCATGCTCGATTCACTGGCCGATGCGCGGGAAGCGGAGGGCGAGGGCGGGCAGGCCCTGACCACCGGCAGGCTGATTTGAGGGCAGTCGCGGTGGTAGTTGCAACGTTCCGGCCTTGCGCGCGCGTTGAGCCTCGCGCGCTGGTTGTCGTGCTGCGTTACTCCGCGACGCACGCGAAGTCGGCGGCCGAGTCGATGCTGCCCGAGCCGTTGTGGCGCGCAATCTGAGGATACGGACACAACAGCCTTGAGCGGACCACGCCCGCGTCCTGTTCGCTGACGGCGCCCGGTCCTCGATCTGGGGCGAAGCCGTTGGCCTCGCCGGTCTTGTACGCGGTCATCGAGTCCGGCGCGTCGCCGCTTTCCACCCAGTTCTCGAGCGCCGTGAGGTCATCGAAGATGTCCGGTCCGGGACCGCCCTGGCAGTGGTACATGCCGGGCACCATGAACAACCGGAAGAAGTCGCGGGTGTCCTCCTCGCCGATGCGCGACTCCACGTCCTCGTAGTACTCGATGGTGCGCAGGGGGTTCAGGCCGACGTCGGCCCAGCCATGCCACATGACGATCTTCTTGCCGGCTTCGCGAACGTCTGCAAGGTCCGTGTCGGTGGCGTTCATGAGGTCGGCGATCGCCGAGACATCGGGGACCGCGTCGAAGTCGAGGTCGGTGAAGATGTCGAACTCCGGCCGGTCCGGGTCGAAGGCGAAGTACTGGAAGAAGCTGCCGCCGTTGCGCAGTTGCACCGGGACGAACTGGTCGCCGCCGTACGGGTCGGAATCGGTTCTGGCGGATGCGTCCGCGGAGTGAGGCGATCCCATGATTCCGGTGAAGAACGTGTCCCAACCGCCGCCGAGACTGCCTTCGGGAACATCCATCCACTCGCCGCTCGGCACCGCGCCGGGGTAGACGTCTTCGCCCGGTCCCGCGTAGATCTTCACGATGGTTTCGATCTGGGCCGCGGTGAAGCAATCGGCCTCGCCGGCTGCCGAGCACTGTCTCAGTTCGGACCGCGGATCGAACTCGCACTGCCGCGGATCGTCGATGAGCCCGTCTTCGAGTCCGTCGATCGCATCGCAGTTCGCGGTCACCGCCGTGCCGAGTGTCCTGAGATTTTCTCTGGTCAGGTAGCCGGCGCGATCGTTTTCGAACAGCGCCCGGGCAACCCATGCAGCGTTGTAGATCTGCTTGTACGTGTAATCGTAGATCGGGGCGCCGACGCTCCAGCCGTCGAAATCCTCGGGGAAACGTTGCGCCTCCATGAGCGCCTGCCTGCCGCCGGTGGAACAACCGCGAAAATACGCGTAGTCCGGTCCCTGACCGTAGTGCTGCTCGATGAACTGCTTCGCGCCCACTGCCGTCTCGTGGACGGCGCGCCAGGCGAAGTCGATTTCGCCCTGCGGATTGTTCAGCGCGAACCTGGGATCAGGCCCCTGATGGCCTGTGTCCGTCGAAGCCGTCGCGTAGCCGCGCGTCAGACCGTAGGACTGGTCGAAAAACACGCCGAGATAGCCGCCGTTGCCGACCATCAGGAACTTGCCGTTCCAGGGTTCGGGAAGGCGAAGTTCGAAGCGGACGAACTCCGGCACGAGAACGACCAGGCGGCAGTGTTGCGGCAGGCGTTCCGTCGCTTCGACGAGTTCCGCGGTTTCGACGGTCATCGCGCCGATGCCGGTCGCCATCAGGGCCGCGCAATCCTCGGCCTCCAATGCCTGGGCGTTTCCGAAAGTCAAAAGTAGCGTTGCAACGGCCGAAGCGGCGCTGTTAATTCTCATGGTCATGACTCGGGCTGAACGTTGTTCCGCCAGTATATCCCGGTTGACCCGATCATCGATCGGAGCCCGGCGGCGCAAGGTCGGCACCTTGCCGGCAGCCATGACGGCGCCCGCGCGGACGATCGATCGAAGCCCGGCGGCGCAAGGGCTGCCGCATTGTCCGCCCGGAGCGGGTTCTCGATTCGGACGCGCGGGCGTGGGACGTTCAGGCGCGGCGAACGCGGCTGTAGAAGCCTTCGGAGATCTCGTGCCAGTCCGCCATCGTGGCGGCGAACGAGCGGTACGAATCGTAGACGCGCGCGATCGTCGCATCGTCGGCCGCAAGATCGTCCATGACGGCGGCGGCGTGCCCGCGTAGCGTGTTCAGAACGTCGTCAGGGAACCGGCGGAGTTCGATCCCGTGCTCCTCGACGAGCGTGATGAGCGCCTGCTGGTTGCGGGCCGCGAATTCCGCGACCACGAACTCCGCTTCCGCCATGCATGCGGTCTCGATGACGTTCTGGAGCGCCGGCGACAGCGATTGCCAGGCTTCGACCGAGACCAGGCACTCGAGCACGCCGGAAGGTTCGTGCCAGCCCGGATAGTAGTAGTACTGCGCGACCTCGTGCAGGCCGAAAGCCATGTCGTTGAACGGACCGTTCCACTCCGTGGCGTCGATCGCTCCGGTCGCAAGCGACGTGAAGAGTTCAGAGCCCGCGAGCGTGACGGTGACGGCGCCGGCGCGCTGGATGACTTCGGCGCCGAGTCCCGATATCCGCACCTTGAGACCGGCCAGATCCTCGGTCGAGTTGATCTCGCGATTGAACCAGCCGCCCATCTGCGCGCCGGTGTTGCCGGCGACGAACGGCATCACGCCCTGCTCGCCGTAGGCTTCGCGCCAGAGTTCCAGGCCGCCGCCGTGATACAGCCATGACTTGTGTTCGTTCGGCAGCATGCCGTACGGCACACTGCTGAAGAGCTGCGAGGCGGGCAGGGCGCCGCGCCAGTAGGTGGGCGAGCTGTGCCCCATCTGCATCGACCCGCGCGATACGGCGTCGAGCACCTCGAAGGCGGGCAGGAGCTCGCCGGCAGCGAAGACCTCGATCTCGAGGCGGCCGTCGGAGAGTTCGCCGATGCGCTCGGCAAGCCGGTTCGCAGACGTGCCGAAGCCCGGAAAGTTCGGCGGCCATGACGTGACCATGCGCCAGCGATGCAGCTCGCTGCTCGATTCGGCGGCCCGTTCCGCATCCGGTTGGCTGCAGGCGGCGAGCGCGCCAAGTCCGCCGTAGAGAAACGCCCTTCTGCGCA
>JAJDVG010000047.1 GCA_022826245.1 Gammaproteobacteria bacterium
GTGCGGCTCCCCGCAACTCCGCGATAATCCGCACTCCACACCCGAATGAACGCATCCACCGCAGGCCTCAAGCCACCGATAGCACGATTCCACTTGTCTTGACGCGAGCCCGAACCCGTGACCAACCAAGGGGAGGCGTACTGCGGGCCGCTTGAAACCCTCGCGCGCAGGGACGCGCGCGCGGAGCCTCCAGGGATGGATTCACGGCGTGTTTCAAGCGGCCCGCAGTGCGACTCCTCGCAACATCGCGACAACCCGCGGACTACGTTCGTCAGCGGGAGGCGCGCAGCGTGATCGCGAGCACGACCGCATCCTCGCGGCCGTGCGGCGCCTGGTAGTAGGACGGCCTGATGCCGATTCGCGTGAAACCCGCCGACTCGTAGAGCGCGAGCGCCGCCTCGTTAGAGGGCCTGACCTCGAGGTAAACCATCTCGGCGTCGGACACCTCCGATCGTGCCAGCAGCGCGTTCAGCAACATGCGCCCGTAGCCCATGCGCTGCGCGGCGGGATGCACGCACAGGTTCAGGATGTGCGCCTCCGCGGCCGCGATCGAAATGATTCCATAGCCCGTTACGACACCGCCGACTTCAAGCACGATGCAGTGGTAGCCGGCCAACAGGCAGTCGCGAAAGACGGCCTGACTCCAGGGATAGTTGTAAGCAGCCTGCTCGACCCGCGCCACGCCCTTCAGATGGGCCGGCGTCATGGTTCGAATCTCCGTGCGCGGAGCTACAACGGCGCTCATTGATTCTCGCTGACGATGTCCTTCACGAGACACAGATCCTGCCAGGATTTGGCCTTGGCCTGGGGACTGCGCAACAGGTACGCCGGATGATAGGTCACGACCAGCGGTATGCCCGACGGACCGTACTGGCGTACCTGTCCTCTGAGCCTACCGATGGGCACATCCGTCTGCAATAACCACTGGGCCGCGATCCGGCCCACAGCCATGATTGCCTTCGGCTCGATGAGCTCGATCTGCCGATCGAGATACGGCGTGCACGTTTCCGCTTCCGAAGGCTGCGGGTCCCGGTTGTTCGGCGGCCGGCACTTGAGAATGTTGGCGATGTAGACCTCCTCGCGCCTGAAGCCGATCGCGAGCAGCATCGCGTTCAGCAGTAGGCCGGCACGCCCCACGAACGGTTCTCCCCGCCTGTCCTCTTCAGCTCCGGGCGCCTCGCCGATGATCATGAGCCCGGCATCGCGCCGACCCACGCCGAATACGGTCTGCGTGCGGCCGCGATGCAGGCCGCAGCGCGTACAGTCGCGTACGGCGGCTGCGAGCTGATCCCAGCCGAAGCCGGCGCAAGACCGGTTTTCGAAGTGTCCGTCCGCAAGTGACGGCGGCGCGGACGGGGCAGTGGGCGCGACGGCCGGTTCCGCTGCTTCATCGGCTGCCGGTACCTCGCCCGCTTCGACCGTCGCGGTCGCGGCCGCATCGGTGGCCCTGAGCCGCCAGACGGGAATCCCCATCTCCGCCAGGTAGCGATGCTGCAGCGTGCTCATGCCGCGCCGCGCCCGCGCCGCTTGCGGCGCCGCCGCCAGACCCAGTCCGCGGGACCGAAGCAGGCGTAGGCCATGAACAGCACGAAAACGACGAACGGCGGCTCGATCGAGATGACGATGATCACGAGCGGAATCAGCAGGAGCTGCGCGAACCTGAGGCGGCCGGTCAGATTCACGTCCTTGAAGCTCGGATACCGGAACCGCGACATCATCAGGAACCCGGCCAGAGCCGTGATCGTCACGCCTGCCACGAGTGCGATTAGTCCCTCGATCTCGTAGTAGGTGCTGATCCAGACGGTCGAGGCGACCGCGGCCGCGGCCGGCGGACTCGCAAGACCCTGAAAATAACGCTTGTCCTGCGACGCGGCGTTCGTGTTGAAGCGTGCAAGGCGGAATGCCGCGGCAGCCGCATACAGAAACGCCGCGAGCCAGCCGACGCGACCCCAGATCGCGCCGTACTCCGAGAGCCGCTCGACACCCCACTGGTAGGTCACGATCGCCGGCGCAAGCCCGAACGACACCATGTCGGCGAGGCTGTCGAACTCCTTGCCGAACTCGCTTTCCGTACTCGTCATGCGGGCAACGCGGCCATCGGTCCCGTCAAGGAACATCGCGATGAAGACCGCCCAGGCGGCCGCCTCGAAGTTGCCGTCAATCGCTGCGACGATCGAATAGAAACCGGCGAACAGGCCGCCCGTCGTCAGCAGATTGGGCAGCAGGTAAATGCCCTTGCGGCGCGATCCGGTCTGTTCGCTGGCCAACTCGGCTACCCGAAAATCTCCAACCTCAAGCGACGCCAATGCTGCGCCAATCGGCGCGCGGGCGCAAACAGCGCTCGGACTCGACGACGCCGGGCCGCTACAATGCCGCCCCAGTCATTCCCGTCGGAAGAACCCATGTATCTGTCGCGGCTGCCGCTCACGACCTTCAAGGAAACGCCGGCCGACGCCGAAGTCGTCAGCCATCGGCTCATGCTGCGCGCGGGCTTCATCCGCCGCCTGTCCTCGGGGCTCTACAACTGGATGCCGCTTGGCATGCGCGTGCTGCACAAGGTGCAGACCATCATCCGCGAGGAGATGGATCGCGCCGGCGCGCTCGAAGTCGTCATGCCGAGCGTGCAGCCGGCGGAGCTGTGGCGAGAATCCGGCCGCTGGCAGGACTACGGGCCGGAACTGCTGCGCATGAAGGACCGTCACGAACGCGATTTCTGCCTCGGCCCGACGCACGAGGAAGTGATCACCGACATCGCGCGCCACGAGCTCAAGAGCCACCGCCAACTGCCGGTCAATTACTACCAGATCCAGACCAAGTTCCGCGATGAGATCCGGCCCCGCTTCGGCGTCATGCGGGCGCGCGAGTTCATCATGAAGGACGCGTACTCGTTCCATCTCGACGAGGAATCGCTGCTCGAAGGCTACCGGGTCATGCGCAGGGCCTATGAACGGATCTTCGATCGTCTCGGGCTCGAATACCGGATCGTCCATGCCGACACGGGTGAAATCGGCGGCAGCGGCTCGGAGGAGTTTCACGTGCTCGCAGCGTCCGGGGAGGATGCGATCGCCTGGTGCGACGCGGACGGATTCGCCGCGAATGTCGAGGTGGTGCCCGTCCCGCCGCCCGGTGACACAGCGCCGCCGTCCGAGGAACGCAGGCTCGTCGAAACCCCCGGTGTCGGCACGATCGCCGAACTCGCCGACTTTCTCGACATCGGCCCCGACCGCTGCCTCAAGACACTGCTCGTCAAGGGCGCGGAGGCACCGGCTGTCGCGCTGCTGCTGCGTGGCGATCATGAGCTCAATGCCATCAAGGCGCAGCAGCTCGATGCCGTCGCGGCGCCGCTCACGATGTTGCGCGGCGCGGAGGTCGTGGCGGCCACCGGTTGCGAGCCCGGCTTCCTCGGACCGGTGGACCTTGCCGTACCTATGTATGTCGACCATTCCGCGGCCGAACTCGCCGACTTCGTCTGCGGCGCCAACCGGCCGGACTACCACTACACCGGCGTGAACTGGAACCGCGACGTCGACCGGCCCGAGGTAGCGGACTTGCGCAATGCCGTGGCCGGGGACCCGAGCCCGCTCGGCGGCGGGCCGCTTTCCGTCGCCCGGGGCATCGAGGTCGGGCACATCTTCCAGCTCGGCACGAAATACAGCGATTCCATGGACGCGACGGTCGTCAATTCCGACGGAGAGCCCTGCACGATGCACATGGGCTGCTACGGCATCGGCGTGACGCGCGTCGTGGCGGCCGCGATCGAGCAGAACCACGACGAGCACGGCATCGTCTGGCCGGAGCCGATCGCACCGTTTCAGGTGATCGTCGTACCGATAAATCAGGACCGCTCGGAGCCGGTTCGCGAGGCGACGGACGCGCTCCACGACCGCCTGAGCGCAGCCGGGTTCGAGGTACTCGTCGATGATCGCCCGCAGCGGCCGGGCTTCAAGTTCGCCGATGCCGACCTGATCGGCATCCCGCACCGCGTCGTGGTTGCCGAGCGCGGTCTCGGGAACGGTCAGGTGGAATACAAGGGTCGGCGCGAGAGTGAGGCTACGCTCGTCCCGATGGACACTATCGAGGAGTTCCTGCGGTCGCGTGCCTGACGGTCGGCCCCGCCGTCAGCTCGAGCGGGATACCGTTACTCCGGCCGAGTGGCTGGGGAATGGTCGCGCGAACGCCGATCGCGCACGGGCCTCAGCGCACGCCGAAACCGTCTCCCGTCGTACCGGACCACTCCTCGACGCGCACTGCGGTGACCCGCGCCGCGGGCGGCCCTTCCCAGAGCCAGGCGCACAGCGTTGCGACGGATGCGTCCGTACCGCACATGACGACTTCGACCGTCCCGTCAGCAAGGTTTCTGGCCCAGCCGCGAATGTCGAGTTCCCGGGCTCGATCCGCGGTCGTGGCGCGATAGAACACGTCCTGGACGCGGCCCGAAACGATACAGCGAACCGTCTTTTCCCGTTCAGTCACGCCATTGACCGCAAGTCGGTGGTACGGGGCTCGCGTCCGGTCCCGCGGAGCGCGGGATAGCTGTCATGGACCGCCCGAGGCTTGTGCCGTCGCCAACGCCTCGACGGCGCGATTCTTGGCCCTGACCGCGTTGGCACGCGCCGGACCGTAAGCTTCCTCACGCAACTGCTGCTCGGCCTGGGCAAGGAAACCTTGCGCCTCGTTCAACTCCGCCGGCGCGTG
The DNA here is from genome assembly GCA_022826245.1 of Gammaproteobacteria bacterium. Classification (GTDB taxonomy): domain Bacteria; phylum Pseudomonadota; class Gammaproteobacteria; order Steroidobacterales; family Rariloculaceae; genus Rariloculus. The sequence continues at coordinate 4,696 of JAJDVG010000047.1, forward strand.
CTCGGCCGCATCGGCCTGCTCGGCCGCGGCGATGGCCTGACGGGCATCGCTCATCTCCTGGACGGGAGGCGATGTCACGCAGCCGCCAATAGCGAGCAGTGCAAGCAGCGCGATCGGAACGAGGCTGCGAACGATTCCCGAAGATTGATGCATCTGCTTTGTTTTATAAGGTCTTTGCACCGTCAATCCCGGGAAAAAGTACAAGGAGGTCTCGGCAGCGTCAAGCGCGGTTGCAGCCGCGGGATTCCAGGGCAAGCTCGTTCGGAGCGGACTATACTCTGCGCCGCGACCGTACGTATACAGTCACGACACACCACTCAGCCATCAGCAACAGGCGCGTACGCGATGAAACCGAAGATCTACCACAACCCACGCTGTTCAAAATCAAGACGGGCGCTCGCACTGATCCGGGAGCGCGGCATCGACATCGAAGTCGTCGAATACATGAAGTCGCCGCTGTCGAAACAGGAGTTGCAGGACCTGCTGCGCAAGCTCGGAATCGGACCGCGAGACCTCATTCGCACGTTCGAATCGGAATTCAAGTCGGCCGGCGTCACCGGGGAGACCTCCGACGACGCGCTGCTCGACCTCATGCTCGAACACCGCAGGATCATCCAGCGGCCCATCATCGAGATCGCCGAGCGCGCCGTCGTCGGCCGCCCGCCGGAACGGGCCCTGGAACTTCTGGCGTAGGGCCACGCTACGCTACGACGCTTCCGTTTCGAGCGCCTTGCGGACGAACGGGACCGTCAGCCGGCGCTGCTCGATCAGCGATGCGCGGTCGAGCCGGTCGAGCCACCTGCACAGCTCTCCGACCTCGCGGTCGACCCGCGACAGCAGATAGCGCGCCGTCGCCTCGTCGAGCTCGAGTCCCCGGCCGCGCGCGTGTCCCTCGAGCGCCTGCCGCTGGCCGCTGTCGCTGAGCGGATTGAGGCGGTAGACGGTCGCTGCGCCCGCCCGTGAGGCAAGGTCCGCGAGATTGAATTTCGTCGCCGAGGGCGTGTTCGCCGCGGCGAGCAGCAAGCTGCGTCCGCCTGACCGCATGCCGTCGAGCACGGCGAACAGCCGCGCTTCCCATTCGGGCTGACCCGAGACCGCGTCGATCCGATCCAGGGCGAGCAGTCCTACGCTGTCGAGACCCGACAGACAATCGGGATCGAGATCGCCGTCGGATTCGAGCGGCAGGTACATCGCGCGCGTTCCGGCCGCGTCGGCGGCACGGCAGCTCGCCTGCAGCAGGTGCGACTTGCCGCGGCCCGGAGCGCCGCAGAGCCAGACGAGCTCGTTGCGTTCGCCGCGGGCCACCGCCTCGAGGTGCCTTACGAGCGTCTCGTTGCCGTCGGCGACGAAGGTCTCGAACGACGCGAACCGGTCGAGCTTGAGCGGAAGGGGCAACTGTCCCAAGCGAGCGATTCCCCGAAACTACGGCGCGGCGTGCGTCGACCGCCAGGCGCGCCGGCCCCAGCCAAGCACGTAGTACATGCCGCTGGTGATGCTGGTGAAGACCACAGCCGCACCGAGCAGGCTGACGACGTTTGCAGGCGGCAATCCGTAGGCGGCCAGGCCGATCGCACACAGCGCGAAACCGGTCTGGCAGACCGTATTGAGCTTGCTGATGACGGCCGGCTCTCCGTCTACCGGTCCGATGACAAGGAACCAGGCGATCACGCCCAGCACGATGAGGACATCGCGGCCGACGACGATCGCGGTAAGCGCGAGCGGAACGAGACCGATGGCGGTCAGCGACACGAATACGCTCGTCAGAAGCAGCTTGTCGGCGGCCGGATCGAGCAGGCTGCCGAATCGTGACTGGCAATCGAAACGCTTCGCGATGTAGCCGTCGAGCACATCGGAGATTCCGGCGAGCGCGACGAGCGCGAGCGCCGTGCCGTACCGCCGATCGAGCAACATGATGACGATCGGCACGGCAAGGAGCACGCGAAACACACCAAGCGCGTTCGGGACCCAGGCCACGACTCGCCTCACGGCTCGGCTCACGGCTCGGCCTCGGGTTGCGCGAGCCGGTAGGTCAGCGTTTGCGGATCGGACGGCTCCGCCGCCGGAAGCGACGGCAGGTCGCCGGGCGGCGGCCGACCAGCGTCGACCGCTGAATCCGTGCCAGCGTCGCCGCCGCCAGCCTGCAGCAGCACGCCGTCGAGCGCGAGTACGCGGCGCAGGACATCCTCCTCGCTGCGCGTCGTAAGCACGACGTCGAGCACCCGGCCGCCCAAAGACACGACTTCGACGGCGTCGAGCACGCTGAGCGCTTCAAGATAGTTCATGACGGCGCCGTAGTCCGCGAGGCTGCCGATGTCGAGCACCGACAACGGCAAGGTGCGCGCCGCGCCCGCCATTCCGAACTCCACGGCGAAGTCGTTCGCGAGCCAGTCGAGCCCGTCGCGGAGGCTGCCGCTGCTCACGGCGCTTCGCAACTCGCCCTGGATGAGCGTCGAACTGACATCGAAATCGAAATCCCCGGTGTCAGATTCAGCGTCGAGCACACTGGCCCTGACCCGCGCCACGAGAACCGCCTCGGCGCGATACCGGCTCGAGGCCGCGTCGATGCGCTGTTCGAAGCCGCCCCAGACGTCGACGAAGGTGACGGCCCGAGCGTCCTGCAGGTCCATCAGCGGCAGTGTGATAGGCAAGCCGCGCTCGTCCGCGGCCAGACGAAGCTCTTGCTCCACGGCCTGCAACAGATCGAGCATCTCCGGACTCATTCGCCCGTCGGCAAAGGCGAAGGGATCGGAAACGCCTGCCGACAGGATTGCGCGCTCGCCCAAGCCGCCGTCGACAGCCACCCAGAGCAGCGTCATCGGCCGCTCCGCGCCCCAGACCGGCCAACCCAGGGTTTCCAGCCACTGATCCACCCGGCTCGGTATGAACTCGACGCGTATGCGCTCCCGGTCGAGCGGGTTGTACGACCTCATGTGCGTCTCGGCGGACTCGATCAGAGGCTGCAGGTCGGGGTGGGACCTGGCGTCGAGCCTGCCCGTGATGCGCGTCAGCAACTGGCCCATCGCGAGCCGGATCGCCGCCGCGCGGCGGTCGAGCGCGTCGGGGGCAGGCGTTACCGTGACCGCGTAGAGTTCGGGGAACACCGCGCCTCTGGCCGGCAGCCCGGCGAGCACGCAGCATGCCGCGAGCAGCGCCGGCGCCCGGAGCGCCCGCCCGCCGACCGCAAAGCCTCGCCGCATAAACCGTGTCCCTGTTCAAGTGCTGTCGATTATTATAGCGGCCTGTCCACGCATCCCCGGGAGATGCCATGAGTTCGGCGAGCACGCTGACCTACAAGGACGCGGGCGTCGACATCGACGCGGGCGAAGCGCTCGTCGAACGCATCAGGCAGCCGGTCCGCCGCACCTTGCGGCCCGAAGTGCTCGGCGGTCTCGGCGGCTTCGGGGGGCTGTGCCGAATCCCGCAGGGTTACCGTTCTCCGGTGCTCGTCGCCGGCGCCGACGGCGTCGGCACCAAGCTCAAACTCGCGATCGAGCACGATGCCCACGACGGCGTCGGCATCGACCTCGTCGCGATGTGCGCGAACGACGTGATCGTGCAGGGCGCGGAGCCCTTGTTTTTCCTCGACTACTACGTCACGCCCAGGCTCGACGTCGATGTCGCGGCGCGCGTCATCGCGGGCATCGCGCGCGGCTGCGAACTCGCGGGCGCGGCCCTGCTCGGCGGCGAAACGGCCGAGCATCCCGGGGCGCATGAAAGCGGCGACTATGACCTGGCGGGCTTTTGCGTCGGCGTCGCCGAGGAGGACAGGCTCATCGACGGCAGCGGCATCGTCGCCGGCGACGCCGTGATCGGACTCGCATCTTCGGGTGTCCACTCAAACGGCTTCTCGCTGATCCGGAAGATCCTCGAGCAACGTCCCGAAGCGCGCGCGGAACGCATCGACGGCAAACGGCTGATCGAGCAACTGCTCGAACCGACCCGCATCTACGCCCGGTCGCTGCTTTCGCTGATCGGGCAGGTTCCGGTGAAGGGGCTCGCGCACATCACGGGCGGCGGACTGACCGAGAACATCCCGCGCGTACTGCCCGGCCGCCTTGGCGCACGGCTCGACCGCAGCGCTTGGCCGAGACCTGGCATATTCCAGTGGATCGCCGACTCAGGCGTGGCCGAGCGGGAACTGCACCGCACGTTCAACTGCGGCATCGGCATGATCGTCATCGTTGCCGACACCGCTGCCGACGAGGCCGTCGCGAGCCTCGAAGCCTCGGGCGAGCAGGCCTGGATCGTCGGCTCCGTCGTCGAGGATGCTCGAGAAGGAGTCGAGATTGCCTGAGCTGCGCGCAGCGTCGATCGCGATAACTGCAGCGCGTGTCCTGCGAACCGCCTGCTTGCTGCCGCTTGCCCTCGGTACGGTCCTCGAAGCGGCGGAACCGGAAATCGCCCGTTACATCGCCCTTTACGAAGTCGAACTGAGGGGCCGCGTCGCGGGAACATCGCAGTTGTCGGTCAGCCGCGACGACGAGCGTGGAATCTACACCTTCAGCTCCCGCGCTCGGGCGCGCGGCCTGCTGCGGCTCGCCAGGCCGCGCGAGGCCGTCGAGCGCAGCGATTTCATCGTCGAGAACGGGCAGATCAGGCCGCTCGAGTTCCGTTACGAGGACGGCAGCCGCAAGGGTGAGGACAACGTCCGCATGGCATTCGACTGGGACGCGGGCGTCGTCGCAGTCGACCACGGCGGTGCAAGCATGCAGTTCGACCTCGATCCGGGCGCGCTCGACCGCGGCTCGATGCAGGTTGCGCTCATGCGCGACATCGAGGCGAACGGCCGGCCCGGTCCTTACACGCTCGCCGACGAAGACGGACTTGCGGCCTACGAGTTCGTCAGGCAGGACGACACCGAAGTCGCAACTCCGATCGGGACGTTCACGGCGCAGCGATTCCTCCAGCGCCGCGACGGTTCGTCCCGCAGCACGCTCGTCTGGGTCGTCCCGGAACTGCGCTACCTGCCCGTCGTCATCGAGCAGTTCCGGGGCGACGAACTTCGTACGCGGCTGTTGCTGCAGTCGGTCGAAGGACTCGAGTCCGGCTCCCGGCCACCGTAACGCAAGACTCTCACGGCCGGCGGGAATCTTGGCGCGGAGGATGCGGGGAGTCACACTACCGCTCGCTTGAGACACGCGGTGAATACATCCCTGTACGCTCCGCGCGCGCATCCCTGCGCGCGAGGGTCTCAAGCGAGCAGTAGTGCGCCTCCCCTTACGTTCGTAGCAGACCGGATGCCGAGTTCAGATTCCGCCGGATGCGCTGGCCAGCCACTCCCCGAGCTTCGACCAGCGGCGCCTTCCGGCGACGTTGGCGACGGCGATGGCGACCGCCTTCTTCTGTCCGACCAGGACGACGAGACGCTTGCCGCGTGTGACGCCCGTGTAGAGCAGGTTCCGACGCAGCATCGCGTAGTGCTGGGTCAGCACGGGAATCACGACAGCGGGATACTCGGAGCCCTGGCTCTTGTGGATGGTTGCGGCGTAGGCAGGCGCCAGGGCGTCGAGTTCGCCGAAGCCGTAGGCGACCTCGGCGCCGTCGAATGTCACGCTCAGTTCACCGGTATCGGAGTTGACGTCGGCAATGCGCCCGATGTCGCCGTTGTAGACATCCTTCTCGTAGTCGTTTTCGATCTGCATGACCTTGTCGCCGGGCGCGAATGTCCAGCCGAAACGTTCGACCGTGCGCTCTGTCGCGGGATTGAGCGCGGCCTGTAGTTCAATGTTGAGGGAACGCACCCCTGCCCCGCCCCGGTTCATCGGGCACAGCACCTGGATGTCGTCGATCGGGTCGAATCCGAAGCGTTGGGGGATGCGCTTCGCGACCAGTTCCTCGATCCGTGCGACCGTGGTCTCAACGTCCTCCGCCGGCACGAAATAGAAGTCGCTGTCGCCCTCGGGACGTGCGAGGTCCGGGAGTTCGCCCTCATTGATCCTGTGCGCCATCGTGACGATCCGGCTTTGCCCGGCCTGCCGGAAGACCTCGGTCAGCCGTACGACGGAAACCGCGCCCGATGCGATGACGTCGGCGAGCACCTGGCCCGGTCCCACGGACGGAAGCTGATCGACGTCGCCGACGATGAGCACGGCCGCACCGTCGGGAACGGCCCCGAGCAGCGCGCGCATCAGCGGCACGTCGACCATCGACGCCTCGTCCACGACGAGCAGGCCGCAGGCGAGCGGATTATCGGCATTGCGCTTGAAACCGCCATGCCCCGGATCGACTTCGAGCAGGCGGTGTATCGTTCGCGCCTCGAGCCCCGTGGCTTCGCCGAGCCGGCGCGCGGCACGTCCGGTCGGCGCACAGAGCAGCATCTGTACGCGTTTCGCGGCCAGAATGCGCAGGATCGCGCTGAGGATCGTGGTCTTGCCGACGCCCGGACCGCCGGTGATGACCGTGGCCGTGGACGCCAGTGCCACGCGGACGGCGTCGGCCTGACTCGGCGCGAGTTCGAAGTCTGTCTTCTCCTCGACCCAGGGTATCGCCTTGTCCGCATCGATCTCGGGCCACGGCAATGTTCCGGCTGCAATACGCGTGAGCCGCTCGCCGATCGACCGCTCGGCGCGGTGGAGACCCTCGAGAAAGATGCACGGCGTCGCCGCGACCGTGTCCGCGACGACGGCGCCGCTCTGCAGTTCGAGCTCGAGCGCCGTCTCGACGAGATCCTCCGGAACGTCCAGCAGCTCCGCGGCGAACGGCAGGAGTTCGGCAGTCGGCAGGCCGCAATGCCCTTCATCCATCGCCGAGGCCAGGGCATACGCAACGCCGGCCCGCACGCGGATCATCGCCGACGCATCGATACCGAGCTTCATCGCGATGGTGTCGGCGGTCCGGAAACCGATGCCGCGGATGTCCCGTGCGAGACGGTACGGATCCTCGGTCATGACCTCGACGGCATCGGCGCCGTAGGTCTTGAATATCCGTACGGCACGCGCCGTACCGACCCCGTGGCTGTGCAGGAACACCATGATCTCGCGGACGACCTTCTGCTCGGCCCACGCATCGGTGATGCGAGACGCGCGTACCGGGCCGATACCGGGCACTTCGCGCAGCCGATCGGGTTCGGCCTCGATGACGTCGAACACCTTGTCGCCGAACGCCCGCACGAGCTTGCGCGCATAGACCGGACCGATGCCCCGGATCATGCCGGAACCGAGGTACTTCTCGATGCCCTCGACGGATGACGGCGCCGAGGTCCGCACGAAGCTCGCCTTGAACTGCTGGCCGTGGGTCCGGTCGTTGACCCATTCTCCGGAAGCCGTGAGCCACTCCCCGGTCGAGATCATGGCCGAGTGGCCGACAACGGTCACCAGTTCCCGGTGCCCGCGGGCCTTGACCCGCAGCACGCAGAAACCGTTCTCGAAGTTGTGAAAGGTGACGCGCTCGACGAGCCCGGCGATGACTTCCTGGGTTGCGTCCTGCGGATTGCGCTCCGAGCGGGCGCCTCGGCTACCGGCAGCGGTATTCGACGTCAATAGCCTGATCCATTGTCCATGCCTGGAAGTCCGGCATCGCTGCCGATTCCCGGTCGCAACCTAGAACGCGATTCGCCTGACGCCTGACACTACATCAAAGTCCCCGTCGTTACTCAATACGGCCAGACCGTGCTGGCGGGCGAGCGCGGCAATCCAAACGTCGTTTGGCGAGATGGGGCTGCCAGCCTGCTTGAGTTCCAGGCGGATGTCGGCATAGGCATCGGCAGTGGCGGAGGTGACGGTTGCGATCTCCGTGTAGGGCAAGAACTGACGCAACCAAGCCTCATAGCGACTTCGACGCCGCGACTGCCGCACGCCGAAATAGAACTCGCCGAGAACAACGCTCGGGACGACGAGCCGATCAGCCGTTTGCAACGACTTCCTTAGCGCCGGGAGCCCATCCGCGCATGCCGACAAGGCGTTGGTGTCGAGAATCATGGGAGGTCTTCGGGAGCGACCCGTTCAAACTCCTCCTCGATGAGCTTGAGTATGCGATCGGTCTCGTCGGAAAGGTCGGCCAGCGCACCGAAGCCAGCCATCCACGGCGGATCGCCGTTGTCCACACGCCCGTTGCCCTTGCTGCTGCGCCGGAGTTGTTCCTCGACCGCTTCGGTAAAGAACAGCTTCAGGGTGGTTCCTCGCGCCGAGGCAACGGCCTTGGCCTGTCGGAACAGGGCGTCCGGTAGCTCCACTGTCGTCTTCATTCGAACATATTTCCATAAATATGGGCACGAAACAACGCGCGCTCATTCCGCGTCGCATGCGATCGTATTCAGGTATCTGACGAATCTCGACAAGCAGATCTGCTCGAACGGCCGGGATACTGCCGATACAGACACTCGAGCGAACTGCAGTTCCGGGTGATGCAGCCGATCGTCGGCCAGGCATAGAATCGGGTGGTTGCCGGAATATCCATGGCGGTCCCGACAAGCTTCCGCCGACTGGAGAAATTCAATGAAGCTGATTCTCGCTGCGCTGTTGCTGTTCGCGGGTACGATTCCCGCTGCAGCCCAATGGCTCGATCACCCCTGGCCGGACATCCCTCGCACGGCCGACGGGCTGCCGGACCTTACGGCGCCCGCGCCGCGCGGGTCCGATGGGCACCCGGACCTGACCGGCGTCTGGACCGCGCCGGCTCCGGTGGCCCGCCTCGATCCCGCCATCCTGCAACGGTGGGTCAGCGACCTCGCCAGCCAGCGTCAGCAGGAATACTACAAGACCCGCCCGTTCTTCCAGTGTCAGCCGAGCGGACCCGAGACCGAGCGCTTCGGCGGCTGGAAACGCTTCCTCCAGACACCGACCACTCTCGCGATCCTGAACGACGACCTCACGCATCGCGTGATCCACATGGACGGCCGCGAACTGCTCGAATCCAACCCTGTTCCAAGCTGGGCGGGGTATTCGGTCGGAAATTGGGACGGCGACACGCTGGTCGTCGACAGCACAGGATACAACGACAAGACCTGGGTGAGCCGCTATGGCGTCTCGCACACTGAAGCGCTGCGGGTCACCGAGCGCTACCGGCGTATCGACTTCGGGCGCCTGCAGGTCGAAGTCACCTTCACCGATCCCGGTGCGTTCGCGGAACCATGGGGCACGACGTTCACCATGGAACTCGCGGCGGATACGGACATGCTCGAGTCGGTCTGCGAACGCGGCAGCGAAGACTGGCCGGGCACCCTGTCGGACGCCATCGATCAGGCGGTTTCCGTTCCGACCGAGGTGCTCGCACGATATGTCGGCGTATACACCGGGATCTACAGCGGCAGCGAACGCACGTACGAGGTGTCGCTATCCGGCGGCCAACTGTTCGCCAGGATCGTGGGCGACTACGATGCGGTGGGCCTGGGCGCCGCCGGTCTCGATGAGGGCGTGTCACGATTGCTCGTGCCGCAATCGGAGACGCTGTTCGACGGCCTGGGGCTCGGTTACCGGTTCATCGTCGATGACCGGGGCGTGGCGACGGACCTCATGGTGATTCACGTCACCGGCGACTACCGATACTCGCGGCAGCCGTAACACTCTCCGAACCGCTGTGCCGAAGCAGGCCGACAACCCCGACCCGGCTCAGTTGCCGCCACTCGATGAACCGACGGCTACGTCGCGGGATTCGGGTACTCGGCATGCAATACGATCGGAAGCTCCGATCGGCCGGGAAACACGGAGCATCCACCAGGGAATCATCGATGCCGCGATCCTGCGGTATCCTCGCACCACAGTTGCCTCGAATCAGTTGACATAGTCAAAAGATGCTCTCATGTATGCCCTGCTCCTGACGTTCTTCCTGTTCGCGCTGATCTTTTCCTTCTTCTGCTCCTTGTGGGAGGCCGTGCTGCTCAGCATTACGCCGAGTCACGCTCGCCTGCAGTCCCAGCAGGGCACCCGCGTCGGAACGTACCTGGAAGACTTCAAAGCCAACATCGATCGGCCGCTGGCCGCGATTCTCACACTCAACACCATCGCGCACACGGTCGGCGCCATCGGCGTCGGCGGACAAGCCGCGGCGATTTGGGAAGCCGCCAATCCCTGGATCACGCGGCTGGCGGTCCCGGCGGGCATGACCATCGCAATACTGATCTTCTCCGAGATCGTGCCCAAAACGATCGGCGCGCTGTACTGGCAGCGACTCGTGACCTTCACCGTCCACTCGCTGCGCGTGTTGACGGCCATGCTGGCGCCGTTCGTGTGGTTGAGCCAGTACATCACCCGGGGATTGAAGCGCGACACGAGCCAACCGGTGCTGACGCGGACCGACTTCCTGGCGATGGCGGAACTCGGCGCCCAGGAAGGCGTATTCGAAGCCGGGGAGAGCGAGATGATCGGCCATCTGATCCGTTTTCAGACGATTCAGGCTCGGGATGTGATGACGCCGCGGACGGTCGTCGCCGTGGCATCGGAAAATGAGCGCATCGCCGATTACTACGTCACCGCGAAAGGCCATTCGTTTTCGCGGATACCCGTGCACGACGAGTCCAAGGATCACGTTACCGGCTACGTGCTGAAAAACGACTTGCTCACCGCAATGGTGGAGGGGCGCGGCAACGAGCCCATGTCGACGTTGCGCCGGGAAATCGTCGCCGTGGACGAATCCTTCGCCATTACCGATCTGTTCGAGGAATTGCGGAAACGCCAGGAGCACCTCGCCGCCGTACTGGACGAATTCGGGGGCATGGCGGGGATCGTGACCATGGAGGATGTCATCGAAACGCTGCTCGGCCTTGAAATCGTCGATGAGACCGACACCGCGGTGGACATGCGCGAACTGGCTCGCCGGCACCGGGTTCGGCGCGCGCAAGCTCTGGGCGTGCTCGATGCACCCGTGGCTTCGTCTGCAGAGTGATGACCGGTTGCCGCGTCGCGATCGCCGGCGCCCTCGTACCGATGCTGTTCACCCGGCTCGGCCAGGATCCCGCAACCGCATTGTCGATCGTCCTCACCGCGATTACCGATGTGGCCGGGGTTGTTTCGTTCCCCGCAATCGTCTTGGCGTTGTCCGCGCTACCTTGAATCGGCGACGACCGACCTCATCGAATCGGCGGGAACCGGCCAAACGCCGGTTCAAACGATCTGCAGTTCCGACTCCGCGAGCCCCGCCGTCGACCCCGACTCGTATTCCTCGACCGGATCGAAGCCGTCGAGCGCCCGCGCGTCGATCTGCGTACCTTCGGTCAGCGCGATATTGAACAGCGCGTCGCCTTCGTAAACGAGCGGCAGGTTCGTTCGCCCTATGACGACGCCGTCGGCGGGCATCGCGACCTCCGTTTCGGCCTCGCCGAGCGGATCCGAGACGATCGCCAGAATCTCCCCGGCCTTCACCGGGACGCCGACCGGCTTGTCCGTTCGCAGCACGCCGCTCGACGGCGCACGCACCCAGCGGCTCGACCGGAATACCATCGGTTCGCGCGACCGGCGCGGCGGCCGCCTTGCCGGCAACATGCCGATGCTGCGCATCGCGCGCATGACGCCCTTGACGCCCGCGCGGATTGCCGCCTCGTCGAAGCGCAGCGCTTCACCGGCTTCATAGACGATCACCGGAACGCCCAGTTCGAAGGCCGCCGCGCGCAGGCTGCCTTCCCTGAAGCCGGCGTTCAGGACGACCGGCACCCGGAAGGCGAGCGCCAGACGCCGGGCTTCCGGATCATCGAGGTTCACGCGAATTTGCGGATAGTTGTCGCGGTGCACGGCTGCGGTATGCAGATCGATGCCATGGGTCGAGTCGGCAACGACTTCGTCGAGAAAGCGCCTGCCGATTCGCGCGGCCAACGATCCTCGCGCCGACCCCGGAAACGCGCGATTCAGATCCCGCCGATCGGGAAGATAGCGGCTGAGATTGAGGAAGCCCGGCACGTTCACTATGGGCGCCGCCACGAGCGAACCGCGCAGACGATCGAGCGCATTCAATTTCATGACGCGGCGGATGATCTCCACGCCATTGATCTCGTCGCCGTGAATCGCCGCCGATATGAACAGCCGCGGGCCGTCCCGCCGCCCGTTGATCACGTGGATCGGCATCGTGACCGGAACGTGGGTCGAGAGGTCCGCGATCGGCACATCGACCTGCCCACGGGTGCCCGGACGGAATTCGGTCCCGGCGATACGCACGACCTTCCCGGCCCGGCGCGCCTTCGACGCCACGGTTCAGCCCTTGCCTCGTGTGCGAGTCCTTGCCGGCTTCGCGTTGTTCTCGATGAACGCGACGATCTGGCCCGCGATGTCCTGGTTCGTGGCCTTTTCGATGCCTTCCAGTCCCGGACTGGAGTTCACTTCCATGATGACCGGCCCATGGTTCGAGCGCAGAAAGTCGACGCCCGCGACGTTCAGGCCCATCGCCTTCGCCGCCCGCACGCAGGTGGAGCGCTCTTCCGGAGTGATGCGCACCCGTTCCGCAGTGCCGCCCCGGTGCAGATTGGAACGGAATTCGTCCGCGGCGCCCGTGCGCATGATCGCTCCGACCACGCGCTTGCCGATGACGAAAGCCCGGATGTCCGTGCCGCCGGCCTCCTTGATGAATTCCTGCACGAGGACGTTCACCTTGGCGCCACGAAAAGCCTCGAAAACGCTCTTGGCGGACGACATGGTCTCACCGAGGATCACGCCGATGCCTTGCGTGCCTTCAAGGAGCTTTACGACGACCGGCGGCCCGTTCACCATCGCGATGATCTCTTCGGCCTGCTTCGCCGAATTGGCGAAACCGGTGACCGGCAGGCCCAGGCCCTCGCGGGAGAGTATCTGCAGGGAACGCAGTTTGTCGCGCGAACGGCCGATCGCCACCGATTCGTTCAGCGGCCAGACCCCCATCATCTCGAACTGCCGGAGAATCGCCAGACCGTAGAAAGTGATCGATGCGCCGATGCGCGGGATGACCGCATCGTATCCGGACAGCGATTCGCCTTGATACTGCACTCGCGGACGATGCGCGGTAATGTTCACGTAGCACTGCGTCGTGTTGACGATGTCGATGCGATGGCCTTTCTCCCCGGCGGCTTCCAGCAGCCGCCTGTGCGAATAGAGATTCGGGTTTCGCGCCAGCATTATGATTTTCATCGAGTCGTCCCCTCGGCTTGACCGCACGGTCGTGTGACAGCTTTACGCTGACCTGGTTCGCCTGCGTCGACCGATCCGGTAGGACCGCATCGGATCGACGATCAGTCGGCCGCGCATCGCCTGGCGCCCGACCAGCATCCTGAAGCCCATCTCGTCGCGGTTCGTGAGCGTAATCTCGATGACCCACTCTTCCTCACCGATGCGGATCGGTGTCCTGATCACATTGCGCCGCTCGCGCGTTCCGCCGGAATTCGTGACCCAGCGGCGGTCAGCCAACGGTGCGGTGCAGTGCACGATGTAGTCATCGTCGTTCTGGATCGGATGCGCATGGAAGCGAACCCATGGCGACCCGTCCAATTCGACGATTTCCTGGTCCCATGCATGCAGCGCCGAGGTCCGTGCGCCCGTATCGAACTTGGCCTTGACACGGTCCAGGCCGAGGGCGGGCAAGGCAATCCATTCCCGCCAGCCCACGATACGGCGATCCGCGGGGCGTGCGGGCGATGTCTCGTATCGTGCGGTCCGGTTACCGGCCGGCGGCGAGTTGTCCCTTCGCTCGTTCACAGGCTGCTTCCGAGTGCTGGCTTGGCGGCGTGCGGTGGCATTCGTCGCGTCCCTGCGGCGCGGTGCCGTGGCCCAGTTGCGCGCAATCTGAACACTCCCTCGGATTGGGGTCAATACAGCTCAGCGCCGATCGAGCTGAAGTCGGCGGTCCCGACGTTACGGCGGCGCCAGAATCGCGTGTCGCCGGCCAGCAACTCGCCGCGCATCAGCGTTCGGCGAGCGCGCGGGTCGTCCCAGTTCAGGTAGCCTCAATGCCGGATTCCGCGGCCGCCCAGGAGCCCGAGTGCCAGCGTCGTCTTGTCGACCTGTCTCGGTCCGCCGAGAAACACCATCTTGCGCTGCAGATCGTCGCGAATCGCGTTCTAAAGGTACCGCGCCATCGGTCTGGCATCGCGCGACATGATCTGAACTCCAACGGTGAATCGCTCGTGTCTCTAAAATCAGCTCGACTCTGAAACACTCATGTGTAAACCAGAGTAGACCTGAAAATACCGACGGACCGTCCGTGTGCGGAAGCGATACGGATACTCCCCGACGTTTCGACAAGTTACCTTCGAGCCGTATCGCTCATCACGGATCCGCAACCGTTTCACGCCGACTCAAGCCTTCGTTCAGATTCAACAAACGCCGCAGCGCTTCGTCCTCTGAAATCTCCGCATCCCATCCGTAGGCCGCCGCGACAGCGGCATCGAGCGCCGCGTGCGCATCGGCAAGCCATTGCGGGCGGGCGTTGTAGAGCCGGGTCAGCGTACGGGCCTTGAGTTCCTCCGCCGCCGCGTCGTCGCGCGGTACCGGGCGCGCCGGGTAATTGGGAACCGGCTCCGCGACCCCGTCCACCAATTCCGGAGGATTGAGCCAGGTACCGTCTGCGAGATCGTCCAGCGTGAACTCGTGAGTCTTGCTTACGGTGTTGGTCCAGTTGGTGCGTATCCGGAACCGATCCATGTCGGAGACAATCAGCAGAGGCGGGTTCTCCAGCGCGAGTGCGTACTGCCGCAACTGATTGAAAGCAGCGTCGAGGTTCGCGCGCTTGCCCTTGTATTCCCAGGCGAAGCAACCCCGCTTCCAGACATCGGCCCAGCCGTCGCCCCCGGTGTCCTTCCGAGCGCCCCGCTCGAAGCAGTACGCCTCGCCGGTCGGGTCGGCTTCGGCCGGCGTCGGCTCGCCGAGCAGCCGGCACAGGTCGATGAAGTGTTCCTGC
>JAJDVG010000020.1 GCA_022826245.1 Gammaproteobacteria bacterium
CCCGCCCACGGCCGCGGCGCCCCCCCACCCCAAATCGTCGGAGATGACGGCGCCGGAGAACCCCAGCTCGCCGCGAAGCTGCGTGCGGATCCACCACGGCGACAGGCTCGCAGGCTGCGGATCGAGTTCGGGGAAGATGACGTGGCCGACCATGATCGACCGCAATCCGGCGGCGATCAGGCGCCGGTACGGCGCGAGATCGTCGGCCAGCGCCTCGAGGCTCCGCCGGTCGACGGCCAGTTCCGTGTGCGAGTCGCTCTCGGCGCCCGCATGAGTCGGGAAATGCTTGGCCGTCGACACCATGCCCGCGTCGCGCAGACCCGTGTTGAAATCGAGCGCGAGACGGCTCACGACCTTGCTCTCGGCATGCAGCGCGCGATCGCCGATGACGTCCGCTATCCCGAGGTCGAGGTCGATGACCGGCGCGAAGCTCATGTCCACGCCGACCGCCCTGAGTTCCGCGGCCAGGAGCCAGGCCACGCTCCGAATGCTTCGCCGCGCCGCGGCCGGATCGTCGTCGTACAGGCGACCGAAGGTGCGCGGCGGAGGCAATCGGCAGAACGGCGCGCCGAATCGCTGCACGCGGCCCCCTTCCTGATCGACAGCGACGAGCAGCGGCGGGCTGCGAACGGCGCGGATCTCGTTCACCAGGCGCTCGAGCTGCGGCAGGCCGCTGAAATTGCGTGCGAACAGGATGACGCCGCCGATCAGCGGCGACTCAAGCCACTCACGCTCGCGGGCTTCCAGTGCCCGTCCCGAGACGCCGATCATCAACGGACCGAGCGACATCGCTGCTCTCCGGGTGTCATCGGGCACAGATCCCCAAGGCCGGCCGCCGCAATTCGAATCGCGCCGCTTGCAGCGCGCAAAGCCCGCCGGACACGCGCGAGCGCAGTTTCACTCGCCAGGGCTGCGCTCGAAACACGTCATGACCTCGACGTGGTGGGTGTGCGGAAACATGTCGAAAACCCTCGCCGTACGCAAGCGATAGCCTTGGCTCTCGACCAGGACGCGCGCATCCCGGGCGAGCGTCGCGGGGTGGCAGGATACATAGACGATTCGCCTGGGCGCGGCGGCCGCAAGCCCGGCGGCGACGGCTTCGGCGCCCGTGCGCGGCGGATCGAGGATCACGAGATCCCATGATTCGCGAAAGAAGCTCCAGTCGGCTTTCGAGAGGTCGGCCGTGAGGAAGCTCGCGTTGCCGATGCCGTTGCGTTCGGCGTTGCGGGCCGCCCGCGCGACGAGTCCCGCGTCGCCCTCGACGCCGAGCACGGAGCCCGCGCGCCGCGCAAGCGGCAAGCTGAAGTTGCCGAGCCCGCAATACAGATCGAGTACCCGGTCGCTTGCCTCGGGCTCGGCGGCGGCAACGACCTCGGCAACCATCCGCGCGTTGATCCCGGCGTTGATCTGCACGAAGTCCGTCGGCGCGAACTCGAACTCAACATCGAAGTCCGGCAGCGCATAGCTCAACGTCCGGGCTTCGTCGAGCGGCGCGGCGGAACCCGGACCTCCGGGCTGAAGGTAGACATCGAGCCCGTGACGCTCGCCGAAGGCACGTAGGGCCGCGATGTCCGACTCCGTCGGCGGATCGAGCACGCGCAGCACGATCGCCCGGTTCTCGTCCCCGACCGCAAGCTCGACCTGGGGCAGACGGTCCTTGACACTGCTCGCGGTGACGATGCCGGCGAGTTCGCCGAGTGCGGTATCGAGCGGCGGCACGAGCACGGGACAACTCGCCATGTCGGTCACCCAGGACGTCGCTCGTTCCCTGAAGCCGACGAGCGTACGGCCCTTGCCGGGCACGAACCTCGCGCTGAGCCGGGCGCGGCGCCGGTAATTCCATTGCGTACTCGGCACGGGATCGAGCCACGCGTCCGGTTCCACGCCGCCGATCCGGCGCAGCGCCTCGGCGGCGGTGCGTTGCTTGAAACGGAGCTGCGCGTCGTATTCAAGATGCTGGAGCGAACAGCCGCCGCAACGCCCGAAATAGCGGCAGCGCGGTTCGACGCGCGCCTCCGACGGCTCGATCACGCTCACGAGATCCGCTTCGGTGACGCGGCGCCGGCGCCGCCTTGGTCTGAGCATGACCCGCTCACTCGGCAGGGCGCCCGCGACGAAGACGGGCTCGCCTTCGAACTCGGCGACGCCGCGTCCGTCGTGAGTGAGATCGCGGATCTCGGCGGCGACGGGATCCTGCCGGGACACTAAGCCTGCTCCCAGGCCGCGAGGAACTCCTCGAGATGCGGCTTGCCGGATCCTTCGAGGCTGAACTTGAGCCTTTCGAGTTCCTCGGCATGGCGGGACTCGCGGAGCAAGCCTCGAACGAGCTGGAAACGCAGGTAGATCAGGTAGGTGTTGAGCGCATCCGTCTCGCAGTAGTTGCGGATTTCCTCGAACCGGCCCTGCAGGTGGTAGTCCCAGACCTTGTCGCCGCTCATGCCGAGCTTGCCCGGCAGGCCGAGAAGCTGCGCGACCTGGTCGAGCCGCGCGCGGCCGCCGAACTGGTAGCCCGACAGAACGTCCATGAGGTCGAGATGGCGCCAGTGGAAACGGCTCAGGTAGTTGTTGTAGCGGAAGTCCCGGTCGCTGTCGCCGATCTCCCAGTAGCGCGCCGCGTTCACGCCGTGGCGCAGCGAACGGTAGTGCAGTACGGGCAGATCGAATCCCGTGCCGTTCCAGGACACGAGCTCCGGTTCGTAGCGTTCGATACCGTCGAAGAACCTCTGCACGATTTCCTTCTCCGGGGACGATTCCTCGCCGATGCTGAAGATGTGCAGATCGTCGTCACGCCGCAGGACCGCCGATATCACGAGGACGCGGTGCTGCGACAGCGGCAGGAAGTCTGTCTGGCGCGCCTGTTTCTGCTTGAAATACATGATCTTGCCGACGGATTCGTCGTCCAGATCCGCAACGTCGTAGAGCTGCCGGCCGAACTCGACGTCGGGGATCGTCTCGATATCGAAAACGAGCGTATTCACGTGCCCGCTGCTCCCTCATCTGCGCGCATGAGGACGGCGACGGCGACCACGAGACCGGCTTCATCCGTCAGCGACAGGAAGCCGCTGCCGATCCCGAGGCGTTCGCACATCGCGAGACCGCGCGGCGAATAAACCACCTGGGGTTGCCCGAACGCGTTCGGCACCGTGCCGACATCGCGAATCCATATGCCGTTGCGAAATCCCGTGCCCATGGCCTTGACGATCGCCTCCTTGGCCGCGAAACGCATCGCGAGAAAACGGACCGGGTGCTTGCTCCGGGCGAACAGGCGCCGCTCCTCGTCGAGCAGCAGGCGGCGCGCGAAATGCTCGCCGAAGCGCTCCCAGACCCGCTCGACGCGCGATGTCCGAAGCACGTCCGTGCCGATCCCGAAAATCAACTGTCGAGCCCCATCTCGACGATATCCTCGAGCACGGCGCGGCTCTTGAGGCGGCGTTGGCCGAGATACGAGTTGAGCACGCGGCCGAGCAGGCGTTTCGCGGCGCGCAGGCTTTCGCGGTCGTCGAGCGCGCGGCTGTGGATCGAAATGAGCTCCCGTCCCCAGAAGGCCGCGCCGTCGCTCGCTGCATCGGCGCGTTTCGGGCCGTGCTCGAGTTCGAACACGTAGCGCCGCTCCGGCCGCAGCGGGTCGCCCGTGATCGCGTCGCGGTCGAGTTCGAGGCCGTAACCGAGCCCGCGCAGCAGCTCGAGCTCGAACAGCCGGACCGTCCGCGCGAGCGGCGCGCCGCGCGCGAGCGCCGCGAGGCAGGCCTCGTAACACTCGAAGACGTCGGGGTTCGCATCGTCGCGCGGCAGGAGGCGCAGGACGAGCTCGTTGATGTAGTAGCCGGCGAGCAGCGGCTGACCGCGCAGCGCGTAATCGGCGGCTTCCGGCTCAACGTGCGTGAGCCGGCCAAGCTCACCGCGCTTGCTCCACGACAGGCGCAACGGCACGAACGGCTGCAGCCAGGCACGGCGGCCCGTACCGGCGCGCCTGGACCCTTGCGCGATGAGCCCGACGCGCCCGTGGTCCGCCGTCAGGCACTCCAGGAGCTGGCTTGAGTTTCGGTAGGGCCGGTGATGCAGGACATGGCCGCGTTCGAGCAGGACCCGTTCGCGGTCAGTCATGGTGAATCGAAACCGAGTCGACGCAGTTCACGCTCATTATCGGACCAATGCTCACGCACCTTGACCCATAGTTCAAGGTGCACGCGGGCGCCGAGCAGGCGGGACAATTCTATTCTCGCCTCGTGGCCGACGCGCTTCAGTACGCGCCCGTCCCTGCCGATGACGATCGGCTTGTGGCTGTCGCGCTCGAGCCAGATCAGTGCGTGCATGAGCCAGCGGTCGTCTTCGATCCTGCCCAGGTGCTCGACTTCGACCGTCAGCCCGTAAGGGATCTCCTGGTGAAGCTGCCCGAGGAGCTTTTCGCGTATCGTCTCGGCCGCGCGAAACTCCGTGTTGCGGTCCGTGGCGATGTCCTTCGGGAACAACGCCGGCCCGTGGGGAAGGTGCTCGAGAATCGCTGCCTTGAGTTGCCCGAGATTCTCGCCGGTCTTCGCGCTCACCGGGACGAACGCGACGAACGGATGGCGCTCGAGTTCGGCGAGCAACGGCAGCAACCGGCTCCTTCCGCGCAGCTTGTCGATCTTGTTCACGACGACGATTGCCCGCGCATCGCGCTCGGCGAGCAGTTCGAAGAGTTTCAGGTCTTGCGGCCGTGCGCCGTGCGCCTCGATCAGGATCAGCACGAGATCGCAGTCGTCGATCGCGTGATGGATCGCGCGCGCCATCAAGCGGTGCAACGCGCGCTTCGACCGGCCGGCATGCCCGGGCGTGTCGACGAAAACGGCCTGATTCTCGCCTTCGTTCAGGACGCCGAGGATCCTGTGGCGGGTCGTGTGCGGCTTTGCGCTGACGATGCTGATCTTCTGGCCGACGAGCGCGTTGAGCAGCGTGGACTTGCCGACGTTCGGCCGCCCGACGATGGCCACGTAACCGCAACGCGGGCCGTTACTCCGGCTCACTCGCCAGTTCCCCGAGCATCGCGGCGGCGGCGTCCTGCTCGGCGCGCCGGCGGCTCGATCCCGTGCCCCGCGTCGGCGCCGCAAGCTCGCCGACATCGCAAGTCACCGCGTATTCCCTGGCGTGGTCGCTGCCGCGGACCCTTTCGACGGCGTAGCGCGGCGGCTTCATGCCGCGCTGTTGCACCCATTCCTGCAGCCGCGACTTGGCGTCCTTGAGATCGGGCGTGCGTGGCAGCGCGTTGAGCCTGTCGGCGAACAAGCTCTCGACGAGCCGTTCCGCCGCAGCGTGACCGCCGTCGAGAAAGACCGCTCCGATCAGGGCTTCAAGTGTATCCGCGAGCGCGGAACCGCGCTGCGCGCCGCCTGCCTGCACCTCGCTCTTGCCGAGGATGATCCGTGTGTCGATCGCAAGCTCGCGGCCGATTTCAGCCAGCGTCGTCCCGTTCACGAGGGCGGCCCTGGCACGGGTCAGGTCGCCTTCCGCGGCGTCCGGCCGCGCTTCATAGAGCAGTCTTGCGATGGTGAACCCGAGAACCGCGTCGCCGAGAAACTCCAGCCGTTCGTTATTGAGCCTGGAGGCACTGCTGTGAGTCAGGGCTTGTTCGAGCAGGGACGCGTCGGTGAAGCGATAGTCGAGCCGCCGCTCGAACCACCGGACCCGGTCCGCGGCTTCCGTGTCCGTGTTCACAGGAGGCGCACGGCGATGAGGGCCCTGCGGCTGCAACCGCCGCGCGTCACTCGATGCTGGTGCCGATGCGGCTCCATCTCGGGCCGCCTTCGGAGAAGCTCCGCCAGCTCATCCATACGCGCATGGCCCGGCCGACGAGATTGTTGTCGGGTATGAACTCGACCCCGCGGAACCGGCTGTCCTGGCTGTTGTCGCGATTGTCGCCCATGACGAAGTAGTGCCCCTCGGGCACGCGGTAGGTCCCGCCGGGACTTATCGCACCGCGCCTGAGAAGAATCTCGTGATCGCGTTCGCCGAGATGCTCGCGCGCCAGATCGAGTCCCGGGTCGTCATCGAAACTGCCGAGCATGTCGACGGAGATCGGCTCATCGTTGATCGTCAGGCGCTTGCTGCTCGCCTCGTAAACGATCGTGTCGCCGGGCAGGCCGACCACACGCTTGACGTAGTTGACCGATGGGTCCGAAGGCAGCCTGAAGACGACGACATCGCCGCGTTGCGGCTCGCCGATTTCGACGATCTTGCTGTTGAGCACGGGCAGCCGCAGCCCGTAGACGTACTTGTTCACGAATATGAAGTCGCCGTCGAGCAGCGTTGGCATCATCGACCCCGACGGAATGCGAAACGGCTCGAACAGGAAGGACCTGAGCACGAGGACGATCAACAGGATGGGAAAGAACGATCTCGAGTACTCGACGATCGTCGACTCCTTGACCGCGTCACCGCGGCTGGCCGCAACGCGCCGTGAACGCGCGAGCACCAGCGCATCGAACAGCCAGATCAGCCCCGTTGCGAAGGTGGCGATGACGAGTAGCAGCGCGAAATCCAAAGTCCGTTTCCTCCTGGCCCGGCCCGGGCGGCTGCCCGAGTATTCGTCATTATGGATTCGCCCGCAACACCGCCCGAACGCTCGCTCTACCGTCCCGCGCTGTCAGCGTTCGCGACCTGGGCCCGATGCCGTCGCAAGATAGCGCTCCACGCGCTCGCGGTCGAGATGGAACTGGCAAAGCTCCTCGTCCGCGGCGGCCAGCACCGGGATCCTGAGACCATAGCGGCGCTTGAGTTCGAGGTCCGAGCTGATGTCAACGACGCGCAGCTCGGCGCGCCCGCGCACGAGCGGCTCGAGTTGACCGGCCATGACGTCGCACAGATGGCAGTCCGGCCGACTGTAGAGCGTAAGGGCGATCACCGGACCGGCGTGAGCGTGACCTGACGCAGTGTCGCGCGCTCGATGCGGCGCCGGAGCCCCGGCGTCAGCATCGCGGCAAGCGCGACGCCGCACACGGCGCCGACGAAACAGCCCAAATCGGTTCCGGTCACGCCGACGCCCGCCAGTGCCCCGGCGAGCAACGCCGCCCACGGCAGGCCGTGCAGTGCCACGGCACTCAGGACGACGCAGTGGCGCGGCAGCGAAACGAGTACGGACATTCCGGGACGCACCGACGGGTTGGCTGCCAGCGCCGCGCGCGCGCCGCGTGTCGTGTCCGGAAACCAGCGCCACATGCAGGTGCCCGCACAGCCGGAGCACAGTTGCGATTCGTCGATCTCGATCTGCACGCCGCCGTCGGCGCCGGTATCGCGGACGACGGCTCGCACCGTCATGCAGTCGCTCATACGGGGATTACCGCCTATTCGGCGTTGAAGGAAATCGCGATCTGGTGCAGCGTCTTGTAGGGGACTTCGCCGATCGCCGTGACCTTGCGGCCGCTCACCGTGGTCGAGAAGGTATTGGTGCTGCCGAGTCTCGAGTAGCCTTCGGCGACCTCATCCGCCGCCTGCGGGTCTTCAATGAACACGGACACCGTCGCCAGCCCGTCCGAGTAGACGTGGTGCTCGACCTGGTGTTCGGTCCCCGCGAGCGGGCCCTGTCTGGCGATACTCAGCTCGAAACCGCCCGGCAGCATGGACGCCCGCCAATGAACGCTCGCGCCCGGAACGGAATCGGACTGCGGCGGCGCCACCACCCTGAACCCCTCCGTGTCGATCGTCGACTCGAGTTTCTCGGCAGGGATCGAATCGAACGTCTCGAAGCTCGTAAACAGTATCTGCTCGACGATGTCGTTGTTCTCGTCCACGAGCTGGGACTTGAGCGGCATCGCCGTATCCCGATCCAGCCACAGCCGGTAGCCGTATCGAAACTCGTCCCGGGGGCGGATTCGCACGAGCTGGGTCGGCCGCTCGGCGATGCTCATCGCCGGCGTGCGTAATCCGAACTCGTAGTGCGGCTCAAGCTCTTCGGAATAGCTCGGCAGCGCCGACATCAGCGGATTCACGGGCCTGTTTTCGAGCAGGACGACGCGGCTGTCCGGCAGAATGCACCAGACCTTGTCGCCGTCCCGGATGATCTCGCGGCCCACGCCGTCCCTTGACACGATGCGCTCGCTGATGCGGCCGTTCTCATTGCGATGCGCGATGTGCATCGTCTCGGCGTTACCGTCGTGGAGATGGACGAAGGTGCCTTCGTAGTTGAGGCCTTCCATTGCGACGTGCATGCGCTCGAGCAAGGCGCGCACATCCTGGGCGCCCGCTTCGATCGCCACGAAGCCGGCGACCAGCGCCAACACGCACATGCAGCCGTCGCGGCCCCCCGTCATTGGGACTCGCCCTCGCCCGAGGCAGCGATATCCGCCTCCACCGTACCGACCAGGTCGGAAGCGAACGATGTCCGCCGGACGGGGTTCGCGTACTCGCTGTGCCGAATGAGGTAATTCGCCAGCCTTGTCGGCGGCGAAACGAGCCGTGTTGCTTCCATTTCCTGCGGCACGACGTAACTCGGCGCATCGATCTGCGTAGCGGCCTGCATCGGCTGAATCGCGCCCGCCATATCGGCATCGAGCCCGCCCTGGGACACGAACCTGAGCGTGAGTACCGCGGCGACCGCAACCGTGGCCGCAATACCGAACCCCATGGCGGGCTTCAGCAGTCTCGATGCAGCCTTGCGGGCCAGTACGGCGCGCGCCGGCGGAAGGGTTACGCCGCTCAGCGCCTGCTGCACGCGGCGGCGCAGAATATCCGGGTCCGGGGACAGCAACTCGCCGCGCAGCGTCGAGCGAACCCTGGCATAGCGGACCAGCCGGGCTTTCGCGGCCGGGTCATGGTCGAGCCGTCGGACGAAGAAAGCGCATTCCTCGGCCGACAGCTCGTCGTCCATGAATGCAGAGACCTGATCCTGAATTTGTTCTTTCACAGCTCAATCAAGTAGTGGAGCGAGTTGCCTGTCGATGGCTTCGCGAGCCCGGAAAATTCGCGACCGCACCGTACCGACGGGACACTCCATCGTCTGGGCGATCTCTTCGTAGCTCATGCCTTCGATTTCCCGCAAGATGATGGCCGTTCTCAACTCTTCGGCCAACTCGCCGATCGCCTTGTTGACGACGGCCCGTATTTCCTCCGAAAGGACCATGCCTTCCGGCGTATCGATGTCCTGCAGTTTCGCGACCACCTCGTAGTGTTCGTTCTCCTGCAGATCGAGGTCGAAAGTCGCCGGTCGGCGCCGGACCGCGACGAGATAGTTCTTTGCGGTGTTGATCGCGATCCTGTAGAGCCATGTGTAAAAGGCGCTGTCTCCCCGAAACGAAGGCGCAGCGCGGTAGGCCTTGAGGAATGCCTCCTGGGAAACGTCGAGTGCCTCTGATGGGTCTCGGACATATCGCATGATCAGCTTGAGGATCTTGTGCTGATATTTTAACACCAACAAATCGAAGGCCGACCGGTCCCCCTGTTGGACCCGCTTGATCAGCGCCAGGTCGGAAGTCTGTTTTCCGCTACTTCCCCCAACTGCGGAATCCGCCTTTTGTTGTTCAGTAGACCGCATGTCTTGCCAAAAAGTTCGCCCGGATCGCATCGGGGCGGCTGCCGCGACGGTTGTTGCGTGTCGGATACTTCGATTGTAGCCGAATCGGGACACATTTATTCGGCAGGATCCGGGCCGGGCTCGCGCACCGCGACCTGCAGGCGCCGCCAGTCCCGGGCCCCGAACTGATCGCGCAGCAGCAGCAGTCGCAACCGGAGGTCATCAGAGACGAGTTCGAGCAGCACCCAGGAGGCGGAAAAACAGGTACCGGAACCGAGATTCAGGTCGTACAGGCCGCGTGCGGGTATCGACCAGCGGCCATCGCCGGATCGCCTGAGCCGGACCCGGGACTCCGGGAAACGCAACGCGGCATGAACTGCGAGGATGGCGAGCGCGGCCAGGCCGGGCGCGAAACCGCGCGTCGCCGCGAGCACGCTCGACCAGAGCAAAAGGTGAAGCGCGACCCACCACAGCGCCAGCACCGAGGATCTGCTAGCGACGAAGCTTGAGACTGTCCCGGATACCCCGGATGAGTCGGGCATGATGAGGATCCGCCGGTTCCGTCCGTCCCGCAATGTAGCGGTACAGTTGCGGATCCGACAGGTCCAAAATCGCCGCGAAGCGCGACTTATCGTCGTCGTCGAGCGCGTCGAACGAATTCTCGATGAAGGACTCGAGCACGGCATCGAGTTCGCGCATGCCGCGCCGGCAGCGCCACCTGAGGCTGGCCTTGAGGTCTCGTCCGGGATCGGGCACGACAACGGGGCTGGCGTGCGGCAGGCTGCTAGTGCTGCCGTTCCGCCATGAGTTTCTTGATCTCGGCGATGGCCCGGCCGGGGTTGAGGTCCTTCGGACAGGCCGCCGTGCAATTCAGGATCGTGTGGCAGCGATAGAGGCGAAACGGATCCTCGAGCGCATCGAGCCGTTCGCCGGTCGACTCATCCCGGCTGTCGACGATCCAGCGCCAGGCCTGCAGCAGCGCGGCCGGACCGAGGTAGCGCTCCGGGTTCCACCAGTAGCTCGGGCACGATGTCGAGCAGCACGCGCACAGGATGCAGGCGGAGGGTTCGTTGATCTTTTCCTGGTCCTCCTTCGACTGCAGGCGTTCGCGGTCGGGCGGCGGCGGCGTGCGCGCCTCGAGCCAGGGCTTGATCGACGCGTACTGCGCATAGAAATTGGTCAGGTCGGTGACGAGATCCTTGACCACGGGCATGCTCGGCAGCGGGTAGATCCGCACCACGCCCTTGACCTCCTCGACCGGCTTCAGGCAGGCCAGCGCGTTCGTGCCGTCGATATTCATCGAGCACGAGCCGCAGATCCCTTCGCGGCATGAACGGCGGAAGGTCAACGTCGGGTCGACCTCGTCCTTGATCTTCATGAGCACGTCGAGCACCATCGGGCCGCAGTCGTCCATGTCGATGCTGTACGTGTCGACACTCGGGTTTTCGCCGGAACCCGGCTCGTAGCGGTAGACCTGGAACCTGCGTGCGGCCGTGGCCCCTTCGGCGCCGCCGAAGTCCTTGCCGCGCCGGACACGGGAATTTGCTGGTAGCCGAAACTGCGCCATCGTGCTCTCTCTGTCAGTAGGTTCTTGCCTTGAGCGCAACGGACTCGACTTCAGGGGTCATCGGGTCCAACTGCACCGGCCGGTAATCGAAACGAACTTTGCCGCCCTCGTCGACCCAGGCGAGCGTATGCTTGAGCCAGTTCTCGTCGTCGCGGTCCGGATAGTCCTCTCTGGCCTGGGCGCCGCGGCTCTCGGTACGGTTCGCCGCGGACCGGATCGTACCGACGGCCTGCAACAGCAGGTTTTCGAGTTCTATCGTCTCGACAAGGTCGGTGTTCCAGATCATGCCGCGGTCCGCGACGCTGACGTCGGCAAAGGACGCGAAGACCTGATCCAGCCGGGCGATCCCTTCCTCGAGCGACTCCGCCGTGCGAAAGACTGCCGCATGGTCCTGCATCGTGCGCTGCATGTCGAGCCTGATCCGGGAGGCCGGTAACGATCCGTCGGCGTGACGCAGCCGGTCGACTCGCGCGACCGCCTCGTCTCCGGCCGACGCAGAAAATGCCTTCGCGCCGGACCCGGGCTCGACGAGTTCGCCGCAGCGCCGCGCGGCCGCGCGGCCGAAGATCACGAGATCGATGAGCGAATTGGAGCCGAGCCGGTTCGCCCCGTGAACGGACACGCAGGCGCCCTCGCCGATGGCCATGAGGCCGGGAATGACGTACTCCTCGCCGTTCCCGTTGCGGGAAACCACCTCGCCGTGGTGATTGGTCGGCACCCCGCCCATGTTGTAGTGCACCGTGGGCAGCACGGGAATGGGGTCCTTCGTCACGTCGACGCCCGCAAAGATGCGCGCCGTCTCGGCGATGCCCGGCAGCCGTTCCTCGATCACGTCCTTGCCGACGTGATCGAGGTGCAGATGCACGTGATCCTTGCGGCGCCCGACGCCCCGGCCCTCGCGCAACTCGATCGTGATCGAACGGCTGACGACATCGCGCGAAGCCAGGTCCTTGGCGTTCGGCGCGTAGCGCTCCATGAAGCGTTCGCCTTCGGAGTTCGTCAGGTAGCCGCCCTCGCCGCGCACGCCTTCGGAAATCAGCATGCCGGGGCCGTAAATGCCGGTCGGGTGGAACTGCACGAATTCGAGGTCCTGCAGCGGCAGCCCGGCCCGCAGCACCATGGCGTTGCCGTCGCCGGTGCAGATATGCGCCGACGTGCACGAGAAATAGGCACGGCCGTACCCGCCGGTCGCGAGAATGACCATCCGGGCGCCGAACCTGTGCAGGCGTCCCTCGGCCAGGTCGAGCGCGACGACACCGCGGCACTCGCCGTCCTCCATGATGAGGTCGATCGCGAAGTACTCGATGAAGAACTCCGCGTCGTGCCTGAGCGACTGCTGGTACAGCGCATGCAGCATCGCGTGTCCGGTGCGGTCGGCCGCCGCACAGGTGCGCTGCGCGATCCCCTCGCCGAAACGCGTCGTCATGCCGCCGAACGGGCGCTGGTAGATGCGGCCGTCCCCGGTACGCGAAAACGGCACGCCGTAATGCTCGAGCTCGATGACCGACGCCGGCGCCTCCCTGCACATGTAGGCGATCGCGTCCTGATCGCCGAGCCAGTCCGACCCCTTGACGGTGTCGTACATGTGCCAGCGCCAGTCGTCCTCCCCCATGTTGCAGAGCGCCGCGCTGATCCCGCCCTGCGCAGCGACCGTGTGGCTGCGGGTCGGGAATACTTTCGTCAGACAGGCCGTCGACAGCCCCTGTTCGGCGAGCCCGAGCGTGGCTCTGAGCCCGGCCCCGCCGGCGCCGACGACCACGACATCGTAGCTGTGGTCGATGAATTCGTAGTCGCCGGCCATCACGGCGCCCCGAAAGCGACCTTCAGGATCGCGAATACGCCGGCGATGGCGCCGAGCGCGTGCGCGAATGTCGAAAGCACCAGAACGGATACCTTGAATGCGGTTCCGTGTATGTAGTCCTCGACGACGACCTGCACCCCGAGCCAGGAGTGATAGACGATGACGAGCGTGGTGGCGACCAGCAGCGAACCGGTGATCGGGCCCTGCATCCAGGCGGACACGGCCGCGAAAGAGTAATCGCCGAGTTCGGCAAGCGACGCGGCGAACCACAAGCCGAGCGGAACGAGCGCGACGGCCGTCAGGCGCTGTGCCCACCAGTGCTTCGTGGCGCCGGCTCCCGTGCCGAGGCCGAGCACCCTGTTCAGCGGTGTAATCAAGCTCAACGCGATACCCTCAGAAGATGACGAGAAACGAATAGCCGGCCGACACGACCATCGAGACGACGACGACGGCCCAGCCGCTCGCCCGGTACTGCGCGGGCTCGAAACCCCGGCCGGCATCCCAGAACAGGTGCCGTACGCCGTTGCACAGGTGAAAGAAGAAACAGAACGTCCAGCCCGTCAGCAGCAGCTTGAACGGCCAGGTCGAGTAGAGCAGCTCGACGGAACGGTAGGCTTCCGGCCCGCTCGCGAGCGCGATGAGCCACCAGGCGAATGCGACCGCGCCCACCGTGAGCAGCAGGCCCGTGATCCTGTGCAGGCTCGACAGGACCATGGTGATCTGGAATCGGTAGACCTGCAGGTGCGGCGACAGGGGCCGCTCAACCCCATCCATTGCGGTTTCGCTCTCCTCGTGGATCGATGGTGACGTGGTCCCGGCCGGCATGCGGCGTCGCGGGCTTGCGCCGCGCCGCAGGCCACGGGCTGCTAGAAATCAATGCAACGACCGCCCCTTTCCCAATCGCCGTAGCGCGTCGGCTCGGGCCCCTTCGGACCGCCGATTTCCTTCGGGCGCTCCGTACGCTCCCGCTCTCCCGTCGGCTGAGCTTCGGATCGCCGCTCGGCGGCCTCTTGTTCGGGCTTGCCGGTCATCGCTAAAGTGTGCCAGAAACCGGTAATTATCGCACCCGGCGGACATGATGCCGAACTCTTCCCCACGTTACTGTCAGCGCGCCGACACGGCCATCATCGAGGTCGCCGGCGGCGATGCGCGCAGCTTCCTGCACGCCCAGTTGAGTCTCGCCGTCCCGGCTCTGCCCTGGAGCACGGCCCCGCTCGCCGGCTGGCACGATCCGAAGGGCCGGGTTCGCGCCCTGTTCCGGCTCGTGCCGAGGGCGCGGAGCTGGCTGCTCATGGCGCCGCGCGACAATGCCGAAGCGCTCGCCGCGAAGATGCGCATGTTCGTGCTGCGGTCCGATGTCCAGATTTCGCCGGCCGCCGATGTGGCCGTCCTTGGCGTCGTCGGCGGGACGGCCGACGGGCTCGCGCGGCTCGGCATTCCTTCAGGCGGCGCCAGCGCCATGACGGAGGCCGACGGCATATGCCGGCTGCGGGCCGGTCCGGAGCTCGCGTTTCTGGTCGGCCCCGGCGATGCGCTGAGCGAGCTCGTCGCCGGCTGCGACCGGGCGCCGGCCGCGCTCGTCGACCTCGCGGAGATCGAACTCGGCATCGCGACGATCTCTGCGGGGCTTGAGGATCGCTTCGTGGCCCAGATGCTTAATCTCGAGCAGCTCGGCGCAATTTCATTCGACAAGGGCTGCTATCCGGGCCAGGAAGTCATCGCGAGGATCCACAACCTGGGCTCGGTAAAGCGGCGCGTGCAGCGCTTCGCGGTCGAGCCCGGCACCCGAATCGAACCCGGCGCGCCGGTCCACGACACAGCGGATTCGGTCGTCGGCGAGGTCGTCCGTACGGCCGAATACGGCGAACGCTGCGAACTGCTCGCCGTCGTCGAACTCGATGCCGCGCTCGGGCCGATCTGCGTGAACGGCAAACGCCTCACGCGGCGGGCGCTGCCCTGGGAGGACTCCGACGCTCGCTGAGTTTCCGGTCAGCCTCAAGAGCAAGGGGAGGTGCACTAACGCTTGCTTGAGACCCTCGCGCGCAGGGATGCGCGCGTGGAGCGTACAGGGATGTACTCACCGCGTGTCTCAAGCAAGCGGTAGTGCGCCTCTCCGTACGATCCGCGCCGGTATCCCACGCGGAGACACACGCGAGCTACGAACCCGATTCCGGGCGCAACTGCGGAAACAGCAGCACGTCGCGAATCGACGGCGAGTCCGTGATGAGCATCGCGAGCCGATCGACGCCGATGCCGATCCCCGCCGCCGGCGGCATGCCGTACTCGAGCGCGCGAACGTAGTCCGCATCGAAGAACATCGCTTCGTTGTCTCCGCGTTCGCGGGCGGCCACCTGGTCGCGGAAGCGCTCGGCCTGGTCGTCGGGATCGTTGAGTTCGGAGAAGCCGTTCGCGAGCTCGCGCCCGCCGATGAAGAGTTCGAAGCGGTCCGTCAGGAACGGGTCGGCGTCGGTACGCCGCGCCAACGGCGAAACCTCGGCGGGGTAATGCGTGACGAAGACCGGACCGCGCAGCTTCGGCTCCACTGTCTTCTCGAACAGCTCAAACTCGAGCTTGCCGGGGCCGTAGTCCGCGCGCACTTCGATCCCGTGCCGCTCGCAAAGTCCCCGAAGTCGTTCGGGATCCCTGATATCGCCGCCGTCGAGCTCCGCAATGGATTCGCGCAATGCGTCCTCGAGGGTCACGCGCCGAAATTCCGGCCCGAGGTCGAACTGCTCGTCCTGGTAGCTCACCTGCGTGCCGCCGAGCAGATAGCGCACGCTTTCGCGAACGAGGTTCTCGGTCAGCGTCATGGCGTCGGTGTACTGCGCGTATGCCTGGTAGATCTCGAGAATCGTGAATTCGGGGTTGTGCCGCGTCGACAGACCCTCGTTGCGGAACACCCGGTTGAGTTCGTAGACGCGTTCGAAACCGCCGACGAGCAGGCGCTTGAGATAGAGCTCCGGCGCTATCCTGAGGTACAGCGTCTGTTCGAGCGAGTGATGCCAGGTCTCGAACGGCCGGGCCGCCGCCCCGCCGGGGATCGGGTGCATCATCGGCGTCTCGACCTCGAGGAAGTCGAGCGCATCGAGGAACGAGCGGATGAATCGCACGAGCACCGTGCGCTGCTGAAATACGTCCCGGCTCTTCCCGCTGACGATCAGGTCGAGATAACGCCGGCGCAGCCTGAGCTCCTGGTCGGCGATCCCGCGCCACTTCTCGGGCAGCGGCCGCAGTGATTTGACGAGCAGTCTGAGCTCGTCGACCCGTACGGAGAGCTGGCCGGTTTTCGTGAAGAACAGCCGTCCGCTCACACCGAGAATGTCGCCGAGATCCATTCTCCTGAACTCTTCGTAGCGCTCGGCGCCGATCGCGTCGCGCTGCACGAACAACTGGATCCTCCCCGACCTGTCCTGCAGGTCGACGAAGCTGTTCCTGCCCATGACGCGGCGCGTCATCATGCGTCCGGCGACCCGCACGTCGACGGCCTCGTTCTCGAGCGTCGCGGCTTCGTGGCTGCCGTAGGCGGCCGTCAATTCGCCGGCGAGCGAGTCGCGGTGAAAGTCGTTCGGGAATGCGTTGCCGGCCGCGCGCAGACTCTCAAGCTTGCGTCTGCGTTCGGCGATCAGGCGGCGCTCGCTGCTTCCGCCGGAATCGGACATCGTGATCTACAACCCCTGCTTCAAACTCTCTTCGAGAAAAATGTCGATGCCGCCATCGAGCACTGCGCCAGGCTGACCGCTCTCCACACCGGTCCTCAGGTCCTTGACCCGGGACTGGTCGAGCACGTAGGAGCGGATCTGGCTGCCCCAGCCGATATCGGACTTGCCGCCTTCGATCGCTTCGGCCTCCTCGCGCCGCTTCTGCTGCTCGAGTTCGTAGAGCTTCGCCTTGAGCTGCCCCATCGCCGTCGCCTTGTTCTTGTGCTGCGACCGGTCATTCTGACACTGCACGACGATCCCGGACGGTTCGTGGGTGATGCGCACGGCCGACTCGGTCTTGTTGACGTGCTGACCGCCTGCGCCGCTCGACCGATAGACATCGATGCGCAGATCCGCCGGGTTGACCTCGATCTCGATGGCGTCCTCGAGTTCGGGCGCGACGAATACCGCGGCGAACGACGTATGCCTGCGGTGACCGGCGTCGAATGGCGACTTCCTGACGAGGCGGTGCACGCCCGTCTCCGTGCGCAGCCAGCCATAGGCGTACTCGCCCCTGAAGTGAACCGTGGCGCTCTTGATTCCCGCGACGTCGCCGCCGGAAACCTCCAGCAGTTCGGTAGCGAAACCGCGCTCCTCGCCCCAGCGCAGGTACATCCGCAACAGCATCTCCGCCCAGTCCTGAGCTTCCGTGCCGCCGGAACCGGCCTGAATGTCGATGAAAGCGCCGTTCGCGTCCATGTCGCCGGCGAACATTCGCTGGAATTCGAGCTGACCGATTTCGGCCTCGATGCCCGACAGTTCGTCCGCCAGATCGGTGAGCGTCTCCTCGTCGCTTTCGGCCTCGGCGAGCGCGTGCAATTCCCGGGCTTCACCGAGCGACCGGTCGAGCCGGCTTATCGTGGCAATGACGCGCTCGAGCGCGGCCCGCTCCTTGCCGAGGCTCTGGGCGCGCTCGGGCTCGGACCAGACGTCGGGATCCTCGAGCTCGCGGTCGACGACCTCGAGCCGCGCGCGCTTGGCATCGACGTCAAAGGTACCCCCTCAGGGCGTCGCAACGCTCCTGAAGCTCGCCGACCCTTGCATCGATTCGCGTCGTTTCCATGAGAGGCGCCCTGAAATCGGGGCGCATACTAGCATGCGGATCGCCGTACGCAGACCTGTCGTCCGGCAACGATTGCCTATAATCCCCGACACGGGTTGACCCGCGTTTAACGATGATATGACGGGGAGTCGTACTACCGGTTGCTTGAGACACGCGGTGAATACATCCCTGTACGCTCCGCGCGCGCGTCCCTGCGCGCGAGGGTCTCAAGCAACCGGTAGTACGTCTCTCCTTGGCCCTGCGGCGGGCCGGGGGAAGGGGGCGACATGCAGCTCACGAGAGACAGCGCCGAAGCCTGGTTGATCCGCGCCTGGGAGCCGGGGCGTGTCAGGGTGGGCGACCGCTGGCTCCAGGGTCACGTCATCGTCGCAGCCGACCGTATCCTGCCCGACTGGAACATCGGCGCCGGCGGAGGTATCGCGCTGGAGCATCTTGCCCCCGCAATCGAGCTCGATCCCGAAATCATCCTGCTCGGCACCGGCGAGGCGGCGGCGGTTCCCGATGTCGGCCTGATCGAGGCGCTCGCCAGGCGCTCGATCGGCCTCGAGATCATGAGCACGCCGGCCGCGTGCCGGACCTTCAATGTGCTCGTGAGCGAGCAACGCCGGGTCGTCGCGGCGCTGCTCAATCGTCCGGCGCCGGGCTGACGCCGCCGGAAGCGATCCTGGCCGCTGCGGTCACCGCTGCGCCGACAGGTACTGTGCCGGGTCGACGGGCACGCCGTCGCGCCGGATCTCGAAGTGCAAGCGCGCCGTGCGCTGGGGTCCGAACCCCATCTCGGCGATCTTCTGACCCTGGCGGACGTCGTCGCCCTGGCTGACGAGCAGTCGGTCGTTGTAACCGTAGGCGCTCAGGAAACTGTCGTCGTGCTTGATGATGACGAGCTGGCCGTAACGGTTCAGGCCGCTGCCGGCATACACGACGTTGCCGTCGGCGGCCGCGTTGATGGACTGGCCCGCCTGTCCGCCGATGCCGATACCGCTCGCTATGGCTTCGTCGGAGCCGAACTCGCTGATCACGGGCCCATCCGTCGGCCACTGCCAGCGTTGCCCGGCGGTCGTTGCGGTGGCCGCCGGAGCGCGCTGCCCGGGTTGCGGGGCCGGCGCTGCGACCGGCGGTGCAGGCTGCGGCGCCGGAACGACGACGCGTCGGGGTTCCGGGTCCGGCGGCACCGGTTGCGGGGACGGTATCGCGGCACGCTCGGGTAGCGGGGCGGTCGAAACCCGCGTCGGAGCCCGCGCATCGGTGGGTTCCGCCGCGGGGCCGGCGGGCGCCGATCCCGGCGCCGTGAGCCGGATGCGCTGCCCGATCAGGATCAGGTCCGGGTTGTCGAGCTCGTTCCAGCTTGCGAGCGTTCGGTAGTCGATGCCGTACCGCCAGGCGATCGAGTACAGCGTATCCCCCGGCTGGACGATATAGGCCGGGTCCCGAAGGTTGCGCGAGTCCGTCGCGCACGCGGCGAGCGCGAGGCAGGCCAGAACGAGTGCGAGCCTCATGGGAACCGGATGGCGAACCAGGCCAGCACGATCGCCGCAACGGTGAGCCAGCCGATCGTGTCGACATGCCGTTTGAGCTGGCGCTCCATGCGTTCGCCTCCCCAGACCAGCAACCCCGCGACGAGGAAGAACCGCGCGCCGCGGCCAAGAAACGATGCAACGATAAACACAGGCAGCACGGTGTGCAACGCGCCGGCGGCGATCGTGAAGACCTTGTAGGGAATGGGCGAGAAACCGGCGGCCAGCACCGCCCAGAAGCCCCACCGCCCGAACCAGCCGGTTGCCCGCTCGTAGTCCTCCCAGTAACCGGCGGAACGCAGCAACGGCTCGACGGCGTCGAGCGCCAGCCAGCCGATGGCATAACCGGCCAGGCCGCCGAGGACGGAGGCGATCGTGGTCAGGAAGGCGAGCCGCCAGCCATGTTCGGGACGCGCCAGCGTCATCGGCGCCAGCAGGACATCGGGCGGAACGGGAAAGAACGAGGATTCGGCAAAGCTCATCGCCGCCAGGTAGCGATGCGCGTGGCGGTGCCGGGACCAGCCCATGACCCTGTCGTACAAGGGTGTGAACAGCTTCACGGCTCGATACCCGCCACGAGCGGCACGAAGCTCACGCGCAGAAGCTCCGTGCGCTCGAACTGCGTACCGTTGCGCGTCACGCTGATGAGCGATTGCCGGCCGGCCATGCCGACCGGTATCACGAGCCGACCGCCGTCGTCGAGTTGCTCCAGCAATTCGTCCGGCACCTTCTCCGGCGCCGCCGTGACGAGTATGCCGTCGAACGGCGCCTGGCTCCGCCAGCCCTGCCAGCCGTCGGCGTGGCGCAGACTGACGTTGCTGATCCCGAGTTCGCGCAGGTTGCGCCGCGCGCGCGTGAGCAGGGACTGGATCCGCTCGACGCTGAACACGTGGCGCACGAAGCTCGCGAGGACCGCGGTCTGATAGCCGCATCCGGTACCGATCTCGAGTACCTTGCCGAGCGGGCGTCCGTCGGGACGCTCCCGAACGAGTTCCTCGGTCATCGCGGCGACGACGTAGGGTTGCGATATCGTCTGCCCGCGACCCAGCGGCAGCGCCGTATCCTCGTAAGCGCGGCTCGCCAGGGCCTCGTCAATGAAGAGGTGTCTCGGAACCTCACGAATCCGTTCGAGTACCTCCACATTGGCAATCCCTTTTCCGCGCAGACGCTCGACGAGCCGGTCGCGCGTGCGCGCGGACGTCATGCCGATACCGGCCCGCTCCATCCGGCTCATCGCAGCCCGCGCACCCAGGAGTTGAGCGGATCGAGGCTGCGGTGGTCCGTCAGGTCCGTCTTGATCGGCGTGACCGAGACGCGGCCTGCGGCGATCGCGTGAAAATCCGTACCGGGACCGGCATCCTGGCCGGCGCCGGCGGGACCGATCCAGTAGATGGGTTGATTCTTCGGGTCCAGCGCCTTGATCACGGGCTCGGACTTGTGCCTGAAGCCGAGCCGCGTGGCCGAGATGCCCTTGAGTTCGGCGTAGGGCACGTCCGGTACGTTGACGTTGAGTATCGTGTCCTGTGGCAGCGGGTGGTCGGTCATCTGCCTGATGAGCGCGCGCGTCACCTCGACGGCCGTGGCGAAGTGCTCGGACCCGTCGAGCACCAGCGACACGGCGACGGCGGGCAGCCCGAGAAACCGGCCCTCCATGGCCGCGGCGACGGTTCCGGAGTACAGCACGTCGTCGCCGAGATTTGCGCCGTGATTGATGCCCGACACGACCATGTCGGGCTCGCTGTCGAGCAGGCCCGTAATCGCGACGTGAACGCTGTCCGACGGCGTCCCGTTCACACAGTAGACGTTGGGACCGACCTGCTCGATCCTGAGCGGCGAATCGAGCGTCAGTGCGTTGCTGACGCCGCTCTGGTTCCGGTCGGGCGCGACGACCGTGACGGTGGCCAGGTCGGAGAGGTTTTCCGCAAGAACACGCAGACCCCTGGCCTGGTAGCCATCATCGTTGGACAACAGGATCCGCACGCACCAGTCCCTGGAAGGGCCACAAGAAGGTTAACTATACTGGAAGTCGTGTCCCGTCCCACAGATGAAACTGCGGTAGATTCGAACGGCAGGCTACTGGTCCTGGCGTAGTTCGCGGGACAGGCCATCGGACTTCGGGGAATACAGCCGTGATCGACGAGGAAGACCGCCGGGCGTTCGCTGCAGCGACCCATGGCGTCAGACCGGTCAAGCCGAGCGACCGCGTTGCCGTGAAGTCGCCGCGCCGTGCAGCCCGGGCCACGATAAGCCGGGCGGACGAGGCCGAGACCCTGCGCGAGAGTCTTGACGGCCCCTGGCCGGACCTTGCGGCCGGAGACGATTTCGCCTTTCGCCAGCCCGGTGTCCCGGAAACCGTTTTACGCAGGCTCAGGCGCGGCCGATACAGCATCGAGGACGAGTGCGATCTGCACGGACTGACGCGAGCCGAAGCGCAGGCGGTGCTCCGAGACTTCATCGTCGAGTGTTCCGAACTCGGCCTCGGCTGTGTGCGCATCATCCACGGCAAGGGTACGAGATCGGGACCGGCCGGCCCGGTGCTCAAGCATCTCGTCTACCGCTGCCTCTCCAGATGGGACGAAGTGCTCGCCTTCGCGGCCGCGCAGCTCAAGCACGGCGGCAGCGGCGCGGTCTACGTGCTGCTCAGGCGGCGTTAGCGGCGTTCGCCCCGATGCGGCGTGATCTGATAGAAGGTCTCGTCGCTCCCGACCATCCCGAGTTCCGCACGCGCGCGTTCTTCGGCGGCTTCGAGCCCCTGCTTGAGGTCGAGAACTTCCGCTTCGAGCGCGGAGTTGCGGCTCGCGAGGGACCGGTTGACCTCGGTCTGCTCGCTTATGGCTTCCTGCAGCCGCCAGACCTCGCGCAAGCTGCCGTCGGTCATCCAGAGCTGGTACTGCAGCAGGGCCAGAACTGCGGCGAAGGTGACGATAAACAAACGCATCGACTAGCGGGCTCCTGTCGGCTCGACGATCCGCTCAAAGGTCCATCGGAAACGCGGCCGCGCCGGCGTATTCGGCGCGGTCGCCCAGCAACCGCTCTATCCTCAGCAGCCGATTATACTTCGCGAGGCGTTCGGATCGGCTCAACGACCCCGTCTTGATCTGGGTGGCCGCCGTCGCGACCGCGATGTCGGCGATCGTCGTGTCCTCGGTTTCACCCGATCGGTGCGAGACGACAGCCGAGTAACCGGCTTCATCGGCCATGGCGATCGCGTCGAGCGTTTCAGTGAGCGTCCCGATCTGATTGGGCTTGATCAGAATGCTGTTGGCGATCCGCTCCTCGATCCCGGCCGCGAGAGTACTCGTGTCGGTCACGAAAAGATCGTCGCCCACGAGCTGAATCCTGTCGCGCAGCCGGCTGCTGAGCCTGCGCCACCCGTCCCGGTCGTCCTCGGCCATGCCGTCCTCGACGGATACGATCGGATGGCGGGCGATCAGATCCTCGATAAACTCCGTGAACTCGCCCGGCGTGAACTGCCGGTTCTCCGAGTCCAGTATGTATGCCCCGTTCGAATGGAATTCGGAACTTGCGACATCGAGTCCGAGATAGATCTCCCTGCCGAGCGTCATGCCCGCCGCATCGACGGCTTCGGCCAGCGCGCCCAATGCAGCCTCGTTCGATTCGAGATCGGGCGCGAACCCGCCCTCGTCGCCGACGTCCGTGCTCAGGCCCTGCCGCTTGAGCACGTCCCGGAGCGCGTGAAACACCTCCACGCCGTATCTGAGGCTCTCCGAGAAGCTCGGCGCCCCCACGGGCAGAATCATGAATTCCTGGATGTCGACGTTGTTGTCCGCGTGCGCCCCGCCGTTGATCACGTTCATCATGGGCACGGGCATGATGTAGCGATCCCGCCGCTCGAGGTGTTCGAACAGCGGCACGCCGCGCTCGCTCGCCATGGCCCTTGCGCTCGCGAGCGATACGGCAAGAGTCGCGTTGGCGCCGAGACGCGCCTTGTTGGGCGTGCCGTCGATTTCGATGAGCCGCGAGTCGAGCGCGCGCTGGTCGGCGGCATCCATGCCGAGTACGGCGCGGCGAATCTCGCCGTTGACGTGTTCGACCGCCCGGAGCACGCCCTTGCCGCAATACCGCGCCGAGTCGCCGTCCCTGAGTTCGACGGCTTCGCGGGACCCGGTCGACGCGCCCGACGGGACGGCGGCCCGTCCGCACGCGCCGTGCTCGAGCACCACATCGGCTTCAACGGTCGGGTTGCCCCTCGAGTCGATGATCTCGAGGGCGCTGACATCCTTGATCAGGCTCATTGGCCGCGTCGTCAGGCGGGCACGGCCCGTAACAGCTTCTGACTCTGAGCCGCGCGCGCCGCCGTGATGAAACTCGTGAACAGCGGATGTCCGTCGCGCGGATTCGACGTGAACTCGGGGTGGAACTGGCAAGCCAGCAGCCAGGGATGGTCCTTGAGCTCGATGATCTCGACGAGTCCGTCCCTGGAAATCCCCGAGAACACGAGCCCCTTGTCCTCCATCGGCTGCCGGTAGTTGTTGTTGAACTCGTAACGATGGCGGTGCCTTTCTGCGATCTCGTCGGCGCCGTAGGTGCCGCGCGCCAGGCTCGAACGCCGGAGCATGCAGGTCTGGGCGCCGAGGCGCATCGTGCCGCCGAGTTCCGACTTCGCATTGCGCTGCTGCCGCTCGCCGTTCGGATCCTGCCACTCCTCCAGCAGCCCGATCACCGGGTCCGGAGTCGACCGGTCGAATTCCGTCGAGTGGGCTTCGGGCAGGCCGAGTACGTTGCGTGCGAATTCGATCGCCGCGACATGCATCCCCAGGCAAATGCCGAGGTACGGCACCTTCTTCTCGCGCGCGAACTGCACGGCGCGAACCTTCCCTTCGATGCCGCGTTCGCCGAACCCGCCGGGAACGAGAATCGCATCGACTTCGTGCAGGCGGCCGACTCCGTTCGCCTCGATGTCCTCCGACTCCAGATACTCGATGTTCACCCGTGTGCGCGTTCGAATGCCCGCATGCAGCAACGCTTCGGTCAGGGACATGTACGAGTCCTTGAGATCGACGTACTTGCCGACCATGCCGATCGTGACTTCGGAATCGGGATTCCGGCGCGCATCCACGACAGACGCCCATTCGGAGAGATCCGCCGGGTCGACGTCGAGTTCGAGTTCCTTGACGACGATGTCATCGAGACCCTGCTCGTTGAGCATGAGCGGGATTTCATAGAGGTCGCCGACATCGACCGCGGAGATCACCGCCTTCTCATGCACGTTCGTGAACAACGAGATCTTGGCGCGCTGCTCGGCCGGCAGGCTGTGCTCGGAGCGGCAGACCAGAACCTGCGGCTGGATGCCGATCGAGCGCAGTTCCTTGACCGAATGCTGGGTCGGCTTCGTCTTGATCTCCTGCGAGGCCGCGATGTACGGCACGAGCGTCAGGTGAATGTAGAGCACGCGCGTCCTGCCGAGTTCGACGCCCATCTGCCGGATCGCCTCGAGAAACGGCAGCGATTCGATGTCGCCGACCGTACCGCCGATTTCGACGATGCAGACGTCGGCGCCGTTGGCTCCGCTCAGGATGCTGCGCTTGATTTCATCGGTGATATGGGGGATGACCTGAACGGTCGCGCCGAGATACTCGCCCTGGCGTTCCTTGGCGATGACGTTCGAGTAGATCCTGCCCGTCGTGAAGTTGCTGTTGCGGCCGGTTCTCGCGCGCACGAACCGTTCGTAGTGACCGAGGTCGAGATCCGTTTCGGTGCCGTCGTCGGTAACGAACACTTCCCCGTGCTGAAACGGGCTCATCGTTCCCGGATCCACGTTGATGTAAGGGTCGAGCTTCATGAGCCTGACCGTCAGACCGCGGGCTTCGAGGATCGCGCCCAGGCAGGCGGACGTGATCCCCTTGCCGAGCGATGAGACTACGCCGCCGGTAACGAAGATATATCGAGTCATGGCCCGCCTGTCGCCAACGACCACCCCACGGCACCGCCACGGTCCGGATTGCGGAACGGCTGTCCGGAACCTCGGTGGGCGATGCGGTCACGTTTCAGACGGCATTACAACTTACCAGAAGTGCGTGATCGCAGCCACCTCGATTTGTTTTCGGGAGTCGCCGTGAATACATTCTTGCAGGCTTCGCGCGCGCATCGTCTTCGTTGGCGGGGATGTGCGCTACGCGTCGCTTGAAACACGCCGTGAATACATCCATGTCGTCTCGGCGCGCGCATCCCGGCGCGCGTGGGTTTCACGCGCCGCTTAGCGCACATCCCCTTGGATTGTCGCGGAATGGGGGCCGGGAATGGCGACCCGGTGGAACGTTCCGGCTAGAATCGAGGGGTCCGCCGAACGATTGCGCACTGACATGATCACGAGAGCCAGCGATCCGGCATTGGCGCGGGTCGATCCGCCCCAACAGATAAATCTTCGGGTGCTGGGACTGGGGCTGGCAGTTGCGCTCGTGCTCGCGCTGTATCTATTGCAGGGTTTCGGTTGGCGCCAGGCCGCGCTGTTCCTGGTCGGCGCGGGGGCGGGCGTCGTGCTGTATCACGCCGCCTTCGGTTTTACCTCCGCGTGGCGCAATGCCGTGGCCAGCGGCCGCACGGCCGGACTGCGTTCGCAGCTCGTGATGCTCGCGGTGACGGCGCTGGTTTTCCTGCCGTTGCTCGCGCAGGGCGAGCTCTGGGGCATGGAGCTGCGCGGTTCGGTCCGGCCGTCAAGCCTGTCGGTGATCGCGGGCGCCTTTATCTTTGGCCTCGGCATGCAGTTGGGCAGTGGCTGCGCTTCGGGAACGCTCTTCACCGTCGGCGGCGGCAGCGTGCGCATGGTGGTCACGCTTGCGGCATTCATCGCCGGATCCGTGCTAGGCGCCTTCCAGCGGCCGGCGTGGGATGCCGCCATGCCGAGCCTCGGCGCGGTTTCGCTGCAGGGCGAGCTCGGCACGGCCGGCGGACTGGCGGTGACCTTCGTGCTGCTCGCGGCGGTCTGGATCGCGGCGGTGCGCTACGAGCGGCGGCGTCACGGCGAAGCCGCGACGATCGGCTTTGCGCCGCGCGGCACGGCCTGGCTGCGCGGTCCCTGGCCGCTCGTCGCGGGCGCGCTCGGGCTCGCTGCGGTCAACGTCGCGACCCTGACACTGGCCGGCCGGCCGTGGGGCATCACGTCCGGATTCGCCTTGTGGGGCTCGAAACTGGTCGCCGCGACGGGCGTCGATGTCGCCTCCTGGCCCTATTGGCAGGGCGCGGCGGGCAGCGCGCTCGAAGCGAGCGTGTTCAACGACATCACTTCCGTAATGAACTTCGGGATCATTCTCGGCGCGCTCATGGCAGCGGGGCTTGCGGGACGGTTCGCGCCGGTCTTGCGCATACCGGCTCGCTCGCTGGTCGCAGCCGTGATCGGCGGACTCCTGCTCGGCTACGGAGCCCGCATCGCCTATGGATGCAACATCGGCGCGTTCTTCAGCGGCGTATCCTCTTCGAGCCTGCATGGCTGGGTCTGGCTGGCCGCGGGATTCGCGGGCAGCGCCCTCGGGACGCGGCTGCGGCCGTATTTCGGGCTGCGGAACTGAGACTGGCCTTTCGGCCTGCAGCCTGTCAACGAAGCGGCGGGTGGTCCGTCCAGGCCACGTGCCAGCACTTGCCGGCGGCCGATTCGCGGCCGGCGGCGTCATCGATCCACAGATCTCCGACCGCGGCGATCGTGTCGCCCCGGCAGATCAACGGCACCCTGGCGCGCATCCAGGGCACGATCCCGGCTTCCTGGAACAGGTGTTTGAGCGACCGGCTCCTGCCCCGCTTGAACGGCCTGAACCGCTCGCCGCCGCGGCGAAAGCGCACCTCGAGTCCGGCCCTGACCCAGCCTTCGGGCAGGCCGGGGCCCTCGCCGGGCGCAAGGACCAGCCGGCCCTCGCCTCCCGTCCACGGCTCGCCGGGTACGAGCGTTGCGCCGTCACTGGACGGCGGCAATGCTGCGAGCGGTGCAAGCAGATGCAGACGATCCCGATACACGCGCGCTTCGGCGCCTGGCCAGGACACCGTCGTGCCGGCGTCAAGCCGTGTCACCGACAGGCTCCGCGTGAGCTCTTCGAGCTGGCTCGCACTCGGGACGGGCAAGCCACGGGCGCGAATCGCGAAACGAAGCGCGTTGCGCCGACGGGCCGGCACGAGCGCACGCAGCCGATCTCGGTCGATGCTGCCCGATTGCGATTCACCGGCAAGATCGATCGCAGCGAGTTCATCGAGCAAACCGTCCGCCTCGCGCATGTGCGCCGCAAGCCTACCGGCCGCGCGCCGGACCGCCGGCCAACGGTCCGTCAAACTCGGCATGACTTCGGCACGCAGAAAGTTGCGATCGTGTTTTTGGTCCAGATTGCCGGGATCCTCGAGCCAGTCGAGCCGCCATTGCTGCGCCT
The DNA here is from genome assembly GCA_022826245.1 of Gammaproteobacteria bacterium. GTDB lineage: Bacteria > Pseudomonadota > Gammaproteobacteria > Steroidobacterales > Rariloculaceae > Rariloculus. Next base: position 27,494 of record JAJDVG010000020.1, read on the forward strand.
GGGCGAGGATTTGCGCACGGGAAAAACCAAGCAGGGGCCGCCCGATCGTCATTGCTTCCATGGCGCGCAGCGGCGCGATCGCCGTCAACCCGGTGACGCCGCTACCGCGCAGCATGCGCAGCAGGAGCGTCTCGAGCTGATCGTCGGCATGATGCGCCGTCAACAGGATTTCGCCCGGCTCGAGCAGCTCGCCGAGCGCCGCATAACGCGCCTGCCGGGCTGCCGCTTCGAAGCCGAGCCCGGCGCGCTCATCGACGCTGATGCGCCTGCCGCGGAACTCGACGCCAAGTGCCGCTGCAACACGCCGGCAATGCTCGGCCCAGGCTCCCGAGTCTGCGTGCGTCGCGTGATCGATGTGCAGCGCCGCGAGCCGCGGCCCGGTGCCGAGCTTGCTCAACGCCGTCAACAGTACCGTGGAGTCGACACCGCCACTGAACGCCACCGCCCAGCGCGGTTCGACGCCCGTGTCCGTCACGAGAGCGGCGAGCGCATCGCTCAACGTTTGCAGAAAACGCTCCTGAGGTTGCCTGCGTCGCAT
>JAJDVG010000018.1 GCA_022826245.1 Gammaproteobacteria bacterium
GGCGTTCAGTTGTCTCGCCAGGGGAAATACCGTGTTCCTGACGGACTCGTCCTGGAAGCTCGCGCCTTCCGGGACGACCGGGGCGCGCGCCGAACGGTAGAAGGGATTGACCACGAGCACCGAGTAGCCGGACTCCGCGAGACGCCGCCCCATCTGCCGGAACGCCGGACGCAGGCCCAGAATGTCGGGCCAGACCAGGACGCCGGCATGGGCGCCGGCCGCGGGATGCACGAAATAGCCGTCCGCGACGCCGTCGGGTGTCTCGATCTCGACATCCTGTTCAGTGACGTCCTGCGCGTTGGCCGCTCTCGGCAACAACATCGCGAGCCCGGTTCCCGCCGACAGCGCCCCGAACTCGCGCCGCGTCAGCTCGCTCCGACTGTCCAGATACTTGTTGGATTCCCTGACCGTACGTTCATCGCACATGACTTGCTCCTCTTTTTCGTGATCGTTGCGTTGCGTGGTTCGAGGCTACGCCGACCGGGATTCGTTCACACCGGACAAAGCGTTAACACAAAGCCAAGCCTTGACAATGCCTCGATGGATGACAATGTAACATCATTACATTTCTTGATTGAAGGTGTCCACATGTAGCCCGGCTCGCGACCCGCACTACAGTGTTGACACGCCCCGCTCCGGAACGCGGCAGTCAAATGAGCCGGCCATTGACGGATCCGCTCCCGAGTACTGCGTGACCTCGGGCCATGGGCAGAGTTTCCGCGTTGCTCCGCGCAGTGCCTCGGGCGCAGCTTCGTTATCTTCCCTTACGGTGGCGATGAGCGGCCCCGGTGAAACATCCTGTTCGACCCAATCGATGAGTGCGGTCAGGACGTCGAATCGGTCCGGTGCCACGCCGCCGGGGCCGTGCGGCATGCCCGGAACGGCGTAGAGGCGCGTGAAGTCGGCCGCGTCGGGATTGTTGCCGAGCAGCGTTTCGAACCAGTTGACGGTGTCGCGGAACGAGAAGACCGGATCCGACACGCCGTGAAAGACGACGAGCTTGCCGCCGGCCGCTTCGAACGCTTCGAGGGTCGGATCGTCTGCGTCGGGCGGAGACATGATCGCCATGGCCGACTCGGGAAACTCGGCGCTGGTCGCGTCGACCTTGGGCGCGTCCGTGTCGAAGTCGAACGCCATCAGGAAGGCTTCGAGACTTGCCGGGTCGCCCGCCAGCGGCGTCGGCGGCGTCGTGAACACCTGGGCCAGCGAGCCCGCGCCCATCACGGCGATGATCGGCCGGTGGTCCCAGGCCGGCACGGGGCTTTCGAGTTTCCAGGAGCGCCAGCCGTCCGAAGCGATGCCGGCGTCCCAGTCCCACTCGCTGTAGAGCTGCTCACCCGCGCTGTTGCGTGGACCGCCGAGAATCCGGACGAGCGCCGCGACCTTGCGCTCCGGCAGGCAGTCGGCCGAGGCGCCGGAGGCGCAAACGAGCGACGTCGGATCGAAGGCGGCCTGGCAGGCGTCCACGTCGAAGATGAGCCCGTCGTCGAGACCGTCGAGCCCGTCGCAGGCGAGCAGAATCTGTTCGGCGACGAGGGCGAGTTCGTTGCGTGCGAAGGCTTCGGCCAGGCTGTCGCCAACGCTTCTGAAGTTCTGCACGTCCCAGGCGTGCTGAATCGCCGCACGCGGCAGCTTGAAGCCCGGATAACCGGCGATCAGGCCGTCGAAGGATTCCGGCATTCGACTCGCGGCGACGAGGGCGTGCCGGCCGCCGTTGGAACTTCCGAGCCCGTAGGAATATTGCACCGGCGCTTCGTAGTAGGCTTCGGCCAGCGCGACGGCGGCCGGATGCAGTTCGGCGACGGCGCCGTAGCCGTAGTCCCGGCGCGCCTCGAACTCGAGACCGAACATGTTGCCGCCCGAAAGCCCGGCTTCGGGATGCGCGGAACCGTCATGGCCGGCATCGCTCGACACGACGGCGAACCCGCGCGCCAGCGCGCTGTCGCCCGCGGGTTGTACATTGAGGCGGCCCAGGGCCGGAACCACCGCGCCGTCGTTGCCGCCGTTGAACTGGTGTGCGAACCGTCCGGTCCATTCGTCCGGCAGCCGGAGCTCGAACGAGATCGCGTAGGAGTGGCCGTCGCTGCCGACGCGCTCGGCCATTCGCCCACGTACGAGACAGTGGGCGATCGGCGAATCGTCGGATACCGGCACGGCCGTCGCTTCGGTAACGGTCATGCCGTCCGGAGCGAGCTCGCCGACGGCGGCGCAGTCGACGGCCGCATGGCCTGCGAGCGGCATGAACTGTACGAGCAGGGCAAGCCCTGCGAGGCGGTGACGTCTTGTCATGGGCGTCTCCCTTGAGAAAAGGAACGTGCCGTCAGACCCCCGGCACGCCGTTCGGCCAGATGATCGGCTCGCAGGGATACGGGATGAACTCGAACGGATCGGTCCGGACGAACGTACTGCTGCGAACGAACGGCCCCGTCAGGTATTGCGGATCCTCGACGATGGCGATGACCGTCAGGTAGTCGCCGTGGCGTACGTAGTGTTCCGTCATTACTGCATTCTCGCTGTGAGGGACGCCGTTGCGGCGCAGATAACGCGGCCGCATGTGCGTGGTCACGACCGTCAGCGTCTCGCCGTCCCAGCGGGCCGTCGAATGTCCTTGCCACTCGAGCTCGCCGCTTGGCCACTCCCGGCCATCGAAGTAGAACCTGCGTTCCTGCTCCTGCAGCTCCATGCGCATCAGCAGCGTGTCGTCGTCCTCGTAGTCGAGGTGAAAGCGCACCGGGCCGCGCATGATATAGGCGGCGCCGTGCGGCGCGCACTGCAATTCCGGGATGTAATACTCGTCCGGGTCCCAGGCATCGGCCACGCGCCGCCCTTCGGCGTTCAGCGGAATGCCCGAGTAGTCGCCCTTGTGAGCGCCTTCGCCGCCGCGATAACGCGCATCCTCGTGGATCAGCGGTTCCCAATAGCCCGAGAAGTCCTGCTGTGCCGATGCCGAGTTGGCGGCGACGAGTGCCGCGAGACCGATGCCGGCGGCCAGCGCGCACCTTGATCGCTGTGTGATGTTCATGGTCGCTCCCCGACTAGTCGTTGTTGCGAAAGCCGAAGCCGCGCCACTCCCAGCCGTCTTCGGCGCGCTCGACGCTGCTCAGCGTCATGATCCTGCGGCCTTCCCGGCCCGGCGATCCGGTGACGGTCAGGTGATCGCCCACGCTGACGCTCTCCGGCGACCAACCCCTGCGGGTCATGGCAACGGTGTTGGGCAGTTCTACCGCCCAGGTTTCCGTTTCGCCGCTCGCCGTGGTGACGTCGAGGAAAATGAACGGATGCGGATTGCGCCACTGCCAGCTCGAGACGACACCCTCACGGGTGATTTCCTGCTCGATGTCGAAGTGCAGAGCGCGCGAATGATGTGCCGAGGCCGATAGCGCAACCGCCAGCAACGCTCCGGCGCCCGACAGGACCAGGAATCTGTTCGGATTGGACATGGTCGTCGTTGCCTCCGCGATGGTGAACGCCAAGGGCGTTCGAGTATAGCAATACGTTTCGGGATGCGGAGCCGGCGCACAGTGCGGGCCAGTCGACCCGCCGGAGTTGCGTTTGTCTGTACAAACCTGCGGCGGGACGGTAGCCGCGCCTGGGTTAGAATCGGGCGAACGGCGAGGTGCCGCAACGGTTGGATCGAAGGGGGAAACGGCATGACTGCATCGACGGATTTCCGGCTCACACCTGCGGCTGCCGCTGCGTTGGCGCTTGCGTGCGCTTCGGGCGCGCAAGCCCAGGACGTGGACATCGACGCCGACGACATCGGCGGCACGGTCACGAGCGAGAACGGCCCCGAAGCCGGCGTCTGGGTCGTCGCGGAGACCGACGACTTCGAGACCCGCTACGCGAAGATCGTCGTGACCGATGACGACGGCCGCTACGTGGTCCCCGATCTGCCCGAGGCCGACTACGAGGTCTGGGTACGCGGCTACGGCCTCGCGGACTCCGACAAGGCGGCTGCCAGGCCTGGCGACGCGCTCGATCTGACCGCGGTCGTCGCGCCCAATGCCGAGGTGGCTGCGCGCGTCTATCCGGCTGCCGCGTGGTACGCGATGATGAATCTGCCGGACGAAAGCGAAGTCGCGCATCTCCCGGGCGGCATGAACGAATACCTCGCCGTCATGAAGAACCAGACCTGCGTCGGCTGCCACCAGATGGGCCAGCTCTCGACGCGCACGTTCCCGGACGCGTTCAGCGACATCGAATCGTCCGAGGAACGCTGGATCCGACGCGTGCAGTCCGGTCAGGCGGCGCCGCAGATGATCGGGCCGCTCGCCCAGCGGCTCAACGGCGTGCCGTTCAGGTATCTCGCCGACTGGACGGACCGTATAGCCGCCGGCGAAACGCCGTCGTACATTCCCGAACGGCCGCAGGGTCTCGAGCGCAACGTCGTCGCAACGGTCAGGGACTGGGCGGACGAGAAGTCCTACCTGCACGATCTGTCGACGACCGATCGCCGCGATCCGACCGTCAACGCCTACGGCAGAATCTACGGCGCGCCGGAACTGAGCACCGACAACTTTCCCATTCTCGATCCGGTGACGAACACCGACACGACGTTCTTCGCGACCGTGCTCGACCCCGACACTCCGACGACGAACGACGATCCGATCGGCATGCCGTCGCCGTACTGGGGCGAGGAGCGGATCTGGGACAGCCGCGCCAATGCCCATAACCCGATGCTCGATCAGGATGGCCGTGTCTGGTACACGGCGCGTGTGCGCGGCCCGGACAATCCCGATTTCTGCCGCGAAGGCTCGGACCATCCTTCGGCGCAACTCTTCCCGACCACGCGTACGGGCAGGCACCTGTCCGTCTACGACCAGGAGACCGGCGAGTACACGCCCATCCCGACCTGTTTCGGGACGCATCACCTGCAGTTCGCCGAGGATGCGTACAACACGCTGTGGACGAGCGGCGGCGGCGATGTGGTCGGCTGGCTCAACACGGATCAGTTCCTCGAGACCGGCGACTACGTGAGTTCGCAGGGCTGGGCGCCGGCGATCATCGACACCAACGGCAACGGCCGGCGCGACGACTGGGTCGAACCCGGCGAGCCGCTGGATCCCGATCTCGACATGCGAATCCCGGCGCGTTTCTACGCCATCATGCCGAATCCGTCCGACGGCTCGATCTGGGGATCGTGGAGCTTCACGTTCCCGGGCGGCATCGTGCGGCTCGAACCGGGCCCGAACCCGCCCGAGACGACCCTTGCCGAGGCCTACAGCGTGCCGCTGCCCGGCTTCGCCTCGCGCGGCGCGGACATCGACCGCAACGGCGTGGTCTGGGTGTCGCTCGGCAGCGGGCACCTCGGTGAGTTCGACCGCAGCAAGTGCGAGGGGCCGCTGAACGGTCCGACGGCGACGGGCGATCATTGTCCCGAAGGCTGGACCTTCCACCGCTTCCCGGGTCCGGGCTTCCCCGGGCTGCCCGAGTACAGCGTCGAGTCGAGCTATTACACCTGGGTGGACCAGCGCAACGCTTCCGGACTCGGCGCCAACACGCCGATCGCGACAGCCAATCTCTTCGACGGCGTGCACGCCTTCGTCGACGGCGAGTTCGTGACGATGCGGATTCCGTACCCGCTCGGCTTCTACACCAAGGGCTTCGAGGGCCGCATCGACGATCCCGACGCCGGCTGGAAGGGCCGCGGCCTCTGGGTACCGAGCGGCGACCGCACACCGTGGCTCATGGAAGGCGGGCAGGGCACGCGACCGCTCGTGGTGCATTTCCAGGTTCGTCCCGACCCGTTGGCGAAGTAGGGCGGGGTGCGCCAGCCGAGACGGACGTGACCGTGCGCGTCGACCGAGTCGCCATTACGGCACTGCTGGTCGCCGTGGCGCTCGGCGCCGCGCTGCTGGCGAACGCGCAGGGATTCCGACGCGGCTTCCGGATCGAGCAGAACGAGCCGCCGGCGACGGAACTCGTCGTTGCGCGCTGGAGGTTCGGCACGAACGGACTCATCGGTCACATGGGTTGGTCGCACAACTACCCGAGTTCGGACCAGAACCTCAACCAGTTCATCAAGGATGCGACCGGGATCGATGTCGAGGTCGCGTCGTTCCGGATCGTCGAACTCGGCAGCCCCGAGGTGTTCGACTACCCGTTCGCCTACGTGTCGGAACCGGGTGAGATGGAGCTCACCGATCAAGAAGTGATCAATCTGCGCGAATTCGTCGAGCGCGGCGGATTCGTGCTCATGGACGACTTCGACGGTACCGTACAGATCGAAACGATGCGGGCGCAGGTCGCGCGAGCGTTCCCGGACCGGCCCTTCGTGCAGATTCTCGAAGATCATCGCATCCTGCATACGCACTTCGATCTGGCGGACCTCAACCGCATGTCGCCGTATGTGCCGGGCGGGCGAATCGTCTACTACGGGATCATGAACGACCAGGGCGAGCTTGCGATCGCGGCCGGCCACAACAACGATCTCGCCAACTTCTGGGACTGGTACGACGAACCGCGGATGCCGCTCGAGCCCGCGGCCGATGCTTTCCGACTCGGGGTCAACTTCGCGATCTGGGCGTTTACACACTGATCGGTCGAACGGATGCGCCGCAAGATGCGCTGCCCGTAGCGTTCGCTGTCTTGGGCGCGCAAGCTGATCCGACCGCCGATGGGATGCGGACAACCGGAGAATTAGCTAACGTTTCGGAGTTCTTCGCGCACCACGCGCCGAAGGGTGGATTCGAGTTCGTCGTTGGCGAGGTACTCGCGCAGCACCTGGTTGATGGCAGTCTGATAGCCGCGTCCGGTGTCTTTGGCGCGGGCGCGGAACGCCGCGACGACATCCCCATCGAGCAGAATCGTGATGCGGGTTTTGCCGGGGTGCTTTACGGCCGGTCCCCGGTCGGCGTTGGCAAGATCATATTCCTTTCGCATAGGCGTCTCTCTCTGTTCGCGTGGCAGGTCGGGCGGAAATCAGACGGACCTGACCGCTGCTGTCGGTACGGACGACGGTCACGATGCGCCCGAAAGCATCGGCCCCAACGGTGACGAAACGGCGTTCGCCGACGGCATCTGGATCTTCGCGAGTCAAGCCGTACGGATCGGAAAGAGCAACTTCGGCGTCCTCGAAAGCGATGCCGTGCTTGGCGAGGTTCGTGCGCGCCTTCTCCGGATCCCAGATCGCGTCCACGCTGCTAATATGTATGTTTATACGTATTCCGTCAATACGTGCAGATTGCCGTGCGCTCAGTCCGTTCGCGCGGACTCCGCCCAGGGCTCGCGGTTCGGCGGCCGCCGGTCCGGTGGAATGGACATCGGCCCGCCCAAACCCGTGGCCGTCGGTATCGGCGGGTCGTCCATGCCGACGACCGGCCCGCGCGGCAACGCCGCGACCTCGCCGATCAGGCGTTGGAGGACGTCAGGCTGCTCGGCCGCGAGATCGTTCTGCTCGGACGGATCTTCCAGGATGCGAAACAGCGCATAGCGCGGCGCGTCCGGAGTCTCGCCCGGGGTCTGCACGAGTTTCCACTCGCCGGAGAAGTAGGCGATCGAGTATTGCTCGTGGTTGTGCCTCGCGAGCGCGATAGTGCGGTCCTCGACGGTCTCGCCGGAGGTCAATGCCGGCCATAGGTTGATGCCATCGAGAGGCTGCGGCCACTCGGCTTCGATCTCCGCGGCGGCCATGAACGTTGGCAGGAGATCCTCTACAGCGACCCTGCCGCCGTAGCGCGAGCCGGCTTCGAGCACACCGGGCAGCCACATGAGCGCCGGTACCCGGATGCCGCCTTCCCAGGGCGTACCCTTCATGTCGCGGAACGGGCCGTTGTCGGCGCCAAGCGTCTCTTCGCCGCCGTTGTCGCTCATGAACATGACGAGCGTGTCGTCGCTGAGCCCTGCGGCGTCGAGCGCCGCGAGGACCCGCGCGATGCCGCGGTCCAATTCGGTCACCATAGCGGCGAAGATACGGCGATCGAAGTCTCCGATGTCGTCGTACTCGGCGATGGCGTCGGCCGGCGCCTGCAGCGGCGAGTGGGGCGCATTGAACGCGACGTAGAGGAACAGCGGTACGTCCGCGTCGTGTTCCTGCACGAGCCGGACCGCTTCATCCGCGATCAGGTCCGTCGCGTAACCTTCTTCGTAGACGGTCGATCGGTTGCGTTGCCAGTCGACACCGCGCCAGATCGTATGCATCTCGTGATTGATGAAGCCGCCGAGATGGCCGTAGAAGTGGTCGAAGCCCCGGCTCTGTGGGTGGTGCAGGACGTGATGCGGGCCGAGGTGCCACTTGCCGACGGCAAGTGTCCGGTATCCGGCGTCCTTGAAGTACTCCGGGAGCAGTTTCTCGCTCAGCGGCAGTCCCGTGCTGAACCATGGCTCGAACGGGATGAGCACGCCGGTCCTGAGCGGCGACCGGCCCGTCATGAGCGCACTGCGCGTCGGCGAACACACCGGATGCGCGTAGAAGCGATCGAGGACGACGCCCTCCTCGGCGAGCCTGTCGATCGTCGGGGTCCTGATCTCGCTGCCGTGATAGCCGACATCGTTCCAGCCGAGGTCGTCGGCGATGAAGAGGACGACGTTGGTCACGGCATGGGCCGGCAGGCAGGCAAACGTGAGGACGCCGATCAGTGCAGCGAACTGGCTTGCGCAACGGTGCGTGCGCCGGTGCTGGTTCAGGATGTTTACCATGCCGCGTATCCTCTTGTGTCGATGCTGCCGTCCGGCGATGCGCCGATTTTACAGGCCACGCCGCGGTCAGGCACTTGCATGCCCATCACCGCCACGGATTCCAAAGCGGTAATCGCAAGGTGAGTCGCACCAGGCGTCGCTGGCAACACGTGGCAAGTGCATCCCTGTACGCGAGGGTTTCAGGCGACCCGTGGTGCGACTCCCGGTGACGGGAATGCGCGGCCGGCGATTTGTGCGCACTTGCGTTCCTGTGGTATTGCTGCCCTGTTTCCGGTTGGTCGGGTTGGCGACGGCCGCGGCTGGCCGCGAGCTCTCGGAGTTTGGTGCCATGCGGTGTTTGAACGCGATTGGACTGGGGGCGTGCATCTGGGTGGCGATGTCCGTCACTTCAGCCCTTGCCCAGGACGACGGATCGTCGAATCTGCCTGAGCTGACGCTTGAGGAAGCGCTGGTCAGGACCGTTTCGTCCAATCCCGGCCTCGTTGCTGTCGGCTTCCAGATCGATGCGGCCGAGGGGCGACTCACTCAGGCTCAGATCCCGCCTGGTCCCGAGCTTGACGTGGCGCTGCAGGACTTGCTCGGCCGGGACGTCCACCGGGGCGTCAGAAGCGCCGAGGCGACGGTATCCGTCGCCTGGATCCTCGAGCGCGGCCTTCGCGAGCGGCGAGTCTCGGCGGCGCGGGCCGGTGTCGCACTGAGTAACGTCGATGCCGACATTGCGCGGCTCGATGCTGCCGCGGAGACGGCTCGACGCGTCCTGGCATGTCTGGCCTTCCAGGATCGGCTCGGCAACGCCCTGGAGGCTGTTCGATTGGCCGAAGAGACCGTCGCAGCGGTTCGGGAACGGGTGACCGCCGGCAGCGCGCTCGAAGCTGAGCTTGCGCGGGCGGAAGCGGGGCATGCGCGAGCGGCGCTCAACCAGGAAAACTACGAACATGAACTCTTGTCAGCGTACCACCGCCTGAGCGCGCAGTGGGGCGAGACGGTGCCGGACTTCGCGGCCGTGGCTGGCGATGTCGCGGCGCTGCCGCTCATCGAACCGTTCGAGGCCTTGCTCGCCCGCGCCGAAGGCAACCCCGAGCTTGCGAGGTATATGTCCACGAGACGGCTTGCCGAGGCTGAGCTCAGGGTCGCGGAGGCCCAGAGCCGTCCTGACTGGCGCGCATCGGCGGGTCTGCGGCGCCTCGAAGCTACCGACGAGATCGTGCTGGTCGGAACGCTCGCCATACCCTTGCGGACCAGTGGGCGGAACCTCGGACGCGTCGCCGAAGCCCGCGCCGATATCGCGCGCACCGAGGCGGAAGCTGCGGCGACCCGGATTGAAATCGAGACTGCGCTCTTCGTGCTCCACCAGGAACTCAATCACAACCTGCAACTTGCCGCGGGCTTGCGCGACGAGGTCATACCGCGCCTGGAAACGGCCCTTGCCGATACGCGACGGGCCTACGAGCTTGGCCGCTACGGCTATTTCGAATGGAGCGTGGTGCAGGGCGAACTGCTACAGGCCAACAACGATCTTCTCGAGGCCAGCATTGCCGCGCATGAGGTCGTCATCGAGATCGAGCGCCTGACCGGCGTTCAGGCTGCGCTGCCGCCAGAGGCGCAAAGAGGCGCCCCATGAGTTCGCCGTTACGACCGATCGGTCTGTTACTGCTCGTCTGGCTCGTCGCAGCATGCGATGTCGGCGGTTCATTCGGTTCGGCTGCCCCTCCCGCCGAAGTCCTGGCCGACGAAGCCGAGCCGCGTGGCCCGAACAACGGCCGACTGCTTGTTGACGGGGATTTCGCACTTGAACTTGCCGTGTACGAGACGGGCGTCCCGCCCGAATTTCGGGCCTGGGTGACGGATGCGGGGAGGCCGGTCCCTCCGGGTCGTGTCGATCTTCAGGTGACGCTGAACCGTCTCGGCGGTGCGGTGGATGAACACGGATTCATCGCGCAGGGCGAGTTTCTGCGGGGCGATGCCCTCGTCTACGAGCCGCACTCTTTTGTCGTCACGGTCGAAGCCGAGTACGAAGGCCGCCGCCACCGTTGGGAATATGACAGCTTCGAGGGGCGGACCCGCATCGCCGCCGAGATGGCGGCCGCGCTCGGGATCGGGACCATGGCGGCAGGATCGGCGGTGATCGAGGAGAGGGTCACGCTCTATGGCACGATCGTGCCCGCGACGGAGCTGGTGCGCGAGGTCAGCGCACGGTTCGAGGGAGTGCTCGAATCGGTGCCGGTCATGCTTGGCGAACGAATCAGCGAGGGTCAGACGCTCGCGATCGTGGAGAGCAACGAGAGCCTCCAGTCCTACGAGATAAGCGCTCCGATCGCGGGCGTCGTCACTGAGCGCATCGCGAACGCGGGTGAGCAGACGGCCGGGAGGCGGCTCTTCACGATTGTCGACACGTCCACGGTCTGGGCCGACCTCGCCGTTTTCCCGGGAGATCGCGGCCGCGTGCTCGTCGGTGCGAACGTGACAGTAACGCCAGCCGCGGGCGGCGCCGGCGTTGTGGGGACGATTTCCTATATCGATGTACTCGCGGCCTCCAATCAGGCCGTCACAGTGCGCGCCGTGCTCGACAACAGCGACGGGACGCTTGCGCCCGGGACCTATGTCAGCGCGGAAGTTCAGATCGGCGAGCAGGTCGTGCCGCTTGCCGTGAGGCGCAGCGCCCTGCAGAGCTTTCGCGATTTCACGGTCGTGTACGCGAAGTTCGGCGATGAGTACGAAGTGAGGATGCTCAAGCTCGGTCGGCAGGCGGGAGAGTGGGCCGAGGTGCTCGGCGGGCTTGAACCCGGAACCATCTATGTGACCGAGAACAGCTACCTGATCAAGGCTGACGTCGAGAAGAGCGGCGCCGCCCACGATCACTGACGACTCCATGCTCGGCGCGATACTCAGATTCTCCGTCGAACGGCGCGCAATCGTATTGTTGTTCGTCCTGTTGGTCGCGGGCATCGGGGCGTGGAATTTCACACGCTTGCCGATCGACGCGGTTCCCGACATCACGAACGTTCAGGTCGTCATCAACACTCGTGCGCCCGGCTACACGCCGCTCGAGGTCGAGCAGCGCGTGAGCTTCCCGCTGGAGAACGCGATGTCGGGACTGCCGCGACTTGACCACACGCGCTCGATCTCCCGCTACGGCCAGTCACAGATCACCGTGGTGTTCCTCGACGGGACAGACATCTACTTCGCGCGTCAGCAGGTTGCCGAGCGCCTCGCGGGCGCGCGAAACGCGCTGCCGCCGTCGATTGAACCCGCGCTCGGCCCGATCGCGACCGGGCTCGGCGAGATTTTCATGTTCACCGTCGATGCGGAACCCGGGGCACGCAACCCGGACGGTACGGAAGTGACTCCGACCGATCTTCGCACGGTGCACGACTGGATCATTCGGCCACAGTTGCTGCGGGTTCCGGGCGTCGTCGAGGTGAACCCGGTCGGCGGCTACAAGAAGGAGTTTCTCGTCGCGCCCGATCCCGCGAAGCTGCTCGCCTTCGGCCTGACGTACGACGATGTGCTCCAGGCGCTGCGCGAGAACAACGACAACCGCGGCGCCGGTTTCATCGAGTACAACGGTGCGCAACTGCTCATGCGTGTTCCCGGGCAGGCTGCGGACGCCATCGATCTGGCCTCGCTCGTGATCACTGAGGATGACGGCGTACCCGTCAGGATCTCCGATGTAGCAAGCGTTGGGCCGGGTCTCGAACTCCGGTCGGGCGCCGCGACGCAGAACGGCCGCGAGGTCGTCATGAGCACGGTGTTCATGCTCATCGGCGAGAACAGCCGCGCCGTAGCCAATGCGGTGGCAGAAAGACTCGAGGAGATCGCCCCGAGTCTGCCGCCGGGGATCACGGCGACCGCTGTCTACGACCGCACCGAGCTCGTCGACGCGACGCTCGTGACCGTACGAAACAACCTGACCGAGGGTGCGCTGCTGGTCATTGTCATTCTCTTTCTGCTGCTCGGCAACGTGCGCGCGGCGCTGCTGACGGCCGCGGTCATTCCGCTTGCCATGCTCATGACGATCACGGGGATGGTGCAGACCCGCGTCAGCGCGAACCTCATGAGCCTCGGCGCGCTCGACTTCGGTTTGATCGTCGACGGCGCCGTCATCATCGTCGAGAACTGTCTGCGCAGGTTGACCGAGGCGAGCCGCGCCGGGATGCAGCCGCTCGACGAACGCCTCGGCGTCGTGCTCGCGGCGACGCGCGAGGTCATCCGGCCCGCGCTCTTCGGCGTCTTCATCATCATGGCCGTCTACATCCCGATCTTTGCGCTGACGGGCATCGAGGGAAAGATGTTCCATCCGATGGCGACGACGGTGGTCATCGCCCTTGCGAGTGCGATGCTGCTTTCGGTGACGTTCGTGCCGGCGACCGTCGCGTTGTTGTTCAGGCGTCCCCTTCGCCAGCGCGGGAACTACATCGTCGATGGCGCTCGGTACCTGTATCGTCCCGTCGTTACGGCTGCGCTGCGTTTCAGATGGCTCACGGTCACGGCGGCGCTTGCAATCATGGCCGCAGGCGGGTTCGCAGGGACTCGGCTCGGCACCGAATTCATCCCGAATCTCGATGAGGGCGATATGGTGATGCACGCACTGCGCATCCCGGGCACTTCGCTGCAGCAGGCCATCGAGATGCAGGGACGGCTCGAGACCGAGATCATGACGATGCCCGAGGTCGAGCGGGTGTTCACGAAGATCGGCAGCGCGGAGATCGCGACGGACCCCGTGCCGCCTAGCGTCACCGACAACTTCATCATGCTCAGGCCGCGCGCCGAATGGCCCGATCCGGACAAGTCCAGGGAAGCGGTCGTGGCCGACCTCGAAGCGCTCGTGACGCCGGTTCCCGGCAACCGCTACGAATTCCTGCAGCCGATCCAGATGCGCTTCAACGAACTCATCGCGGGCGTGCGGGCCGAACTCGCCGTCAAGGTGTTCGGTGACGATCTCGACGAGCTCATTCGCCTCGGCGCCGAGATCGAACAGGCCGTCAACCTGGTGCCTGGCGCCGCCGACGTCGCCGTCGAGCAGTCCACGGGCCTGCCGGTCATGACGATCGAACCGAAGCGGGAGATGCTCGCGCGGTTCGGCCTGACCGTCGCGAAGCTTCAGGATGTGGTCGCGACGGCGCTTGGCGGGGTCGTTGCCGGGCAGATCTACGAAGGCGATCGCCGCTTCGATATCGTCGTGCGCCTGCCCGAGAAACTGCGGTCCGATCCGGATCGTCTCGCCACGTTGCCCGTGCCGCTCACTGCCGGCGGATTCGTGCCGCTCAGCGAGGTCGCCAACCTCGGCGTCGCGGTCGGCTACAACCAGGTACCGAGGGAGAACGGCAAGCGGCGTGTCGTCGTGACCTCGAACGTGCGCGGCCGCGATCTCGGTTCCTTCGTGACCGCCGTGCAGACCGCGGTCGAGGCGAACGTCGAGGTGCCGCCCGGCTACTGGGTCGAATACGGCGGGACCTTCGAGCACCTGATGTCCGCTGCCAACCGACTCGCGATCGTCGTCCCGATGACGCTGCTGATCATTGCGGTGCTGCTCATCATGGCGCTCGGCACGTTCCGCGACGCGGCCGTGATCTTTTCCGGCGTGCCGCTCGCGTTGACCGGCGGGATCGCGACACTGCTCGTGCGCGGCATCCCGTTTTCGATCTCCGCGGCAGTCGGCTTCATTGCGCTGTCGGGCATCGCCGTGCTCAACGGCCTCGTCATGGTGTCGTTCATTCGCGATTTGCGCCGCCAGGGTGTGCCGCGCGACGAAGCGATCGTCGAAGGTGCGCTGAAACGTCTTCGACCGGTGTTGATGACGGCGCTGGTGGCGTCTTTCGGTTTCGTCCCGATGGCGCTGAACACGGGCATCGGCTCCGAGGTGCAACGGCCGCTCGCGACCGTCGTCATCGGCGGGATCCTGACCTCGACGCTGTTGACGCTGGTCGTGCTACCGGCGCTTTATCGGATCGTGCACGCACGGGATGAAGCGTAGCGCGCATGTTTCTTCGCGGGTTTGCGGGGAGTTACGCTACCGGTCGCTTGAGACACGCCGTGAATGCATCCATGTAGGCTCCGCGCGCGCATCCCTGCGCGCGAGGGTCTCAAGCGACCGGTAGCGCTAATCCCCTTGACGTCTGCGCGGGCCAGGGATCGGAAAAGTCCGCGGCGACGCGGTCAGATGGGCACGGTTGCGGCCCGTGGTGCGCGCGTCGCGTTGTTGCGAATCCGCCGGAACGACCCGAAATCCGCGTATTACTCGGGCGCGGTGAGCTTGAGCAGGTAGCCGTTGCCGCCGCGGCCGGGGCGACCGTCCTCGAGCAGCCACAGCGCGCCGTCGGGTCCCTGTTCGACGGCCCGGATGCGGCGGCCCATGTCGAATCGCTGCACTTCGCGCGCCGTGTCGCCGTCGATCTCGACGCGAATGAGGGCTTCGGAGGACAGCCCGCCGATGAACGCGTTGCCCTGCCAGTCGGGGAACTCGCTGCCGCTGTAGAACATCAGGCTCGACGGCGAGATTGCCGGAACCCAGTACGCTGCCGGGGCCGCAAACTCGGGTCGCGTATGGTGGTCGGGTATGTCGCGGCCGTCGTAGTGGTCGCCGTTGGAGACGATCGGGTAGCCGTAGTTTGCGCCACGCTCCACGAGGTTGAGTTCGTCGCCGTGGGCCGGACCCATTTCGACGTCCCAGAGTTGGCCTGACGCATCGAACGCGAGCCCCAGGGGGTTGCGGTGACCGAGCGACCAGATTTCGGCCGTGACCCCGCCGTGCTCGGTGAATGGGTTGTCGGCGGGTACGGAGCCGTCGTCGTTGACGCGAACGACCTTGCCCATGGTCGATTGCATGTCCTGCGCCGGGTCGAACTTCTGCCGATCGCCGGAGCTGATCCAGAGATAACCGTCCGGTCCGAAGGCGATCCTGTGCCCGAAATGGCCTTGACCGCTGACCTTCGGGACCTGACGCCAGATCACCTCGAGGTCCGTGAGCGTACCGCCAGCCTCCCTCAGATTCAGGCGGGCGCGTGCCACCGCAGCGCCGCTCATGCCGCGTTCGCCGGCCTCGGCGTAGCTGAGGTAGAGAAGATCGTTGGCCTCGAAGTCGGGGTGCAGCACGATGTCGCCGAACCCGCCCTGGCCGCCGAAGCTGACCTCGGGTACGCCGCTGATGTCGCCGGCGGCGCCATCGGCGCCGACGAGCTTGAGTTCGCCGCGGCCTTCGCTGACGAGCAGCCGGCGGTCGGGCAGAAACTCCAGCGCCCAGGGCGTTTCGAACTGTCCGACGGTCGTGACGTCGAACTCGGTATGTTGTGCGTCGAGCGTACCGCCCGAACAGGCGAACAGGGCGAGTACGGACGTGCTGAGCAGTGTCTTGAATTTTGCGGGCATTCTTTGACCCTCCGAAATCCCGAAACGATTGGCTGCGACAAGGCTGCGGCCGGCGCCGCGCCGGCAAAGTATATACGCGCAGGAGCCTGGGCCGCAGGCTCCCTGGTTCCACGGCTTCGATTTTGACGAGCGAGCCATGCTGAGCGACACTGCACGCACCAAGAAAGGGAGGCAGTCATGGCCGTACCTCCGGGCGTGAGCGAACGCGACTTCGATCGGGCATTGCGCGAGTTCGAGAACGCGGTCGGCGAACAATGGGTATTTGCGAGCGACGAGGACGTAGACCTCTATCGCGACGCCTACTCGATATACAAGGGAGATCCCGAGGATCGTACCGCCGCCGCGGCGGTTGCGCCGTATACGGTCGAGGAAGTCCAGGCGGTCGTGCGCACGGCCAACCGCTACCGCATTCCGATCTATCCGATCTCCACGGGCAAGAACCTCGGCTACGGTGGCTCGGCGCCGAATCTCTCCGGCAGCGTCGTGCTGGATCTCAAACGCATGAACCGGATCCTCGAGATCAGCGAACGCAACGCTTCCGTACTCGTCGAGCCCGGTGTCAGCTATTTCGATCTTTACCGCTACATCCAGGAGCGAGGGCTCAAGCTCTGGGTCGATGTCCCGGATCCGGGATGGGGCAGCCTGATCGGCAATGCCGTGGATCACGGCGGCGGTTACACGCAGCCCCAGTTTCGCAACCATTTCGACGCGCATTGCGGCATGGAGATCGTGCTGCCGGACGGCGATCTGCTGCGCACGGGCATGGGCGCGCTGCCCGGCAGCGAATCCTGGCAGCAGTACAAGTTCGGCGCCGGGCCGTGGATCGATGGCCTGTTCTCTCAGTCGAACTACGGGGTCGTAACGAAGATGGGGTTCTGGCTCATGCCGGAGCCGGACGCCTACCTGACCGGCACCGTGCACGTGCCGAAACACGACGACCTGATCCCGCTCGTCGACATTCTGAACTTTCTCGAGAACACGGGCGTCGTCAACGGAATGCCGCGGCTCGGTTCGATGGTCGGGGGAGGCAGGTTGCAATCGGAGCCCGAGCTGCAGGCGCTGCTGGCGCGCGGCGCGTCGACCGCGGAACTCGAGGAGTACGCTGCCGTAGCCGGCCGCGGTTACTGGAGCTGCACGGTCAAGTTCTACGGTCCCGAGAAGGCGATTGCGGCGAACTGGGAATACGCTCGGGAAAAGTTCTCGGCGATCCCGGGGGCGACGTTCGTGGACGGCGAGTCGTACCGGTTCCCGTTGACCGCCGAACAGATCGAGGACATCACCCGCGGTCAGGCGGACGGTACGGGCGACAGCGCGCTGCCGGATTTCGGCGTGCCGAGTCTCGTGACGTTCTCGGCCGGCGCACGCAGCGAGACGAACCCGAACCCGAGCTCGGGGCATGTCTGGTTCTCGCCGATCATTCCGCGCAGCGGGGAAGCGATCATCGAGGCCAACCGCGTCTTTGCCGAGGCGGCCGGCGAACTCGGGCTCCCCGTGGCGGCAGCGGGATTCAGCCTGCCGGCGACCTACTGGAATCGATCGTTCATGTATCTCTACGGGTTTCCGATCAGCGAAGATCCCGAGGCCAATCGCAGGACGCGAGAGGTGTTCGAACGCCTCGTTCGAATCGCGGCCGAGCACGGCTGGGGCGAATATCGCACGGCGCCAGCGTTTCAGGATACGGTGGCCGACACGTACTCGTTCAACGACCATGCGCTCAGACGCTTCAACGAGCGACTGAAGGACGCGATCGACCCGAACGGTATCGTCGCGGCAGGCCGCTACGGCATCTGGCCCAGGCACATGCGGGGGGCATGATCGTGTCGCGAACGCTTTTGTTGTCCGGCGCGCTGGCGCTGATTTTGGCTGGCTGGACAAGCGCGGCGAGCGCGCAGGACGCCGTCGAGCAGCGCGGCAAGGAAGTCTTTGACTATTGGTGCGATGCCTGCCACGGGGACGGGCCGGGCAGGCCGGGTACGGCGGCGCTCGAAGCGCTCTACAACGGTGAAAAACCGGCATTGATCGAGGACCGCGACGACCTTCTGCCCGAACTCACGCGGGCGTTCGTCCGCGACGGTATTTCGGTCATGCCGTTCTTCCGCAAGACCGAGATCAGCGACGCCGATCTCGATGCGCTCGCGGCCTATCTCGCGCCCTGACGCCGGTCGACCGGAAAACGCGCCGTTACGCCGGGTGATCGGCAACAGGGAGCCACGATGAAACAACTGCTTGTCACGGCCGTGCTTGCACTGATGCCATTCGCGCTTGCAGCACAGGACAGCGACCGGCCGGACATACTGTTCATTGCCGTCGACGACCTCAATGACTGGGTCGGAGTGTTCGGCGGCAATCCCCAGGCGAAGACGCCGAACATGGACCGGCTGGCTGCGCGCGGCATCATGTTCGCCAACGCACATTCGCCGTCGGTGATCTGCAATCCCTCGCGCACGGCGTTGCTGACGGGCCTGAGGCCATCGACCAGTGGCGTCTATGACAACGATCCCGACTGGCGCGAGGAGGAGGTGTTCGCCGGTCTGCCGACGCTGCCAAGGCATTTTCGCGATAACGGCTACCGGACGTTCGGCGCCGGCAAGCTGTTTCATGCCCACACATTCGGCGGTACGAGTTCGCATGAGGGTCTGAACGACACGACCGCCTGGGATGCGTTTCATCCTTCGCTGACGCGGCAGCTTCCCGACGAGATTCGACCGCCGTTCCCGCCGGCCAACGGCAGTCCGCTCGGTACGGCCTTCGATTGGTCGGTCGTCGTCGCCGACGACATGGCGCTCGGCGACGGGCAGGTCACGGCATGGATCGAACGTCAGCTCGGCGCGGAGACCGGATCGCCAAGATTCATCGCGGCCGGCATCTACCGCCCGCATTTGCCCTGGTATGTGCCGCAGAAGTATTTCGACATGCACCCGCTCGAGGATATCGTGCTGCCGGAAACGATCCCTGACGATCTGGAGGACGTGCCGGAGATCGCCCGCGCCAGCTACCTCGATTCGACCGAATGGCACGACTGGATCGAGGAATCGGGCAGGTGGGCGGAGGCCGTGCAGGCTTATCTCGCGAGCACGAGCTACGCCGACGCGATGGTCGGGCGCCTGCTCGATGCGCTCGACAGCAGCGGTCGCGCCGGGAACACGATCATCGTGCTCTGGAGCGACCACGGCTATCACCTGGGCGAGAAGGAACGCTGGCGCAAGATGACGCTGTGGGAAGAATCGACGCGCGTGCCGTTGATCATCGTTGCCCCGGGCGTATCGACGCCGGGCACACGCAGCGAGGAAGCGGTGTCCCTCATGGACCTGTATCCGACGCTCGCGGAGCTTGCCGGGCTCGAGACGCCCGGCCACGTCGAGGGTCAGAGCCTCGTCCCGCTGATTCGCAATCCCGATGCCGTGCGCGATGAGCCGGCGCTGACAACGTTCTTCTACAACTACCACTCGGTGCGAACCGAACGTTACCGATACACGCGTTACGCGGACGGTTCCGAAGAACTCTACGATCACGAGACCGATCCGAACGAGTGGGAAAACCTTGCGGACCGTTCACGTTACGACGAGCTCAAGGCCGAGCTCGCCCGCTGGATACCGGCGGTCAACGCCGAATCGTTGTCCGAGAGTCCCGGCCCGTAGCCGCGGCGTTTCCCGGAGATCAGGGACTTGGCAGGGATCATCGACGATCTGCACCAGGATCACATCAACGCCGCGCGCGTGCTGAAGATCGCCGAGCGAGCGCTCGTTTCGATCAAGCGGGGCGAGAGCGTGGACTTCGCCCTGCTCGAAGATGCCATGCGCTATATCACCGGGTACTCCGACACCTGCCATCATCCGCTCGAGGATGTCGTGTTCCTCCACCTCAGGAAGCGGGCTCCGCAGATGGCGGATGAAATCGACGCCATCGCTGCCGAACATGAATCGATCATCGGCAAGGGCAAGCGATTCCTCGATTCGGTCGTCGCTGTCGGCGAGGACGCCTTCGTGTCGAGAGACGACCTGGTCCGGATCGGGCGCGCGTACGTCGAGACGCTGTGGAAACACATGAGTATCGAGGAAGCGAGCCTGTTCCCCGCCGCGGCAACGGTGCTGGACCAGTCGGATTGGGACAGTGTGCGGCAACAATTCGACTACGGGCCCGATCCCCTGTTCGGTACCGCGATCGATCAGGACTACGAACGACTCTGGAAGCTCATTCAGCTTCATGACCCGGGCTGAAGATACCGGGCCGACGGCGGTTTTGCCCGCCTGGTCGCGAGACAGTAAGATGGCGCTCGTCAAACCACCGTCCCGGACAACCGTGTCGAAGCACCGGGGGAACTCAAGAACATCCGGACCCTGTGTAAGCTGCGTCTCGGCTTTGCGGCGCCGTTACGTTGCCATGGCAGTGTCCATGTCCGTTGCCGCTGTCTGCAACGCAGCGTTCGTTTCCGTCGTGACGGCTCAGCCAGTTGCCGAACGCCACGTTTTCTTTGGCGATCTGCATCTGCACACGAGCTATTCTCTCGACGCCGCGGCCGTGAAGACCGAGACCACGCCGGACGACGCGTATCGGTTCGCCAAGGGTGAGCCCGTCAGGTATTACGACAGAACCGTCGTACGCCACACGCCGCTTGATTTCCTCGCCGTGACCGACCATGCGGAATACCTCGGCAACGTTCAACTCGCGTTGCAGGGCGACATCGACCTGCCCGGCGACGGCTGGCAACGGCTGTTCGCGCATGACGGCGGTCCGGTCATGTTCGAGTTCATGGCCCGGGTCAACCGCGGGCTGTTTGGAGAAGACACGCCTGGGCTCTCGAATCCGGCCCTCGTCGCCGGTCACTGGCGCGACATCATCGACGCGGCGGAACGTCATTACGAACCCGGACGATTCACGAGTTTCGTCGGATTCGAATACTCGCCGAACATTCGGGCGACCCCATCGGCCCACCTGCATCGCAACGTCATTTTTCGCGGCCCGGACTACCCGGACATGCCGTTCGCGTCGACCGATTCCCTGAATCCCGAGTCGCTTTGGGCCTATGCCGACGCCAATCGAGAACGGGGCATCGATTCGCTCATGATCCCGCACAACACCAATATCAGTTACGGGCGGGCTTTCAGCTTCGAAGACGTGGACGGTGAGCCGATCGATGCCGAATACGCTGCAACCCGGGCGCGCAATGAGCCGCTGGTCGAAATCACGCAGAACAAGGGCACGACCGAAACGCGGCCTGAAATCTCGCCCGACGACGAGTTCGCCGACTTCGAACTGATCGACGCCGGCAGGGACCAGCCGGGCGGAAGTTACGTTCGGCCCGGTCTCCTGCGCGGTCTGGAAATTGCGGAGCGAATCGGGGTCAATCCTTTCGAACAGGGTTTCATCGGGTCGACGGATTTTCATTCCGGCCTTTCGACAAGCGAAGAGGACAACTTCCCGGGCGCTTTGGGTCTCAGCGACAGTCACCGGGATCCGGTCATGATCCTGCAGGATCTTTCGCCGATCATCGGCAGCCCGCTGGCGGCGCTCAGTGCGTCGGGTATCGCCGGTGTGTGGGCCGAAGAAAATACCCGCGAGTCGATCTTCGATGCGCTTCGGAGGCGCGAGGCGTTTGCGACGTCGGGACCGCTGATTCGGGTGCGCATGTTCGCCGGTTGGGGCGACGCCAATGAACTTGGGGACGGGCCCGACTGGGCCGGTCGGGCTTACGAGTGGGGCGTCCCGATGGGGGGCGCGCTTGCCGGGCGAGAAGAACCGCGGGGGCCGGAATTCGTCGTACACGCATCGAAAGATCCGTTCTCCGGCAACCTGGATCGGATCCAGATCGTCAAACTCTGGCGCCGTAACGGCCGCTCGTTCGAAAGGGTCTACGATGTCGCATGGTCGCCCGACCGCGCCGTCGACGACGCAACGGGCCGCCTGGAGCCCGTCGGCAATACGGTGGATGCCGAAACTGCTACCTACGAAAATACGATCGGGGCGGCAGAGCTCTTCGGGACGTGGCGCGATCCTGACTTCGATCCGGCCGAGAGAGCGCTCTACTACGCGCGCGTGATCGAGATACCGACACCGCGCTGGGCCACGTATCTGTCGGTCGAGAGCGGCGTTCCTCTGGGTGAAGGCATCCCGGCATGGCTTCAGGAGCGAGCCTGGACGTCGCCAGTCTATTACACGCCGTAAGCCATGACCTGAAGATGCCCAAAGATGCTGTCGCCGCAACGGTCGGCCGTCTGAATGCGCCGCGAAATCCTGTCGGCGCAATGCTCGTCGGTCTGAAGACGCTGCAGATCGCAGCCGTCGCGGCGGCCGCTGCCCCGAAGACGCCGCGCAACGCGGTCGCCACAGCGGTTGTTTGCCTGCTTGCGGCTTGTGGACAGGGGCGAGACGCCTTCGAGGACGGCAACGATCAGGCCCCGGCTACCGGGCTTGCCGATGAAGTCAATGCTGCGGCGATGCCCGAACAGGCAGAGGATCGGGTCATCCTCTGGGGCGACACCCATCTGCATACCCTGAACTCCACCGACGCTTACGAAAGCGGTATGGCCAACGCGGATATCGACACGGCGTTTCGCTATGCGAAGGGTTTCCCGGTCGTTCATCCGCGCACCGGTCTCAGGATCCGGATCGACGAGCCGCTCGATTTCCTTGTCGTTGCGGATCATGCGGAAATGCTCGGCATGTTCCCGCGGCTTCGGGACCGCGATCCCGACGTGCTCGCAACCGCGGGCGGACAGGAGCTGTTGGCGCTCTTTGAGGAGGGAGCGGACACGGCTTTCGGCGCTCTCGTCAGGCTGGCGGTGGACCCGACGGACAGCGCCATTGCCGACGACTTGAACGCGCCGTCGATACGGCAGACGAGCTGGGATGCTCAGGTCGATGCCGCGGAGCGTCACAACGACCCCGGGAACTTCACGGCGCTCAACGGCTGGGAGTGGAGTTCGACCCCGGGCGGTCTGAATCTGCACCGGGTGGTCTTCACGCCGGCCGATGCCGATACGGCCAGGCAGTTCCTGCCGTTCAGCAATTTCGACAGCATCGACCCGGAAGACCTGTGGGCGTATCTGCGTGACGTACGCGAGCGCACGGGCACCGACTTTGTCGCCATACCTCACAACTCCAACCTCTCGAACGGACTCATGTTTCAGACGGTGCGCGAGGGCGGACTCCCGTTCGAATCCGACTATGCTCGCGAGCGCATGGCCTGGGAACCGGTCGTCGAGATAACGCAGTACAAGGGAACGTCGGAGACCCATCCGGCACTCTCGCCCACGGACGAGTTTGCCGACTTCGAGATTCGGAACATTCTGCTGACGGGCGCTCCGGCGATGCCGGAACCCGGTTCATACGTTCGCAGCGCGCTGCTCCAGGGTCTGTCTCAGGAAGCCGATATCGGCGTCAATCCGTTCCAGTTCGGGCTGATCGGCGCCAGCGACAGTCACACCGGGTTCGCGTCCGTCACGGAAACCGACTTCCTCGGCAAGTCGGGGGAGGATCTGCTGCCGGAGGAACGCGCTGCCGGGAATCTGGGCGACGTCTTCGGCGGCTGGCAGGTTTCCGCGTCGGGTCTCGCGGCCGTCTGGGCCGACCGAAACGACCGCCAAGCCGTTTTCGACGCGTTCAAGCGGCGCGAAGTGTACGCGACGACGGGGCCGCGCATCGCCCTGCGCCTGTTCGCCGGTTACGACTTCGCGCCGGGCGATGAGGATGCCCGCGATCTGGGCATGGAAGGCTATCGGCGGGGCGTGCCGATGGGCGGCCTGCTGCTCCCCGCGGAAGACGGCGCCGCTCCGGCATTCGTCATCGCGGCGGCAAGGGACCCGGCTTCGGCACTGCTCGACCGGATTCAGGTGGTCAAGGGGTGGCGCGATGCCGCAGGCGCTCTTCACGAGAGAATTTTCGACGTTGCCTGGTCCGGCCAACGTGAAGTCGGCGCCGACGGCAACCTCGAACCGGTTGGCGACACCGTCGACTCGGCAACGTCACGGTACACGAACACCATCGGTGCGGCGGAACTCGCGGCGCATTGGCGCGACCCTGAATTCGATCCGGCGGAAGCGGCGTTTTACTACGTTCGCGTGCTCGAGATCCCGACGCCGCGCCACCACGTCTCCGAAGCGCTGGCGCTTGGACTGGATCCGGCGGCGCTGGACTTCGCGACAACGATCCAGGAACGCGCGTTTTCGTCTCCCGTATGGTATTCGCCGTGATGCTGCGCAAGTTCATCAGTGAGCCGTTGACCCACTTCCTGCTGGCCGGGGCGTTACTCTTCGTCATTGTTTCGCTGTCGCAGGGGCTCCGTGACGACGATCGCACGATCACAGTCACCGAGGACGATCTCCTGGAATACTTGCAGGGCCGCGCGCAGGTTTACGATGAAGAGACGTTCGCCGAACTCGTCGATTCGATGTCCGCGGACGAGCGCCAGGCGCTGATTCTGGACGTTGCGAGCCAGGAAGCCCTCTACCGCGAGGGTCTGGCCATCAGCCTGCCGGATGTCGACCCGCTGGTGCGTCTGCGCACGGTTCAGCAGATGCGCCTGTTGCTGATGGAGGAGGCTGCCGCAAACGTCTCGATTGGCGATCGGGACATTGAACGTCATTACGATGAACATCGTGACGACTACCGCGTGCCGCCGCGGATCACGTTCACCCACGTGTTCGTCAACGCGAGAGAGGGCGCCGATCGGAGTACGGCGAGGGCGCGAGCATTGCTCGGTGAACTGCGCGCCAGCGACGTTCCGGCCACGCAAAGCGGCCGGCATGGCGACCGCTTCCTGTATCAGCGCAACTATGCCGACGTGAGCGATCGGCAGGTGCGATCGCATTTCGGCGACGGTTTCGCAGCCGAGGTGTTCGAACTGGCTCCCGGCGAGTGGAGCGATCCCCTGGCTTCCGATCACGGCTGGCACCTGGTGTTCGTCACCAGGAAAGCGGGAGCGCGCCTACCCGAGCTTGCGGAGATCGCCGAGCGCGTGCGCGACGACGCGCTGGCGGCGAAACGCGAAGCCGCAGCGCGTGAAGCGCTCGAGTCGTTGCTGGATGAGTACGAAGTCGTTGTCGCCGTTGACGCGTCGCAATGATGGCCGGTCGCGTTCTCGCCCTGATCCTGTGCATGTTGGTGTCGATCTCCGTGCGCGCGGACGACAGCCGCCCTTTGATGGTGATCATCGCGGCGCAGGGCGATGGCGTTTATCGCACGACCTGGAAACTGCCGGTCAACATAGAGCCCCGGCACCTGCCGCAACTCGTCGCGCCGGTCGGCTGCGAGATCGCCGGCGACCGCAGGTCGTGGTCCGATGCCCTTGGGTATTGGGCCGAAGAACAATGGCGCTGCGAGAACGGTCTGTCCGGCGCCGCCGTCGCGATCGATTACCCGTTCGCGAACCCGAACCTGGCGACGATTGCCCGCGTCAGATCGGAGGACAACGCCGAAAGGACGCTGTTCGCCCCGCCGCGGGAATCGCGACTGCTGATTCCGTCGGACAACCGCGGCGGCAACATCTTCGCCGACTTTCTGGTGCTCGGTTTCGAGCACATCTGGAAGGGGCTGGACCACCTTCTGTTCGTTGGCGGACTGATCTTCATTGCGCGAACCCGACGCGCGGTGATTACGACCATCACCGGGTTCACGATCGCCCACTCGATCACGCTGGCGCTTTCGGCGCTCGACATGGTCCGGCTGCCGATCGCTGCGATCGAGAGCGCCATCGCGTTGAGCATAGTTTTTCTCGCGATCGAGATCGTCAAGGGTCCGCGCGATACGCTGACCTGGCGGAGGCCACTCGTCGTGTCCGGCAGCTTCGGTCTCTTGCACGGTTTCGGATTTGCCGCCGTGTTGCGCGAGATCGGTTTGCCTCAGGCGGGACTGGTGCAAGGCCTTTTCGCGTTCAATGTCGGCATAGAATTGGGTCAGATTCTGTTCGCGGCAGTCCTGATATCGATTCTTGCCGCAGTGCGGCGCATCCCTGTGGGCCGTCTGCGGGTCGATCTCGCACAGCGCCTTGCCGGCTACGCCATTGGCGTAACATCGAGTTTCTGGCTGATCACCAGGGTGCTCGTTACGTGACGACAGCCAGTTGATACTGACGATCCGGTGTGCCGTCTCGGCAATCCTTCCGGAATTTCGGGCTAAACTCGCGAGAGCGATGACAGGAGCGCGTATGAGAAACGACACTCCATGGGTCCTGGCGGTCCTGCTGTTCGGCGCGACAGCGAATGCCCATCACAGCGATGCCGCGCTCGACATGAATGCCCGGGTCGCCTTCCGGGGCACGGTCAGCGAATACAGCATGCGGAATCCGCACAGCTACTTCACGGTCGACGTGACGGGCGACGACGGTACGGCGGTGACCTGGACGGTACAGATGGCCTCTGCGATCTCGATCCGGCGCAGCGGGTGGACGCCCGACTCGCTGGCTGTCGGCGACGAGGTCAGCGTCGCGGTGCGTCCGGCCCGGGACGGTCGAGCCTACGGCCTGCTCGCGGCGATAGAGAAGGACGGCGTAGCGATCTCCAACGAACGCGTGTCGGGACGCGTAACGGCGAGCACGACGACGATCGAGGGTCGTTGGTTCATCGACCGCGAAAGCCTCGGCGACGATTATCCCGGCGGCCTTGACCAGCTCATGGCGCGCGAGCTGACGTTGACGGAAGCCGGCCGCGCGGCGCAGGCCGCATTCGATCAGAATGCAGACGACAACCCCGAGCTTGCGTGCCTTTCGAAACCGACGCCGGGCGGACTCGTTTATACCGACCTCTATCCCATGGAGATCGAATTCCTCGATGGCGGCGAGATCATCGTGATCCGCAGCCAGTATTTCGATCAGGAGCGGATCGTTTACATGGACGGACGGCCGCACCCGTCGGACGAGCGGATGTATGAGGGCCATTCGATCGGCTGGTGGGAGGACGATGTGCTCGTCGTCGATACGGTCAATTTTACCGACAATCGCTCGCCCTACCAGAACGGCATACCCTCGGGCGCGCAAAAGCATGTCGTCGAGCGCTATCGGCTCCACTCCGACGGCACGCGTTTGCGCGTCGAGTTCACGCTCGAGGACCCCGAGTACATCGTCGGTTCCATGACGCACGCACGCGACCTGGTGTATTCGCCGGAGATGGACATGACACCCTTCAACTGCGATCTGGAAACGACACGGCGGTTCGTGCCGAGGTAGCGGGTCCGGCCTCCGGCGCCTGTCGCGCCAGTGAATGGCTGCGAATGCCGGTCGACGACCGGTAGAATCGGGTTTCTGCCCGCATGCTCTAGGAGAAAACCATGGAACTGGCCGACCGCCAATGCGTACCCTGTCGAGGCGGTGTCCCGCCGATGGCTTCGGAGGACGCCGAAGCTCTGCTCGCGGAACTCGGCGGGGGCTGGACGCTGAACTCCGCCGGCCATCTCGAACGCGCGTATCCGTTCGGGAATTTCGTTGCGGCGATGGACTTCGCGAACCGCGTGACGGAAATCGCCGAAGAGCAGGCCCATCATCCGGACCTCTACGTCCGCTGGGGCCAGTGCACAGTCGAGATATGGACCCACAAGATCAGCGGCCTGACCGAGAGCGACTTCTACCTCGCCGCGAAGATCGATCGGGCGTGGACCCGGGGGCTCGAGGAACAAACCGGCTGACGAGTACCCGGCTCGTTAGCGGTGGGCCGGGCGTTACAGGTAGGCGTAGATCGCCGTCAATCCGCCGATCACGCTCGCCAGGAAGATGCTGTGCCGGAACGTGAAGCGGAATAGCTGACCTTCCTGGCTGCGCGCCATTCCGGTGGCGGCCACGGCGACCGCGAGACTCTGCAGGCTGATCATCTTGCCCATCACGCCGCCGGCGGAGTTCGCCGACGCCATGATGGCCGGGTCGAGGCCGAGTTCTCTGGCTGTGACGACCTGCAGGTTGCCGAAGAGCGCATTCGCCGACGTGTCGCTGCCCGTCAGGAAGACGCCGAGCCAGCCGAGCATCGCGCTGAAGTAAGGGAAGAGCGCCCCTGTCGCGGCGAAGGCGAGGCCGAGGGTTACGGTGGCGCCCGAGTAGTTCATCAGGAAGGCGAGACCGAGTACCGAGGCGATCGTCAGCAGCGAGAAGAAAAGTTGCTGGACGACGGCTCCGAGCAGCTTGATGTAGGTCAGCACCGGCATGCGCAGCAGCAGCGCCGCGGCCATGGTCGCGAACGCACAGGCGGTGCCGGCGGCGGAGAGCCAGTTCAGGTTGTAGACGGCCGCGTAGGGCGCGGGCGACTCGACGACCGGCTGCACACGTTCGACGGCGTTGTGCAGTCCCGGCCATTCGATCGCGACCGACACGGTGTTCAGCACGCGCGCGCCCCAGCCGCTGCCCCAGAGCAGCACGAAGAATACGAGGAACAGGTACGGCGACCAGGCGAGCAGCGTCGGGCCGAGCCCGTGCTTCTTGACGGTCGTCACGACCTCGGAATCGCCCTCGAGATGGAACTCGTCGGACGGTTGCCAGACCTTGAACAGAACGACGAGGGCGATGATCGCGGTCAAGGCCGCGATGATATCGACGAGTTCCGGGCCGAAGGTGCTTGAGATGAACAGTTGCATTGAGGCGAAAGCGACGCCGCAGACGATGGCCGCGGGCAGCACGCCGTTCAATGCCCGAAAGCCGCCCATGACCCAGACCAGGTAACCCGGGATGAATACCGAGATCGGCGCACAGATTCTGCCGACCCAGGTGCTCAGGAGCGCTTCGTCGAGGCCCGTGATGCCCGCAAGGGTAATGACGGGGATGCCGATCGAACCGAATGCGACCGGAGCGGTATTGGCCAGCAGACAGATGCCCGCGGCGAAGAACGGCGAGAATCCGAGCCCCGTCAGCATGGCTGCCGCGACGGCAACGGGCGTGCCGAAGCCCGCGCCGCCCTCGATGAACGCCCCGAATGCGAACGCGATGAGCATGGCCTGCAGGCGCCGGTCGTGCGTAAGTCCGCCGATCGAGTCCTTGATGATCTCGAAATTGCCGGTCTCGAGCGTGATCCGGTACAGCACGATCGCCCAGTAGACGATCCAGCCGATAGGGAAAAGGCCAAAAGCCGCGCCATATATGGTGGAGCTCACCGCGAGCGAGCCTGGCATACCGTATACGCCGATAGAGACGACCGCGGCCGCGGCGAGGCCCGAGAGCGCCGCGATCCAGGCAGGCCGGCGCAGGACGCCGATCAGCAGCAGCAGGACGAATATGGGAAGGGCGGCTGCGAGCGCCGACCAGGCAAGGCTATCCGCTATCGGTAGGTACTCCTGCTGCCACATGTAGGGGTCTCCCTGAGAGTTGTTATTCGTTTGGATGCGGCGGCGGGCGCGGCTGCGCCAGCACGATCAGAACAAGCTGCTGTAGTCGATCACTTCCTCGAAGTAGCCCGTTACGGTCAGTGTCACCGTGACCGGATACTCGTTGTAGTTGAGCCAGTACCAGCCGTGTTCGCCGGCGAACGGGGCGACGAGGGAACCGTTGTCGCCGCTGCCTTCCTGGTGTTCCCTGTACCTGACCCAGAAGTCGGGGCTCACCTGCGGATCGTGGCCGTGGAAGTCCGAGTAGACGGTGCCGCGATCGACCTGCCAGGTGAAGACGATGACCTTGCCCGTTTCCAGTACGGTCTTGAGTTCGGTTTCGCGCTCGGCCTCGATCGTGATCTGGAACGTTTCCGTGCGCGCGGGCTCACCGGCATTCTGGTAGATCGCGGGGTTCGGCAGCGGAACGGGTTGGCCGAAGTCGGGGATCTCGGCCTCGAACACCGTCTCGTTGCCGCCCGTGACGTCGACGATCTCGAGCGTTCGCGTCGGTTCCTGGCCAAGTTCCAGAAAGCCGGTTATGCGCCCGATGCCGGTCGGATCGACGCCGTATTCGGCGGGCAGGATGACGGTGACCAGGACGACGACAGCGACGACAGCGGCCGCCACTGCGCTTTGCGCGATGCGCTTGCCGGATGGCGGTTCGAAGTCCGGGGGGGTCGAAGATTCGGCCATGGAACTGTGACCTCGCTGAATTGCGGCACAGTTTACACTGCAAGCCGATCCTTAACGAGCATCTCCCGCGTGCCGCGTGATTACGAAATGATTGTCAACGAATGCGCAAGCCAGCTCTTCTGCGGCCCGAACCGTACAGGGCCGTCACAGCCCGAGCATCGCAACTGCGATGCCGGCAAGCACGGCGCCCGCAATCGGACCGACGACTGGCACCGCCGCGTACTCCCAGCCCGATGGACCCTTGCCCGCGATCGGCAGCAATGCATGAGCGATGCGCGGCCCGAGATCGCGGGCCGGGTTGATTGCGTAGCCCGTCGGTCCGCCGAGCGACAGCCCGATGCCCCAGACCAGCAGCCCCACGAGGAACGGACCGATTCCCGGTTCCAGCCCGCCCGGAGCGAGGTTCTCGGAAAACATCGCCGCCGCGACGAAAACGAGCACGAACGTGCCGATGATTTCGCTCGCGAGGTTCGACGGCAGGTGTTTGACCGCCGGCGATGTGCAGAAGCAGGCGCGCTTGGCCGCGGGGTCTTCGGTCAACGCCCAGTGCGGCAGGTAGTGCAGCCAGACGATCGTCGCCCCGAGCGCCGCGCCGAGCATCTGTCCGGCGATGTAGATCGGCGTCTGGCTCCAGTCGCCCGTGTAGACGCTGACGCCTATCGTGACGGCGGGATTGATGTGGCCGTTGCTGCCGACCGCGAGCGCGACGATGACGCCCGAGACGACCGCGAATCCCCACGCGGTCGTGATGGCCATCCATCCGGAACCTTCCCCGTACGACTTCTTGAGCAGGACGCCGGCGACGACGCCGTTGCCAAGCAGAAGCAGGGTCATCGTACCGAGCAGTTCGCCCAGGAATACGCTGGACATCGTTTACTCTCCCGGCGATCTGAATTTCGTACGCATGGTGTCGTCTGTTCCGGTAACTACGCGTCGGCCGACGTCCAGTCGAAGGACCGCGTGACGGCCTTCTGCCAGGATCGGTAGAGTCGTGCGCGCTCCGGTTCCGCCATGGAGGGCTCGAACTGCCGGTCGAGCGCCCAGTTGCGCCTGAGATCGTCGCGGTCCGTCCAGTAGCCGACGGCGAGACCTGCCGCGTAGGCCGCGCCGAGCGCGGTCGTCTCGGCGACCTTCGGCCTCAGAACCGGCGCCGCGAGAATGTCCGACTGAAACTGCATGAGCAGTTCGTTGGCGACCATGCCGCCGTCGGCGCGCAGCGCTGTTACCGCGATGCCCGAGTCCTGCTGCATCGCGTCGAGCACTTCGCGGGTCTGGTAGGCCGTCGCCTCGAGCGCCGCGCGCGCGAGGTGGCGCCGGTTGGCGTAGCGCGTGAGACCGACGATGCAGCCGCGCGCGCTCGCTTTCCAGTGCGGTGCGTAGAGGCCCGAGAACGCCGGCACGAAATAGACGTCGCCGTTGTCGTCGACTTCCCGCGCCAGCGCCTCGATGTCGGCGCTGTTCTCGATGAGGCCGAGATTGTCGCGCAGCCACTGGACGAGCGCGCCCGTGATCGCGATGGAGCCTTCGAGCGCGTAACAGGGCGCTTCGTCGCCAAGCTTGTAGGCAAGGGTCGTCAGGAGGCCGGCCGTCGACGGCACGGCTTCGGCGCCCGTGTTCATGAGCACGAAGCAGCCGGTTCCGTAAGTGTTCTTCGCTTCGCCGGGTTCGAAGCAGGCCTGGCCGACGAGGGCGGCCTGCTGATCGCCGAGAATGCCGGCGATTCGCGTATCGGCGAGCGCCCGGACCGTCGCCGTGCCGTAGACCTCGCTCGACGGCGCGATCTTCGGCAACACGGCGCGCGGTACGTCGAACGCGGCGAGCAGTTCGTCGTCCCAGTCGAGTGTCGCGAGGTTCATGAGTTGCGTGCGGCTCGCGTTCGTGACGTCGGTCAGGTGCAAGCCGTTCGAGGTCCCGCCCGTCAGGTTCCAGACGAGCCACGAGTCGACGGTGCCGAAGAGCACTTCGCCCGCGTCGGCCCTGGCGCGGGCGCCGGGCACGTTGTCGAGCAGCCACTTGAGCTTGAGCCCGCTGAAATAGCTTGCAAGCGGCAGGCCGGTGGCTGCGCGGAACCGGTCCTGGCCGCCATCGCGGGCAAGCGCCGCAACGAGATCGTCGACGCGCGTGTCCTGCCAGACGAGGGCGTTGTGCAGCGGTTTGCCGCTCACACGGTCCCAGAGCACGGTCGTCTCGCGCTGGTTCGTGATGCCGACCGCGGCGAGCTCATGCGCTGCGAGCCCGGCTTGCGTCAGTGCCGTCGCGATGACCTCCTCGGTATTGCGCCAGATCTCGCCGGGATCGTGCTCCACCCAGCCGGGCTTCGGAAAAATCTGCTCGTGCGCCTTGCGCGCTTCGACGATGATATTGCCCGCCTGATCGAAGACGATGAAGCGCGTGCTCGTCGTGCCCTGATCGATGGCTCCGACATAATCGGCCATGGCGTGCTCGCTTTCCCGGAACGCGGCTGCTTCGCGCGGCTACCGCGGCGGAGCCGGCGGCCGCGGCCGCCCGTAGTGGTCCATCCGGCCGGATACGGGATTCGGATAGTGGAACGGCGGCACGAACGCGGCGGGGTAGGGGTCGTAGGGCACCGACTGCGGCCCGTCCGGCGGCAGCCGATCGAACGGCGCGAAGATGCCGGAGGATCGGTTGGCCCAGCCGTCTTCGTAGACCGTGTAGAACGTCTGGTAGCCGTGCAGGTAATCGATCTTCCAGACGCCGTCCTCCTTCACGAACTCGTTCTCGTAGATGCCCGCGCCCCACTGGGAATTCGTTTCGTGGATGCCGAACATCACGAACAGGCGCGATCTGACGCTGGCGGACTGGCCGTCGTCGGCGACATGCACGACCGGCTGAAGGTGCATGTGATTGAACAGTCTGCCTTCCGCCGGCCCGACCGGGCTCAGGTTGTGCATGTACTCCCGGACGCGCTCATGCCCGTAGAACACGCCGCGGCCGAGAATCTCAACGATGCCGTCGGCGGCAAAGAGGTCCGCGACATCGTCGTGCATCGACTTGTCGACGTAGTGTCCGTAGACGCCGGACAGGTTTTCCAGTGCCTCGATGTCGCGCAGGCGCACGACCTCGCGCTCCGCTGCCGCAACTGCCTGCTCAAGCTCGGCGATTGCCGCGTCGAGTGCCGCATCGTCGGGGCTTGCCGTTGCGGCGGGCTCCGGCGCCTGCGAGCAGGCAGCGAGGAGCGCGGCCAGGCCGGCGCAGAGGATCGGACGGATGCTTTCGTTTCGCATGGTTCGCTCCTTCAGTCGCCGGTCACGGGGTTCGGATAGTGAAACGGCGGGACGAAGACGCCCGGATACGGTTCGTAGTCCACGCTCGGCGGCTCGTCCGGTTCGACTCCGCGGCCCATCGAGTGGGCGAGCACGTCGGCTTCGTCGACGTTGAGCCAGCCGCCTTCGTACGGCGCGACAAAGGTCGCAAACCAGTGCAGCCTGCTGATCTTCCAGACACCGTCTTCCTTGACGTACTCGTTCTCGTACGGCCCCTCGCCCCAGTTGCCTCCGGAGCCCGCGCCATGGATGCCGGTCAGGATCAGCGCCCGCCAGCGCCCCCGGGCCGACAGGCCGTCGTCCGCAAGCGTCAGCACGGGTTGAAGCTGCATGTGGTTGAACAGCACGCCTTCGAGCGGCCCTTCCTGGCCGTCGCTGAGGCTGTAGAGGTATTCGCGGATGCTGTCCTTGCCCACGTAGACGCCGCTTGGACCGATTTCCATCGTGGCGTCGTCCGAGAAGAGGTCGAGAACGTGCTCCCAAAGCATCTTGTCGACGTAGTAGCCGTAGCTGCGCTGCAGGATCTCGATCTCGTTGATGTCATTGACGCGCGACGCGCGTGCGTTGAGCCCGTCGAGCCTGGCCTGCGCGGCGGCGATCCGTGCCGCGGTGTCGCCTGTGTCCTGAGCGTAAGCCGCGCCCCCGGTTGCGAGCACGCAGATCGCAAGGACCAACGGCGCGCAGGGAAAGGCTCGCTGCGGCATTCGGTGCAGAGCGTATCCGGCGAAGCGCACTACGCCGACCAATCGCGCCATGCAGCTATTCATTGCAGACGCCCTCCTCGCAGCGGCCCGAGACGGGGTTCGCGTAGTGGTAGGGCGGCAGGTATGCGCCAGGAAGGGACTCGTACTCCACGGAAGGCGGCAGATCGGGCGGGAACGCTTCAAGGATCCCGCCCAATGGTCCGGGCGCCAGGTGCCAGCCCGGGTCGTACGGGGCGTTCAGCGTCTGGAACCAGCGAATCCGGTGGAACTTCCACACGCCGTCTTCCTTGATGTAGTCGTTCTCGTACGGCCCCTCGAGCCAGTCTGCCGACTCGCCGTGCTCGCCGGTCTGGATCAGCGCGCGCCAACGGCCCTTTGCCGTCTGGCCGTCCGCGGCGACATTGACGACGCCCTGCATGATGATGTGGTTGTACAGTTGTCCTTCTTCAAGGCCTTCGCCGACGAGGTGGCCGAGATACTCGCCGATGCGGTCCTTGCCGATGTAGACTCCGCCGCCTGCATACTCCACGGAAGTCTCCGGGTGATCGGCGAAGAGCTTTCCGAGCTCGCCGCTGAGCTTCTTGTCGAGATAGTAGCCGTAGGCGCGCTGCAGGCGCTTGATCGCCTTGGTGTCTTCGAGGAGCCGGATTTCGCTTTCAAGCTCCGTGAGCCGGGACTCTAGCGCAGAGAGTCGCGCGATCCGGTTGTCGGCGTCCTGCGCCAGCGCGTTCGCGGCAAGCAAGGCCGGCAGCACGGCAAGCGGCAGGATGCGCATGTGTGTTTTCGACGGCATGGTCTGGAATGGCCCCCGCGATTGTTTTCTGCTCCCTGGACGCGCTGTCGGTGTCGGTATTACGGAGCGTTGTAGTTTCCGTCGGCCGGCCAACTCGGTGACCGGTCGCGTTCGGCGCCTAATATCGAGCAATTCGGCAGGGAACGCAACGCGACGATGCCATACGTCGGCGCAATCGCAGCCCGGACACTGGAGCGGCCCGCCTGTCCCGGTTCCCGCGTGCTTCCTGTGCGGCGCCGTTGTCCGGCTCGGCTAGTCGTCACCGCCGATAAACTCGGGCACGTCGCAGGGTGCGCACTGGACATCCTCGACCGGCTCGCCTGCGGCGAGGGCCGCGACCCAGTCGCGAATCCGCACGCCGTCCACATGCTGCGTATAGAACTCCGGGCGCTGCAGGATCGTGTGGATGTCGCCGTCGGCGATGTACGACCGGAAGTTCGCCGCTTCGCTGCGGATGTCGTTCTGGTTGGCGAGAATCAGGTCGAGCAGGGAAGCGGCCCGATACCCGCCGAGAGCGAGAAACTGCTTCTGCACGTCATCCTCGGCGTGGTCGAACGCGGCGAACGTGATGTCTGGGTGGCGCCGCGCCGCGGCGACGTAGAGACTCTCGAACGTAAACTCGCCGACGGCCATGTCGGCGAATTCGGGCAGGTGCCGAAGTTCGTCGAGCGTGCCCCAGGCCTCTTCGGGCATGGCCGCAAGTACTTCGCGACGGTAGCCGCCCGAGCCGTCGCCGAGCTGCGCGATCGAGGCTGTTTCGTAGTTCTCCGCGACCAGCATCGCGAAATACGGTGAAGGGAGCGAGCCCGCGCTCGACCCGGTTACAAAGATCTCCGACGGTGCGAGAAAGCGGGAGTACACGAAGTCCAGTACAGCCGAGACGTTCGCGAGTCCGTTGTGCCTGACGGTCACCTGGCGCGCGGCGCGCTCTTCGATCTCCGGCACCTCATACGTCGTTACGCGATTGCCGAGGTACACGTCGCCTGTGCAGTACGCGGCGTAGACCGCGCTGTAGTCGCCGAACGGGTTTTCGGCGTTCGTAAAGTCGAGGATGCCGTTCGCGCGGGCCGGATCGGTCATCTCGGTGTCGATCACGTAGGTCGGTTCCAGGTCCGGGTCGCAGCTCATCCCGTTCCAGCACGCGCCGCCGCCCTCGAAGTAGAGGAGCAGCCGTTCGGGCTGTCCGGGACGGACGAAGAAGCGGTAGGGCGAGCCGTCGGAGCAGGTCGTATCGCCACCGGGATCAATCACGTTCCAGCCGGCTTCGAGGTCGTCGAGCAGCGCAACGGGCTCGGGCGCGCCGCAGGCCGAGAGGATGCCGGCGAGCAAGCCGGTCGTCAGTACCTTGATCGTGGCGGCGTGTCGCATGCGTGATCCTCCAGATTCTCGACCTGTCTGCCCTGCAGACGTATCGGCAGTCACCGTGGCGGCGGGCAGCTATGACTCCTCGCTCACGGTGACGGCGGTCGGATAGAACGCGAGATAGCCTGCGATCGCCGCCACGGCCTCGTAGGGCGTCTCGTAGCTCCAGACGCTGTTCCCGGCCACCTGACCGCCGGCCCTGATCGCGAAGTAGGCCGCGTCGCCCTTGTAAGGGCAATACGTCGAATGGTTGCTGCGTTCGAGCAGGCTCATGTCCACGTCGTCGCGGGGAATGTAATTGACTCCGGGATACGTCGCCTCGGTCAGTTTCAGCGCGCGGACGGTGTCGCCGACCTTGTGTCCGTTGAACGTGACCACGACGCGCCGCGGATTCGCGGCGATCGAGATCGGATGATCGGGTCCCGGAACCTTGATGGCGGAATCCCCGGCAGTTAGTCGGAACGCATGAGCGAGCGGAGCAGGGCGGCCGTGTCCTCGCGAACGACCCCTTCCTGGCCCGAGAAGCCGAAGCCGCCGGCGAGCCCGAGGGACGTGTCGAGCGGCGTGAAGCCGTTGTTGTCCGCAGCGCCGGGATCGGCGCCGCGGGCGGCGAGCGCGGCGATCACCTCGTCGTAGCCCTGCATCGCTGCACCGTGCAGGGGCGTGCGGCCGCGTGAATCCGCTGCGTTGATGTCGAGGCCGAGCGCCAGCAGGATGTCGATCGCTTCAATGGCTTGCGCTTCGGTCTTGTAGCGGCCGGTCGTGTCCTGTTCCGCCGTGCCGACGCCCGCCGCGAGCATCAGGGCATCGACGCCCCGGTTCGTGGCGAGGGAGGGATCGGCGCCGTATTCGAGCAGCAGATGCATCGCGGGGATGTCGCCGGCCTTGGCGGCGCGCATGAGCGGGGTCGTGCCGGTCCCGAGCACCGTGTCGTTGCCGCGGTCGAGCTTGGCCCGGTAGGGCGCCTGCCGTTCGAGCCGGACGTTCGGGTCGGCGCCGCGTTCGAGCAGCATGCGCATGACGTCGAGCGCCGTGTGTTCGTTGTCGATGACTTCCGGCGCCGGTCGGTTCGATTTCGGCATCGTGTTGAAATCGGCGGCGGCGTAGAGGGCGCTTCGGCCCGTGTAATCGACGAGCTGCGGGTCGGTCCCGGCTTCGACGAGCGCCGCGGCGGTGTCGTAGTGGCCGTTGATCAGTGCCGAGACGACGGGACTGATCCCGTCCGGCGTCGTCATGTCGACATCGGCGCCGCGCTCGACGAGCACCCCGATGCACTCCACGCATCCTTCGCGGGCGGCGAACAGCAGCGGCGTCATGCCGCCCGGCGGCAGCCACTTCGCGCGCGGCTCGGCGGTGCGCTGCCGTTCCCATTCGACGGTGTTCGAGACGGCGTTGACGGCGGCTCCGGCCTCGATCAGCGCCGCGATCATCGCCGGATGGCCCTGTGCCGCCGCCCACATGAGCGCCGTCTGGCCGTGCCAGCCTTCGCGGGCGTCCACTTCGGCGCCGGCCTCGATGAGGACGGCGGCAGCTTCCACATCGCCCGTGCGCGCGGCCGTCATGAGCACGGTCTCGCCTTCGCTGCCGACTTCGTTGGCCCGGGCGCCCGCGTCGAGCAGCAGCTCGATCATGCGCGCACTGCCGTTGACGGCCGCGAGATGGAGCGGCGTCACGCCGTAACGGTTTGCGACCGTGGCGTCGGCGCCGGCCCGGACGAGTTCCGCAGCGAGATCGACGTCGTCGTTCTGCACGGCCCAGTGCAGTGCCGTGGTGCCGTCGGTTTCGGCGACGTTCGGATCGGCCTGCTCGGCGAGCAGCGCGAGTGCCGCGGACAGGTTGCCCGATTTGACTGCGGTGACGAGTGAATCCGCTTGCGCTAACGCTGCGGTGCTGATGATCAACGTAGCTGTTGCTGCACAAACTTTTCGCATGAGAAAAGAAGCCACGGTCACTTTCCGGGGAGTCGCGCTACCGTTCGCTTGAGACACGCGGTGAAAACGTCCCCGGAGGAGGCTAGACACTCATTTCGGCGATCGTGCCCGTGCTGTCGCCGAGGCTGTCGATCGCCACGTCCGTGTTGTGGAGCATGCTCAGCAACAGGTTGGTCATCGGCGTGTGGTCGATGCAACGGATATGCTGGCCGCCGTTCAGGCGGTGCGAGCCGCCGACGACGACGTTCGGCAGCGGGAAGTGATCGTGAGCGTTGCTGTTGCTCATGTTGCTGCCGTAGAGGATCAGCGAATTGTCGAGCAGCGAGCCGTCCCCGTCGGGGATCGCATCGAGCTTGTCGAGAAATCTCGCGAAGAGCCCCACGTGATATCTCTGGATGCGCGCGTTCATTGCCATCTTCTCGGCGCGGTTCTGATGGTGGGAGACCGCGTGATGGCCTTCGCTGACGCCGACCTGCGTATAGGTCCGGTTGCTGATCTCTCGCGCCAGCATGAACGTGAAGATCCTGGTGATGTCCGCCTGCCAGGCGAGCGCCAGCAGGTCGAACATCATGTCGACATGGTCTTCGTACTCGAACGGAATGCCGGGAGGCGCTTCGGGGATGACGAGGTCGCTGTTGGCTGCGATCTGCGCGTCGGCGCGCTCGAGTCGCCGTTCTATTTCCCGGACGGCCTCGAGATAAAGCTCGAGCGTCTGCCGGTCGTGCGCGCCCAGCGTGCTCTGCAGCGATTTCGCCTGCCGGCCCAGCGCGTCGAGGATGCTGCTGTCCTCGCGGGCACGGGCGAGCCTCGCCTCCACGCTGCCGCCCTGTCCGAACATTCGCTCGAAGACCTTGCGCGGATTGATTTCCATCGGCATCGGCGTCGTGGGCGTTCGCCACGACAGCGTGTTCATGTAGATGCAGCCGTAGTCGCGGTCGCAGGCCCCGATGAGCCCGGAATGATCCTCGGTTGCAAGCTCCATCGACGGCAGCATCGTGTCGCCGCCGATCGCGGCGGCGGCAATCTGGTCGGCCGTCACGCCCGCATAAGCGTCGACGCCCTGTGTGGGCTTGGGCCGCACGCCGCTCAGCCAGGTCGTCGGGCTCAGCGAGTGCACTGCGGTTGAGTCCGCAGCGCGATGGTGCAGCCCGCTGACCACATTGAGGCGCTCGCGATAGGGCGCCAGCGGCTCCAGGGTGGTCTTGAACGTAAAGCCCCGACCGTCTTCGTCGGGTGTCCAGTGGTCCATGATCGCGCCGTGCGGCACGTAGACGAAACCGAGCCGTTGCGTTGACGCGTCGGATTGCGCTAAGGCCGGAACCATGGCATCCAGCAGCGGCAATGCGATGGATGCGCCGAGACCACGTAGAACGGTGCGGCGCGGCAAGTGTTTCTGCGTGATGAACATGCGTGTTTCCGTCCGCCCGATTGCCGGGTTCGCGCTCGCGACAGGCTGGAACCCGGAACTGTCAACAAGCATTTGAAAGCAATGCAGATTAAATCAAATCCGGCGATTGGCGGCAATGCTCGGGCGCCACTGCAGGAGTTTCGCGATCCGGCGATCGCACACGGCCGGATGCGCCATCGTCCTGCCGTTGGCGTTTCGGCAGCGGCGGCTTATCATCGGGTTGTGGTCGGAGCAGCGCCGGCGTGCGTTGCGCGACGGCGGCTGGCCGCAGCATCGTTGGCGATCGGGGAGTCGGAAGGACAATGAGAAAGCTGATCCGCATATTCGTCTGTTGCGCGTTCGCGGCGTTGACGATGCAGGCCTGGGCACACCACTCGGCGGCCCAGTTCGACTTCGGACAACGCGTGCCCGTCGCCGGGACGGTCAGGCTCATCGAAGTGCGCAACCCGCACATCAAGCTGATTCTCGACGTGAGCGACGATGCCGGTCAGACACGCGAAATCGAATACGAAGGCCATAGCCGCAACAACGTCTTTCGCCGCGGCTGGCGGCCGAATTCGGTCGGCGTCGGCGACGAGATCACGATCGAGATCGCGCCGCTGCGCGACGGCAGCGACGACGGCGGCTATATCACCGGGTTCAGGCTCGCCGACGGCACGGAATTCTGAAGCGCAAACGAGCCCGAGCCCCTGCTCCGAGTGTGGGTAGCTCGTTGCCTACGATGCACGTGCCTGCCCGCACTGCGGCGCGCGGCATCCGAGCAGCGACCGAGGGAGCGACCCGCTGCGGTCCGGCCGATGATTCAGCCCGCCCGACAGGCGTGCTCAGCGTTTCCGAGCCCGTCATTGCCTGGTTCCAGTTCGATCATCCGAGGAGTGACGTGATGCGATTCAGGGCTACAGCGCTCGTTGCAATGTTCTTCGTCGCCGGGACCTTGAGCGTTCCGGCAGCTGCTCAAGTGGATCGGGACGATCCGCAACTCGGTCCCGACGGGGCGCCGCTATGTATCGATCCGGCACTCGCCGATCCCGTCGCCTGCGTGCCGATCACCCACGACACGTTCGACATCCCGTTCGCGTTGATGCCGGGCGGGCGTGTCGATGCCGAGGGCAATCTCGATCCAACTTCGTCTCCCGAGGACGCGCATGCGGGGGCATTTGTCGCCGCCGGGGAACTCGGTCTGTTCGGCAACTTCGAGTGGCTGCACTGGCTGCCGACCGTGCCGTCCGTCAGTGATCCGGAGACGGGCGAGTGGTCGGGCGGAGATCTCGACGGGTTTCCCACGGGCTGGGGCTCGACAGGGCTCGGCATCGCCGGTGATTGCCTCTACTGGGGACGAAGCAATTCGACGAACACGACGGGACCCGGAGTGACCCGGGACGTCAGGATTTTCCGCATCCAGGAGGACCCGGAGAACGATCCGCCGGTCGAGATCGGCACGATGCCGCAGTTGACCACGCCCAACGGCGAAACAGCCGTGCGCGACCGCGAACTGCGTCCCTACAACTACACATCGACCGACGGCGTCGAACGCATGCTCATGGTGCGCGCCGCCGCCACTGGAACGGGCGGCGACGTCATTACCTATACGCTGGACCCCGAATCCTGCCTGCCGATCGATGACGGCGCCACGGCAGCCGGCGTGCTGGCCCACGAATTCTATCTCTGGCACGATCCCGACAACCCGAACCGCTTCGTCGTGGCGTCGCAGACCTATGGCTCGCAGCCGGAGGACCTCATCTTCACGGCCATCACGGACGAGAGCACGGGGGAGGTCCTCGAAGAGCCCTTGTTCCTCGCGTCGTTCACGCTCGAAGAGATCGGCGGTCCGGTCCGCGACGAAGTTCCCGACGAAACGGGGCTGTATTCCGACGGCCGCTTCCTGGACTACAGCCACCTGACCGACCAGCGGGGCCGCCCGGGCGCGTCGCAGCGCACCCAGGGCAACGACCTGCACTCGGGCACGCTGTCCGACGACGGCGAGCGCTTCTACGCCGGTGGCGGCACGGCCGGCGTCTACATCCTCAATACCGAATTCATCGCCAACCGAACGAATGAAGAGCTCGCGTCCGGCGGAGTCTGCAATCGCGAATCGACGAACGTCTGGGTGGACGGCGAGATCGGCGGGCTGGTCGATGTCACGAAGCTGCCGGAAGTCGCGAACGATTGTGCGCACCCGGTGCTCAACTCCGACCCCGCGGTCCTTGCGATGCTTGCATCGGACATCTCCGCCGAGATGAAGCTCGTGCACTACACGCGGCTCGAAGCGCGCTCGCGCTTCGACTTCGCGCCGCCGTTCGTGGCTTCCGTCGGCGTGCACAGCGCGATTCCGGTGCCGAACCGGCCGTCGCAGTCGCGCGGCAACGAGGCGGGGAGGCCGGCCTTCGTGGTAATCACCGAGGAATGGCCGTTCGGTCCCTGCCCGGAGCGAAGTTTCAGGATCATCGACGTGCGTTCCGAAATCAGCCCGATGATGATCGGTGCGCATGCGATGTCGGACAGCCTCATCGAGAATTGCCTCGCTCAGCCGGTCCCGCCGGGCTCGGCGATCCGGCCGATGATGCACGCGCACAATCCGACCGTGCTCGAGAACCTCGTATTCGTGAACTGGCTCGGCCACGGCATCCGCGCGATCGACATATCGAACCCGTTCAACCCGCGGGAGGTCGGGCACGCGAGACCGGTTCCATGGGGCGACATCATGACCTACCCCGACTTCCACAATGGCCTGATGTACGTCGGCGACAACCATACGGGGCTGCACGTGCTCAGGTACACCGGTCCACGAGCCGACGAAGTGCCGCAGGATGTCATCTGGTCCTCGAACCGCACGAGCCCGCACTGACCGGCTGGCGGAAAGAACCGAGGCCCGACATGGGTTCGATACGGGCAGTAGGTGGCGGCGACCAGTGAAAATCGCGCATTGGCACGTTTGCCCCTGCCGTGAAAGGCGATCGATACCCGCTTTGCTGGCTGCAGGGGCACTAGTCACGGGATTGGCGGCCTCCGGCGCCTCTTCCCAGCCTGCCAGCGTTCCTGACCCGTCTGCCGCAGCGGTCGTTGAACCGCTGTTCAATACCGCTGACCTGACCTTCCTGCAACACATGATCGTGCATCACGAGCAGGCCGTCGTGATGTCGCTGCTCGTGCCGGAGCGCTCCGGCCGGCCGGAGTTCCACCGATTCGCGGACTACGTCAGGCGGGCGCAGGCGGCGGAGATCGGCATGATGCAGGCGCTGCTCGATCTCGCCGCCGAACGCG
This sequence comes from Gammaproteobacteria bacterium, assembly GCA_022826245.1. Lineage (GTDB taxonomy): Bacteria > Pseudomonadota > Gammaproteobacteria > Steroidobacterales > Rariloculaceae > Rariloculus. The sequence goes on from JAJDVG010000018.1 coordinate 42,714, forward strand.
GCCTGGAACTACCCGAACAGCACCTGCACGACGATCCGCCGATGGCGGGAATGCTGTCGTCGGCCCGGATGGCCGCGCTTGCCGAGGCGAGCGGCGCCGAATTCGAACGGCTCTGGCTCGAAGGGATGATCTTTCACCATCAGGGCGCCATCGACATGTCGCACGCCCAGCAGCGCCAGCAACTGGCTACCGGGCGCCGTCCCCACGACCTCGGCGTGCTCGTCGAGGAAATCATCGTCGAGCAGCGCGCCGAGATCACGAGAATGCGCCAGTGGCTGGATGCCTGGGGCGCCGAGACGCCGGACCGCGATTGATCCGAATCGTTCCGGGACCGATTCACCTGACAAGCTGAATTAAAGGTGTTGACGAAACCCTGAAAAGCGGTATATTCTGAAAATGTAACCGCTTACATAAATGCTCACCGCCCTGGTGTGGGAACGACAAGCGCTGACCCTTCGCGGTGCAAGGGCTGCGGCACGGGACGATGGAGGAGAGAAGAAAGGTGGCTGTCAGTACGCTGAAAAGGACGCCGCTCGCCGCGGCAGTCTCGCTGGCCATGACCGGCGGTGCGGCATACGCACAAGAGGGGGCGCAAACGATCGAGGAGGTCGTTGTCGTCGGTATCCGCCAAAGCCTGATGGAATCGATGGACATCAAGCGCGACGCCGACGGCGTCGTCGATGCCATCAGTGCCGAGGATATTGGCGACTTTCCGGACAGCAATCTCGCCGAATCGCTGCAGCGAATCACCGGCGTTTCGATCGACCGGGAACGTGGCGAAGGCTCGAAAGTGACGGTCCGGGGATTCGGCCCCGACTTCAACCTCGTCCTGTTGAACGGGCGCCAGATGCCGACATCAAGCGGACTCGGACGCTCGTTCGATTTCGGCGATCTTGCGTCGGAAGGCATCGCGGCGGTGGAAGTCTACAAGAGCGGCCAGGCCGATGTGCCTACCGGTGGAATCGGTTCCACGCTGCAGATCCGTACCACCCGTCCGTTGGAAAGCCCCGGCGTGAACTTCACCGCGGCCGTCAGCGGATTGAGCGACGAATCGACCGCGACGGGCGATTCGTTTACGCCTGAAGTGTCGGCGCTCTTCTCCAACACCTTCGCCGACGACCGCGTCGGCATCGCGCTGAGCGCCGTGCGGCAGGACCGGAACAACGGCGTCAACACCGCGAGTGTCGGCGGTTGGCGCACCTTCCCGGGTGAAACGGACAACTGCTGGTGCGGTATCGGCCCGTCGGAGTGGGGCGGCATTCCCCCGCATACGGATCCCAATCAGCAGAATCGACCCGGAGAAGGCGACTTCTATTCTGTGCCTCAGAACATCGGCTACGAACTGGCGGAATTCGACCGCGTACGTACGAATGGCCAACTTACCCTGCAGTTTCAGGCAACCGATACACTGCGTGCGACGCTCGACTACACGTATTCGGAACTCGAGCTGACAAGGACCTACAGCAACCTGTCGGCCTGGTTCAACTTCGGCGCCCAGGAAACGCTCTGGACGGACGGACCCCAGGCGACCCCGCTGGTTTACACCGAGAACCTGGGCGGTTCGGACTACTCCATGGCGGGCGGCGAGGACGCCTGGCGCACTCAGAACGATTCGACCGGACTGAACCTGCTCTGGGACGTGACCGACCGGCTGTTCCTCGAGTTCGATTACCACGATTCAGGTGCGAAGCGCGCTCCGAACAGTCCGTTCGGCGATTCCTCGCTCCTTTCCACCGCGGCGTTTACGCGCGACAGGACGACCGGCTACTTCGGCAACGATCTGCCCATCCTCGAGCTGACGCTGGCGAACTCGTTGACACCGGAGGACATGATCGTCACCGGCAGCGTCTTTACCAATAATCTGTCGCAAATGGACATCGACCAGACCCGGTTGTCCGGGTCGTTCGACTTCGATGCGGATTTCGTGGAGAGCATCGACTTCGGCATCCAGCTTACCGAGGTCAACAACCGCTCCGCGGGCTCGGTAGTGCAGCGCGATGCCTGGGGCGGGGTGACCCAGCGCGGTGCGATCGCGGACCTGTTGCAGCCCGCTTCGGCCGCGTCCGCTTTCAGCGAGATTCCCGGCGGCGACGACCCGCGCCGGCAAGTCGACTACTTCGTGTTCGACATGTCCGACGTGATCGCGAGAACCGAACAATTGATGGCGTCGGGCGACGCGGACATCTTCATGCTGACCGACATGGGCGATTGCGGCACGGGACTTTGCCCGTCCAGCCGCTTCACCTCCGACCGGCGCACGCAGGAGGACTCCGTCGCGGCGTACTTCCAGATCAACATGGCGACGCAACTCGGCACGATGCCGGTCGACATGCGTCTCGGCTTGCGCTACGAGCAGACCGACGTGTCCTCCCAGGCGCTCTCGCCGGCCTACACGCAGATCAACTGGGTTGCCGGCAACGAACTGAACGCCGTGCAGGGCGCTCCGGATTTCACGTCGCTCGAGGGCGACTACGATCTCGTGCTGCCGAACTTCGACTTCAGGATCGACCTGTCGGACGATCTGGTTGGCCGTTTCTCGGTCAGCGAGACCGTGACACGCCCCAACTACGGCGACATCCAGGGCGGCCAGACCATCAACTCGCTGCTGCGAATCGATGGAGGCACAGGCAACCGCGGAAACCCGGCGCTGCTGCCGTTCGAATCGGCGAACATCGACCTGTCGATCGAGTATTACTATGCCGAGGCGAGCTATGCGGCGCTTGGCTACTTCCACAAGGACGTGGAGAACTTCATCGGCACGTCATCGCTCATCGAAGAAACGTTCGGCCTGGCGCACCCGGCGCTCGGTCCGCTGGGGGCCGAAGCGCGGGCAGCCACGGGCAGTTCCGACGGCGGGACGTTGTACTCGTGGATCCTCGCGAACCGGCCTGACGCGGAAGGCGTGGATGCGGCGAACGGCATCATTTCCGGTGTAGCGGGACGCGATCCGGCTGCCCCCTTCAATCTCACCATTCCGGTCAACATCGAAAAGGCGACGATGAAGGGCTGGGAAGCGGTTGTACAGCACAGCTTCGGCGACACGGGATTCGGCCTGATCGCAAATGCCACGATCGTCGATGCCGACGTCGGCTACAACAACTTCAGTCTGGCCCAGCAGTTCGTTCTCACGGGTCTCAGCGATTCGGCCAATCTCGTCGCGTATTACGACAGGGACGGGCTCGGAGTCCGTCTGGCCTACAACTGGCGGGATGCTTTCCTGGCGGGTACCGGCCAGAACAATGTCGGTGCGGGTCCCCCCACGCACATCGGCGAGTATCAGCAGCTCGATCTCAGCGTGAGCTACTGGGTCAACGACAACATGCAGGTGTACCTCGACGGGCTGAACCTGACTGACGAAACGACCCATGTTTACGGTCGGCACGAGTTCCAGACGCTCTTCGCCGCCCAGTTCGGTCCGCGCTACAACATCGGTTTCCGATACAAGCTTTAGACCGTAACCAGGCGAGGCTGCCGTCCCGGGCAGCCTCGCTTGGTATCATCGCCGCGCGTCAGTGTCGCAGGGCGGTTGGTTGGCTCGAGCCGCGCACGAACAAGCCGGTGGGTCGATGGATCAGCCGATTCGAAAAGTCGTGATCGTCGGCGGCGGTACGGCGGGCTGGATCACCGCCTGCGTCGTGGCGGCCGAATCCCTCGGGCGCGATGTCGAACCGCTGCAGGTCGTGCTCGTGGAGTCTCCCGATATTCCCATCATCGGTGTCGGGGAAGGCACCTGGCCATCGATGCGCATGACGCTTCAGCGCATTGGGCTGTCCGAAGACGATTTCGTGCGCGAATGCGACGCGAGCTTCAAGCAGGGTACGCGCTTTCGAGACTGGTCCGGCCGTCCCGAAGCGAGTCAATACATCCACCCGTTCAGCTTTCCGGTGGACTACGCCGAGCTCAATCCAGCGCGGTTCTGGCTGGCTCATGGCGGCCGATCGGCGTTCGCCGATCTCGTCACGCCCCAGGCAAGAGTGATCGAGCGGGGTCTTGCGCCCAAGCAGGTCGACGCACCGCAATACGCCTTCTCCGTCAACTACGGCTATCACCTCGACGCGAACAGCTTCGCCGGATTGCTGCAACGGCACGGGGTGCAGAAGCTCGGCGTGCGCTACGTTCGCGGCAATTGCGAGCGCATCGATTCACACCCGGACGGAGACATCGCCGCCATAGCGCTCGATACCGGAGAGATCGTGGCAGGCGATCTGTTCGTCGATTGCACCGGACACAAGGCGCTGTTGATCGGCAGCCACTATGGAAGTCGTTTCCATTCGGTCAAGGACATGCTTTTCAATGATCGCGCGATCGCCGTGCAGGTACCCTACGTGAATCCCGACGACCCGATCGCGTCCGCAACCCTGTCGACGGCGCAGCCGCACGGCTGGATCTGGGACATAGGACTCGGAAGCCGACGCGGGCTCGGCTATGTCCACTCGAGTTCCCATACCGACGAAGACAGCGCCTTGTCGAGCCTTGAACGCTATGTCGACAGTACTTCACCCGGCGTCGACCGCGACCGCTTGAACTTCCGGACCTTACGTTTCGAGCCTGGTTACCGCGAGAAGCTGTGGATACGGAACTGTGTTGCCGTAGGTCTGTCGGCCGGCTTTATCGAACCCCTTGAAGCCTCCGCACTCGTGCTGGTGGAGCAATCCGCGGCGATCATCGGCGAGCAGATGCCTCGCGACCGCGCGATCATGGATACCGTGGCGGACCGGTTCAACGGGAAGATGAGCTACCATTGGGCGCGCATCGTCGAGTTCCTCAAGTTGCACTACGCGACGAGCGTGCGCGAGGACAGCGATTACTGGACGGACAACCGCGAGCAGACTTCCTGGCCCGACAGCCTGCGCCGGAAAATGATCCTGTGGCAGCAGCAGCCGCCCTGGCACGACGACGCACCGCGTCTCGATGAACTCTTTCCTTCCGCGAGCTATCAGTACGTGCTGTACGGAATGGGTTTCCGACCGCGCTACCTGTCCGCAGACAAGACACGCCGCGATCCGAAAGTCAGGCGGGCGGATGAGGTTTTTCACGGTAACCGGATCAAGGCGCAGCAAATGACCCGCCTGCTGCCGTCGACTCGAGCACTGGTCAGCGCCATCGCTCACCGGGCAACTACACAGGCTTGCAATGACCCAATACGCGCTTCTTAACAACGTCGATCACGCCGAGACCCGGGTCATTACCGAGCGGTCCGCCCGGTACGGTGACGACAGGACGCAGGCGCTCGTATTTCCCTTCGAATTCAGGAACGTACAGGCCTGTTATCCGATACTTTTTCAGCAGGACGGCACAGGAAGCTTCTACCCGCTGGCGCTCTTCGGGTTTAAGGAGAAGGAGAACCTGTTCCTCGACGAATCCGGCTGGCAGGCGCCGTACATTCCCGCGATGGTGCGCCGCGAGCCGTTCCTGATCGGGTTTCAGGACTCCAAAGCCCAGGGCGAAGCCGAACGAACGCGGGTGCTTTCACTGGACATGGATCATCCACGGGTCAACACCGAACACGGCGAGCCCTTGTTTCAGCCGCTTGGCGGGCGAACCCCGTTCCTCGAGGGCGTCGCCGATCTGCTGGAGACGATTTACGCTGGAATCGACCACAACCGTTTGTTCGTGGCCGCCCTGCAGGAACACGAACTGCTCGAGGCGATGACGCTCGAAATCGAATTGAAGGACGGCTCGCGCAACCAGCTCATCGGCTTTCATTGCCTTGCGGAGGAAAGGATTCAGGCGCTTTCGGCGGACGTACTCGGGGAACTGAACGAGCGCGGCTACCTCATGCCGATGTTCATGGTGCTCGCGTCCATGGGAAACATTCAGCGCCTCGTGGAACTGAAGAACCGGACACTCGACGACGGGGACGGGATCGAGCCCGATGTCTGAACCGTCGCCCATGAAAACGCTGGAGTGTGCCAACGGCGCCATACCGGAACAGGTGTTCGATGCCGCAGAACCCGTATGCCTTCAAGGACTTGTACGGGACTGGCCGGCGGTCAGGCAGTGCAGCAAGTCCATCGCCGACGCCGCCGGCTATCTTTCGAGTTTCTGGCGCGAAGATCCACTGACCGTGTATGCCGGCGATTCCTCGATCAACGGCCGAATCTTCTACAACAGCGACTTCACCGGCTTCAACTTCATCAGCGGAAAAGCCACCTTGCCGCAGGTGCTCGACAAGCTCGCCGAGTCCGGCAGGGAGGATCGACTGACCACGCTGTATGTGGGGTCGACCCCGGTAGACAAGTGGCTGCCGGGCTTTCGGGCCCAAAACGATGTCAAATTGCCGACGGACGACGCTTTGGCGAGTTTCTGGCTCGGCAACCAGACCCGTGTGTCGGCCCACTACGATTTTCCGGACAACGTCGCATGCGTGGTGGCCGGCGAGCGGCGATTCACGCTCTTCCCGCCGGAACAGATCGACAACCTGTACGTCGGACCCGTCGACAGGACGCCGTCGGGTCAGGCGATCAGCCTCGTGGACGTGTCCGAGCCTGACCTGGATCGTTTCCCGAAGTACGCCGAAGCCGTCAAACACGCGAAGTCGGCCGTGCTCGGGCCCGGCGACGCCATCTTCATTCCGAGCATGTGGTGGCACCACGTGGAATCGAGAGATCCGTTCAATCTCCTCATCAACTACTGGTGGTGTACGTCACCGGATTTCATGGGTTCGCCCGGTACGGCGCTGATGCACGCGATTCTCGCGTTGCGGGATCTGCCGCCGCGGCAGCGGCGCATCTGGCAAGGCGTCTTCGACCACTACGTGTTCGACGCCGATGCGTCGGTTTACGAACACATACCGGAAGCGGGCAGGGGTTGTCTTGCGCCGCTCGATGCAACGAAGGCGAAGCAGTTGCACGCCGATCTGCTCAACAGGTTGAACCGCTAGCGGACCCCGTCGGTGCAACATCGCAAGATACACAAGGTCGTCATCGCCGGAGGCGGCACTGCGGGCTGGATGGCCGCCGCCGCATTGGCGCGCTTGTTGGGCAAGACGCTGGACATCACCCTGGTCGAGTCGGCGGAGATCGGTACGGTCGGCGTCGGCGAGGCCACGATACCGACCCTGCTCACGTTTCACGAACTGATCAAGGTCAAGGAGCAGGACTTCGTCAAGGCGACCCGGGGAACGTTCAAGCTCGGCATCAAGTTCGAAAGCTGGCGGGATGTGGACGAGGATTACATCCACTCGTTCGGCTGGACGGGCAGGGATAGCTGGGCGGCGGGATTTCAGCATTTCTGGCTCAAGGGCCTGAAGATGGGAATCAGCCGCGAGTTCGGCGAGTACTGCAACGAGTGGGCTGCGGCCGTGCAGAACCGGTTCGCCGTGTTGCCGAGCCAGGGCCTGAATTACGCGTACCACATAGACGCATCGCTCTACGCACGATTCCTGCAGGGCATCGCCGAGGAATTCGGCGCCGTGCGGAGGGAAGGCAAGATCGATTTCGTGGAACAGGACCCCGACAGCGGCTACATCACGGCGCTCCGCCTGCAGTCTGGGCAGGTGATCGAAGGTGATCTTTTCATCGACTGCACGGGTTTTCGCGGGATACTGATCGAGCAAACGCTCAATGCGGGTTACGACGACTGGACCCACTGGCTGCCCTGCGACAGCGCGGTTGCCGTACAGACCGCGTCCGTGGACGAGCCGATCCCGTACACGCGTTCCATCGCGCGCGAAGCCGGATGGCAATGGCGCATCCCATTGCAACACCGGGTCGGCAACGGGATCGTGTTCAGCAGCAGACACTGGAGCGCCGACGAAGCACAGGCGCATCTGCTCGACAACATCGAAGGCGAGGTGCTCACCGAACCCAGGGTGATCCGCTTCAATGCCGGCCAGAGACGCAGGCACTGGTACAAGAACTGCGTCGCCATGGGACTGTCATCCGGATTCATCGAGCCGCTCGAGTCGACCAGCATCCACCTGATCCAGCGCAGCATCATCCGCCTGATGCAGATGTTCCCCTACGACGGCATTCGCCAGCCCGACGTTGACGAGTTCAACAACCAGATGAAATTCGAGATCGACAACGTGCGCGATTTCATCATCCTGCACTACCACGTGACCAACCGCACGGATACGCGATTCTGGCACCACTGCCGGGTCATGGACATTCCCGATTCCCTGAGGCACCGCATCGAGCTTTTCAAGCAGGCCGGGCGCGTCTTCAAGGTGCCGACGGAACTCTTCGGCGAAAACTCATGGATCCAGGTCATGCTCGGCCAGGGACTCCTGCCGGAGCAATATCACCCGATCGTGAACATGATGAGCGACGAGGAGCTGAACAGGTTTCTGACCGGCATACACGCCTCGGTGGCGAAGATGGTCGACCAGCTTCCGACTCACCAGCGGTTTATCGATCACTATTGCAAGGCGCCGTCGGCCTGACGCGCTGTGGCGGGGGCGCGTGAACCGGGAATCGGCCACCTGCCACGTCCTGTAGTCGCACTGCCAACCTCGCTCATCGTGTCGAGCGGTACGGCGAACGCCTGACCGGGGGCGGAACTTCAGGCACTGCACCTTGCGAGACGAAACGCCGTGCGAGTATGATGTAACCGCTTTCACAGCATGGATACGCGACGGTACGACAGTTCCTGGCTGCCGAATCAGATCCCGCCTGTCGGGCATCGAGATTGCGGATACGCGGTATGGCAACGATATATGAAGTATCCAAACTGGTCGGTGTATCGGTAGCCACGGTTTCCCGGGTTATCAACGGCAGCACTCGCGTCAGCGACAAGACCCGGCAGAAGGTGCTTTCCGCGATGCAGGCGCTGGACTACAAGCCGAACCCGATCGCCCAGTCGCTGGCAACGAACAGATCCGATTGCGTGGGCGTCCTGGTACCGGAAGTCCACGGACCGGTTTTCGGCGCCATGTTGAGCGGAATCGAGGCCGAACTCAGAGACGCGGGGAAGTTCACGATCTTTGCGACCGGACACAACCTCGAAGCCAAGGAGCGCGAGGCGATCCAGTTCCTCAACACCCGCAACTGCGACGCGCTGATCATGCACGTCGAAGCGCTGGCGGACGCGTCCATCCATCGGCAGGCGCACAACGGCCCACCCATCCTGATCATGAATCGCGTCGTTTCGGGACTTGAAGATCGCTGCATCAGTCTCGACAACGAGCACGGCGGATACATCGCAACGAACATGCTGCTCGAGATGGGGCACCGCGAAATCGCCTACATTTCCGGCCCGCTCGCCTGGGGGGACGCGAGCGACAGGCTCGCCGGACACCGGCGGGCGCTCGAGGAACACGACCAGAAGTTCGACGAACGCCTCGTCATCGAGAGCAACTTCCACGAGGTGGGCGGCAGCGAGGCCATGGAGGAGCTGCTGCGGCGGGAACTCCCGTTTTCCGCCGTCGTCTGCGCCAACGACGAGATGGCGGCCGGTGCAATGGACACCTTGCGCGCACGCGGCATAAGCATTCCCGACGACATCTCGCTCGTCGGGTTCGATAACGCTCCGCTCAGCCGCTACCTGTATCCGAAACTCTCGACCGTCAATTATCCGATTACCGAGATGGGGCGCATGGCCGCGCACTGGGTGTTGGAGAACGTATACGGACAAAGCGGAACGGCCGTCCAGCATGTCTTCAAGCCCTCGTTGGTGATGCGGGCATCTGCGGGCCGGAGCCCGAACTAGCGATGCGCCGGCGTCGCCATGCTGACAGCTCGGTGCGCAAACCGGCCGCGGTCCTTTTGGTGGGTATTTTTTGTATGAACGTATCTCTGACTGCAGTACGCGCAGACACGACCTCCGCGGATGAAGCGATCGAGGCAAGGGTTGTCGAACTGATCGGGCAGATGACACTGCGGGAGAAGATCGGCCAGATGGTTCAGATCACGGCTCCGGGCGGTGTTCCGGAGGATCTGCGCAATGCGGTCGCGGCGGGTGAGATCGGCTCGATTCTCAACGTGGTCGATGTCGATACGGCCAACGAGCTGCAGCGAATCGCCGCAGAGCAGAGCCGCCTTGGCATTCCTCTCCTGCTGGCCCGCGACGTCATCCACGGGTTCAACACCGTGCTGCCCATACCCCTGGGTCAGGCTGCCACCTGGAATCCGGAACTCGTCGAACGCGGTGCGCGAATCGCCGCGCTCGAAGCGGCCACGGTCGGCGTCAACTGGACGTTCGCGCCGATGATCGATATCACGCGCGATCCGCGCTGGGGGCGGATTGCCGAGAGTTTCGGGGAAGATCCCTACCTTACGGGCCAACTCGCGGTCGCCATGGTCGACGGTTTCCAGGGCGATGATCTCGCCGCGATCGGGACCATCGCCGCCTGCGTCAAGCACTTCGCCGGATACGGGGCGAGCGAGGCCGGGCGCGACTACAACACGACCAACATCCCCGAGAACGAACTGCGCAACGTCTACCTGCCGCCCTTCAAGGCCACCGTCGATGCCGGCGTCGTGAGCCTCATGGCGTCGTTCAGCGACATCGACGGCGTGCCCGCAAGCGGCAACCGCTTCCTGATGCAGGAGGTCCTGCGCGACGAATGGGGATTCGACGGCCTCGTCGTCAGCGACTGGGTATCGATCGAGCAGTTGATCGACCACGGCTTCGCCGCAGACCTCCGCGAGGCTGCGTTCAAGGCGGCCGACGCCGGTATCAACATGGAGATGGTCAGCCGGGCCTATGCCGATCATCTGGCGGAACTTGTCCAGGAAGGCCAGATCGGCGTCGCGCGGATCGACGAGCTCGTCGCCGGGATTCTTCGAGCGAAACTGGGCCTCGGCCTGTTCGAAAACCCGTTTACCGATCCTGCCGAGCTGCCGGAAATCGCCAATTCCGATCATCTCGCTGTCGCCCGCGAGGCGGCGCTGCAAAGCCTGGTGCTGCTGCGCAACGAGGGCGGCGCGCTGCCGCTCGATGCGGATGCGCTCGATACGATCGCCGTCATCGGTCCCATGGCCGACGATCCCTACGAGCAACTTGGAACCTGGATATTCGACGGCGATCCGTCACTGAGCGTAACGCCGCTGCAGGCGATACGGGACATGGTCGGTGAGCGGGTCGAGATTCGCCATGTACGCGCGCTCGAGACCACTCGCAGCCGCGGTACCGAAGGTTTTGCCGAAGCCATGGAAGCCGCGGCCGAAGCCGATGCGGTCGTTCTGTTGCTCGGCGAAGAGTCGATTCTCTCCGGCGAGGCGCACTCTCGCGCGAACATCGACTTGCCGGGCAGCCAGGTCGAACTCGTGCACAGGCTGCGTGAAGCCGGAAAGCCGGTCATCGCCGTCATCCTGGCCGGCCGTCCACTGACCGTTCAGAACATTCTCGAGCAGGTCGACGCTCTGCTGTTTGCCTGGCATCCGGGCACGATGGGCGGCCCGGCGATCGCCGACGTGCTGTTCGGGGTCGAGTCGCCGTCGGGCAAGCTACCCGTGACGTTTCCGAAGATGGTCGGCCAGATACCGATCTACTACGCGCAGAAGAACACCGGAAAACCGGCGACGCCCGAGACCTGGGTGCACCTCGACGACCTGCCGGTGCGGGCCGTGCAGTCGGCCCACGGGATGACGTCGCATCACCTTGACGCCGGATACACGCCGTTGTTCCCGTTCGGATTCGGCCTGTCCTACGCGCAATTCTCCTATTCGGACATCAGCGTGAGCGCGGATGTCATCGGCATGGAGGAGACGCTGACCGTGGCGGCCGTCGTGAGCAACGACGGGGATGTGGCGGCGGACGAGGTCGTGCAGCTTTATGTGCGCGACCTCGTCGGCGACGTCACGCGGCCGGTCAGGGAACTGAAGGGCTTCGAGCGCGTGCGTTTGAACCCCGGCGAGAGCCGCACGGTGACGTTCGAACTGGACGCGGCCGCTCTCGCGTTTTACGGCCAGGACATGACGCTGATTACGGAACCCGGGCAGTTCCACGTGTGGGTCGGCGGGAGTTCCGACACGGATCTAAGGGCGGAATTCACTCTTGCCGGCGACTAGCCGGCAAATCCCCCGTCACGGCCGGAGCATCGCGGTGTCGGCGCCCCGCAGTCGAAATCCGCTCGGTTAGCCCATGAGAGGCGACAGCGCACAGGTTCGCTATACCGCCACGGTCGCGCTGATCGTGGCGCTCGGCGGATTTCTGATGGGATTCGACGCTTCGGTCATTTCCGGAGTGGTTTCGTTCATCGGACCGGAGTTCGACCTGACGCCGATCCAGCTCGGCTGGTCGGTGGCTTCGCTGACATTGACGGCGACGCTGGCCATGATGGCGGCGGGGCCGCTCAGCGACCGGCTCGGCCGCAAACCGGTCCTGAGGATCGCCGCGGCGCTGTTCGCGGTTTCCGCTCTCGCCTCGGCCCTGGCGCCGGATTTCATCTCACTCGTCGCCGCGAGGATGCTCGGCGGTTTCGGTGTCGGCGCGGCGCTGATCGTCGCCCCGATGTACATCGCCGAGATTGCGCCGGCGGATATCCGCGGCCGCATGGTCTCCTTCAACCAGCTCAACATCGTCATCGGCATCTCGGCCGCGTTCTTCAGCAACTACCTGATACTGCGGCTCGGCAGCTCGGACCTGGCCTGGGCTCAGGCACTGATGTTCTCGGAATGGAACTGGCGCTGGATGCTCGGCGTCGAGGCGATACCGGCGATCATTTACTTCATTGCGCTGTTCGAGGTTCCCGAGAGTCCGCGGTGGCTCGTCATGCATGACAGGGACGACGAGGCACTCAGGATCATGGAGCGGGTCAGCGATTCCAGGCAGGCTCGCGCCGGACTGCGGGCTGTGCACGATTCCCTGGGGGCGGAAGCGAGCGCGGCGAAAGCCGGCTTCAGGGAGTTGCTCCGTCCGGCGTTACGGTTCGTGCTCGCGATCGGCCTTTCAGTCGCGATCCTTCAGCAGATCACGGGCATCAACTCCGTATTCTTCTACGCACCGATGATCTTCGAGCAGTCCGGTGTAGGAACCGATGCGTCGTTCCTCCAGGCCGTCCTCGTCGGTCTCGTGAACCTCGTCTTCACGGTGCTTGCGATCCTCATGATCGACCGCCTGGGCCGGCGGCCGTTGCTCGTTTTCGGCCTGACGGGCATCGCCGTATGCATGCTGCTGCTCGCGTACGGCTTCGGTTCGGCAAGCTACCGGCTGAACGACCAGGCCGTGGCGTCCTTGCCCGAGACTCTGGAACGCGGGTCCTTCGCTCAGTTGACGGATGAGACGTATGACAGCGACGTGGCCTTCCGGCAGGCCGTCGTGGATGCCGTGGGGCTGGAAGCGTACGAGGACCATCGCTCGGAGCTCACAAGTGCCGCGATCAGCATGAACCCGACACTGATCCTTGCGGGAATTCTCGGATTCGTTGCGAGTTTTGCGATATCGCTCGGGCCGGTCATGTGGGTCCTGTTCTCGGAGCTCTTTCCCAACCGCGTGCGTGGACTGGCCATCTCGTTCGTGGGTCTCGTGAATTCGGCGGTGAGCTTCGGGGTGCAGCTCGTGTTTCCGTGGGAGCTCGAGACGCTCGGCAGCTCGCTCACGTTTCTGATCTACGCGGTTTTCGCGCTGATCGGGCTTGCGATCGTCATTCGGCTCGTGCCCGAGACGAAGGGGCGCAGTCTCGAGGAACTGCAGGCCGAACTCGTCAAGGCCTAGATGGAGGCGTCAGGATGTTTTCGCCAAAAGTCGCCGTAGCTCTGTCCGTGTTGGGGCTGACGCTTGCGTGTCAGCCGCTGGTGGCCCAGGAGGGGGACTCCGCGGCAGAACCGTCGGTATCGGGCGATCAGCGCGCGAGCGGCGACATGCCTGCGGCCGGCGGAGCGATCCCCGTGGAGATCGTCCAACGCGACGGGCGCTACGTGCTCCTGCGCGGCGGGCAATCCTATACGATCCGCGGCGCGGGCATCGAGTCGGCCGATGTCGGCAACTTCGCCGCCCATGGCGGAAACTCGCTCCGCACCTGGCGCACCGACAGCCGGTTCGCTACCGCGCAGGAAGTTCTCGACGATGCCGCCCGGCATGGCGTGACGGTCGTCATGTGCATCGAAATCGGCCGCGAGCGGCTCGGCTTCGATTACAACGACGGGCAGGCCGTCGCGGAGCAACTCGAGTACGCGCGCGGCGAAGTGCTCAGGTACAAGGATCATCCGGCTCTGCTGGCCTGGATGGTCGGCAACGAAGCCAACCTGTTTTTCGAGAATCCCCGGGTCTTCGACGCGATCAATGACATCGCGAGGATGATCCACGAAGTGGACGGCCGGCATCCGGTAACGACGGCCCTGGCCGGGTTCAGCCCGGAACTGGCCGGACTCATCGAGGCGCGCGCCCCGGACCTCGATTTCGTCAGCATTCAGATGTATGGCGATATCGTCCGCCTGCCCGCCATCCTCGAGGCCAGCAACTGGGAGGCGCCGATCTTCGTCACCGAGTGGGGCGCCATCGGCCATTGGGAGGTCCCGCTGACGAGCTGGGGCGCTCCGATCGAACAGACGAGCAGCGAGAAAGCCGCCAACTATCTGCGCAGTTACGAAATTGCGATCGAATCCAGTCCAGAGCAGATCATCGGTTCCTACGTGTTCCTCTGGGGCCAGAAGCAGGAGCGCACACCGACCTGGTACGGGCTGTTTCTCGAGGACGGCGCCGAAACCGAGCCGGTCGACGTGATGCATTACATCTGGAACGGCGCCTGGCCCGCGAACCGGTCTCCGGGCGTCGAAGCAATGCTTCTGGACGCACGCAGCGCCCACGACGATGTCATCCTCGCTGCAGGCGCTGAATACGCCGCATCGATCCGCGCGGTCGATCCTGACGGGGACGCGCTCCGGTACCGCTGGGAGATCATGCGCGAGAGCGAGGCGACGCAGGAAGGCGGCGATCTGGAGGAAGTGCCGGAACTGATCGAAGGCCGGATCGACGCTCCCGGCCGCGATCGTATCCGCGTTACCGCGCCGGCCGAGCCGGGCGCCTATCGCCTGTTCGCCTACGTCTACGACGGCCGCGGCAAAGCCGGTCACGCGAACATTCCATTCTTCGTCGAGTGACGGCAGGCGGGCCGCGTCAGCCCATTGAACGGCGGAAGTCCGTGGCCTTGACCAATCCCCGAAACGCGCGCATCCGCAACCCGATCCTGCCGGGGTTCAATCCGGATCCGTCGATTTGCCGGGTCGGCGACGACTACTACATCGCGACTTCGACGTTCGAGTGGTATCCGGGCGTGCGAATCCATCACTCGCGCGACTTGCGCACCTGGCGGCTGGCCGCCCGTCCCCTCGATCGTCCGGAATTGCTGAACATGATCGGCAACCCGGATTCCTGCGGTGTGTGGGCGCCCTGCCTGAGCCATTGCGATGGGCTGTTCCATCTGGCGTACACCGATGTCAAGCGCTTCAACGGCAACTTCAAGGACACCCACAACTACCTGACGACCTGCGACGCCATAGACGGCGTCTGGTCCGATCCGGTCTTTCTCAATTCCAGCGGTTTCGATCCGTCGATCTTCCACGACGACGATGGCCGCAAGTGGTGCCTGAACCTGGTCTGGGATCATCGCCCCGATCGCAGTCGCTTCGGCGGGATCGCGCTGCAGGAGTATTCGCCCGCCGAGCAACGTCTTGTCGGGACGCGCAAGTACATATTCCGGGGCACCGCACTCGGTTGCACCGAGGGTCCGCACCTCTACAGGCGCAACGGTTACTACTACCTGATAACGGCAGAGGGCGGTACCGGGTACGGGCACGCCGTGACCGTGGCGAGGTCGCGGTCGATTCAGGGGCCGTACGAACCGGATCCCTCGGGACCGCTCCTGACCAGCCGGAACGACCCCGACTGGCCGCTTCAACGCGCGGGTCACGCGGATCTCGTGGAGGCGCCGTCGGGCGAACTGTTCATGGTGCATCTCGTGAGCCGGCCGCTGCCGGGCACGAGGCGCAGTCCGCTCGGGCGCGAAACCGCCCTGCAGAACATCGAATGCACCGATGACGGCTGGTTCCGGCTGCCCGGAAAGACGGTGGTTCCGCAGCTCGAAGCCGAACCTCCGAACCTGCCAGACACTGAATCTCCAGATCGGCTCGAGCACGACGACTTCGACGACGCCGGGCTCAATCCCGATTACCAATGGTTACGCACGCCCTGGCCAGAAGAGTTCATGAGTCTGAGCGAGCGTCCGGGCTACTTGCGCCTCTACGGCATGGAATCGCCCGGGAGCCTGTTTCGCCAGGCGCTCGTTGCACGCAGGCTGAGTTCGTTCGAGTGCGAGGCGACGACCTGCGTCGAGTTTCATCCGGCAAACTTTCAGCAGTTGGCCGGCCTGATCGTCTATTACAACGCGAGCAAGTTTCACTATCTGTACATTTCCAATGCGGAGGGAATCGGCCGCCATGCCGGCATCATGAGCTGCGAGGCCGAACCGGCGCTCGACGTCGTATTTCCGCTCAGCGAGAATCCTGTAAGTCTGCCGGACTCCGGAAGCGTGTTCCTGCGCGCCGTTATCAGCGGCGCCAGCCTGACATTCTCGTGGTCGCTGGACGCAGACACCTGGTTCGGGATCGATTGCAGGCTCGACATGACGTTGCTGTCCGACGAGTCAGGGGACGGTCGGCGCATCGACTTCACGGGCACGTTCGTCGGGCTCTGCTGCAATGACGTGTCAGGGGCGCGTATCCACGCTGACTTTGATTTTTTCCGTCTGCGAGGGGAAGGGTGAACGCGCCCGCTTCGACGGTTCCGCGTGGTTTCAAGGCCATGACGGCGGCATGGCCGTCAAGGGGCAGGTTCTGGGCCTTGCTCACCGGTTTAGCGGTTTCGGCCTGCGGCGGCTCCGGATCTTCGGATGTCTCCCAACAGCCGGCGGCGGTTCCCGAGCCTTCCAACGTCAACATCGTCAATCCCTCGCTGACGGTCGCGGACAATGCGCCGGTAACACCGGGCGGTGCGCGTAACCTGGTCTGGAGCGATGAATTCGACGCTGCGCAGCTCGATCCGGCGACCTGGTTTTTTGAAACCGGCGACGGCAGCCAGTACGGCATCCCTGGCTGGGGCAACAACGAATTGCAGTGGTACCTGCCGGACAGCGCCCGCACGAGCGGCGGGCTGTTGATCATCACGGCACGCCGGCAGGAGCAGGGCGATTACGACTACACGTCCGCGCGGATCAACACCCGCGACCGCTTCGCGCTTCGCTACGGCCGTATCGAGGCGCGAATCCGGTTGCCGGGCGGGCAGGGCCTGTGGCCTGCGTTCTGGTTGCTGCCCCAGGAAGATACCTATGGAACCTGGGCTGCGTCGGGCGAAATCGACGTCATGGAAGCGATCAATCTCGGCGGCAGCGGCGGCAATTCGGTACTGGGTACGATTCACTACGGCGGCATGTCGCCGAACAACGTATTCAGCAGTAACGAGTATCTCGTTCCGGGCAGCGCGACTGCCGAGTTTCGCGACTACGCCGTCGAATGGGGTCCCGGCGAAATCCGCTGGTACGTGGATGACGTCCTGTATGCGGTGGAGAGCTACTGGTTCACCGAAACGGCGGACTATCCTGCGCCGTTCGATCGACCCCTCTACCTGATTTTCAATGTCGCGGTAGGCGGAAATCTTCCGGGCGACCCGGACTCGGCAACACGATTCCCCGTTTCGATGGAGGTCGACTATGTACGGGTCTATTCCGGAGAAACTCGGGACGAGTAGCGCAGCAATACGAAACCTGAAAAATATAAACAGCTATATATCAATAATATAAGATACTTTTTTAATAAATAACTTTAATGAAGGGCCGCGACGTTCGAATCGCAGTCTTCGCTCCACTGGCGCGACCGGATGGCTAAGGCAGCGGCTCGAGTTCCGGCTCGACGCCTTCGGGCAACGGATATTCGTCGACATTGAGCACCATCGACACGAAGCTGTAGTAGCCCACCGTACCGACCAGATCGATGACGCCGCGTTCGCCGAACGCTTCGATGGCCGCTTCGAAGGTCGCGTCGCTGACGCGATGGTTCGCGAACAGCTCGTTGCAGAATTCGTAGACCACATGTTCGTCCGGCTGCATGGACTCGGGCCGCATTCCCGCCGCGACGGCATCGACGATGTCGGGGTCGAGACCGGCCGCCAATGCCGCATTCTTGTGGGCATACCATTCGAAATGCGCCGTCCAGTGGCGTGCCGTCATGATGATCGCGAGTTCTCGCAGCGTTGCAGGCAAGGACGAGCCGAACCTGACGTAGGCCCCGAGGGCCTGCGCGAGATCGCCCATCTCGGGGCTGCGCAGCAGCGCGTTGAACGGCCCGCCCATGGCGTTTCTCGGACCGGCGAAAATGTTCTCGGTCATGGTCTTCTGGGCGGGGGTCATGGCCTCGTAGGTCAACGGCGAAAAACGGTTGCCGACGAGGTCGAGATTTGCGAAATCCGGCTCCTGAGCGGTCGCGGAAGCCGCGATACCCAGCACGGCCGCGAAGAGTATCGGTCGTCGCATGGCCGGTTCCCCTTGAGTAATTCGAGATTCGGCGATGATAGTCAATCGGTCGCGGCGTGACGATGGCTTCGGCGCCATCGGATAGAATCGCCGGCATCCCGCATCCTTGCGGCATGGAGCGTGGCGCCGCGTCCATGCCTGAACGGAGAAAGACCATGAAACCTGACCGAGTGATCCTGATGGCAGCCGGCGCTGCCGCTGCAGCCGTGCTTGCGGCCGCCGCGCCGGCTCACGCCCAGTTGCGCGAACCGACCCCGGCCTTTGTCGGCCAGACCGAGGCGCCGCCGCCGGAGACGCCGTCACGTTTCCGTGTCGAGACGATTACCGAGGATCTCACGAGCCCGTGGGCACTCGCGTTTCTGCCGAATGGCGACTTTCTGGTCACCGAGCGGCTCGGTACCATGCGCACGGTAACTCCCGGCGGCGATATTTCCGCTCCGATCGAGAACGTGCCGCCCGTCAAGGTCGTTGCCGCGCAAAGCCTGCACGATGTCGTGCTCGATCCGGATTTCGAGCGCAACCGACTCCTCTATTTCACGTACTTCGCGCCGGCGGAGGGTGAGGAGCCCGCGGAGTGGCCGGCCGATCACTTCTACACGGAGGTCTGGTCGAAGCCGCTGGCCGAGCGTCGGCTCATGGATCTGGGTACCGAGCGCATAGGGCGCGCGCGGCTGTCTGCCGACAACCGGCGGCTCGAGGACGTCACGGTCCTGTACGAGGGCCGCGCGGAACGACGAATCCTGTTCGCTCCTGACGGCACGCTGTTCGTGACGGGCGCGGACGCCTTTCGGTTCTACGACACCGATCTCGACGGAATGGAGCACGACTTCACCGACAATCCCGACATCCGCCGCAATTTTTCCGGTCGCGTAATACGCATCAATCCGGACGGGACGCTGCCGGCCGACAATCCGTGGCTGCATCGGGCAACCGTGGCGGGCGAAACGTACGCCCATGGCTTCAAGGACCCGGAAGGCGCCGCGATTCACCCGCAGACGGGGGACCTATGGGTCATCGATCACGGGCCGCAGGGCGGCGACGAGATCAATATCGTGCGTCCGGGGCGCGACTACGGCTGGCCGAACGTCTCGTACGGCGTGCAATACGATGACAGGCAGGAGGACGGGCGAACCAACGTGCCCGTCGGCAACGGTCTGACTTCGATGCCGGGCGTCGAAGAACCGATCTACTTCTGGGTTCCCTCGATCGCTCCGTCAGGCATGGCGTTCTATACCGGCGAATTGTTTCCCGAGTGGCAGGGAAACCTGTTCATCGGCGCGATGGCCGGCATGCACCTCGTCAGGCTCGTTCTCGACGGTCCCAACATCGTCTTCGAGGAGCAACTGCTGGCCGAGCTGGAGTCGCGGATTCGGGAGGTCAGGATGGGGCCGGACGGCGCGCTTTATCTCTTTGCGGGCAACTCGTTGCGGCGGCTCGTGCCCGAGTAGCCAGCCGGCGCCTTTCAGTCCACGACTTGCCCGTGCCCAAAGCTCAGTTTCCCTCCGGTTTGCTTCAGTAACGTTGGCGAGGTCATGGCAGGTCCGCGGGTCATATAGAGTACGCCCTCCATCTTGTAGTCCGGGAACCGTTTCAGCATGGCCTCGATTATCGTTGGCTGCGGCGTGAGCGGCCTGGCTACGTCCGCGTAGTACTCGAGATATTCAATTGCCCGATCGAAGATCTCCGTTCCTCCAACAGCGCCATGCCCGGGGATCACTCGTTCCATGTCGTAGTTCGCGACGATGTCGTTGATCGACTCGATCCACAACTCCGGCCGGTTCAGACCGCCGCCAACATAGAAATGGCACCGGTTATAAAGTTGATCGCCAGAGATATACGTTTTGGAGTCGGGGAGATAGAAGGCTGTTGCATGAATCGTTTCCGCCGGCTTGAGGTCGATGATTTCGATGCTGTGCCCGTCGAAATCGAACACGTCGCCGGTCAATGGTTCGATATCAAAGAGCCTGGATGGTATCTCGTCGGTGAACATCTCCGTCCAGCGTAGCTGGCGCGCGCGAAACTCCAGATCAATCTCCATGGCGATGGGTTCCCGCGCGTATACGGTGACGTCCGGACAGGCCTCGAGGAGCTCTGCAGCACCCCAAACGTGATCGGGGTGGCTGTGCGTCAGTAGTATGCTCTTCAATGGCCGCTCGATCGCATTGATTTTCCGCAACAACTCGCGTGCATCGGTCTTCTGGAACTGCGTGTCGATGAGCAATACGTTCTCGTCGCTTTGCAACACTGCAGCGTTACTCCCGGGCATCTGCCGACCGTGGTACACGCTGACTGCCAGGCTGTTTTCCATTTGACGGGACTCCTTCGCTATACGGCCTTTCGCGGGTGACGTTGGAGCCAGGTGCGTACGTCCTCCGGTGGGCGCCCGGACAGTTGCTCGACGTGATCGGTCACTTCACCCATCATGCCCTCCTTGAAAACTCTCTGGAACAAGGGCGTCACTTTCACTACATGTGCTGCGCCCTCATATGCCAGCCCCCAGATCTGCCGCAAGGCATCGGTGAACTCCTCGACACTCACGTGCTTCACCTCGATCGCTGTGTCGAACAGTTCGCTGATGAGTGCCCCGACCTCGTCATAGCTCAGAGCCTCCGGCCCGGTCAGGACATAGATTCTCTTCGCATGGAGGCCTACCGGTGAAGTCAGGACACCCACAGCCGAGGCAGCGATATCGTCCCGAGAAACATAGGCGATTCGGCCATCTCCGGCACAGGTGACCAGCTCTCTGCGCTCGAGCCACAGGGGATACTGCTCTTGCAGGTTGTCGGTGTACATGGACGTGCGAAGCACGGTCCACTCCAGAGACGACTCCGCGAGGGCAATCTCGATCGCACCGTAGGCATGCGCAAAAGGAAGTGGCGAGTCGGGACGTGTATCCGTGATACCGATAAACACGAGTTGCTTCACGCCACAAGCACTCGCGGCATCGATCACGTTGAGACCCTGAGCCTTGCGTCGCTCCGTATCGGCGAAGCTCGGTATGAACAGGACTCGTTCCGCCCCGTCAAAGGACTCCCGCAAACTGCCTGGATCATCGTAATCTGTGCGCCGCAGCTCGATGTCCCTGTCCTTCAGCGCCGTAAAGGCACCCGGATCGCGCACGCCGGCGATGAAATCCGACGGCGCAAGAGTTTTTTGCATTCGCCTGATGACTGTTGAGCCTATACGTCCGCTAGCCGCGCAAACGACGATCATGTCCGGCGCCCCCTGCTTTCGTCACGGATCCTGTCCTGTCTGATATACATCTCAAGCGTACATGGTGTTCCCATGAATCTGCATGTCCGTCCGAGCGGGAATTGTACAATCGGATCGGAGACGGTCATCCGGGACTGACCTCAAGGATCAACCAACGAGAGCCATGAAGATTTCGATCACCTATTGCGTCGCTTGAAGCTACCTGCCGAAGGCCTCCGGTCTGGCGGCCGAAATCAGCGACAAGCTCGGCTTCAACGTCGAACTCGTGAAAGGCCATCGCGGCATTTTCGATGTCGTCGCCGACGGCGAGCTCGTGTTCTCGAAGCATGACGCAGGAAGGTTCCCGGATCACCCCGAAGTCCTCGATGCGCTGCGCGCCCTGAGCCGGCGCGGCTAGGCGCCGCGCGGCGGCAGACGAACGCTCAGCTCGCCATTCCCCAGCGTTGCACGGTCTTCGCCTCGATCGTCTTGAAGACGATGTTCTCGACGAAGAGACCGAACAGGATCACCGTCAGCAGACCGGCGAAGACCTCCGGAATCAGGAGCTGGTTCTTGTTCTCGAACACGTACCAGCCGAGACCGCCGGAGCCCGAACTCACGCCGAAGACGAGTTCGGCCGCGATCAGAGTGCGCCAGGCGAAGGCCCAGCCGACCTTGAGCCCGGTCAGGATGCTCGGAAACGCGCCCGGAATCAGTATCCAGACGATGTAGCCCGTGCTGGAGAGACCGTAGTTGCGGCCGACCATCTTCAGCGTCGGACTCAGTGCGCGAAAGCCCGAGAACGTATTGAGCGCCACGGCCCAGAGCACGGCATGGATCAGCACGAAGATCACGCTCGCGTCGCCGAGCCCGAACCAGATCAGCGCGAGCGGCAACAGGGCGATCGAGGGCAGCGGATTGAACATCGCGGTCAGCGTTTGCAGCAGATCCGCGCCGATGCGGCTCACGCTCGCGAATGCCGTCAACACGCCCGCGATCGCAAGACCCGCGAGATAGCCCTTGATCAACAGTGAGAGCGTATAGGCCGCAGCTTCCGGCAGTTCGAGCGATACGATGGCCGACAGCAGGGCCGCAAGCGTATCGGTGAATGTCGGGAACAGCAGCGGGTTGCCGAGCGCTCGCGCATAGACTTCCCAGATCAGCGCGAGCACGACGAGCAGCACCGTCTTGCGGACCGCGCCGTTGTCGTAGATTCTCTGCCAGGCAGTCAGCGGCCGCTCGACGACGTCAATCTCGGTTCCGGCGATGTCGTGAAAGACGTCGGGACGATCTATCGATGTGCTAACCATTTTCGGGTTCCCCCTGTTGCACGATGCGGTCGAACAGCATCTCCTGAATCCGGTCGGACAGCGGCTTGCCCTCCGCATCGACCTCGTCGATGCCCGGACAGTTGATCTCGGCCTTGGCCTGGCCGGGATGGGCGCTCAGTAGCAGGATCCGGTTGCCGATTCGAATCGCTTCGGGTATCGAGTGGGTGACGAACAACACCGTGAAGCGCGTCTCCTCCCACAGTTGCAGCAACTCCGCCTGCATCCGTTCGCGAGTCAGCGCGTCGAGCGCGGCGAACGGTTCGTCCATGAGCAGGATATCCGGCTCCGAAGCCATCGCGCGGGCGATCGCCACGCGTTGCTTCATGCCGCCAGAGAGCGTGTGCGGGAAGTTCGCGGCGAATTTCGTGAGCCCGACTTTGTCAATGTAGTGCATGGCCCTGTCGACGGCGTCGCGGCGCTGAAGCTTGCCGCTCGCGGTCAGCGCGAAGCAGATGTTATCGCGCACCGTCTTCCACGGCAGTAGTTGGTCGAACTCCTGGAACACGAACGCGCGGTCCGGTCCGGGCTCCGCGATCCTCGCGCCGTTGAGCAGCATCTCGCCTTCGACGGGCTGCATGTAGCCGCCGACGGCCTTCAGAAGCGTCGACTTGCCGCAGCCCGACGGCCCGAGCAGCACGAAGCGGTCCGATTCGAGCACGTCGAAGCTCACGCGATAGGTCGCGGTTATGAGGTGGTCCTTCGTGTGGTAGCGCAGCGTGACGCCGCGAACCGACAGCAAGGGTTCAGTGGCGGATGTTGCGTTCACTGAGCTGGTCAATTGAGCCGAATCGCAGTGGTGCGGGGAGGCGCACTGCCGGTCGCTTGAAACACGCCGTGAATACATCCCTGTAGGCTCCGCGCGCGCGTCCCTGCGCGCGAGGGTTTCAAGCGACCGGCAGTGCACCTCCCCTTGCGTTTGCGGCAGGCCGGAAGCGGCCATGTACGCGCGGACGAAGGATTGGCGAAGGCGTGACCGGCGATTCGGCGTGACATGCGGGCTAACCGCCGGGGACGTCGTGTATCTCGGGGAAGAACAGGTCGCGCCAAGACTCCGGCACATTGTTGATCGAGCCGATTTCGTGCATGAACTCGGCGTATCGCATGACGTTCTCGGGCGTCGTCGTGAAGCGGATGTCGGGATCGCCGAGCACTTCGACGAGGCCGGCGCGATCGAAACCGCCGCCGCCGTCGGCAGCGATCAGCACGTCCGCCGCCGCGCCGGGATCGGCGCGGATCATTTCGTTGGCTTCCGTGAGCGCGGCGAGCACGGCGGCGTAGAGTTCCGGGTTCTCGTCGTGAAAACGCGTGGTCGTCGACATCATCGTGAACGTCGTCGCGCCGCCCATGACGTCATCGGTCGTCATGATCGTGCGTATCGACGGGTCCTCGCGTTCGCGGTGATGGAAGGGCGGCGAGGTGTAATGGGCGTTGATTTCGCTCGTCCCCGACAGCAGGGCAACGACGCCGTCGGGATGCGTCATGGTCACCGTGTACCGGTCGAAGCGATAGGCTTCCTCGACGCCGTAACGCTGCGTCGCATACATCTGCATGATGATCGCGGGAATCGAGACCTTGATCGCGGTCACGGCGATCTTGTCGGCGTCGGTCAGGTCGTCGAGCGAGCGCAGGTGCCCGGCGTGCGTGTTCAGGTACATCGGCAGCGACGTCATGGCGGCCACGCCCCTGACTGCCGCCGAGTCGCGCGTGCGGTCCCAGAGCGTCAGAAACCCGGGCGGGCCCGCGGCGATGAAGTCGACGGAACCCGACAGCAGCGCGTCGTTCATGACGGCCGGGCCGCCGATGTCGATCCAGCGAACCTCGATGTCGGGCAGGCCGGCCGCGCTCGCGTGTTTCTCGATCAGACCGTGTTCGCGCATCATGAGCAGCGGCAGGAAGCCGACGCCGCCGGCGCCGGTCGGAATCCTGAGCTGGTTGTCCGGGGCGCCTCCGCAGCCCGCAACCATCGCGCTCGCGGCCGATGCGAGCAGCAGTTGCCTGAATCGCTTCGCAAACATGGCGGCCGCCTCAGGACGACACGGCCGACACCGCCCGGGTGGCGGCGCCCGGTATCGTCGCGCGGGCGAGGGTGCCCGCGTCCGGGAGCGAATCGAGTTGCCGGCATTGCTCGATCAGCGACTCAACCTGTGAAGGAGGCAGCGCGAGCACGGCCTGGTCGCGGAATTTCTCCTCGAGCTGCTCGTCGCTGAGCGGCCGGTGGACGTTGCCGAGCGATTGCTCGACGAAGAGCGACAGGGTTTCTCCGCCGGCGAGTTCGACTTCGATCCCGACCTGGTCTTCGCCGACCGAGTCGTCGGCGATCGCGGTCGTGCGTTCGCGGACCCGCGCAAGTGCCGGATCGGCGACCGCTTCCTCGGTGAACTCCTGCAGGCCGCCCTTGCCGCGCACGAGTCCGATCGCCGCGGCGTGATAGATCGAATACTTGCTCTGCAAGGCGCGCCTCAGGTCGCGCTTGTTGCAGAGGTCGAGCACGAGCGGCGCGACGCGCAGCCTGACGGCGGCGATCGCCTCCGGGTCGGGCCGGTACTTGCGGTGCAGTTGGCTGCAACCGTCGATCGCCGGATGAACCACGAGGCCGCAGGCGTATGGCTTGTAAGCATTGTCCCTGAGGCTGAAATCGACGCCGAGACCGGCCGATACCTTCGACAGGTCGTATTCGCCGGTCGTTACCGCGGCGAATCCGCGCGGACCTTCGAGTGCCCGCTCGCCGGCCGTGTAGTCGGCCCGGCCGAGCAGGGCAGCCGTGTAGCCGTTCTGCGCCGCGCGTCCGGGCTGGAAGGATTTCGCCATCGAGCCGAACATCTCGCGGATTCCGGCAGCCTGCGTTGCGGCGAGGCCGAACGCCCAGACCATCTGCCGCGTGGAGAGATCAAGCAGCTTGCCGACCGCCGCGGCCGCCCCGAACACGCCGGCCGTCGCGGTGATGTGCCAGCCCGCTTCGTAATGGGCCGGGTAAACGGCGTCGCCGATCCTCGACTCCACTTCGAAACCAAGGATGAACGCGTGCAGGAAATCGCGGCCCGAAACGTTGTTGGCGCTCGCGTAAGCGAACAGCGCGGACGCCACCGGTACGCTCGGATGGATGTAGTTCTTGGGCGTCGTGTCGTCGTACTCGTGGACGTGCGAGCCGATACCGTTGAGAAGCGCCGCATGCAGCGGATCGAAGGATTCGCGCCGGCCGAGCACGCTTGCAGCGGGTTTGCCCGAGAACGGTGCGAGCGTCTCGATGGTGACATCGAGCGCGGGTTCGATGCTGCCGCCCATGGCGCAACCGAGGTAATTCAGTACGGCGCGCTTCGCTTCCCGCCAGACATCTTCGGGAATGGTTGAACCGTCGTCGTTGACGACGTACGCGGCCAGAGTTTCGGTCGGCGACATGGTCCGCGGATCATATCGCGGAACCCCGAGACCGGCCAAAAGACGGGGAGGGTCTTCGCCGTGCCACCGCGCCGTTGGCGAAACGTGTCCGATCGCGCTCCTTTCCACGGGCTCGGTTCGCAGTCCGTGCGAGGGTGGTGCAGGCGTCTTTCTTGCCGGTTCAGCCGCAATCGACGCGTTCGATGCCGTGCCCGGCGAACGCGAGATCGAGCTTCTCGATGACGTCGTTTACGGAAATGAGATCCATCGCTGCCGGATTCCTGACGCGCCGGCCGAACCGGATGTCCTCGACTGCCACGCCGAATTCGCGCCGCACGGCATCCGGATACCGGTCCGCGACGAGGTGCTGGCTCAGGTAGGGGCCCGTGCGGAATCGGTTCGACGTTGCATAGAGTGCGACCACGGGTGTGCCGACCGATGTGGCCATGTGCGCGGGGCCGGAGTCGGGACAGACGATCGCGGTCGCGCGTTCGAGTACGGCAAGCAACTGCTTGAGGCTGGTCTTGCCGACCAGACTCTCGATCGCGCAGTTCGCATGCCGCGAGATTCGTTCGGCGTAGTCGCGCTCGAGCCCGGTCGCACCGCCGGTCAGCACTACCTGGGCGCCGTAGCGCGAGTTTGCGTGGTCGGCGACCGCCGCATAACGCGCGGCGCTCCAGTCCCGGAAATTGCGCAACCGCTGTCCCGCGCAGGGGCTGATCACGAGCGTCGGCGCCGCCGGATCGACGCTGCGATCGGCAAACTCCCGATCGGCAGAGTCGACCGGAATGTCCCAGCGCAGCTCGCCGCGGTCGATGCCGAGCGCCCCGGTGAACTCGAACAGCCCGTCCATGACGTGTTGATTCGTGCGTGCCGGGATTTGCCGGTTGCAGAAGAGGTACTGATAGTCCCGGGCGCGGGCGCGGTCGAAACCAAGACGAACGGGAGATCTCACCGCGAGGCTCGCCAGGTTGGCCCGCATCGAGGCGTGCATGTGCAGCAGGAGCGGGAAGCTGCGCCGTTCGAGTGCTTTGCGCAGGCGGAAATGTGCGCCCAGGCCCCGGTTCTTGTCGAGCACGGCGAAACTGACGCCTTCGAGTCCGCGCAGCAGTTCGTGCTCGACCCGGCCGACGATCCAGGTGATCGCCGTATCCGGCCAGGCGCGCTGAATGGATCGAACGACAGGTACGGTGTGACAGGTATCGCCGATCGCCGAAAGGCGGATGATGCAAAGCCGCGACGGTGGCGTTTCGAGGATCAGGGACATTGCTCGGGTTCAGACAGGCCCCGGCCATGGTAATCGCGAACCGTGGCCAACGTGTCGAACTGTCGACGAATCCGTTTCTTTCGCAAGTCGGCGCGCAGGTGCTCGGCACGTCGCATTCGTCCTGAGAGGGTTTCTGCTTGCAGATTTACCCGCGTGCGCCCTCGCAGCCGGTTTCGGCAGGTTCGTGGCGACTACGTCGTCGAGCACTCCATCGGTTCGCGTTTCGACCCGTCGGGCTCGCGCTTGAACTGCATCGTGCGCACGAAGTGCTGCGCGAGGTAGCGGGGGTCTTCGATGAAGGTCTGGATGACCAGATACTGATTGCCGTCGTCTTCGGCGATCAGGTTGTAGTACTCGGTCATCTCGGTATCCTCGCTGAACGGGACGCCGTTCTTGCGCAGGTAGCCAGCGCGCAGATGCGTCGTATCCACGCGCAGCGATCCGAAGTTCTCGATGTCGCCGAGCGAGCCGCTGAGACGGTAGAAACCGCGGCGCCGGCTCGTGTCGCCGGAGATCTCCCATTCCGCGGCCGACCAACCCTGCCAGGTGCGCGGTCCCATGGGCTCTGCCGCTGCGAAACGGAACAGCCGCGTCTGCATGCCCGTGTCGATGTCGAGCCTGAGCGTATCGTCATCCTCCCAGGCGATATGGACGCGGCCCGGCAGCCGCATGATCGCGGGTGCGCCGTATGCCTTGCATTCCTCGCCCGCGGCCTCGTCGCGCGCCGGATCCCAGGTATCTGCCACCCTGATTCCTTCCGCGTTCAGTGGAACATAGGAATAGTCGCCTTTTGCCGGCGTGATCATCCGGTACACCCAGTCGTCCGTGACGAGGGAGACCCAGTGTCCGGTAATGTCGATCGGCGCCGACTCGCGGGCCGACGGCGGCGCCGCAGCGTCCTGCTGTGCCCGGACGCCGCTCGCCGCCAGCAGCACGAGTGCTGCGGCGACCGACAGTCCGCCGCGACGCGCATTCTTGCCGCGGTTCAACCTGGCTTCTTGCTTGACGTCGTTTGCCATTTTCCCACTCACGGCGGCGCGTATCTCGGGACTGTCACCCACGCTCGTCCGCTGGCGCGCATGCTGCAAACCAGCCGGCCGGCATCACGGACGCCTAGTCGAAATCCTCGTTTTCGAAACCCCAGCCGAAGCCGTCGGACGGCCTGAGAAGGCTGCGCATGCGGACCCGGTGATCGGCAGGATTACGGCCGGGATTGCCCGTGATGATCACGCGATCGCCGGGCCGCAGCGAATCGCGCGTGACGCCCTGGCCGGAGAGCTGGCCCGCGCCGCCCCACTCGACACCCCAGCGCTGAATCTCGCCGTTCTCGTCGGGCGCCATCACATGCACCCAGGCATGCGGATTGCGGAACATGAACTGCACGAGCGTGCCTTCGATCTGGATCGTTTCCCGTTCGTCGTAGGTTGCGGTAAACGAATGGTGCGCGTGGGCCGTCAGACCCGACATCGCGATTACCGCAACGGCAAATGCCAGCGCTCTTGCTTTCATTGATCTGCCTCCTGAAAAAACGTTTCCCGGCTCCGGGCTCCCGTTCGTCGCCCGGGAGTCACCGGTCATCGCCGAGACTCCGGTACACGGCCTCGATGAACATTTCGGTCGTCCAGGGGCCCGTATCCGACCCGAAACGACCTTCGTAACCGTAGGTCGGCCGCTCCGCGACGACCTGCTCCAGACTCATTCCGCGGTCGATCAGGTGCTGTACCTGGTCGCGGATGATCGTCAGCATGTCCCGATAGTAACCGACGTCGGCCGAGTCCGACAGCCGGCCGCGGCCCGGAATCACCATCGTCCCGCCTTCGGTCCTGAATTCCGCGATGGCGAGGTTCAGGATGTGGTTCAGGCCGTCGAGCACGCCGTCGATGTGGCCGCCGCGATCGACGTCGATCACCGGAAACGATTCCATATCGAACAGGTCGCCCGCCGCGATCACGTCGGAACCGCGGAAGTAGACGATGCTGTCCCCGTCGGTCGTCGCCGCCGGAATGTGGACGATCCGGATGCCTTCGTCGTTGAAGAACGTGCTGAGCTTGTACTCGTCAACGAAGAAGGTATCGGTCGGCAGCGCTTCGAACGCCGCCTGTTCCCCGACCATGCTCAGGAGCACGTTTTCGTGCGCGATGATGGCGGCGCCCTCGGACGAGTCGCCGATGGTCCCGGCGACATTGCCGCCGGAGTAGGTGACGCCGCTTGCCGCCAGGGCCTCGTTGCCGCCGGTGTTGTGCCCGAGGGGGCTCGTGTTGACGATGTAGCGGATCGGCTTGGCCGGTCCGCGCGTATTGACCGGAAGTCTCGAGCGCGTTTCGGCGCCGCCGCGTTCCGGAGTGCGGCCCTCCAGAGCGCCGAAGGCGTTGAGTTGCGCCTGCAGCTCATCGAGCGCGCCGAGCACCCGTTCGCTGGCCTGTTCTTCCCCGGCATTGACCAGGAAAACGCCGTCCGGGCCGACCGAAGCCGTGATGTTGGCGCCTGCGCCGACCAGCATCCAGATGTTCTCGCGCACCGGCCACCAGTTGAGTTCGGCCCCGAGTTCGCCGCCCCGGCTGCCCTGCGCGAGTGCGCTGTTTGCGGCGGCAACGAGAACGACGGCCGTGGCCAGCGCCTGCAGCACGCTGCGCCCGATACCGGCGATATTCGCTATTCGTGTCATTGCATTCGCATGCTGCACGGTTGCTTACTGGCCCGCAGGGTTCCGCAAAGCGTCAACCAGCTTGGAGCGGTACTCGGGATACATGGTTTCCGCGCCGTCGAAATAAAGCGTGCGCGGCAAACCGTAAGTATCGGAAAAGCTGAAGATCTGGTCGTTCGTCCCCGGCAGGAAATGCGGCACGTAGCCCTCGGCTTGCACGACTTCCGTCACGATCGTGCACGGGTACGGCGGCACGCGCTGGTTGAGATCGAGACGGTATTCGGTGCTGCGCACGAGCGGTTCGGTCAGATAGACCGGATCGTAGGCGATGATCAGCCAGGTCAGGTAATCCTCGTCGTTGAAACGGCGGCGAATCAGGTATTCGGTCAACGTCGCCTTGTCGCTCTGCGGGACACCGTTGCGCCTGTAGTAGTCTTCCTTGAGGTGCGTCGTCCGGACCTTGAGCCGGTCGCCCTCCCATTCGCCCGTCGAGAAGCCGCCCCAGGTATGCGCGGCGTACTCCGGCGGATGCTCGCGCCCGTCCATCCAGATCGGCGTGTTGACCGAGCGCAGCCACTCGGTCTGGAACGCGACGATCTGGCGCGATGCCGGATCGACGTCCTTCCAGATCCGCAGATTCGACGGGCCGCGCTTGATATAGGCGCCCGAATGCGGCCGGCACTGCCATTCCGGCAGGGACTGTATGGAAGCGTCCCAGATCTCGGCACGTCGAATCGCTTCGGCGCTCAGCGGCAGTCCGACGTACTCCCCGAGGTGGGGATTGTCGGTGTTGTCCTGGGCACGCACGACGGGCCATTCGCCCGTGAAGTCCATCTGCGCCAACGCGGGCGCGGTAAACGAAAGCAACGTGGCCAGCGTGAGCAACGGCTTTGCAGCGTTCATCGTCCATCTCCCGGCAGTTTGCCGCTGACCCCGAACCCGGCGGTTGCGCCCGCGGTATGCGTTAGACGGGTCAGGCGACGGTTCCGATTCGAGAATCGGCGGAATCTTATCACTTGTACCGGCAGCCGCATACGACGTTCGACGTGTGTCTTGAACGATGCGTGGAGTAACGTCGGGCGACGAATTTCGGAGGTGAACGCGAGCAGTTTGTTGCACATTAGGAACAGATACTAGCCAATTGAATCAGATGCCGCTTTCCTTCGCGTCGTATCTTCGCGAAAATCTCTTGTCGAGTATACAGATTGTAAGTCATACTCGCGTCCGCGCTTCGTGCGTACCAACGAAAGGCGAACCTGTACAAGGAGACCGTCCGATGCAATTGCCAACCCGCTTCATTTCTACCTGCGGATGGCTGGCCGTAGCCTTCGTGGCCGCGGTGCCATTCGTTGCGCAAGCCCAGCTCGAGGAAGTCGTGGTCACCGCGACCCGGCGCGAGACCGACCTGCAAAGCACCCCTATTTCGATTCAGGCATTCACCGCCGAGGATCTGGAGTTCGGCGGGATCGACCAGGGGCGCGACATCGGCATCATG
This sequence comes from Gammaproteobacteria bacterium, assembly GCA_022826245.1. Classification (GTDB taxonomy): domain Bacteria; phylum Pseudomonadota; class Gammaproteobacteria; order Steroidobacterales; family Rariloculaceae; genus Rariloculus. The sequence goes on from JAJDVG010000018.1 coordinate 74,424, forward strand.
GTTCCGAACGTGGTGCTGAATCCCGGTGTGGGCGGCGCACAATCGGACTTCTACATCCGCGGCCTTCCTGGAGTCGGTATCTATATCGATGGCGTCTGGCAAGGCGGTTTCGGCTTCCAGCAGACCAACTTCGTCGAAATGGAGCGCGTTGAGGTTTTGCGCGGGCCGCAGGGTACGCTGTTCGGCCGCAACACCAACGGCGGCGCCGTCAACATGATCACCCGCCGCCCGGCGGACGACTTCGGCGCGCGCGTGAGCGTCGATGTCGGCGAGTTCAATCGCCGCGACCTGCAGTTCGCCGTCGACCTGCCGTTCAGCGACACGCTCAGGACCAAGTTCATGGGCGCACAGCTATCGAACGACGGGTTCATCGAGGGGCTTTCCGTGCCGTGGGACTTCGGCGCCGAGGACAACACGCTGACGCGTTTGGACGTTCTGTGGGAGCCCTCGGATACTTTCTCGCTGCGCTTCACGGCCAACGACGAGGACAAGCGCGGCACCGATCCGACGATTTATCGGGAAACCAACCCGACGAACTCGCGAACGCAGTCAATGGCGATCGTCTCGGGCGGCATGCTCGACGCGGCGCGCAGGGTCGATCCGAACTGGCCCGACCTGCAGACGTATCTCGTTCAGAACGGTCATCCGGCCAACACGCCGTTCAGGGTTCCCCAGAACGGTTTCGGCGCCAGGACTCATGAGCCCGGTTATCCGGGCGGTGAGGTCGGCAAGTGGCAGTCGAAATCCGATTCGATGGAAGACGGCATCATCGCGGACACGCGGTACCTGACGCTGACGCTTGACTGGGACATCACCGACAACCTCAATTTCGAGGCCATCGTGGCGGATTGGGAACAAAACGAACGCCAGGTTATCGATTTCGACGGCACGGAGTACATCGTCACGACCGATGATCGCGTCGGGTTCGCCGAGAACGACACGATCGAGCTTCATCTGTCCGGGTCCAACCTTGACGGAAGGGTCAACTGGATCGCGGGGTACTACAACCTCGAGCAGCGTCAAGCGCGACGGTTCTACCGCTGGGGGATGTGGGAATTCGCGGTGCCGAACGAGGGGCCCTCGGACCCGCCGCAGTACGCGCCGCTGACGGCGTACGTCCGCGAAACCGCGCGATTGCTGAATCTTCAGACTTCAACGGGACCGCCCATTCAAATCTTCGGCTTTCGGTTCAATCCGCTCGTGTTCATCACCGACGATGCCCTCGATAGCGCGATCGACGAGGACGAGGCGTTCTTTGGCGAGGTGACGTTCAGCGCAACCGACAGGCTTGACGTCACGCTTGGCGTCAGAGTCAGCGACAAGAGCGGCAGCGATACCGAATGGACGCCGACCGACGCCTTCAGGACGGCCGATCCACTGGTGCGTCCCAAGGGCAACCCCTTCGCCGGCATCAACCCGGTGACCATGGAGGAAGCGAATCTCGGCAAGATCACGACGAACAAGTTCGCGTTGTCGTACCAGGTCAACGACGACCTCATGTTCTATGGCAGCTACGCCGAGGGCTTCACCTCGGGCGGCATCGACTTCGTCAACAATGTCGGCTTCGTGACTCTCCAACCGGAGGTGATCGAGACCGTGGAGCTCGGCATGCGATCCGACTGGCTTGACGGGCGTCTGCGCTTCAACGCGACGTACTTCGATTCGAACTGGCTGGGAATGCGTGTCGCCGTACTTTTCCAGGATCCGACAGGAAATTCCCTGCCGTTTCCGTACAACACCAGCGATGGCCAGGGCGAGGCCGACGGCTTCGAATTCGACCTTGTGTGGCTGCCGACCGATCGCCTGCAGTTCACCGCGGGTCTCGGCGTGATCAACACCAATTACACGAACCCCGGATTCTTCAGCGGCACCGACGGAATCAGGCCGGGCTCACCGTTTGCGTTTGCGCCCGACAACAGCGCGCAGCTCGGCGTGCAATACGCGATACCGATGGACAACGGTGGCCAGCTCAACCTGGTGGGCAACTATGGCTGGATGGACGACTACACGCGCGACGCGGCCTATCAGCGCAACCATGTCGATGCGAACGGCGACATCGTTACGGAACCCTCGTACGGCATCGTGAATGCACGCGTGGTTTACGAAGCGCCCGATCGAAACTACAGCATATCGCTGTGGGGCAGAAACCTGACCGACGAGCTCTACATCAATGGCGGCTTCGACACGCGCAACGTGTGGGGCTACGACTTTGCCGTGATCGGCCGCTCGCGTGAAATCGGCGTCGGTCTGCAGTTCACGTTCTAAATCCTCCCCGTTGCGAAGCCAGGAGCTTCGCGACGTTGGTCGGGGCAACCTTCGGGTTGCCCCTTTTTTGTGCCAACGCCGTGTGTCGCGACGGGGTTCGGACGGTTCCGATACCTACTCGGTCAGTCCTCGCGATGCAGCGACCATCTGCCGGTGATCCTCCGGCAGCGCCGCCGTGCTGCGCGACACGGCGACGGTCACGAGCACCGACACGGCAGCGCCGAAGGTTGCGGCGGAATAGGGGTTCGTCGCCTGGAAGGCGAACCAGCGTCCGAATTCCTCCAGCGCCGTCCCGGCAAGCCATTCGCCCCTGACGATCTCGCCGCGAATCAGAATGAAAGTGACAGCGCCCGCCCAGAACCCGTAGATGGCGCCCGCGCGGGTCACGCCGAGCCAGACCGAACCCACGACCAGCGGACCCATGAGCGCGGCAACGAAGCCGCCGACGCCGATCCACTGCAGGAACACGATGTTCATGTCCATCGTCATCCAGCCCAGGATCGCTGCGCCGACGATGGAGAACGCGGTCATCCCCCGGCTGATCGCGAGCACGTTGCGGTCGAGCCGCTCCTGGCTCAGGTGTGCGTGCAGCCGCGGTGCGATGCTGCGGCGGTAGATGTCGTTGGCGAAGACCTGCGACGTCGAGATGACGAGGCCGTCGGCCGTCGACATGACGGCTGCGAGAATGCCGACACCGAGCAGCGCCGCGAGCCAGGTCGGGAAGATCTCGATGAAGAGGGCGGGCAGCGCGGCGTTCGGGCCGCCCGGAGTCGCAAAGAGGCTGTCGCCGAGGACGGCTCTCGCCGTGAAGCCGCCGAGCGTGATCGCCGGTAGCACGAAACCGAAGGTAAAGGCCATGATCAGGAAACGGTTGCGGGCGCGCTCGTCGTTGAGCGCCCAGAGCTTGTTGCCGATGTGCGGCAGCAGCCCGAGCGGGATGTGGGCGACAGTGACGGTGATGATGGACCACACCGAGGAGGTTGTCGGATCGGCGGGATTGAACACCTCGAGCAGCACGGCATCCTGGCCGCCGAGATTGCCGAGCAGGTTCCCGAAACCGCCGGCGCCGACACCGAGCGCGAAAATGACGGCGATGGCGACCGCAAGACAGAGCATGAGCAGCCCCTGCGCGCCGTCGGTCAGGATATCGGAATGCGCCCCGCCGAGCGTCACGTAGCCGAGCAGCACGACCGTCGTGATGCCGAGCGCCCAGCTCTGTGGAAGCCCGAGCATCATTTCGAACATCACGAGTCCCGCCACGAGTTGACTTGCGAGATAGAAAAGCAGAATCAGGGAGAACAGCGCTGCCGAAATCCTGAGCGCTTCGGAGCGGTAGCGTTCGCCGAGAAACTCCGGCATCGAGCGCGCGCCCGCTTCATTGCCATAGCGGCCGATCGTGCGCTGGCAGATGAGAATTCCGATGTAGATGCCGATCGGATAACAGAACGCGATCCAGAGCGTCGACATGCCGTAGGTGTAGGTCAGGCCCGGCAGACCGAGAAACGTCGACCCGCTCGCCGCCGTGGAGGCGAAAGCCAGAGCGAGGACGAGCGGCCCGTAAGCGCGCCGTGCGGTCGCGAAATCGTCGGCGCCGGCGACGCGGCGGCTGCCGACATAGCCGAACACGATCATTCCGCCGAAATACACGGCGAGGAACATCCACGACCAGGTGTACAGGCCCATTACTGCTCCCTTTCACGGCTCCGGACGGCCGTACGGCTCGGTCGAAACAGGCGCGCATTATATCGGAGGGCGGTCCGGCACTTTCGGTCGAAAAGGAAGCTCGGAAGCAGGTTTGTGTTGGGATTTTTCCCATCTTTTAGAGCTAATGGCAATATAGGCGATAAACATGGGAAAAAATGCTTGCATCGCTCGTGACGTCCGTGTATTGTGCACGTCGCCCACCGCTACAGGAGCCCTTGGGCGCGTGATATCGCGGTGAAAGTGCAACGCTGGACAAGGCTTGGAAACGACCGGGCTGAATGACGATGAACAATGCGGGGAACGCTCTGCTCGGTGAAATCGAGTCCTATTGCCGGGCTTCGGGAATCGCCGAATCCACATTCGGCAGACGTGCCGTCAACGACGGCAAGCTCTGCGCGCGGCTTCGCGAAGGCAAGAGCGTGACGCTCGAAACGGCCGAGAGGATCAGGAGCTTCATTAGAGAGCACCAAGCGCCGCGAACGCCTGGTTCAGGGCCGAAGGCCGGCGCGAACGTTGAAGGGGACGAAGCGATGACCGACAGGAATTCGAAGCAGGCGCCGGGCGCGAAGAGTCGTGCGATCTCGCCGGCACCGGCCGCCGATGCTCCTGACGCCGCCGGGCAATCGGAACCCCCGAACGACAGGCCCTTCCGGTTCTACGACAACCGGCAGAAATATCTGGCTTTCGTCAACACGACGAACGAAAAGCGCAAGGTCGCGGAACGGGCTGCCAGGGAACTGGCTCACCTGAAGCCCACGCCCCCGGCGCTCAAGGTTTTCGACGCCGGCATGGGCGACGCGACGGTGCTCAGTCAGCTCATGCGCTCGATGCACAGGCGCTTTCCGATCACACCGTTCTTCTTCGTCGCCAAGGAAATCAGTCTCGAGGACGTGCGCCTGTCGCTCGAGAAACTGCCGGACCGGTTCATGGAACATCCGGCTACCGTCATCGTGATCACGAATCTCTACTACGCCGAGGCGCCGTGGCTGCGGCCGCGCAGCGTGCGCAGCGCCGCGGCGCTGAACTGGCGCGAGGTGGCGCTCGATGGCGACACCGCTGCCGAATATGACGAGCAGTTGGCCGGCCTCGACCCGTTTCTCGTCGACGGCTGGCAGGTCAAGTCGAGCGAGAAGACCGGCAACCCGATCTACGTCCGGCCGTCCGTGCTCGTGATCTACCGCAGGGACCATTCGTTCCTGCTCGACAGCGTCATTCCCCGGCCGGGTCAGGTCGATGGCAACTACGATCTGGCACTCGCCTCGCAACCGTGGCGGGCGCGGATGAGCGCGGAGTTCAAGGTCAGGAAGGTCCTCGCACCGATCGTCCAGAGCCTCGCGCCCTCGGGCCGGCTGCTCGTCGTTCAGTCCTGCGGCAACGATCCGGCGCTCGAACTCGTGCAGAAGGTCTGGCCCGACGAAGAACCGTTCCGGGTCAATCGCCACGAGCTCATCAGGGTGCTGCGCGATGAGCTCGGCAGGGATGCACGAAACTACAACTTCGTTTCGGGCTCCGATGCCAAGGCAGTGATCCGCTACGAGATGCATACCCTGCCGAGCGAAGTGCAGCAAAGTATCGGTACGTCGACCCTGTTCGCGGCCTGGAACGCTTCGATATACGTCAACCAGATCGAGGACGAGCGCTTGGAGTCGGCCATATCGAGCCGCGACTACCTGCGCCACACGGCCGATGTGCTCAAGAAGTACGAAGGGCTCTGGTTCAACGACGAGGCCTTCGTCGTATCGAGGAAGCGCTGACCGAAACGGTCGCAACTGTCAACAAGGAGCAACTGGAAGTGCCGCAGACTCAAGCAGCTAGCGTACAGCCGGACCGTTTGCGCGAAGCGATCGTGTCGTTACTCGACGGCTACTCGATCGAAGTTACTCCGCACGACGAATCCAGGCTGAACTCGATCGCCGACGTATTGCCGGCCGGAACCGAGGTGTTCGTGGCGCATCCGCCGGGCGTTTCGCTCGACCGCATCGTCGAACTCGCCTGCCGGGTTCACGAACTCGGCTTGATCGCGATACCGCACATCATTTCCAGAAAGCTCGTAAGCCCGGCCCGGCTGGAAGGCGCGCTTGACGCGCTGAGCGCCAACGGAATCGACCGCGCGCTCGTCGTCGGCGGCGATACGGCCGTCCCGAACGCCGCTTTCGACAGCACGCTAGAAGTGCTGCAGACGGGGCTTTTCAGCAAGTACGACTTCCGCGAGATCGGCATCGCCGGTCACCCCGAAGGCAGCGACGCGATCGGCGATCAGCGCGCGGCGCAGGCATTGAGCGACAAGGCCGCATTCGCGCGCGAAGCCGACCATGCCGTGCGCATCGTGACCCAGTTCGGCTTCGATCCGCATGCGGTCACGGCGTGGGAACGGGCGACGTCGGCCGAGGGAATCGATCTGCCCGTTCGAGTGGGCATGGCCGGTCCCGCGTCATTGCGGCATCTGATCAGATTCGCGGCGTTGTGCGGTATCGGAGCCTCCGCCAGGATGCTCGTAACGAGAACCGGCGATACGACCAAGCTTCTGCGCACCCGCGCGCCGGACGATCAGATTTCCCATATTGCCCGCCACCGCCTCGACGAGCCTTCGTCGAGACTCGGCGGCGTTCACTTCTTCGCATTCGGCGGCGTCGTCAAGACGGCTAACTGGGCAAATGCCGTGCTTGACGGCCGATTCGAACTTACCCATGGCGGCAGCGGCTTCAGGGTCACGCGGTCCTGAACCGCCGCTTCGGTATTGCCTTGCGCCACCAGTTCCCAATCAGAACCATCACAGAGAGACCAGGACAATGAGCAGATCATATTTGTTTACATCGGAGTCGGTGTCCGAAGGGCATCCGGACAAGATCGCGGATCAGGTGTCCGACGCGATCCTCGATGCCTACATCGGGCAGGATCCGGCAAGCCGCGTGGCCTGCGAAACGCTGACGAAGACCGGGCTGGTCATGGTCGCGGGCGAGATCACGAGCAACGCGACGATAGAAACCGAGGAAGTCGTGCGCAACGTCGTCATCGACATCGGCTACGACCACTCGGACAAGGGCTTCGATGGGCACACCTGCGCCGTCATCAACGGTCTCGGCAAGCAGTCGGGCGACATCGCTCAGGGCGTTGATCGGTCCGCTCCGGAAGAGCAGGGCGCCGGCGACCAGGGCCTCATGTTCGGCTACGCCACGAACGAGACGCCGACCCTCATGCCCGCCCCGATCATCTACTCGCACCTGCTGCTCGAGAAGCACGCGGAACTCCGGAAGGCCGGCCAGCTCGATTGGGCCCGTCCCGACGCCAAGAGCCAACTGACGTTCCGCTACGAGAACGACCGGCCCGTCGGTATCGAGGCGGTCGTGCTCTCCACGCAGCACAGCCCCGACATCTCCGAGGCGGACCTCCACGAGGCGATCATGGAACTCGTGATCAAGCCGGTGCTGCCGGAGAAGTGGATCACGGCGGACACGAAGTACCACATCAACCCGACCGGACGTTTCGTCATCGGCGGGCCGATGGGCGACTGCGGCCTGACCGGGCGCAAGATCATCGTCGACACCTACGGCGGCATGGCCCGTCACGGCGGCGGCGCGTTTTCGGGCAAGGATCCGTCCAAGGTCGACCGGTCGGCAGCGTACGCCGCGCGCTACGTGGCCAAGAACGTGGTTGCGGCCGGGCTCGCCGACCGCTGCGAGGTGCAGGTTTCGTATGCGATCGGCGTGGCGGAGCCGACCTCGGTTTCGGTCGAGACCTTCGGAAGCAACAAGGTACCGGAGGACCGGATCGTCGCGGCCATCAACGCGCACTTCGACCTCAGGCCGTACGGCATCATGTCGATGCTCGACCTGCTCAAGCCCATTTTCCGCCCCACGGCGGCCTACGGGCACTTCGGGCGCGACGAGTTCAGTTGGGAAGCGACGGACAAGGCCGAGGCGCTGAAAAGCGACGCCGCCTGAGCGACGGCCGCGGCACGCATCGGGAACGACGAGGGAGAAGCATGTCAGCGCTGATTTGTGGCTCTGCCGCCTACGACAACATCATGGTGTTCGAGGATTCGTTCAAGAATCACATCCTGCCGGACAAGATCCATATCCTGAACGTTGCTTTCCTCGTACCGCAGCTTCGCCGGGAGTTCGGCGGTTGCGCGACGAACATCGCCTACAACCTCAGGCTCCTCGGCGAGGATCCGCTGCCCATGGCCACCGTCGGCCAGGACTTCGGTCCCTATCGGCGATGGCTCGAGAACCACGACGTCCGTCTCGATCACGTTCGCGTGCTCGACGATATCTTCACGGCTCAAGCGTTCATCACGACCGATCTCGACGACAACCAGATCACGGCGTTTCACCCGGGCGCCATGAACCGGTCCGAGCTCAACCGGGTCGGCGATGCCGAGGGCGTCACGATCGGCACGGTCTCGCCGGACGGACGCGCGGGAATGATCGAGCATGCGGAGCAGTTCGCCGAAGCCGGCATCCCGTTCATATTCGATCCCGGTCAGGGCATGCCGATGTTCGACGGCGACGATCTGCGCACCTTCGTGGAACAGAGCACCTGGGTCACGGTCAATGACTACGAGTGGCAGTTGCTCAAGGACCGCACCGGCTGGGACGTCGCGGCCGTCACCCGCCGGACCGAAGCGCTGATCGTCACCCGCGGCGGAGACGGTTCGCTGATCTTCACGGACGGCGAGCAGTTCGAGATCCCGACGGCGCAACCGGAGTCGATCGAGGATCCGACCGGCTGCGGCGACGCTTATCGCGCGGGGCTGCTCTACGGGCTCATGCACGGTCTCGACTGGGAGACCACGGGCCGCATCGCGAGCCTGATGGGCGCGATCAAGATCGAGCGCCACGGCACGCAGAACCACACGTTCGCTAGGGACGAGTTCGAACAACGATTCAAGACCAGCTTCGGCCGGTCGATCTAACTGGAGTGAGAGAGAATCCAATGAGTAATGAAGCACTGGCCGCCGAGGCGACCGCCAACGACTACTACGTCAAGGACATTTCCCTGGCTTCCTGGGGCCGGCGGGAAATCGAACTGGCCGAGCACGAGATGCCCGGCCTGATGGCGACGCGCGAAGAGTATGCGGCGGCGCAGCCGCTTGCCGGCGCGCGCATCACCGGCTCGCTGCACATGACGATCCAGACCGCCGTGTTGATCGAAACGCTGCAGGCGCTCGGCGCCAGGATCCGCTGGGCGAGCTGCAACGTTTTCTCGACGCAGGATCATGCCGCCGCGGCGATCGCCGCGACCGGAACGCCCGTGTTCGCCTACAAGGGCGAAACGCTCGAGGAGTACTGGGAGTTCATCGACCGGACGCTCGACTGGGGCAACAGTCAGGGCCCGAACATGATTCTCGACGACGGCGGCGACGCGACGTTGTTCGTCCACCTGGCCGTGCAGGCGCTCGAAGATCCGTCCGTGCTCGACAAGGCGCCCGGCAGCGAAGAAGAACGCATATTGCTCGCGCAGGTCAAGCGATCGATCGCGCAGGATCCGGAGCGCTTCAGGCGCATGCCCGCCGAGATCAAGGGCGTCTCCGAGGAAACCACGACCGGCGTTCACAGGCTCTACCAGATGCACGGGCGCGGCGAGCTGTTGTTTCCGGCGATCAACGTCAACGATTCGGTCACGAAGTCCAAGTTCGACAACCTCTACGGTTGCCGGCACTCGCTCGTCGACGGCATCAATCGGGCCACCGACGTGATGCTTGCGGGCAAAGTCGCGGTCGTCGCCGGTTACGGCGATGTCGGCAAGGGTTCCGCGCAGTCGCTGCGCGCCCAGTCGGCGCGGGTCATCGTGACCGAGGTCGATCCGATCTGCGCATTGCAGGCGGCGATGGAAGGTTACGAGGTCATGACCATGGACGAGGCCTGCGGGCTCGGCGAAGTCTTCGTCACGACGACCGGCTGCGTCGACGTGATCACCGAAGAGCACATGCTCAAGATGAAGCACAATGCCATCGTCTGCAACATCGGCCACTTCGACAACGAAATCGAGGTCGAGAAGCTCAGGAAGTACCAGTGGGAGAACGTCAAGGAGCAGGTCGACAAGGTCACGTTCCCCGACGGCAGGAGCATCATCCTGCTTGCCGAAGGACGGCTCGTGAACCTGGGCTGCGCGACGGGTCATCCGAGCTTCGTGATGTCGAGCAGCTTCACGAACCAGACGCTCGCGCAGATCGAGCTGTATGCGAATCCCGAGAAGTATGAAATCGGCGTGTACGTGCTGCCGAAGCAGCTCGACGAGAAGGTGGCCCGGCTGCACCTGGAGAAGCTCGGCGTCAAGCTCGAGACCCTGAGCCAGTACCAGGCCGACTACCTCGGCGTACCGGTCGACGGTCCCTACAAGGCCGAGCACTACCGCTATTGAAGACCAGCCCGCGGAGAAGTTGGCCCTCGATGTCCTGCGGGGGCGGCACGGCGGGGCGATTCCCCCGTCGCGGCCGCTGTGACGCTCCCGCATATCCGGCTCGGGAACACTTGGCAAGCGAATCAGAGGATTGATCCGGAATGGACGACGACATCACTATCGCCCGAAATACGCGGCTCGAACGTGTACTGGACCTGGCGCAAAGCCGGCTTGGACTCGATCCGGCCGACCTCGAGCCGTATGGCCACTACAAGGCCAAGCTGTCGCCGCAGCTTGTCAACGAACTCGAATCGCGGCCCGACGGCAAGCTGATTCTGGTTACGGCCGTGACGCCGACGCCCGCCGGCGAAGGCAAGACGACGACGACGATCGGGCTCGCCGATGCGCTCAACAGTGTCGGCAAGAAGACGATGGTCTGCGTGCGTGAGCCGTCTCTCGGGCCGTGTTTCGGCATGAAGGGCGGCGGCGCGGGCGGCGGTTACGCCCAGGTCGCGCCGATGGACGACATCAACCTGCACTTCACCGGCGACTTTCACGCGATCAGCGCGGCCCACAACCTGCTCGCGGCGATGGTCGACAACCACGTCCATCAGGGCAATGCGCTCGGCTTCGACGTCCGGCGGCCGATGTGGCGCCGAGTCGTCGACATGAACGACCGTGCGCTCAGGAAGGTCGTCGTGAGCCTGGGCGGCGTCGCCAACGGCGTGCCGCGCGAGACCGGCTACGACATCACCGTCGCCTCTGAAATCATGGCGATCCTGTGCCTGTCGACATCGCTTGCGGACATGCGCGAGCGCTTCGGCAGGATCATCGTCGGCTACACGCGCGAGCGAAAGCCGATCGTCGCCGGCGACCTCGGCGCCCACGGCGCCATGACCGTGCTCATGCGCGACGCGATCAATCCGAACCTCGTACAGACGCTCGAGCACACGCCGACGTTCGTTCATGGCGGGCCGTTCGCGAACATCGCGCACGGCTGCAATTCGGCGCTCGCCACGAAGACCGCGCTCAAGCTCGCGGACTACGTCATCACGGAAGCCGGCTTCGGCGCCGACCTGGGCGCGGAGAAGTTCCTCGACATCAAGTGCCGGCTCACGGGACTGCGCCCGTCCGCCGTCGTGCTCGTGGCGACGATCCGCGCGCTGAAGTACTCAGGCGGCGTCGAGCTCGGGGACCTCAATGACGAGAACGTCGAGGCCCTGATCAAGGGTGCAGCCAACCTGGACCGTCACGTCGCGAACATTCGCGACAACTACGGGCTGCCGGTGGTCGTGGCGGTCAACCGTTTCGCGAGCGACACGACGGCGGAGATCGACGCGATTATCGCGCACATGGCCGGGCAGGGGGTCGAGGCCGTCATGGCCGACCACTTCGCCAGGGGCGGCGCGGCCGGCGCCGTGGATCTGGCCAATGCGGTGGCGGCCACCGTCGACGGGCGCGATACGCCTGAACTGAAATTCGTGTACGAGGACAACGACACGCTCTGGGAGAAGCTCGAGAAGGTCGCCTGGAACATCTACCATGCCGGCGAGCTCAGCGCGACGCCCGCCGTACGCAAGAAGATCGAGAGTTTCCAGGAGCAGGGCTTCGGGCATTTCCCGGTCTGCGTCGCCAAGACGCAATATTCGTTCTCGACGGACCCCAAGCTGCGCGGCGCCCCATCCGGCCACGTGTGCACGATCCGGGACGCCTATCTTTCGGCCGGCGTCGGATTCATGGTCGCATTGACGGGCGACATCATGACGATGCCGGGCTTGCCGAGACGGCCCGCCGCCAACCGCATCGACATCGACGACGCCGGCAATATTGTCGGGCTGTCGTAGCGGCACAAGCCTGGCCGTGGCGTACGGCCACGAACACCCATCGCTTTCTCCGGCGTATTTCAGCCGCGCAAAAAAACTCGGCAGGCCGAATGGGCCTGCCGAATGGGTCGGACCAGACTGTGTCCGGCGAACGCGCGGACCGACCGGGGGTCAGCCGGAACGCTTGACGTCCGCCCGGATTGTCGTCACAGGCTAGCCGGCGCCGATTTCCTTGCGAACGATGGCCGCGCCTTCGGCCAGGTTCTCGAGTTTCATCTTCGCGACCATGCGCGACAGCGGCTTGAGGCCGCAGTCGGTGCTCAGCGTCACCTGCTCGGGCGAGACGTGCTCGAGCACCTTGCGCGTGCGATCGGCAACCATGGCCGGCGTATCGATCATGTTGCTGCGGATGTCGAGGACTCCAACCTGCACGCCGGTGTCGCTCGGCAGGTTTGCGAGGAAGTCCACACCGTCCATTTCGCGGTTCGCATAGTCGAGCACGAACTCGTCGACGCCTTCGGTGCCGAAGAAGTGCGGCAGAACGGTCTGGTACCCCTCGGGAAAGCTCGAGCTCAGGATGTCGTTGCCCCAGGCGTTACCGAAGCAGAAGTGCCAGCCGATCTTGGCATCCACGCCGTCGCACATCATTTCGATGCTCTCGCGGATCCACTTGTAATCGTCAAGGTTCTGGGTGAACAGCGGCAGCCATGCGCCGAGGTCCTCGATCTGCAGGTACTTTGCGCCGAGCGCGACGATATCCTTCATTTCCTTGTTGAAGATCGGCGCCAGCGCGAACGTGAGGTCTTTCGGGCTCTTGTAGTACGAATCCTCGTTGAAATAGACGTGCCAGGCGAGGTTGGCGGGCCCGGCGCCGATCGAAACCTTGACCGGGGCGTTCGTGAACTTCGCGGCCATCGCGTAGAGGTCCGTCCAGCGCAGCGTGTCGGGCGAGCCGTCGACCGGCCCGTTGTTGATGACGCCGCCCCAGTCGTCGAGGATCGCCTTGCCCTGGCTCGGATCCTGGCCGACGCCCGAGGGATGCGGATTGCGCGACGGTTCGAAGCCCGGAATACGCTCGTAGAGGTACCAGCAGAAGGAGCCGATGACGCCGACGTAGTCGTCGTACCACATGTTGCCGTCAGTCACGACGTCGAGCCCGGCCTCTTCCTGGTCGCGGATTACGGCCGCGACGGCATCGGTAAAGGTTTCCTCGTGGGCCACCTCCTTGAAGGCGGAGCGGATGTCGCGCCCCAGCAATTGCTGTTGGAACCATTGGGGACGCGGATAGGATCCGACCATGGTCGTCGGAAGGATCGTGTCAACAACTTTTCTTGTCATCGTTATTGTCTCCCTGAAAACTGTCGGTGCCGCCAGCGGCGCCCGCCGAATCAGCGCGAGTATAAGCGATGGTATTGGCTGCGCCTAACTCCTATTGACCTGGCGGGTTCATCAGGAACGGCGGCGGATACTGACGCGCGCCGCGTTCGAGCGTGATCCAGCGCGTTTCGGTAAAGGTGTCGATGCCCTGGCGGCCGCCGTGGCGACCGAGGCCGCTGGCGCCGATGCCGCCGAACGGCACGTGCGGCTCGTCGTGCACCGAGCAGTCGTTGACGTGCGCCATGCCCGTGCGAAGCTGCCGGGCGACGGCGAGTCCCCGTTCCTCGTCGCGGGTGATGATGCCGGCGGAAAGCCCGTAGTCGGAGTCGTTGGCGATCTCGACCGCGTCGTCGACCCCGTCGGCGACGATGACCGGCGCCACCGGGCCGAATGTCTCCTCGCGAAAAATCCGCATGTCGCGGGTGACGCTGCCGAGTACCGTCGGCTCGAAGAAGAGTCCGTCGTTCCCGCCGCCGCACAGGACCTCGGCGCCCTGCGCCACGGCGTCGTCGACCTGCGCGCGGATCTTGTCGGCCTGCTTCTGGTTGATGAGCGGACCGATGCAATTCGGGAGTTCGCGCGGGTCGCCAACGTTGAGCTTCGAGGTGTTCGCGACGAGCTTGTCCGTAAACTCGTCGGCAATGGCCCGGTCGACGATGACGCGCTCGACGGACATGCAGATCTGGCCGTTGTGCATGAACGAGCCGAACGTCGCAGCGTTGACCGCACGTTCCATGTCGGCGTCGGCGAGAACGACCAGGGCATCCTTGCCGCCGAGTTCGAGGCAGCACTTCTTGAGCAGTCCGCCGGCCTGGGCCGCGATCTGGCGGCCGACTGCCGTTGAGCCGGTAAAGCTCACGCCCTGGACGGCGGGATTCGAAATGAGTTCGTCGCCGACCTCGGCAACGTTGTCCCGCGAACAGGTGACGACGTTGAAGACGCCGGGCGGTACGCCGGCTTCCTCGAGCATCTCCGCAAACACGATGCCGCCTGCGATCGGCGTTTCTTCGGAGGGCTTAAGCACCACGCAGTTGCCGACCGCAAGCGCCGGAGCGAACCCGCGCGAGGACAGGATCATCGGGAAATTCCACGGTGAAATCACTGAGACCACGCCGAGCGGTTCGCGAACGACGAGGCTGAGCTTGCCGTATTCCGACGGCAGTATCTCGCCGTTGACCTGGTAGGCGGCCGCGGCAGCGGCGCGGAACACGCCCGAGCTGTAATAGGTCTCGAACATGCCCTTGCCGACCCAGGAGCCGCTCTCGTCGATGAGAATCTCCTGAAACTCCTTCGCCCGAGCCTCGAGGATGTCGCCGACCTTGTGGATGATTCGCGCTCGCTGCGAGTGCGACATTCCGGACCAGGCCGGATAGGCCTCGCGTGCGGCTTCGATGGCGGCTCGCGCATCGGCGCGCGTACCATCGGCGACGCTCGACCAGACTTCTCCGCTCGCCGGACTGTAGACGGGAAACTGCTTGCCGCCCGCGGCGTCGGTCCAGTTGCCTCCGACGAAAAGATTGCGATTCTCCGTGGCCATTTCTACTCCCGAATTCCGTGTGAAGGACGCCGGCCGGCAGCAGGCGCCTGGTGCCCAAAAAAACCGGATTGCTCCGAGGCTGGCGTAGTATAGACACGTAACAAAGACCTGTCAGTTGCGGCGGCGGCTGGCGAATCCAGGGAACGAATGTTGCGGATCATCAAAGGATCAGGGAACGGCCTCGCTGCGGCAGCCGTGCTTGCGGCGGTGCTGCTCTGCGGCTGCGCGCTGGCGCCGCTGGAGCATCGCAGCGGGACGGACACGCCGGTACCGCCGTCACGATACGGTGTCCTGCAGGAATACGGGGATCGAATCCAGTCGGAACTCGATCCGGAGGAGTCGGCCTACTGGCTCGTCGACACGGCCGACTTTGCCCTGTCGTCCCGGCTCGCACTCGTCGACGAGGCCACCTCCACACTCGACATTCAGTACTTCATCTGGGAGCCCGACGCCTCGGGCCGTTTGCTGTTCCGCCGCTTGATTCACGCCGCCGACCGCGGAGTACGGGTTCGCCTGCTTATCGACGACCTTACGGTTGCCGGCAAGGACGATGAGTACGCGGCACTCGACAATCATCCGCTCATCGAAGTCCGCACATTCAATCCGTGGGCCTCGCGTTCGCGGCCGGGCCGTGTCGTCGAGTTCATCTTCCAGGGCGACAGACTCAATCATCGGATGCACATCAAGACGGTCCTCGCCGATGGCCGATTCGCGATCATCGGCGGCAGAAATATCGGCAACAGGTACTTCGGGCTCTACGACAGATTCGTTCAGAACGATCTCGACATCATGGCGGCCGGGCCGATCGTCGGCGAAGTGCAGCAGAGTTTCCGGGACTACTGGAACAGCGCGCGCAGTTACCCGATCGCGGAGCTCGCGACGCGGCGCAAGCGCCGTGAGCAGATCGACGAGCATCTCCCGCGTTTCGAGCGCGATTACCTGAGCGAGCGCGAGCGGTTCGCCGGCGTGTCGCTCGAACCCGCGGACTGGCGCGACTACTTCGACGGTCTTGCGCGCACGTTTGCGGCGGGCGCCGGCACGCTCGAGTACGATCTGCCGACCATCGACGAAAGTCTTCCTGAACAGATTTACGCACCGTTTGTCGA